>NZ_CAMXCK010000001.1:0-982461 GCF_947179105.1 Commensalibacter communis
CAGGCTCATAACCTGAAGGTCAGAGGTTCAAATCCTCTCCCCGCTCCCAATACTCCAAATATCATCAGTTTAAAGCACAGATAGTGACGATTATCCAAAGCTTCTACACGCAATAGTTAAAAAATATAAAACTTATTAAATCCTAGTAATAAGGGCAGGCACACTGGTGACAGACTAATTGATTTGTAAGTTGTATTTATATTACCATTAGAAAATTGACTAGCGTGTATCCGAGGTGTAGTTCTGACCTGTATTTTGTCCTAGTTTATTCTAAATCAATGATACTAACATGAAATTTAGTATCATATTTATCAATATCTTATACGACGTTACATATTTGAAAAAATTGTTAAAAATATAATATTCTTTTAACATTATATTCTATTACTTATAAATAATTATAACTTACTATGCTTGCAAGAAAGGCTCGATTATTTTTGTAATCTAACGTTAATTATTCTTAAATCACTAATTTATAATTATTGATTTTATTCTTGCAAATTATAACAAGACTGAGTTGGCAGTAAATGGTCAAAATCAGCAATCTAAAGCAAAGGAATTTCTTGCTGACTATGCTAATAAAAGAACAATCTTTCCTTACGCTGCTGTTGGTATGCGTAATAACGATTTGAAGCAAGCTTCGCGTAGTCCAAATTACCGAATTACAGATGATGCAATTCGTCGTATCATGAAAAATAATGCTAGCGTTAATCCTGGTAACCTTCAACGAGAAATTATGTTCCGCATTGGACGGACACTTGATGGTGGATATGAGCCGCCTGAGAATTTCGATATTTATGCTGCACTTGTTCCAAAACTAGTCGAACGCTATTCTCTAAACTATCAAGCCACAGGTTTGCCTAGAAAAGTTGCTTATTGGCAAATTTGGAATGAGCCTGATTTATCTTCATCTTGGAATAATAATAACCCACAAGTTTATTATGAATTTTATTCTAAAGTAGCTTAAGCCATTAAAGCAGTTGATTCGACAGCTAAAGTTGGAGGACCAAGTGTAACATATGGTTATAATCCTGGTAGTCCCTTGCTTGATGGCTTACTTAATTATTGTAAAATCACGAATACTCCTATCGATTTTCTATCTTGGTATTGTTATACTAATGACCCTAATAACATTGTTAGTATAGGAAATAGTATTCAAAAAACTTTAAATACATGTGGTTACAATAATATCGAAAGTCACTGTACAGAATGGGCTTCTTCGCCTGTTGGATTTTCACATACTTTTACTAAAGTACAATCTACAACCAGTGCATCTTTTATAGCAACAATTTTAATTTATATGCAATATTGTAAAGTTAACAGAGCATATTATTACCGTGGGGGCGGTTCATCTTTTGGGTTATTTAATGATCAATCAAACCCGACGAACCCAGCACATAAGAATTTTTGTAATTATGCAGCACAATGTTTTAATCTATTTACTCGTATGTTTGAAACGCCTTATCTGTTAACTCAAGATAATGATTTTAGTACTGGATTAACAACATTAGTTGGAGAAAATGAGGCTGGAAATAAAATTAATATTCTAGCTGCAAATTATGAAATAGATCTTGTTTTTGGCAATCCGCTGATGTCTCCCGAAGGTCCCCTAAACCAGCAATATTATTTGGATACGAATAGAACTGTTAATCAATTAAATGATGATTGGAGTAAAGAACATTGGTTTGGGGGAATAGATCCTAATACAGTTATATATAATAATCTCGTTCATCAAAGACCATACGTTTCAAGAACTCCCCTCACTGTATTCCCCCCTAGAAGAGAACAGAATAATACTCTAAGCCGTACAGGTTTAAATATTACTATCAGGAATATTGCTAATAGTTTCAGAAATTATAAAATCACAGCATATCGAATTAAAGAAGGTGGCCGTCTTGATCGTATGATTCCAGAAGAAGAAACGACCTCTATTAGCAGCTCATTCTCCAACGGAGTATTAAACATTACAGATAGAGGCGCTCTTCCATCAACTGTTACATTATATACTATTGATTTCACAGGTTAAGTTGATCTCATACAAATAACTTTTTTCAAAATAATGATAAATTTCTTTTTTTTATAATAATTAGAGTGGGAAATTATCATTAAAAAAATTATTTAGTTTATTAAGTGTATTCAACATTGTTGAGTGGATTTGAAATATGTATTTTATTTAAAAAATGTTATTAGTTTACACTTAACAAACATTATTGATAGTATTCATGGTTTATAACGTTGAAAATAATAAATATTACATATGATGGAACTTTTCGAAATTATAGGAATAGGGCTCATTACCCTTTTACCTTTGGCGAACCCTTTAACGGCGGTAGCTTTATTTCTTAGCCTGACTGAGGATATGAATCAAAAAACACGTAATCAGCAAGCATTGATGGCCGGAGTCTATGTTTTTCTTATTATGATTGTGACATGGTACGCAGGTCAGCTCGTTATGAATACGTTTGGTATTTCTGTGCCAGGGCTACGGATTGCGGGTGGGTTGATTGTTTGTTTTATTGGTTTTCAAATGCTGTTTCCTGTCAAGAAGCTGCATGAGGTACCAGAAGTTCATTCTGTGACAGCAGAATTGAAAAAAGAACCTGATACGAATATTGCTTTTGTCCCTTTGGCAATGCCTGGGACAGCAGGGCCTGGAACAATTGCAATGATTATCAGCAATGCATCAGCCGTAAAACAACCAACTGTGCATATATCCGAGTGGGTTATTTATGTTGCTCCAGTAATAGTGTTTTTAATTATTAGTGCTTTATTATGGATTTCTTTACGTAGTTCTACGGTAATTATGCGTATTATTGGAAATAGTGGTGTGCAGGCAATATCGCGATTAATGGGTTTTTTGCTGGTATGTATGGGGGTTCAGTTTATTATTAATGGTTCTTTGGATGTTGCAGCGAGCATACATTAAGTTTTTTCAAAGAAATCACGATCTATTGAGTTGACCAGACGGCTTGCTTTTGATTTTCTGCTTGAATTTATTGATCTAAGGGTTTGTAAACATGTTGCGAAAAAGCAATTATAAAATATCTACTGCTTTAATGGTAATTACTTTTTTTTCGGCAGCATATACCAATCAAGTAGAAGCTCAACAGGCTTTTCAGTTTAAAAAAAACAAAAACCTTCAAGTAGAAGACCATAACGATACAAAAGGTGACCCATCTAAAGAGTTATTCTTTAGCGGATTAAACCGTTATTTGGATCAATATGGTATTCAGTTGGGATTAAATTGGGTTACTGAAACGGCTGGAGTTGTCAGTGGTGGCAAGCGTAAAGGTGCAGATTTCACCCAACAGATTGCTTTTTCAGTAGATGTTGATTGGGAAAAGATTATCGGTTGGAAAGGCTTTTCAACTCATGCAGTTATTATGAATCGCTCTGGACGTAATGCCAGTGCGGATTATGTTGGCGATTCTCAAATCCAAGCCCAAGAAGTTTATGGGGGTGGATATGCTCGTTTGCTTCGCATGTATGATTTTTATGGTGAACAGAAATTATGGCACGATAAAATTGATATCAAAATGGGACGCCTGAGTGTGGGTGATGATTATGCACATAGTGCAATTGCCTGTCAATTTATGTTATTAACCACTTGTGGACATCCCAGGAGCACACAATCTCAACAAGGCTTTTCTGATTGGCCAGGTGCTGTTTGGGGGGGGCGTATTTTATATAAATTTACTCCTCAGGCCTATATACAAGTGGGTGCCTATCAAAGTACTCCTTGGCCTCAAGGTGGCAGAACCGGTTGGGATTGGGGTACATCAGAGGCAACTGGTGCATTTGTTCCTGTAGAATTAGGGTACAATCCTAATATCGGTAAGAATCACTTGGTGGGTCATGTTCATGTAGGAGCTGGGATTGATAGCAGTCGTTTTGAAACTTGGTCTTCTCAAGTAACGGGTTCAGGTAAAAAAGATAATCGTTTTCAATTTTGGATCCAAGCTGACCAAATGGTTTACCGTAACGATCCTATTGAAGACCATGGATTATATGTGATTGCAAATTACGGTCATGATGCTGCAACAACCTCTACTTTCAAGGATTTTTACAATATTGGGGTTTTGGATCGTGGTTTTTGGAAATCGCGATCATACGATCAATTTGGGTTGATGTTAACTTACTATACCGTTCCACGCGGCTTAAGTAGAGCACAGCAATATCAAATCAATAATGGTATGGTGACGGGTGCTAATGGAATTTTTAATGGTTTATTAAATGGCGCACCTGGGGTTCAAACAAATAGTTTGCTGTTTGAAGCGAATTATGGAGTTGCAGCCTATCGCGGTGTCATGTTAATGCCAATTTTTGAGTATTTTCATAATGTTGCTGCGACAAAAAGCACGTATAAAGATGCTGTAGTGTTTGGTTTAAAAACAAACGTTACTTTTTAAAGAAACTATTGTATAAATAACTGCTATTCATTCGTTGAATTGATATCGTATTGAAAATTTGACACGATTATATAAAATGTAACAGCGGTATTTAACAAAGTGATAAAAAAAATAATTTTATCAGGATTTACACTTTTATTACTAGGTGGGTGTAATCCTGAGATGGGTCGTCTGCCTCTTGAAAGCGATGTAGGTTGTTTACGTAAAGAACTATCTTCGGATATGCATTTATCTTTTCAAACAGCCACCAATTTTTGTCAGAAAAGCGATCATGGGGTTCCATTGCCTTTAAACCTTAAAGGTGCATTAGACCTGCAAGTACAAGCAGAGCAAGCAAATATTGCATATATAAATTAAGAATAATTATATTTCGAATTGTTAAGAGATATCAGTTTTTCTTAAAATTGATATTGTTCTTTACAGCTCACAGAACGTCTAAAGCGTTACTGGCAATCAATAAAAAAACTTGGAAAGTGCGGTGATACATGTATTATTTAGTTGTAGTTAACAAAAGTACTTAATTTTTATATAAAATAAAGTGGTGCCGACACTCGGAATTGAACCGAGGACCTACTGATTACGAATCAGTTGCTCTACCCCTGAGCTATGTCGGCTTATATGTTTTATGTTTTGCTTTTTATATAGGAGCTGAGCATAGACTGCAAGGGTGATAAAGAATTTTTCTATAAGTTTATTTTAAATTTATAGATTTATCACAGTATCTATGTTTGCTTATACAGATAAAACGTAGAAAAGATACGTAAGGTAAATTGACGCTGAAACAAATGGTCAGGTTTACATTTGATTAAGAGAGAGTTTGTGTTAGAAAGTAAGAAATTAAACGAAGCGATATGTATCGTTGATCAAGTCGTGGAATGTCATTCTTGTGGATTGGTGCAACAATATCCAGAAGTCAATCATGGTGAGTTGGTTGCATGTCATCGATGTGGGCTTGAACTTTTTCGTCATCCCCTTAGCCGACAATGGGCGGTTCCTTTTGCCTTTGCGATATCTTCGGTGATCTTATACTTAATGATGGTGTCATTTCCTTTATTATCAGTGAATATCTATGGGCGAACGAACTCGTTGGGTATTTTGAATGGCAGCATCGAATTCATGCATCAAGGCTTGGGGAGTGTCGGAGCTTTAGTAGGGTTAGTCGTGGTTGTTTTTCCGATTGTGATCATCGGTTTGATCCTTAGTATCTTGTATTATTCACGTTTTACGATGTTACCGTCTTTTTTTCCTAGATTATTGCATTTATACCGATTATTACGACCATGGTCGATGATTGAGGTCTATATTTTAGGTGTTTTTGTTGCTTATACAAAATTGGTAGGGATGGCATATGTACAGATTGATTATTCACTATATGCTATGGTCTTATTGATGATTTCTATGAGTGTCACAGATGCAAGTACTGATTTTGCCACTTTATGGGAACGATGCGCAACTAACAAAACAATGGTCTATCGTCACAAACAAGTAGAAGTCGGCCATTATCATTCTGATATATTGCCCGAAAATGACTATTTAGCTTCATGCGAATGTTGCGGGTTAGTTTTTAAAACCGATACAAGCATTCACGAAGATGAACATATTGGTATATGTCCTCGGTGTGGAAAAAACATACATAAACGTAAACCCAATAGTTTAAATCGGTCGTTGGCTCTTTTAATTACAGCTTTTGTTTTTTATATTCCAGCGAATTTATATCCTATTATGAGTACAACAATGATGGGTAGGGTGAGTAGTCATCAAATCTTTGGTGGTGTTGTGGAGTTATGGCAAAGCCAAATGATTCCATTGGCGTTACTTGTCTTTGTAGCAAGTATTGCAGTTCCCGTATTGAAAATCTCGGGAATTGGATTAATGATTGCCGCGAGTATAATGAGATCTAAAAAATGGTTGATAATGAGATCTAAATTATTTCGCGTCATTACCTTTATTGGTCGTTGGTCAATGATTGATGTCTTTATGATATCAATTTTAATTGCATTGATTCATTTTGATGCGTTGGCGACAGTGCATGCTCATGTTGGCATTTTGATGTTCGCTGCTGTTGTTGTGGTCACAATATTTGCAGCAGATACCTTCGATCCACGTTTAATGTGGGATTATGCTAAAATGAATGATTCCCAAACCAATCAAACAAAAGCAGATAACAACTAAATTTTAATAAAATTCATGTAAACATTATCAACATTCAGTAAAAGAAATATGTCGAACAATAATAATGATCAATTACCCCTGGCACCAACACGAAAGATCAAGTTTTCTTTGGTGTGGGTTGTTCCTATTCTGGTCGCCGTCCTAGCGATTTACTTGGGATGGAAAGCCATTTATAACGCAGGTCCTACAATTACGATTTCCTTTGAAACAGCAGATGGGATTGTCAGCGGTCAAACACAGGTAAAAAATAAATCTGTTGTATTAGGGACGGTCAAAAGTGTTAATTTAAGTAAAGATATGCGTCATGTTGATGTTCAAGTGGCAATGACAAGACGCGCTGCATCTGTGATTTCTAGCAACGCACGTTTTTGGGTGGTTCGACCACGCTTTAATGGAGCAAATATTTCAGGATTAGAAACCTTGATTAGTGGTGCTTATATTGCGTTTGATCCTGGCGATTATCAAGTTGGCAAAAGACAACGCTATTTTGTTGGATTGGAATCCCCACCTGGGGTCCGTTCAGGACAGCCAGGAACCACTTATACATTAGCAACTAATAATCTTGGGTCTTTAGGGGAGGGTGCTCCAATTTTCTATCGCGATACGGTGGCTGGGGAAGTTCTTAGTTACGATATGCCAAAGGGCGGTGTAGGACCCATTTTATTACATATTTTCTTAAAGAAACCTTATGATAGCTATTTACATCCTGATAGTGCTTTTTGGAATGTATCGGGCATTAAGTTCGGTTTTGGTGCGACGGGATTAAATATTGAATTACAGTCGATTCAGGCATTAATGTCTGGAGGTGTTGCTTTTGATGAATTAGATAGGCCTTTGGTTGCAGATAAAGAGCATCAAAATAAAGAGACAGTGCCTGCCAATACACAATTTAATTTATATGCTGATAAAGATGCCGCAGAAAATGCGCGTTATCAAGATAATGTCCATCTTGTCACTTATGTAACCTCTTCAGTTAAAGGATTATCCAAAGGAAGTAGAGTTACTCTGTTTGGATTACAGATAGGAACTGTGCAAAATGTTGCTTTAATTATTGATCGGGCTGCGAATAAAACCCGTGCAAAAATTACAATGGACATTCAACCAGACCGTGTCTTTTCTTTTCAAAAGAAATATGATTCTGCGACATTGGCTTTGATTACGAAATCGTTAATTGCAAATGGGATGAAAGCAAGTGTTGCAAGTGATAATTTCTTGTTTGGTAGCTCTTTAATTTCTTTGAACTTTATTGATATGAAAAAGCCCATCATTCCTCAAAAAGAAGGCGATGCTTTGGTGATTCCAAGTCAAGCAGGGGGCATGGACGGAATTATGGCTTCTATGTCAACGGTTGCATCAAAATTAGCGGCAATGCCGTTAGATCAGTTGGGTGAGAACCTTAATAACTTAATGGCACATGCTGATGATCGATTAAATAGCCCAGATGTTACCAAAACGTTGAAAGCAATGCGTCAAACGATGCAAAATATGAGCGATCTTAGTAAGAAAGTAAATAATGGGGCATCACCATTGTTGAAAGAGTTACCAGAAATGAGTCGCCAGTTAGATCAAACCTTAAAGAATGCTAATAAATTGCTAGGAAGTTATGGTGGCAACACAGATTTTCATCGTAATTTGCAAACAATGATTGTGCAATTAAGCGAAACGGCAAGATCATTAAAATTCTTTAGCGATTTTATGACCCAGCATCCATCCGCATTTATAACAGGACGTAAATAATGACTCGTTTAAATACAAAAAATATAGTATTGCGCCGCCATCTTTTGAAAACGATGATGGGAGGATCTTTGTTAGCCGTAACGGGTAGTGTATTGACAGCATGCAGCAATTCTGGCCCGACATACTATACGCTTTCCCCTGTACAAGGCAGGTTGTATAATGTGACTTCTTCTATTATAGAGGTCAGAACACCTTCATTAGCAGGCTTTTTAGATAAAGATCGTATTGTTTCAGAGATCAGTAATAATAAACTTACGTTATCCTCTTCGGATGCATGGGCGGATAATATTACAAATATGATTGGTCGTGTGATGATGTTAGATCTGGCACAACGTTTACCCAATTCACGTGTATTTTTACAAAATCAAGCAACGCAAACTACGCCACAATTCTATGTAGAAATGGATATTTCAAGATTTAATCAAGATGCAAGTGGTAAAGCAGTAGTGACAGCAGATGTAGTGATTCGCACTGATAGCGATAAACCATCCAAATTTAATCGATTATTGACGCTTGAAAAAGTTCCTGCGGATAGTAGCACACAAGCATTGGTCGTTGCATTAAGCCAAATACTTGGGGAAATTGCCGAGACTACTGCTGCAAGTTTGGCTAATTTGCCTTCTATGCCTATAGTAAATTAATCTTTAGAATAATTTATGAGGAAAAAGGAAGGTATATCCTTCCTTTTTTATGATCTTAAGTGTGAATGTAAAAGGTACATGATTATATATGTGGAAAATACTAGGGACAATTGGCACGAAGGGTAGTGAAAATGGAGATATAATTCTAGAAGAAGAAAGTTATTTAGGAGCACGTATTACATTGAAGAAATGTGAAAAATATTACACAATCACGGCAGGTATCTATGGTGCCATGGTTCACACAGTATTTTGTGATGAAAAATCTTGTCAAAAACAATATCAAGCAATGAAAAAAGATATTCAAGAATTTCTTGAACAAGATACAGTAGAAACAGAAGCATTACAATTCTGCGAATATTTTACGAGAAAATATTAAAAAACGCTTTAAAATATTAAAGCGTTTTGGAAGATCTATAATTTTTCGACTTGGTTATATTCGAGTTCAACCGGGGTTGAACGACCGAAAATAGAGACGCTGACTTTTAAGCGACCTTTTTCTGTATCGACTTCTTCGACAACACCATTAAAGGAAGTGAATGGACCATCGGATACTCTGATTTGCTCACCAACTTCAAAATTGACTGAAGGACGAGGGCTATCCATGCCTTCCTGAGCTTGTTTCATAATTTGTTCAGCTTCGGCATTCGAAATAGGAGAGGGGCGCATTCTGTTGCCCAGAAATCCTGTTACTTTGGGAGTATCTTTGACTAAATGCCAAGCTTCATCCGTCATTTCCATTTTTACCAGCACGTAGCCTGGGAAAAATTTACGTTCAGTTTGAATTTTCTGACCGCGTTTAACTTCGATTACTTCTTCAGAAGGAACCAAAATTTCTTCGATTTGACCTGTTAAGCCTTTTTGTTCTGCCTGTTCTTTGATTTGCTGAACAACTTTTTTTTCAAATCCAGAATAAACGTGAATCACGTACCATCTTTTTGCCATGACTGGCTTAACCCCCTATAAGCCAAACAAAGATTGAATACCAAAGCCGATGACTTGGTCTACAATAAAAAAGAATGCGGAAGCCCCAGCGGCCATGGCAAGCACAGCGGCTGTTGTGACTAATGTCGTGCGACGTGTTGGCCAAGTAACTTTCTTGGCTTCACTACGAACATCACGCAAAAATTTCGTGGGATTGACCGACACGAAACACCTTTCCTAATTCAAAATAGTACAACATATTATATTTGTATATAATATATCCGTACGGTTAAAGGACAAGATGAATGTGATTACATTCATGAAATACTATACGTGTCTTTTGGCAGGGGTGGAGGGTCTCGAACCCGCAACCTCCGGTTTTGGAGACCGGCACTCTAGCCAATTGAGCTACACCCCTGCATGATCACTGTGTGACTTTAAACTAGAATCACTCTTTTTGCAAGAACGATCATTTAAAATCATGATTAGGAGAAAAAGCAATGAAATGGATCGAAAGTCAAGAAAAAAATGATAGAAAATATTTTTTTCTATAAAAATAAAAAAAAGACTTGATCTGATAAAAATTTTTGCTAAAAGAGTGTTACATTTATCGAATGCTTATACAAAGCATATCGACATTCTTGGTACAAGCGGGCGTAGCATAGTGGTAATGCAGTAGCCTTCCAAGCTTCTGAGGAGGGTTCGATTCCCTTCGCCCGCTCCAAAAAAATCCCTTACAATTGAAATTATAAAATATAAGCATCGATCTATGCTTGCGTTTTTATATTGATTTTGACATTATTTTTATTGTTCAAATAAGATGATATAAGGATCAATGCAATATCATATGATAAAGCAAAATATCATTATGGTGCCGACGATTTCCCTGAAGAGTTACCCGTCACTCAAGGTGGCGTGCATATGGCTTTTTTCTATCGTTGGATGTTGGAAAAAGGGTTTGCAGGCGAAGATTTACTGGAGGATGGCGCTGATTTGTTAGTCAAGATTCATCAAGAGACTGAAGATTACTCTGTATTAGATTTATTATTTGATTTTAATTATGGTGGCTTGATGGACGAGGATTTTAACCAAGAAGGTGCCGAATTTGCGGATGCTTATTATGATGACACCTCAGTATTTTCAAAAAAGTATGGATCTTATTTACAAGATTATAGTGGGTTAGATCTGGATTTACTGGAGGGTGCTAAAGAGCAAAGCTATTATTATATTCAGTTTTCAGATCAAAATTACGAAAAAGCAAAAGGGCTGCTCGATCAACGGTATCAGCAGTTCTTGGAATTTCAGGGAAACTAGTTTTTAACGCGCAAATAATCATGATTGACCAAAGTCAAAATAAGCAGATTTTTGAAAAGAAGCTTCAAACTTTTTTAAAGGCAAAATTGATCGATTATCCTTATTTGCGTGTAAATAAAAAATGTATCTTCATTGAGAATAAAAAAGGGTTTCAGACAAAAATTAGCTGGAGCTATTTGAGTGCCAGTTTGGAATATGCTTTTTCTCTTTCCGTGAATGATATTGCAATCAGATCTTTTATTGATCAATTATCCCCTCCTTATATGTCCAATATTGCGAATACAGAAATGATATATTCGTCTTACTACGCATCTGAAGATAACTGTTCAGACATTTTCCCCATTATGTTGCCCAGAACAGAGGAGGGCATAGAACGCGCTTGCTATCGTGTTGCAAGGTTCTTTACTGAAAAATACTTAAAGCGCGTCTATCATTTGATGGAAGCAAAAACCGAACTTATTAATGATATTCTGGAAAATCCCAATTATTATGCATTTCCGTTTTTAACAGTCTTATATGTAATCAAAAAGAATCACTCGGATAAAGCAGGTATAGATTTGGAGTTATTATTGAGTGAGGATAAAATGGGCTATTTGAATGATAAGAATTTAAAAGCATCATTTAATAAAACCATTGCACAGAAATGGGCAAAGGCGCTCTTGTAACATTGCATGATATGGCGAAATAGATTATTTAGAATTCGTTGTATATGTTGCCTAGGATTTTGTTACTTAAAAATCAAGTTATAAAATAATTCATCATTTATACTTGATCTGCCTTATTTTGGATGTTCTAGGGCTTTCCTTTTTATTAAAAATCTTTTATCTAACACACAAGTTTAAAGTTACGGGTTTTGTGGTTTTGCGCTGGGACGTGTTTGTTTGGTCGTACAGACTTGCAACACTTCAGAATTAAACGATAAGCAAAGTGCTTTTTAGTTTATGTTTTTAATAGGGTTTGGTATAGAATACGTTTTTTATAAACATCTATCCAAAGTTGTTGGGAAGGTAAAGAAAGCTATATGGCTTTGTTACGCTATTCTAGAAGAGAAATGAAAGAATAAACGAAGTGAATACCGATGCAACAATGGCTGCTGGCGCAGCATCAACTTTTGCGGCAAATGATCTCAAAGGTCGTTATGCTACTGCTCTTTATGAGTTGGCAGAAGAAGAGCGAGTTTTGAATGAAGTCGTTAGTGAAGTTGAAAATCTGTTAAAAATTATCAACGAAAGCGAATTGTTAAGAGAGGTTCTAAATAACCCTTCTTTTGATACAGCGCAAAGCCGTGAGATTATTGTTAGCACTTTAAAACAAGCTGGATTCAGTCAGTTACTTCAAAATTTTGTTGGCGTAATTGCAAATAATCGTCGGCTTGCAAGTTTAAAATCTATTTTATTAGCTTTTTTTGCTTTGGTTGATTTTCGCCGTGGCGTAAGCACGGCCGAAGTAACCACAGCGCATCCTTTAACAGACAAACAACGTGCTCAGTTAAAAGATCGCTTGGCTCAAGTAGGGTATAATAAAGTAAATATACAAGAGCGTATTGATGCAAAGTTACTAGGCGGCTTTGTCATACGCATTGGGGCTCAGCTTTATGATGCTAGCCTTAAATCTCGTCTTAATCGTCTACATAATGTTATGAAGGGAGCCGCGTGATGGAAATCCGTCCCGCAGAGATTTCGGACATCCTTAAAAAACAAATTGCGTCCTTTGATAAAGAGTCTAACGTTGAGGAAACAGGAATTGTTTTGTCTGTTGGTGACGGTATTGCATTGGTTTATGGCCTGCAAAACGTCATGGCGGGTGAATTAGTTTCCTTCGGCGATGGTGACTTAAAAGGGATGGCATTGAACCTTTCCAGCGATCACGTTGGGGTTGTTATTTTTGGTAACGACAGCCAAGTACGTGAAGGGGACACTGTTTCTCGTACGAATCGTGTGATCGACGTTCCTGTTGGAAAAGGTCTTTTGGGTCGTGTTGTTGATGGCCTTGGAAATCCAATTGATGGCAAAGGTCCATTACAAGACGTTGAACGTCGTTTAGCAGAAGTAAAAGCACCTGGCATTATGCCTCGTCAATCTGTTTGTGAACCGATGTTAACAGGTATTAAAGCCATTGATGCTTTGGTTCCTATCGGACGTGGACAACGTGAATTGATTATTGGAGATCGTCAAACAGGAAAATCAACTGTATTGATCGACACAATGATTGCACAAAAGAAAACAAATGCGTTAAACGATCCAAAGAAAAGTTTGTATTGTATTTATGTTGCTATTGGACAAAAACGTTCAACAGTGGCTCAGGTTGTTCGTACTCTTGAAGAACAAGGAGTAATGGAATATTGCATCGTTGTTGCAGCAACAGCTTCTGATGCCGCTCCTATGCAATATATTGCGCCCTATGCTGCGGCTTCTATGGGTGAACATTTCCGTGATAACGGAATGCATGCATTAATCAGCTATGACGATTTGTCAAAGCAAGCAGTTGCTTATCGTCAAATGTCATTGTTGTTGCGTCGTCCACCTGGACGTGAAGCATATCCTGGGGATGTGTTCTATTTGCACTCACGTTTGTTGGAACGTGCTGCAAAAATGTCTGACGAAAACGGTGGCGGTTCATTAACAGCTTTACCAGTTATTGAAACACAAGCTGGTGACGTTTCTGCATATATTCCTACCAACGTGATTTCGATTACAGATGGTCAGGTCTTCTTAGAAACAGATTTGTTTTATCGTGGTATTCGTCCTGCAGTTAACGTTGGAACATCTGTTTCTCGTGTTGGTTCTGCAGCGCAAACAAAAGCAATGAAACAAGTTGCAGGTAGTATTAAACTTGAGTTAGCGCAATATCGTGAGATGGAAGCGTTCTCTCAATTTGCTTCTGACCTTGATGCGTCTACTAGAAAACTATTGGCTCGTGGTGCGCGTTTAACAGAGTTATTGAAACAACCTCAAAATTCTCCATACACTATGGAAGAAGAAGTTGTTGTTCTATATGCTGGAACTCGTGGATACACAGATGAAATTGCAGTTGACAAAATTGGTCACTTTGAAAAACAATTTATCGAAGTAATGCGTTCTTCTGGTGCTGATATTCTTAATGGAATCCGAGATGCTGCTCAAATCACCAAAGAATTGGAAGAAAAATTGGTGGCATTCTTAAAAGATTTCGTTATTAAATTCAAGCAAGTTTAAGGGGCATTGCAATGGCTTCTTTAAAGGAATTACGCGCGAGAATTAATAGCGTTAAATCGACAAAAAAAATTACAAGCGCCATGAAAATGGTTGCTGCTGCAAAGATGAACCGTGCTGAAAGACGTTCACGTGAAGCAAAACCTTTTGCAACAACGATGCAACGGATTTTGGTTAATTTAAAAGAATCTTTGGGTGATCGTCCTGGCTTGCCAAAATTATTGGCAGGAACAGGGAAGCAAGATATTCACTTGATTATTCCAATGAGCAGTGATCGTGGTTTGGCTGGTGGATTTAACGGAAATATTAATCGCGCAACACGTGGCATCGTTGAAAAACTTCTTAAAGAAGGAAAAAACGTAAAAATATGTCCAATTGGGTTTAAATCTTACGTTTATTTCCGAGGTGAATATCCTAATCTTGTTGTAGGACCAGAAGGTGGCGATCATCGGTTGGGAAATGTAACATTTGATACGGCTGATCAAATTGCCAGCTATATTGAAAAATTGTTGCAAGATGAACAATGTGATGTATGCACCGTGGTTTATAACCAGTTTAAGAATGTCATGTTACAAGTTCCGACTGAATTGCCGTTGATTCCTTTGAGTATTGCTGCAACTGAGAAACATGAAGAGACCTTAGACGAAAAATTAGCTGCTCATAAAGAGCAATTACAAGCTGAGTATTTATTTGAACCAGAGCCAGAGGAAGTATTGCATCGCTTGCTTCCCCAAAACCTTCGTGTTCAATTATTTTCTGCTATGCTTGAAACCAATGCTGGTGAGCAAGGTGCTCGTATGACGGCTATGGATAGTGCGACACGTAATGCAGGTAAAGCAATTGATAAGTTAAGCTTGCATTACAACCGTACTCGTCAAGCAAATATTACGAATGAACTTACTGAGGTTATATCAGGTGCAAATGCTGCCTGATTGTTATAATTATTCTGCTAGGAGCTGACCCTATTATGTCGGAAACCGCAATTGAAGAAAAAAACGCAGCATACACTGATTCATCAGCGGGGAATCAGGCTGCATCTAAAAGTAACTCTGTAGGTCGCGTCACCGAAGTCAAAGGTGCTGTTGTTGACGTGCAATTTACAGGTGATTTGCCTTACATTTTGAACGCATTAACTTGTAAAGTTGGCGATCGTAATTTGGTATTAGAAGTCGCACAAGAAATTGGTGATAACCAAGTTCGTTGTATTGCGATGGATTCTACCGATGGTATGGTTCGTGGAATGGAAGTTGCTGATACAGGACATCAAATTCGTATGCCTGTTGGTAATGAAACATTGGGTCGTATTTTAAACGTTATTGGTGAACCTATTGATGAATTAGGCCCAATTAACGCAAAAAGCTACTCACCGATTCACCGTGAAGCACCATCTTTTGAAGAACAAAGTGCAGCAAGTGAAATCTTGGAAACAGGTATTAAAGTTGTTGACTTACTTTGCCCATATCTTCGTGGTGGTAAAGTCGGCTTGTTCGGTGGTGCTGGTGTTGGTAAGACCGTTTTGATTCAAGAGTTAATTAACAATATTGCAATGGGACATGGTGGTGTGTCTGTATTTGCTGGTGTTGGTGAAAGAACTCGTGAAGGTAACGATCTGTATCACGAAATGAAAGATGCTGGCGTTATTAAAGTTGACGGAAACAGCACCGAAGGTTCAAAAGTGGCTCTTGTTTATGGGCAAATGAATGAACCTCCTGGGGCACGTGCTCGCGTTGCATTATCTGGTTTGACTGTTGCAGAACATTTCCGTGACGAAGCTGGACAGGATGTGTTGTTCTTCGTTGATAATATTTTCCGCTTTACCCAAGCTGGTTCTGAAGTTTCTGCGTTGTTGGGTCGTATTCCATCTGCTGTGGGGTATCAACCTACATTGGCAACGGAAATGGGTAATTTACAAGAACGTATTACCTCCACAAAAAAGGGCTCTATTACGTCAGTGCAAGCTGTTTATGTGCCTGCTGATGACTTGACAGATCCTGCACCTGCTACAACGTTTGCTCACTTAGATGCAACAACAGTGTTGAACCGTTCTATTGCAGAACTTGGGATTTATCCTGCGGTTGATCCGTTGGATTCTACATCTCGTTCATTGGATCCTCGTATTGTTGGTGAAGAACATTACGAAGTTGCACGTAGCGTTCAGAAGATTCTTCAAAACTATAAATCTTTGCAAGACATTATTGCGATTTTGGGTATGGATGAATTATCTGAAGAAGATAAAAAAGTTGTTTCACGCGCACGTCGTATTCAACGTTTTCTTTCTCAACCTTTCCATGTTGCTGAAGTCTTTACGGGTATGTCTGGTAAACTGGTTCCAGTTAAAGATACTGTACGTTCCTTTAAAGAAATCATTGATGGTAAGCATGATGATTTGCCAGAAGCAGCTTTCTATATGGTAGGAACCATTGATGAAGCAATTGCAAAGGCAGAGAAAATGAAACAAGATGCTAAATAAGCATTTTGTAGAACTGTAAAGGAAGACAGTAATGTCGATACAACTTGAAATTGTCAGCCCAGAGAAAGTTGTCGTTTCTCAAAAGGTCGATATGGCTGTTTTACCCGGTTTAGAAGGTGATATTGCTGCAATGGAGGGTCATGTTCCTATGATCCTTCTCCTTCGTGGGGGTGTTATTCACCTTTATGAAGGGGACAAAATAACGGATAGTTTTTTTGTTGAAAGCGGTTTTGCTGAGATGCAAGAAACAAAATGCACCGTGCTTGCCAAAGAAGTCAAAAAGCTGGACGAGTTGTCTGAAGAGACAGCAAGTAAACGTTTGGCTGACTTAGAGGAAAGTTATAAAGTAGCTTCTAAGGGTAATGATGCTGAAAGACAACGTGAGTTAATTGACGAAATGCAAAATGCTCGCGTTATGCTAGAGTTAGCTACCTCTGTAAAGAAGTAGCCTTCTCATCATAGAGGAAAGGTATTTATTACCTTCCTCTATATGCCGGAACCTCTTGTTCTGGAATCCATACTTTTTTAGGTGGCGTATCTGTTTGCCAAAACACATCAATTGGCATTCCACCTCTGGGATACCAATACCCACCAATTCTTAACCATTTGGGTTTTAATAACTTTACTATTGTTGAACCGATTTCGACGGTGCATGCTTCGTGAAAAGAGCCGTGGTTACGAAAGCTAGATAAATATAATTTTAAAGATTTACTCTCAACGATCCATTTTTCTGGAATATAATCAATGACAAGGTGGGCAAAGTCAGGTTGTCCTGTAATGGGGCAAAGAGACGTAAATTCTGGCGCGGTAAAACGAATAGTATAATCGTACTCTTGATAGGGTGCTGGCACTCGTTCCAGTTTCGCGTCTTGTGGAGATTGTGGCAAAGGGGTATTTTCCCCTAATTGGGTCAGATGTTTTTTCAAATCAGGTGATTTAGACATAATTTTATATTCAATGTTAAAATAGGGTTGTTTGTTCAGAAAATAGTATAAAATGAACTTTAAAAATATTCTATCTTAATATGTAAGTATTGAAGAGAAAGGATAAAATATTGTTTACTAACGAGGAAAAAGAACAGGCAAAATATTTTAAATTTTCTTTTCATCCTTTAGATGAATTGGAGCATTATTTACAACCTCGATTTTTGCCAATTATCGATAAAAACTCAGTGGTAGAAGTAAGAGAAAATTATTCAATCACTGTTCCTAAGCATATTATTTTATTCTGGCATGAGACGGTCCCTCCACTAGATGTGCAGGATTCTATTGATAAAATCCGCCATCATAATCCGACTTATCAAGTGCAGTTATTTGATGAAAAATCAGCAGGTGAATTTATTCAACAGCATTATGGGCAAGACATTTTGCATTTATATGAACGTCGTTGTGTGCATCCATCAATGAAATCTGATTTCTTTCGGATGGGTTATTTATTACAAAAAGGGGGAATATATGTTGATATCGATATTGATTGCTTCACAAGTTTAGAAAAAATTTTCAAGCATTATGATTTCGATTGTTTACTATTTTATACTAAAGGGCAGCCATGTTGTATTGATAACGATTTTGTTGTGTGTCAGCCACATAATCCTGTTATTGAAGCAATATTTAACAAAATATGTAATAATTTAACAGGTGATTATCGCTTTTCAAGTGTGTGGGATTGTACGGGACCTGGTGCAGTATCAATGGCAGTGATGGAACTTTTGATGCAAGGCATCATTGGTGATTCGATGGGTCAGGTAGGATTAAATCGTTTACAGTTATTCGAACATCATTTTATGACCAAAGCATATAGTCATTTAGAGTTAGAATATAAAAAAACAACAGATGGAAATTGGCGATATTTCAAATTACCCACACGCTTAAATTTATTATGAACTTAAAATTTACTTAGAATGGGTTTTTTATCAGCAGTAATAGTATTGTCTCTGATGTGATTTTTGATCAAATCCATTAGAAAATTATTTTGAAGCAAAGTGAAGTATGATAAGTTTATTTTCCGGAAAAATTATTTTCATAAAAGTATATGATCAATTTACAAAAATTTTCTAAACCTGTGATGATTATAGACAATGAGTCATTACAGAAGATGGTTGCATCTTTATTGCAGGAAAAATTCATTACAGTGGATACCGAATTCGTTCGGGAACGAACTTATTGGCCTGAATTATGTCTTGTACAAATTGCAGGAACAGGAACTGTATATTTACTAGATGCGTTGTCGTCTGATATTGATTTGTCGTTGTTGTTACCGTTATTAACGGCACCTTCAGTCGTAAAAGTTTTTCATGCAGCTCAACAAGATTTAGAAATATTTTTGCATTTACTGGGAGTATTGCCGGCGCCTGTTTTCGATACCCAAGTTGCGGCAATGGTGGCTGGGTTTGGTAATCAAATTGGATATGACAGTTTGGTTGAGTCTTTACTCAAAGTAACGATTGATAAATCACATCGGTTTAGTGATTGGGCAATGCGCCCATTAACAGCTGCACAACAAAATTATGCGGCAGCAGATGTGACTTATTTATGGGATGTATATTTAGTTTTATTACAAAAATTACAAGATACGAATCGGCTAAGCTGGGTTGCAGCTGAGATAGACGTATTGTCCGATCCAAATTTCTTTTTGCCTCCATTGGCAAAAATATGGAAACGTTTACGTCCCAAGACAAATAATCGCCGTGTTTTAGGGTGCTTATATGCTATTATTCAATGGCGTGAAGAAGAAGCACAAAAGCTAAATATTCCTCGGCAACATTTGGTTAAGGATGAGAGCCTGCTGGCGATTGCTGCTGCCTTGCCTGATAGTGTCAAGGCATTGTCTCGTATTCGTGGCATCTCGCATGGTTTTGCAGAGGGTAAAGAAGGGGGGACTTTATTAGCTGTTATCAAAACAGTGAAAAATACAGATGTTGAATCATTGCCTTTGCCTATTCCTGTTGAATCGAACAAACGAAAACCATCTGAAGCAATGATTGCTTTACTCAAAGTATTGCTACAAGCGAAATGTGAACGATATCAAGTGGCTCCAAAATTAGTGATTGATAGTAAAGATATTGAAAAACTGGCATTGGGAAAACGTGATTTGCCTGTATTATCTGGGTGGAGGCGTGACGTATTTGGACAAGATGCTATTGATCTTTGTAATGGGCAGCTTATTTTAGGGGTTCAAGATCAAAAAATAGAATTAATTAAACGTTAATTGATTTTCAGCTTTAGAATAACTAATTGTATAAATCAGATCGATATTATAAAGGGTAGTATGCGTAATGGAATGGAATGAAGAAGCCGTAGGACGGTTAAAAGAGTTATGGGCGCAAGGGCTGTCCACGGCTGAAATAGGACGGCATTTAAATGTGACTAAAAACGCAGTGGTGGGTAAGGCGCATCGTTTAGGGTTGGAAGGAAGACCTTCACCGATTCGTAGAGCAGCTGCAAAAAAAGAAAAAGCACCAGCACCAGCTGTGACAAAAGCTGAAACTCAACCTGCAGAAAAAGTCGTAAAGGTTGCAAAGTCAAAAGCAGAAAAAATTGAGAAAATTGAAAAAGAAAAGCCTGCGTTAACGGCTAATACTGCAAAAGCAGCGGAAGTTACTCAGTTAGAGATGATAGCGCCGATCGTAAAAAAGGAAATCAAACCATCAAAGAAAACAAAAATTGATTTTACAACACCAGTAGAATTGCCAAAAAGACGTTCAATGTCTGATTGTTGTTGGCCTATTGGCGATCCAGGTACGAAGGATTTTCATTTTTGTGGTTCTAAGGTTGTTCCAGGAAAACCATATTGTTTAGAGCATGTTCAAATTGCGTATGTTAAGTTAAGAGATCGTAAAAATAACGTTGCTTAATCTGCTATGTTTCTCTGAACAGTTAAGGTTCAGAGAAATAATATGTATTAATCGATTCTAGGCTCAGCTGTTTTTAGAAGTTCTTCTGCAATAGGAGTCTCTTCGTTGGTTTTGACTTCTGTTTCTGTGTGAGCGGCGGCTGCTTTTGGTTTATCAGCAGTAATCATTTCAATTTGACCAGTGATTTGCCCGCCATCTTCGACTTTTAAGCGACGGCATTTTGCTTTACCAATTAAACGACCGGTTGCTGTTACAACTAAGTTCCCTTGTGCAATAATATTTCCCTCTAAAATGCCTGTAATTTCGATATCTTGAGAATCGACCTCACCTTTAAGGAGACCTGTTTTTTGCACAATGATTTTTTTTGCTTTAATCGTATTGGTTTCGACAGTGCCTTCGATGATTAATGTTTCAACGTCTTCTATTACGCCTTGGATGCGAATTCCTTGTCCTATTGCAAGGGTACGACGATGGGATGCATTATCATGATGTAAAGAACTATTTGTACCATAAGCGCGCTCTGTATTGGGTAAGAGTGTATTACGATTAATTAGTTTTTTCTCTAAGGTTGGGGGTAGGTTATTTTTCATAGAGTGAGAGCCTTCATCATGATTTGGGATAAAATAAAGATTGTATGACTATAAGGTTGTTCTTTAAAACACTAATCTTCATATAGTTGATTAAGGTTAAAATTGTAAATCATAATTAATAAATATATACCAGTTAATATGATTCAATCTAGGTTTTCATAATAAGAATTAAGAAAAACTAAATATTGTTTTTAGATAAGACAATGCAAAAAAGAGTTGCTATCGTAATATGTTAATTGATTACGATAAGAAAAAGGAAAATGAAGTTAAAGATGAGAAGTTTCAGAGAAATCTTGGGTCGTAAGCGATCCGATGATACAGAATTTGATATCGTAGGAATAGGGAATGCGATTGTGGACGTCCTGGTTCAAGTCGATTCGAATTTCCTTGAACAACAAGGAATGGTTCCTGGGACGATGGCACTTATTAATGGACAACGTGCCAAAGAACTTAAATCGATGTTAAAAGCTGAAAAGCAGATGAGTGGTGGTTCTGTTGCGAATACATGTTTTGTTGCTGCGTTGATGGGGGCAAAAACAGCTTATCTTGGCAAAGTTGCAGATGATGGTTTAGGAAAAAACTTTGCGGATGATATTCGACAAGGTGGGGTTTATTTTCCTTCTCAACCCTTAAAAGCCAAAGGGAATGCGGATTTATTGACAGCACGTTCAATCATCTTTGTGACCCCCGATGGACAACGCACGATGAATACATATTTAGGTGCATGTACGCAATTTAAACCTGAAGATGTTATTGAAGAAGTCATCAGTGCAGGTAAAGTTACCTTTTTAGAAGGTTACTTATTTGATGGTGAATTAGCACAAAAAGCGTTTTATCAAGCTGCAGATATTGCTCACAAAGCTGAAAAAAAGGTTGCATTAAGTCTTTCTGATGTTTTTTGTGTACAACGTCACTTGGCAGCATTCAAGGATTTTGTATCGACACGTGTGGATATGGTTTTTGCAAATGACCATGAAATTTGTGCTTTATACGAAACAGAAGATTTTGAAACGGCTATTGCTCAAGCTGCAAAGGATGCCCCGATTGTTGTTGTGACACGCGGAGAAAAAGGAAGTGTGATTGTTGCCGAGAACGAGCGAATAGAGGTTGCTTGTGTTCCTACGGTTGTAGTAGATACAACAGGTGCAGGGGATGCTTATGTTGCTGGTTTCTTGGCAGGATGGACAACAGACCGTACTTATGCAGAATGTGGACGTTTAGGAAGCGTGGTTGCTTCTGAGGTTATTTCTCATTTTGGTGCAAGACCATTGCCTGAATTAAAAGAAGTAATGAATTTTTAATATGCAAAGTTATCTTGTCCTCTGACGTGATAGAGGTTAAAGGTAATTGCAAAGATATTTATGCTGTGGATAAGGCATAGAGAATTAATTTTATTGGAGAAAATAGAGTATTATGGAAATCCGTAACATTGCCATTATTGCACACGTTGACCATGGCAAGACAACATTAGTTGATCAATTACTACAACAATCTGGAACATTCCGTGAAAATCAACATGTTGTTGAACGCGCGATGGATAGTAATGATTTGGAACGTGAACGTGGTATTACAATTTTGGCAAAATGTACATCAGTTGTTTGGAATGATGTAAGGATTAATATTATTGATACCCCAGGCCATGCTGATTTTGGTGGTGAAGTTGAACGTATCTTATCAATGGTGGATGGTGCTGTTGTGTTGGTTGATGCTGCTGAGGGTGCATTACCACAAACAAAATTCGTTGTTGCTAAAGCATTAAAACGTGGATTACGCCCGATTGTTGTGGTGAATAAAGTGGATCGTTCTGATGCACGTGCAGATGAAGTGCATGATGAAGTGTTCGATTTATTTGCAGCTCAAGGTGCGAATGACGAACAATTAGACTTCCCAATGCTTTACGCATCTGGTCGTCAAGGTTGGGCTGATTATGTTGTTGATGGTCACAAAGAAGACTTAAGTTCTTTGTTTGATTTGATCGTAAAGCATGTTCCTTCACCAAATGTTAATAAAGATGCACCTTTTGCGATGGTTGCTAGTATCTTAGAAGCTGATAACTTCTTGGGTCGTATTTTAACAGGTCGTGTTGAACAAGGGATGGCCAAAGTTAATATGCCTGTTCGTGTATTGCGTGTGGACGGGACGATTGTTGAAACAGGTCGTATCAGTAAATTATTAGCATTCCGTGGTTTGGAACGCGTTCCTGTGGATGAAGTTCAAGCTGGGGATATTGTTGCGATTGCTGGCCTTTCTGATGCAACGGTTTCTGAAACCATTGCTTCTCCTGAAGTGACAGAAGCATTACACGCAGACCCAATTGATCCGCCAACATTGTCTATGACCTTCCGTATTAACGATGGTCCTTTGGGTGGTCGTGAAGGTAAAAAAGTAACATCACGTCAGATTCGTGAACGCTTATTCCGTGAAGTCGAAAGCAATGTTGCGATTAAAGTAACCGACAGTAATGAAACGGATGCTTTTGAAGTTGCAGGACGTGGAGAGCTTCAATTAGGTGTGTTAATTGAAACCATGCGCCGTGAAGGATTTGAGTTAACGATTGGTCGTCCAAAAGTATTAACACGCATCAACGAAGAAACAGGTGAAAAAGAAGAACCATACGAAGAAGTATTGGTCGATGTTGATGAGCCTTATTCAGGTGTTGTGGTTGAAAAATT
Organism: Commensalibacter communis; assembly: GCF_947179105.1. Taxonomy (NCBI): domain Bacteria; kingdom Pseudomonadati; phylum Pseudomonadota; class Alphaproteobacteria; order Acetobacterales; family Acetobacteraceae; genus Commensalibacter; species Commensalibacter communis. The sequence continues at coordinate 23,971 of NZ_CAMXCK010000001.1, forward strand.
ATCAGTACGTAAAGGGGTTATGCAAGATATGAACCCTTCTGGTGGTGGTAAAGTTCGATTGACTTTTGCGATTCCATCTCGTGGGCTAATTGGGTATCACAATGAGTTCTTAACAGATACTCGTGGTACTGGGATTATGAACCGCCTATTTTCAGGCTATGGCCCATGGGCTGGCGCAATTCCAGGTCGTCGTAATGGATCATTGATTTCTGCAGAAGATGGTGTAGCCGTTCAATATTCTTTATTCTCTTTACAAGATCGTGGAACTTTGTTCGTCAGTAATGGTGAAAAAGTTTATGTTGGGATGATTCTTGGGGAACATTCCCGTGAAAATGACTTGGACGTAAATCCAGTTAGAGAAAAGAAGTTAACCAATATTCGTGCTGCTGGTAAAGATGAAGCGTTATTATTGGTTCCACCTCGTAAAATGTCTTTAGAACAAGCAATTGCGTATATTGAAGATGATGAGTTGGTTGAAGTGACTCCATCAGCGGTTCGTATTCGTAAACTTTATCTTAATCCTCATGACCGTAAAAAGAATTCTCGTCAAAAAGCTGGCTAATTCTTGTAACTAAATGTAAAAAAGCCACCTTAATTCATTTTAAGGTGGCTTTTTTTGTAACAAATTGTATTATGATAAGCATATGCTTTTAAAGTATTTTTTATAAATATGACTTAAATATGCCAATTGTGATTAAAAAAACATGGCAGATATAAAGAAATAAGACCTAAATATGGTCTAATTGTAATAAATTGTAACAGAATTAAAATTTTAAAATAAGACACGTTAAAAACATTATGTTAGCTTTTATTCATGTCGAAACAACACGGTTTTCGATCCCGTTTTTTAAACTTGGTGATATAAAATGAAATTATTTTCTCGTCTTTCAGCAGTTCTTTCAACTGTAGCAGTATTAGGTTTCGCAGCTCCTGCATTCGCTCAAGAAGCAGCTCCTGCTCCAGCTCCTGCTGTACAAGCAGCTCCTGCTCCAGCAGCAGCTCCTGGTGCACCTGTTGCTCCAGAAGGTAAAGGTCCTGCTCATCATGGTAAAAAACATGATGGTAAAAAACATGCTGGTAAAAAAGGTCATCATGGTAAAAAAGGCCACCATGGCAAAAAAGCTGCAGCTCCAGAAGCAGGTGCAGAAGCTCCAGCAGCAGAATAATCCTAGCTTCTCCTAGGTAGTTTTCAGAAAAAGGGATAGTGATTTCACTATCCCTTTTTTGTTATGATAAAATAATTAAAGTTTTTTAATACTAATGCAAAATTTTACTTGCTGTTTGATAACAGAAACATTGAATGATGTCGTTGTGACAGGGTTCATTAATGCGAATAATAAAAATCAATCAATTTTTCACCCTCTGTATGACAGACTATTTTTTATTTTTGATCAATTTATTTATCAGATTTATCTAGATGATGGGGGTTTTATTCAAGCCAATATTATCGATAAAATTAATCTGTGGTTTGATATTGATGATGATGATCAATTCTTACAAATGTCTATTTATTCTCAGATGTTTAAGACAGAACAAGAAATTAAGGTATTAAAGGCTAACTATCAACACACATCGCTTTCGTCATTATTTATTACCTATATTGAAGGTGATATTGAAAGAGATATTGTATTAGATCCTCGTCATTTCTTTGGATTTACTTTTTACTAGAATAATAAATCACGTGTAAATACGATGATATCGATTCCCCAAAGACGTTAATATTTCGTATCCAATGGTATCTGCCTGTTGAGCAAGCGTATCAATAGAGCAATGATCACCGATTATTTCAATTTTATCGCCCACTTGTATAGCAACTTTTGGCAAATTTGTAATATCTAGGCATAAAGAATCCATTGAAATACGCCCTAGTAAGGCAAGTGGAGTATCGGGAAATTTTGGGCTGATTGCTGATATTTTATTACTGAAGGCTCGAAAAAAACCATCAGCATATCCAATAGAGATTAATGCCAATCTCATATCTTTGGTTGCTGTAAAGCTTGCACCATACCCAATAAAAGCCCCTTTTGAAATATGGCGTGTTTGAATGATTTTTCCTTGTAGAGAAATAACATTTTTCATAGGATTCGGCTGGCTTGGTGTTGGATTTCCGCCATACAGCGCAACGCCTGGTCTTACGATATCGAAATGCCAGTCATTCCCTAGAAAAATACCACTGGATGCAGCAAGGCTGGAACGACAATTGGGGATTAATTGTTTTAAAATATGAAACTGTTCGAGTTGATGTTGGTTTGCTATATGATTAGGTATATCAGCGCAGGCTAAATGGCTCATTACTAATGCAGGTTGAAACACATTCCAATCTATATGTTGCAATTCATGAATTTCATCTTGCCCGATTCCAAATCTGGACATGCCAGTATCAAATTGTAAACCCGCAGCATAAGATGTTTGATGGTCTTTACATAAGGACGACCATCTTTGTAACTGATGAATATCATTCAAGATGGGGATGAGATAATGCTTTAGAAAAATGGATTCTGTGCCATGAGGCACACCATGCAAGACATAAAGAAGGTATTCTTTTCCTAAGATATTTCTTAAAGCGATTCCTTCATCAAGATGTGCAACAAAAAACTCTTTGCATCCAGCTTTGGCTAGAGCTTTGGCAACAGGAACCATACCCAACCCATAGGCATTGGCTTTTACAACTGCTCCACATTGTGCAGGAGCCACTTTCTTTTGCAAAGAATGATAATTCTGCACAATAGCAGAAAGATCAACATAGAGTTCGCCCCCTGCATGTTGCGTAAACAAAGTGGGATCAATAAAAGGATATGGTTGTGACATATACAAAGCCCTAAAGAATGCAGTTTACTGAGGGATTCCTTGAGTTGTGGAATGTTCAAAATGCAACGCCAAATCTGGATAAACAACGCTATAGACATCATGTGCAGCCATGGCAGCTTCACTGAACCCTTGTAAGATCAGTTTCAATTTCCCAGGATATTGCGCAATATCACCAATAGCATAAATGCCTTCTTGACTCGTTTGTAAGGTGGTTTGATTTACAGGAATGCGTCCTTGACTAATTTCAAAGCCCCAATCTTTCAAAGCCCCAAGGTCGGTTGTTAAGCCAAAAAAAGCTAATAAATGATCTGCTTTTAAACTTTTAATCTCTCCGTCTAGAGAAATCACATCAATTTCATTTAAACATCCTTGTTCACCACGTAGCGCGTGGAGCTGATAAGGAACCAATTTATTGATTTTTTGTTCGTTAATCGCTTGTTCTAACCGACAAAGACTTTCTGGTGCAGCGCGAAAACGATCGCGGCGATGGATTAAGGAAATAGAATTGGCTTTGTCTTTTAATGCCAAAGCCCAATCAACTGCGGAATCCCCACCGCCAGCAATGACGATATCTTTGCCAATGAATTGGTCACTATATCGAACATAATAGTGAATATTTCCTGCTTTTTCAAATTGCTCAATATTGTCCAAAGGGGGACGATTGGGACCAAAAGAGCCTGCGCCAGCAGCAATAATGATGGCTTTGGCATGGATTTCATCGCCTTTCTGAGTAATGAGGGTAAAATTGCCTTTTTCACCTTTTAAAGTAGTAACTGTTTTGGAAAGTAAGCGAGGAACAGAAAAAGGTTCAATTTGTTTTTCAAGAGAATCAATTAAAGATTGTGCAGTAATAGCAGGATGCGCAGGGATGTCGTAAATGGGTTTTTCTGGATATAAAGCTGAACATTGTCCCCCTACATGTTCCAACGTATCAATCAGAACACAGGTCATTTTTAGCATGCTGCACTCAAATGCAGCAAATAATCCTGTAGGACCTGCGCCGATAATGGCAACATCAGTAGAGATGGATGATTTTGTCATAGCTTTTGACCTTTAATGATTCATCATAAGAATGGTTAATGATTTTGTATCTATAAATATAAACGCAATATACTGTAGAATAATGGTTTTATAAATAACTTCCCTTTGTAATATAATATGTATAACACCATTTTATAAAGAATAAGCAACTCTATATGCTTTAAGACAAAGAAAATTGATCGTATGAGATTGACGTAAGCGGTTGGGCAAAGGGATTAAAAAGATGGATGAATTACTCTATGCATTGCCAAATTTAAAGGCAACAGAGGCATTAGCACAAAAAATTGCTCAGCAAATCAGAAAGCAAGATTCTATCTTATTATTCGGCCCATTAGGCGTAGGGAAGACATCTTTAGCTCGTGCATTATTAAGAGCTGTTTGTAAAGACCCAGAGATGGAAGTTCCCAGTCCTTCTTTTACGTTAGTACAACAATATGACACATCTGGCTTTTCTTTGTATCATTATGACCTATGGCGTTTGCAAGATGAAGAAGAGTTAATAGAGCTGGATTGGGATGACGCCAGAGAAGAGGTAACACTGGTTGAATGGCCAGAACGATTAGGCAGTTTATTACCAGAAGATAGTTTACAAATTCATCTTTCCATTCAATCAGAAACCATGCGACAAGCAAAGTTAATCGGCTGGAAAGATCGTCTGTTTTTACTGTCATAACAGGTTAAATATTTTAGACTTTGATAAAATAGGAACAAATAGCGGCATGAATTTAATCTCTATCCCGTTTAATATGCCTTTTTTAGAAATCTTGGCAAAACGATGGATCCATGAAGCACAAAATCAGCCTGATATGATTCGTCAAGGCATGATCCTTGTTCCAAATCAAAGAACGGTCAAGGCACTCATTGATACATTTTTAAGAATTACCGAAGGGAAACCGATTTTATTGCCTCGGATTATGTCGATTGGGGCCATTGATGAATCGGCATTGATCTTAAAAGGCGACCATGCGTTTGCATTGCCTCCAGCGGTTGATCCTATTTTACGCACTTCTGTTTTAACCAAGCTAATTATGAAAATGGACCAGTCTTTGGAACATAAAGAACAAGCTGGGGAAATATGGAAACTAGCATGCTCTTTGGCAGAATTAATGGATGAAGCAGAATGGGCGGATTGTTCTTTAAAGGATGCTCTACCGAAAGCTGTCGAAGGGGAATATGCACAACATTGGCAAAATATTCTGCAATTCCTCAGTATAATTACAGAGATTTGGCCACAATGGTTGCTTGATAATCAAGTGATGAACCCGATTGCCAGAAAAGCAGCATTATTACGTATACAAGCTAAACATTGGCAAGAACATGGCGCATCAGCTTCAATATGGGCAATTGGGTTTATTGACGCACGTCCAGCGGTGGTGGCGTTGCTTTCTTCAATTATGAATTTGCTCAATGGGAAGTTGATTGTCACTGGAATACAAGAAGATCTACCTGAAGAGGTGTGGAATAATTTAGCATTAACGCACCCTTATGCGGAAATGGCGAAGATGTTTATTGCGTTGGGGGTTAAACGATCTGATCTTCAATACTGGCAAGAAGATACGCTTTTGGTTCCTAATGAACGGGTTGAGGCATTTCAACAAACTCTATTGCCTGCCGAGTTATTGGATCAGTGGTTGATAGGGCAACATTCAATTACGTTGCCAAATTGTTATTTGTCTGAACCCACCGATCAACAACAAGAGGCGGTTTCAATTGCATTGATGATAAGGGATGCTTTGGAGCAACCTGAAAAAAGAGTGGCTTTGGTAACGCCAGACCGTAACTTAGCAATGCGTGTTGCGTTAGAGCTGGGGCGGTGGGGAATCGTCGCGGATGATAGTGCGGGGGAGCCTTTATACAAAACACCAGCGGCTATTTTGCTCAGCCTTGTGGTGCGAGCCTGTATTGAGAAATTCACCCCTGTTTCTTTACTTGCGTTGTTAAAACATCCTTTTGTGTGTTGTGGATATTCTCAAAAAACTTGTCGTGAATACACCCGCTTACTTGAGATCAATATTTTGCGACAATTTGCAGCAACAGGTTTGGAAACGATCGGTCATGCAACACGCCAAAGAATATCAGAATTACAATTAACGCATCCAGAGCATTTGGGTGAACAATCTTTGCAATTTATATCCCATGCCTATGAGGTTTTGAACCTTATTCATTTGCTTGAAAAATTTATGGCACCCTTAATAGAAGGCGATTATAAACGCCCGTTGGATCAATGGGCGATTGCATTGGTCGAAGTGGTTGAATCATTAACGTCTAATAGTGAACAAGCAGGCGAAGACTTATTGTGGACAGCCGAAGAAGGCAATGCTTTGGCTGAGCATTTAAGAAATCTAATCGCTGAAGCACAAATCTTAACGGAAATTACCCTACAAGAATTTGAAGGAATTCTAAACGCTTCTTATACAGGGATGATCGTGCATACACGTCGAGTTTTGCGAGGGCGAAAAGATAAAGAATTACATCCCAGAGTCTATATTTGGGGATTGATTGAAGCGCGCTTGCAAGTTGTGGATATGGTTATTTTAGGTGGGTTGTCCGAGGGCGTATGGCCACCAACGATTGATTCTGGCCCTTGGATCAGCAGACCGATGCGTAGTAAGATTGGAATTCCGTTACCAGATGCCGAGGTCGGACGTTCGGCTTACGATTTTATGTTAATTTGTTGCTCTGTTCCTGAAATTGTTTTGTCTGTGCCTTTGCAAAGGGATAATGCTCCTGTTGTACCATCGCGATGGATTACCCGATTAAAGGCGTGGTTAAAAGGGAGACAAAGTTTTATTGCTGAGCATCCAGCTTTAGGTTGGGCAAAATTATTGGATCAACCTAAAGGGGCTGCTCAACCTATTTCAGCCCCAAAACCAACGCCACCTTTGAAATGGCGACCTAAAACGATTTCGATTACTGACGTGGAATATTGGTTAAAAGATCCTTACGAGATTTATGCAAAACGAATTTTAAAACTCAGAAAAATTGTAGGGCTTGAAGAAGATCGCTCTGCCAGTATTTTTGGGAACGTAGTTCATGAGGGCTTAAAAAAAGCTTATCAGCAAATCGGTTGGGATGAACAAATTGTCAAAGATAGCATGATTCAAGCGTTGGATGAACGGCGAGATATTATTCCTTCGATGCGGGAATGGTGGCGATCCAGAGTGCTAAAGATTGCAGACTGGGTGTATGAAGAAGAGCAAGCTAGGCGCAATGAAAAGAATTTTGGACGAGTTTATTCTGAAATATCCGGTTCGTATGATTTTTCCGAGGAAGCAGGAATATCCTTTACTTTACGTGGTATTGCCGATCGAATAGATTTTAATTACGATGGCACGATTGAAATCTTTGATTACAAAACAGGGCAAGCACCATCCATTACTAGTGTAAAAAATGGCTCTGCGCCCCAACTTCCTTTAGAGGCTGCGATGATCTATCGTGGTGCTTTTGGTCAAAATCTTGCAGGAAAAATCATTACTCAGCTTTATTATTGGAAGCTCAAAGGTGGCTTGGATAATGATGAGCAAGTAAAGATTGTTAAGAAATCTTCTGAAGTCACAATGGAGAATGAAGTTTATTTCTTATCTCAGCATTATTGGGACGCGTTGATCCGTTTGATTAAGCAATATAATGATCCGCAGCAGCCTTATTTGTCTCGTCCTCGTCCTTATTTGTTTGAAAAATCTGCAAGTGGTGGCATCCCAAGATTTGGCGATTACACCCATCTGGCCAGAGTGCTAGAGTGGAGCAGCATGGCAGGGGACGACTAATGCAGTTAGAATTCTTAATGAATACGCCTGTTGATGAAGCCAATGCCCAACAACGATTGGCATCGACACCAACAATTTCGGTCTTTGTGTCTGCTTCTGCGGGGAGTGGTAAAACCAAGTTATTAGTGGATCGTCTATTGCGGTTGATGTTGCCCAGAAAAGGGCGAGATGACACATTACAACCAGGCACACATCCTCAAAAAATTCAGTGTTTGACTTATTCCAAAGCTGCTGCTGCGGAAATGGCTATTCGATTGCAGCGCAAATTAAGTGAGTGGGTAGGATATTCAGAACAAGAGCTTAATCAAGCCTTACGTGACTTAGAAATTGAACCAGACGAAGCCATGCGTAAAGCGGCACGTGCTCTATTTGCTCAAGTGCTTGATTTGCCAGGGGGGATGCGGATTGAAACCAACCATGCTTTTTGTCAATCCATCTTGCAGCGTTTTCCATTAGAAGCCTCGATTAATCCTCAATTTAAAATTATAGAGGAAGGGGATAATATCCTTGCGTTTAAACGGGCATTTGATGAGAAAATACATCTGGCTTCTGAACAAGACATAGAATTATTAAGTCCGATTGTCAGTAGTCAGAATTTCTTGGAAATCTTACAAGAATTACAACAAAATCAACGTTTTTTGCCTCCTGTATTTCAACTGATTGAAGAAGGCAGTTTTTCTCTATATTTACGTCAATTATTACAAATTTCTTATTCAAGTAGAGAGGAATATTTACACGCTGTTTGTGAAGAATGGCGTGATGAAACAGAATTTAAATCATATTTGCAGCAAGCTCTTGAGGCAGATTCCAAGAGATTGAGAGACATAGCAGAATCTATCATGCAATGGCTTTCCTATCCCACAGATCAACGGATAGAGAATTGGGATTTTTTCACTAGTTGTTTTTTAACACAAAAAAACGAGCTGAAATCGATCAAAGGAAATAAATCGGATAATCCTGATATTGCGGCTTATTTTATAGAGCAAGGACAATATGTTCTGGATGTGATTGGTCGATTAAACATCTATATTGTGTATGAATATACATTGGCTTTAATGAATGTTTTCGCACCAATTTGGAAACGGTATCAAGAGATTAAACGAACCCAAGGTGCTTTATATTATAATGATTTAATCGCTTATACATTGACCTTGTTAGATGATCCTGGTTCTGCTTGGGTATTATATAAACTTGATGGTGGGTTGGATCATATCCTGTTAGATGAGGTACAAGATAACTCGGCGGAACAATGGAAAATTGCTGCGGATTTATCAACAGAGTTTTTCTCTGGTATGGGACGAGATGAGGATCAACCGCATCCCAGAACGGTTTTTGCTGTAGGTGACTATAAACAATCGATTTATTCTTTCCAAGGCGCAAAACCTCAAGAATTTTTAAGCTGGCAAAAAATATTCAAACGCACTGTGTTAGAGGCAGGACAATTATGGGAAGATCCTCAACTACGCGTCTCTTTCCGATCCAGTCAAATTATTCTGGATTTTGTAGATCACGTATTTGATCCTCAACAAGCGCTAAAAGGATTATCAGGTAATGGTTCAGAGAATCAATTTCCTGCACATCGTTCCGCTAGGACGGACTCGCCAGGTCGTGTCGATATTTGGCCATTAACGCGTATCGATGCGTTGGATAAAGAAACGGAAATGGAGTTATGGCAGCCCTTAAAAGAAAATCAAAAACATCAAAGTGCAGAGCTTATTCTCGCTGAAACCCTAGCTGATTGGATATCTAAACAAATAGGCAAGGTGCCTCCGTATGGAGGTAAGCCTATTCAGGCTGGGGATATTTTGATCTTGATTCGTAAGCGATCAGTGTTTTCAAAAGCATTGATCCGATCTTTGAAATCTAAAAATATCCCTTTGGCGAATTTGGTTAAAACGCAATTATTGGATCAGTTGGCGGTTCAAGATTTATTGGTTCTATGTGAGGTGTTATTGTTGCCTCAAGATGATCTGACGCTAGCTTGCGTATTAAAATCTCCTTTGGGTGGGCTAAGCGAAGAAAGTCTGATGGAACTTGCTGCACCAAGGAAAAATGGCCAAAGCCTGTGGGGGGCTTTATTTATCAGGCATAAGGAAAGACCCGATTGGACAGCAGTATGGAAGATGTTGTCCAGTCTATTCTTGCGCATTGATTACGTCACCCCTTACGCTTTGTTGGTGGAAATTTTAGGTGAACATCAAGGGCGCACGAAATTGCTTGCACGATTGGGTGGGGAAGCCATTGAGGCTATTGATGAACTACTCTCTCAGGCTCTGCAATATGAAACATTGCATACGCCTTCTTTGCAAGGGTTCCTCTATTGGTTAAAGCAATCTGAGCGGATGATTAAAAACGAAGCCGAATCCAGTGTTGATATGGTACGGATTATGACGGTGCATGGGGCCAAGGGTTTACAAGGACGTTTGGTGATTTTACCCGACACGATGAATGCAGCGTCAAAGCAAGGGGGCTTTCAATCAGATAAAGTATTAATTTGGAAAGATGACCCGTCTTTGGGGTTAACTGTCCCGCTATATATCCCTCAAAAGCAGTTCGATATTGTTGAAAGTCACTTGGATAAGGACGAGAAAAAGCAAAGTGATGAAGCAGAAAGTAATCGTTTGCTTTATGTGGCGTTAACCCGTGCCAGTGAATGGTTATTAATTTGTGGCTGGCAAAAGTCAACCAAAGAAGAAAAAGGGCTGGAAGAGTTGCCAGTTGGGAATTGGTATAAGCATAGCGTGACAGCTCTGCGACAGTTAAATGCACATTCACGAGATTTTTTTGGTGGGTGGGAAGGCGAGCATCTGTGGATTGAACAGAAAGGGCTTTCTTCTAAACAAGAAACTGCTTTAGATCAACAAATAACAAAATCAGTCCAACCAAAAATTATTTTGCCAGTATGGATGGGACAAGAAAATAATTGGGTCGCACAGCCATTAGCGTCTGAAAAGTTACCTGCGGCACATTTGGCACCGAGCCGTCCAGAAGGAATAGAAATGGGGGATATCCCCTCTGTGATCTCTCCTTTACAAACCAAAGCGAAAAGGGACCCTTTATATCGTGGGCGCTTGGTGCATCAGTTGTTACAATATTTACCAGATTGTCGCCAAGAAGAACGTGCTGACATTGCACATCATTGGTTAACACCGCTTGAAGAGCAATTTTCAGCCAAAGAAATTCACTATTTGGTCAAGCAAGTGTTGCGAATTATAGAGCATCCTGAGTTGCATTGTTTGTTTGATAAAGAAAGCTTAGTAGAGCAGCCTTTGGTTGGCACAGTTAATGGGGTTGTCGTCACGGGACAAATCGATCGAATGCGTATTTTATCCGATCAGATTCTATTATGTGATTTTAAATCTGGGCGAAAAATCCCTCAGCAACCAGATGAAACACCAGTAAACTACTTAAAACAGATGGCTGCTTATTGGTCGCTATTAAAATTATTATATCCTAAACATCGGATAAAACCGTTGATTGTATGGACTGATGCAGCGCGAATAATGTTTTTACCAGAGGAATTATTGATGAATTATATTCCAACTGTAAAAGATAATCTTTCTTGATTTCGAAATAGTCGTTATTATGTATAAATTAATCAATGATGACTTATTTTAATGATAAAGGAATTAAACATGGGTGAATTTACAAAAGCAGTCACAGATGCTTCATTTGAAACAGATGTCTTAAAATCTTCTAAACCAGTATTGGTTGATTTTTGGGCTGAATGGTGTGGCCCTTGTAAAATGGTTGCACCAGTTTTGGAAGAACTTGCTAAAGAAATGGGTGAGCAAGTAACTATTGCCAAAGTGAATGTGGAAGAAAGTCCAGATGCACCGACTAATTTTGGTGTACGCGGTATTCCAACAATGATTCTCTTTAAAGATGGGGTTCCAGTGGCAACAAAAGTAGGCGCGCTACCTAAAGAAAAATTAAAAGAATGGATTGAATCTGCTCTATAAGCTATTCATTCAATTAATGAACATTATCCCAAGTGATTGGGGTAATGTTATTTTCTTTTAAAATCTTAGGAAAATCTGGATGGCATAAAGCTTCCAGTTCTTTGGTAGGTTCATAATCTGGCATCAGATTTTGATATAATCCAGAGTGACTGATTGAGGGATGAAAAAAGATCTCTGAACGACCTTTAGGAAGATTGTGAAGTAATTTTGAGATCTTATCGAACTTCATATGCCCACACCAAGATAATCCAAAACACCAATCTAAATAACGCATATTTGCACGACGCAGCTGATATTTCAGGATGCTTGTCCAATATTGCACCAATAAATTTCCAATATTTTCTTTATAGGTGGTGTTGTCAATCGCCATTAATGTTTTTACTGGTTCGTGTGGCACACGAATATTTCGTACACCAAACTCTTTACTGATCTCTATCAGCATTTTCCCAACGCTGGGATGCAGATGCATATGTTTATGCACATCAATATGATCTAAAACAAGGCCAGTATCAATAAATGTCTGTATCTGGGCTCTGATTTCTTTGCGAAGTTGATGCTGTATTGGTTTTTTAAAGAAATAATCTATTCCCATTCGTAACTGATCCGAAGGGAATAGATTATTTGAATTAACAATTAAAGGAATTTCAGAATATGGCAGAACAGAAGGCCCCTCAATCACCACAAGATGTAATCCAACTTTCAAATTAGGCAATCTTTTTGCCCGTTGGATCGCATCTTCAGCGGCAGCCCCAGCAATCATCAGATTTGCTGTGCTTAAGATACCTTGACGATGTGCTTGCTCGATGGCCTCATTGACCTCGACTGATAATCCAAAATCATCAGCCGAGATTAAAACTTGTCTATTCACAAAAATCCCTTGGTCGTTTAACAGATTAAGAGTGTCTATCGCGTAAGAATTGGAAGAACTCAACACCTTCACGTAAACGGCGTTTCATCATTTGTGGGCTGGTAATCATTTCACCGACGATAGATGCAATTTTTGGCGCGCGGAAATAGAATTTTTTATAGAAGGTTTCAACGCTATCAAAAATTTCTGTGTGGGAAAGATGAGGATAATGCAAAGGTGCAATTTGAACACCATTTTCATCGATTAACTCGGCATGATCTTTATCTAGCCAACCATTTTCCATTGCTTGTTTATACAAGAATGTTCCAGGATAAGGAGCAGCCAAAGAAACTTGCATTGTATGAGGATTAATTTCAGTTGCAAATTTAATGGTTTCTTGAATGGTTTCTTTGGTTTCCCCAGGAAGACCCAAAATAAAGGTGCCGTGGATTTTAATGCCTAATTCATGACAGTTTTTGGTAAATTCACGAGCAACTTCAACACGCATCCCTTTTTTAATATTATGCAGGATTTGTTGATTACCGCTTTCATATCCAACCAACAATAGACGTAATCCATTGTCACGTAATACTTTTAAAGTGCTGCGAGGAACATTGGCTTTGGCATTACAAGACCATGTAACCCCTAATTTACCTAACTCTCTGGCAATAGCCTCTGCACGAGGAAGATCGTCGGTAAAGGTATCATCATCAAAGAAATATTCTTGAACTTGTGGGAAATATTGCTGTGCCAAACGAATTTCAGCAGCAACATGCTCTGGGCTACGAGTACGATATTTATGCCCCCCGACCGTTTGTGGCCACAAACAGAATGTGCAATGAGATTTACACCCACGACCTGTATATAAAGAAAGATAAGGGTGTTTTAGATATCCAATGAAATAATCTTCGATGCGAAGATCTCTTTTATAGACTTCTGTAACGAATGGTAATGAGTCCATATCTTCAATAATAGCACGGTCTTTATTATGAACGATTTGACCGTTTGCATCACGCCATGAAATCCCATCAATATTTTTGAAATCCATGCCTTCTGCAACGTCTTTGATGGTAAAATCAAATTCATTACGAGCAACAAAATCAATAACGTCACTTTTTTCAAGGCTTTCTTGAGGTTGTACAGCCACCTTTGCACCAACCATACCGATTTTCACAGATGGATTGGCATCTTTCAGCATTTTAGCCACTTTAACATCAGATGAAAAAGATGGGGTCGAAGTATGCATAATGACCAAGTCACGATTTTTAACGTCAGCTAAAATCGGTTCCATTCCCATTTTTGCAGGTGGTGCATCAATCAGACGACTATTAGGAATTAATGCAGCTGGTTGTGCCAACCAAGTTGGATACCAAAAAGATTTAATTTCACGCTTTGCTTGGTAACGAGAGCCTGCGCCACCATCAAAACCTTCAAAAGAGGGGGGTTGTAGAAATAGCGTTTTCATCATGATAGCAGTTATCCTTTGAGTGCTACTTTGCAGATTGGAAACAGGTAGCTTTGAATATAATTAATTGATTTGGTTATATATCATCATATGATGTTGTTTGGAACTCTGGATGTTTTTTTATTGTCATTTTTTGCCCACGCCATGTTACATTGGCACCAAAAAAACTGTTAAACATCACAAGGGCAGAGAACCAATCCCTGTAGGGAAGTAATGGTAAGATAGCAAGATGTGGATAGTCTAGTTTTTTATTAATAATAGAACAACATAATGCTTTGAACCCCCAACATACAAAAAAGAAAATCCAAGATACGGACGTGAGCGGGTTAAAAAGAATAGCCAGAGAAGCCCAAAATAGCGGGAGTTGCAGAAAAGAAAATGTAAATCCTACAGGTTCTAAAGTAAAGGTTGTACGATTCCAGCGTAATTCATGTTCATATAGCGAGAATAAGTCTTTTTCAACGATTGTTGTTTTGACAATATCAGATGAAAGTGCAATATCCAACGATCGTGCTTGGACTTTACGACCAATAACAGCATCATCAGCAACGTGATTGACCAGACTTTGAAAACCACCTATTTCATTTAATAAATCACGCTTGATCGTTATAGCAGCGCCCAGACAATCTTGACGTCCTAGATAGCGAGACAAAAGAACACCAGGCATAAAATTATAATTAATATGTGCACTGGCCATATGCTGCACGCGTGATTCAAAAGACGGTAACCCGCTATATAAAGAGGTTACCAAGCCAACATTTGGTTTTTGTAATTCTGTTACAACTTCTTTTAAATAGTTCTTACTGGGCGCATGGATATCTGAATCTGATATTAAAAAAATATCATGTTTTGCAATAGTAGACATGTTGATAAGGTTAGAAACCTTGCGGTTGCAACCGTGTATGTCCGAATTTACAACGATATCAATGTCTAAGTCAGGATAGTGTTCTTGTATTTTTTTAACAATAGGTAATGCACTATCTTTGGCATCATGTAATCCAAAGATGATTTGCAACTTTGGATAATCTTGCTCACAAAAACTTGCTAATGCTTCAAAAAGTAAGGGCTCTTTGCCAGATAAAGGTTTGAAAATAGTAACCGCAGGAAAATGATTAGAAGGAAGTTGATCATTTGTTTTATGGTTTTTTTTAAAATAACGAACCAATAAAGACCCAATACCTGCCTGAATACATCCTAACGCAGCACAACCCAATAACAACTTATTGGATTTAGAAAGTTTAATTGGGGAACAAGACATAGATTTCAAAAAAACTATTTTTGTGTATTAAATGATTTTGCTTTTTGAACAAGCATATCTACAAGGGCTTTGCTTCCACCTTTTGCTAAGGTAGAGCTAAAATCACCACGCTGAACAGCGGTTTGGCTTATATTACCATTTAATAATACGTCGACAATCCTCCATCCTTGGGGAGTATTATGTACGATATAATTAATTTGTGTTTTATCATTGCCAGAACCAACCGTCGTGCTAACAATTTGTTGGTTTCCCGTTGCACCTGCTTTTACATCAGGGGAAATTTTAAATTGTGCATCAGTGTCATTGGCAAAGCTAGAGAGATATCTTGCGACTGTGTATTTTTTAAATGCTTCTAAAACAACCGCTTTTTCTTGTGGAGTGAAAGAATTATAACGATACCCAACGGTTTTACTGATAATGGTTGGAAAATCATAGCTGCTATCCAAAGCTTGGTTTAATATTGCAGTATGTTGTGATAGTGAATTTTTCGCAGATTTTTGAATAGTGTTTAATGCTTGATATAATTTTACAACAGGTTCTTTGACGGCGTTCTGATTGGTGGTTGCCGACAAATTACCAGAAGGCTGCGCTTGTTGGGTTTGTGCTTGCGCTTGAATGACGGTTGTGCTCGCTAGAGTAAAACCACATAAAAAAAGAACATGTTGTAATTTCATTGCTATATTTACTTTATTCAAATGAAGGTTTTGTTAAAGACTATATTAGACTAAGATGAGTGATAATCAACCCTCAATTGCTTTTATGGCTGTTTTTACAATTGATTCGGCATCTAAACCTGCTTGGGCATATTGTGCTTCTTGAGAGTTATGATTGATGAAAAAATCTGGAATAACCATTGGTCTAAAACGAATATTGTCAAGTAATCCATTGCCTGCAAGATGTTCCATTACGAACGCTCCAAATCCACCACGTGAACCTTCTTCAATCGTGATTAAAACTTTGTGATTGCGGGCAATTTGATTAACTAAATCAGTATCTAATGGTTTTGCAAAGCGCGCATCAACAATCGTAGGTGAGTAACCTTTCTCTGTTAGTGTTTCAGCGGCTTTTAGACATTCGGTTAAACGTGCACCAAAGGAGAGAATGGCAATACCACCTTTTTCTTTTCCGGTTTGTTCACCCATTTCTTGAACAACGCGTCCTTTACCGATTTCGAGGATCTCGGCTTGTGTTGGAAGTGTCAACCCCAACCCCGGACCACGAGGAAATCTGAAGGCAATTGGACCTTCATCAAAAGCAGCGGCGGTTGCTGTCATATGCATTAATTCAACTTCGTTACTGGGTGCCATTAATACAATATCGGGCAAGCACCCAAGATAAGCAATATCATAGGTTCCAGCATGGGTGGCGCCATCAGCACCCACCAAACCTGCGCGATCAATTGCAAAACGAACGGGTAATTTTTGTAAAACCACATCATGCATGACTTGATCGTAGCCACGTTGTAAAAAAGATGAGTAAATTGCGCAGAATGGGCGAATACCCTCTGTTGCCATACCAGCGGCAAATGTTACCGCATGCTGTTCGGCAATGCCAACATCGAAATAACGATCTGGGAATTTTTGCTCAAATTTATCTAATCCTGTTCCCGTAGGCATAGCAGCAGTAATTGCGACAATTTGCTCATCTTTCTCGGCACATTTCAACAGTTCTTTGCTGAAAATAGACGTATAAGAAGGAGGGCCAGGAGGGGCTTTGGTTTGTTCGCCAGTGATGACATTGAATTTTGAAACCGCATGATATTTATCACCAGAACTTTCAGCAGGTTTATATCCGTGACCTTTTTCTGTGACAATATGTAACAAAATTGGTCCGATATGTTCAGCATCACGCAGATTCCGTAATACTGGAACCAATTGTTGCAGGTTATGACCATCAATTGGCCCTACATAATAAAAGCCTAGCTCTTCGAACAAAGTTCCACCCGTCATCATGGAACGGGCATATTCCTCGGCTCTTTTGGCTCTTTTTTCAATGCTTTCAGGTAATTTACTGGCCACTCGAGCAGCAAGATCACGTAATCCTAGGAAGTGACGAGATGATAGTAATTGAGACAGATAAACAGACATAGAGCCAACAGGCTGCGAAATCGACATTTCATTATCATTTAGGATAACAATCAATTTTTCCGCACCAGGCCCTGCAACAGCAGCATTATTCATAGCTTCATAAGCCATTCCTGCGGTGATTGATCCATCGCCGATAACGGCGATAACATTTCGTTCTATATAACTTGGGTCGTATTTTGCTTTGAAATAGTTCGCTACTGCAATGCCTAATCCTGCAGATATCGAAGTTGATGAGTGTGCCGCGCCGAACGGATCATAGACACTTTCTGAACGTTTGGTAAATCCTGATAATCCACCAGGTTGACGTAATGTGCGGATGAGATCCCTGCGGCCAGTCAAGATTTTATGCGGATAAGCTTGATGTCCAACGTCCCAAATCAAAGAGTCTCTTGGTGTATCAAAAACAGCGTGTAATGCAACGGTGAGCTCAACAACCCCCAAGGACGCCCCTAAATGTCCACCTGTTGTTGAAACAACATCGATGGTTTCAGCGCGTAATTCGCGTGCTACTTGTTCAAGTTGCTCTATGGATAGGTTATTAAGGTCAGCAGGATGGCGAATATGATCCAATAAAGGGAAACGCCCATAGGTAGGAATAGATTTAATGAAATTAGCCGATTCATTTCCTGAAAGATTATGTTGATTCTTAGGATTTTCGGGTTGTTCATCCATGTTTTATCTCATCCGTTTTGTTGCACAAGGATACAAATGAGCGGAACATTTGTATTTCATAAAGTTGCTTTTAACCTGTTTAATCGTAGATTGAAACTTCTAATTATACGAATCTTTATTCAATAAACAGTGTATTTAGACATTTTATGGAGTTTTTTTTAATCTGGCATTATAGTTTTGTGATAAAATTATCACGATAATAAGGCAAGAAAAAGATAATTTCACAAAAAAAATGCTATTTTGATGGAAATACATTATGTTGTGGTCTACATCAGGTATGAACGAGATGTGTTAATGAATTAATCTTGTTGAAATAATTTTTGTTGTTCAAAAGATCAAATTTACTCTTGTCGTATATTTTTATTTATCTTAAATAAATCTAAAATTTATTGTATTTTAAATACCGGTTTTCCGGTTTGGGAGCTGAAAAATGGCTGTTCCTCTGATGCAGGCGGTTCGAGTCGGCAGTTATGTTGTTAAACAACATCTACAAGGACGTAAAAAATATCCGCTGGTTTTGATGTTGGAACCACTATTACGGTGCAACCTTGCTTGTTCTGGTTGCGGAAAAATTGATTATCCTGCAGAAATTTTGAACCAAAGGCTAAGTGTCCAAGAATGTTTGGATGCAGATGCTGAATGTGGTGCACCTGTGGTGGCTGTGGCTGGGGGGGAACCCTTGCTGCACAAAGATATGCCCAAAATTATTCAGGGTTTAATTGCACGTAAACGTTATGTTTATTTATGTACCAATGGGTTATTACTTGAAAAGAAAATTGACGATTATAAGCCATCTCCCTTCTTTTCTTGGGACATCCACTTGGATGGCGACCAATTAATGCATGATGCTTCTGTTTGCCAAGATGGCGTATATGACAGAGCAATAACAGCGATTAAACTTGCTAAATCTAAAGGGTTCAGAGTTTCAATTAACTGTACATTATTTGATGGTGCAGATCCTCATCGTGTCGCAGCGTTTTTTGATGAAGTGATGGCTTTGGGTGTTGATGGGATTATGACGGCTCCTGGGTATGCGTATGAACGTGCACCAGATCAAGAACATTTCTTGAACCGTCAAAAAACCAAGCAATTATTCCGTGATCTTTTCCGCCTGGGTAAAGGGCATAAATGGCGCTTCACGCAGTCTCCTTTGTTCTTGAATTTCCTTGCTGGAAATGAACAATATCATTGTACTCCTTGGGGCAAACCTTTGAAAACAGTATTTGGATGGCAACGTCCTTGTTATTTGTTGGGTGAAGGATATGCATCTACTTATCAAGAGTTAATGGACGATACGAACTGGGATTTATATGGCACGGGTAATTATGCGAAATGTGCTGACTGTATGGTGCATTCTGGATATGAATCCACAGCTGTAAAAGATGCGATTCAACGTCCTTGGCACATTGCCCAGGTTGCGTTGATGGGACCAAAAACCGAAGGGCCAATGGCACCAGAGATCGATTTGTCCAGGCAACGTCCTGCTGAATATGCATATAATGAACAGGTTGAAGGTTTGATGAAGAAGATCAAATCTGAAGCACCAAGCACAAGTAAACGCACCACGACAATTCGTCGTGTAAAAACGGTAAAAAAAGAAGAAGTAAAAGAAAATTCTTAGGATTTTTTTATAACTTAAGTTTTTTTAAACGAGCTGTTCTTAACGAAGGCTCGTTTTTTTTATTATAGAATGAACGCTTTCTGCTTTTCGAAAAGAGTACAAACTATATTCAGATGAGATGGTCGGATTGATAAAAAATTATGAAATCAACGTAATTTTTACGTTTCTGATGATTAATTAAAAATGGAAAATATCATGTCAGGAGAATTTTATATTCGCTTTGAATCTTTTGAATGGTATCAAAATAATCAGAAATCCATTGCAAGTTATCTTTCCTCTTTGCCTTGTTTTATCGAGCAGAATAATCGTAACGAATTTTGGCTGTTGGGATTGGAAGACAGGAATCTTCCAGAGCGATGGGAATTTGATATGCGTCTTTTTTTTAAAAAGCAATTTATATTGCTTGAGATTTCTGGGCATCCGGATAGTGTTTCAAAAGATTTAATGAAATTCTTGAACTGGTTAAGAGAACGAACGAGTATTATTGTGCAAGACGAAGATGGTGAACCTTTCGGTTGGTAGTTTTTTTGTTACTTTATTTTCCTTGCTTATTCCTTATTTCTTTCTACCATAGGCATTGTATGCAATCTAATTTGTAATTTTGTAAAAGGACTTTTTATGTCAAACTTAACATTTCGTACCGAAAAAGATTTATTAGGAACATTGGATGTTCCTAGTGAAGCATATTATGGTATTCAAACATTAAGGGCGATTAATAATTTTAAATTAACGGGTGTTCCGCTATCTCATTTTGCGCATCTTGTGAATGGGCTTGCTTTGGTAAAATGGGCTGCTGCTGCTGCAAATCATAAACTTGGTTATTTATCCGACGAAAAATATAATGCCATAGAAAAAGCATGCCAACGCATTGTTAATGGCGAATTTCACGACCAATTCCAAGTGGATATGATTCAAGGTGGGGCTGGGACGTCAACCAACATGAATGCCAACGAAGTCATTGCCAATATAGCTTTGGAAGAAATGGGGCATCAAAAGGGTGAGTATCAGTATCTTCACCCAAATAATGATGTGAATATGGCTCAGTCAACGAATGATGCTTATCCTACTGCTATTCGTGTGGGATTATTGTTGGGATATGATACTTTATTGGTGTCTCTTTCTAAATTAAGAGATTCTTTTGCAAAGAAAGGTGAAGAATTTGGTCATGTAATTAAAATGGGGCGCACTCAATTGCAAGACGCAGTGCCAATGACGTTGGGACAAGAATTTCACGCATTTGCGACGACATTAACGGAAGATTTAGAACGTATTCGGGCGCTGGTTCCAGATTTGCTTTGTGAAATTAATTTAGGTGGAACTGCAATTGGTACAGGAATTAATGCTGACCCACATTATCAAGCATTAGCTGTAGAGCATTTGGCAAAAATCACAGGGCATAAATTAGTTCCAGCAACAGATTTAATTGAAGCAACTTCTGATATGGGGGCTTTTGTATTATTATCTGGCATGTTGAAACGTACTGCGGTGAAATTATCCAAGATTTGTAATGATTTAAGACTATTATCAAGTGGACCAAGAGCAGGAATTAATGAAATTAATTTGCCAGCTCGACAACCAGGCAGTTCAATTATGCCTGGAAAAGTTAATCCTGTTATTCCAGAAGCAGTCAACCAGGTCGCATTTACGGTGATCGGAAATGATTTGGCGCTAACTTTGGCTGCAGAAGGCGGGCAGTTACAGTTGAATGTAATGGAGCCTTTAATTGCTTATAAAACCATGAGCTCTAGCATTTTGTTAATCCGTGCAATGGATATGTTAAGAGAATTATGTATTGACGGGATTACAGCCAATGTTGAGCATTGTAAAAATCTTGTCGAACACTCTATTGGTTTAGTGACAGCGTTAAACCCATATATTGGATATGAAAATGCCACCAGAATTGCCCGTAAAGCATTGGAAACAGGAAAGGGTGTTCTGGAACTTGTTCGTGAAGAAAAACTCTTAAGTGAAGCTGAACTTGAGAAAATATTGAAGCCTGAAAATATGATTGCGCCACATTTGGCATTATCTGACCTAAAGCACTAGATCTTTTTTCTAAGATAGTTGAAATATTCTATTTCTTGCTAGCAGTTCAACTTGCGAGTAGGAAATAGAATTTTGTTTTTTATCAACCTATTTGAATAAATATTACATTTTAGATCGAGATTAGGTATATATTTTTGTCTCACGTTTTTTTTGAGCAGGTTAGTACCAATTTATGATTATCTCTATTATCATTATTATATGTTTAATTTTTCTGAATGGCATCTTTGCTATGGGAGAATTGGCATTAATTTCTAGCCGAAAAACACGTTTAGTAACGATGCAGCGCCAAGGCATACGTGGGGCAGATCGTGCCATACGGTTGATGGAAGATCCACACAGTTTTTTACCAACCATTCAAATAGGAATAACCATTGTTTCAATTTTTGAAGGTGCGTTTGGGGGCGCAAGGCTAGAGGCAGGTTTAAGCGGATGGCTTAGCACATTTCCTGTTATTGGTTCTTTGGCTGATGATATTTCCATTTTTGTTGTCGTTTTGGTGATTACGTTCTTTATGTTGGTTTTTGGTGAGCTCATTCCAAAGCAACTTGCTCTACAAGATCCAGAGGCGATTGCCGTTCGATTGGCTAGAACATTTGAAATTATGTCCAAGATTGCTGGTCCAGGCGTATGGGTCTTAGGAAAATGTTCAGAGGCTATTTTGAAAATATTACGTCGTCATAAAAATGTTCGTGTCTCTGTAAGTGAGGAAGAGCTGAGGGCGTATATTGCTGAAGGGGCTCAGACTGGTATTCTTGAAATTGAAGAACGCAATATGATAGAGAGGCTACTCCGTTTAGCAGATCGTCCAGTTAGAGCATTAATGCGACCAAGAAATGAAATTGTCTGGGTTGATCGGTCGGCCTCTGAGCAAGAATTAAAAAAAACGCTATTAAATGCACAGCATACTCGTTTGGTCGTTTGTGAAGGCGGGATTGATAATCCATTGGGGATTATTACAGCCAATGATGTATTGACCATGTTGTTACAAGGAAAAGAACTGTCGATTGATGTATGTCTGCAATTACCATTGGTTGTTCCTGACAGTATGTCTGCGCTGGATGCATTGGAACGGTTAAGAGCCGATATATTAGGTGTTGTGTTAGTATTAGATGAGTATGGTTCTTTCGAGGGTATTATTACTGTGTCTGATATTTTTAAGGCAATCGTTGGCGAAGAAAATGAACCTTTGGATGCGCCACGTTTAGAATCAGGTGGGGTGAATGAATATTTACTCGATGGTACAACATTGGTTGATGGGGTGAAAGATCAGTTAAATCTTGATGACCTACCTGGTGAAGGTAGTTACCACACCTTGGGAGGATTGATTCTAGCTTTGTTACGCCGTGTGCCTGTAACAGGCGACAAAGTTGTATTTTCTGGTTGGTTATTTGAAGTGGTCGAAATGGATGGCAGGCGTGTGACGAAGGTGCAAGCAAGTCGTGAAGCTGTTGCAAAGAATTAGAATTGCTTGATATGACCAATTGAAAAAGGCTTTCCTGTTTATCAAGGAAAGCCTTTTTATTTTAATGAATAGTTACGGATTTCATAATATGTCGCTCATTTTCGAAACAAGGCCATTCATTTTTTACTAAAGAATTTAATGAAGGCCTTGGAAGATCGAGTTCTTTGGAATAAATCCATAAATAAGTTAATGCACGATGTAAATAATGTCTGGTTTCAGTTACAGGAATGGTTTCC
The DNA here is from genome assembly GCF_947179105.1 of Commensalibacter communis. NCBI lineage: Bacteria > Pseudomonadati > Pseudomonadota > Alphaproteobacteria > Acetobacterales > Acetobacteraceae > Commensalibacter > Commensalibacter communis. Next base: position 47,243 of record NZ_CAMXCK010000001.1, read on the forward strand.
ATAAATAATAAAGGGTCGTGTTGATGGTCAGTTATATCTAGCCATTTATTAATCATAGAGGGACCTGCATTATAGCTGGCCAACATATGTAATAAATTGCCGCCTTGATTATCTTTTTTGTTGGACAATTCAGCCAAATGTTCCAAGTAGAGTTGCCCTATTTCTAAATTAAGAGCTGCGTTTTTTAGCTCTGATGGATAATTTAATGAAACATTATCTTGTTTTTTAGCGATATATTGGGCGGTTACGGGCATAATTTGCATTAATCCCATCGCGCCATTTTGAGAGATTGCTTTGCTATTAAAATTTGATTCTAATCGAGTTAATGCATAAACAAGCGCTGGATTCATTTTAAACCCGTGCCTTGGCTTTAACGTAGGCAGAGGCAGAGCAACGTTGCTTTTAACGGCTTCTTCATGATGCGTTAAAATGGTTTTTAATTGGTTAGAAAGTGTTTCAAAATCAGCAGCTTCAGCAATTAGTTGAATAGAACGGGATAGGGCAATATTATGATTGCTTTGCATCCATAGCTGTCTAAGGACGATCTCCGCTCTTTCTCTTTGCCCCACCTGTAATAATGCAAAAAAACGTTTTCCAAAAGGCGTGTCTTCAACCGCACTAACGTCAGCATTACTTGCTGTATCATTTGATGAAGAGGGTTTGGAAAGATTTTGTTTGTCTTTTTCCAATGTTTCTTGGGCTAAGATCCCATAAAAGGTTAAAGGCGCATTTGCAGCTTTACGTAGCCAGGTTTGATATCCATTTGGATCATGTGCTTGTAAGCGTGTGCGTGCTGCCCAAAAGAAGCAACCTGCTTGAATATGGGATGCCGTTATATCGGCATGAGAGGCTTTGGAGAATAAGTAAAAAGCCAAGTCATTATTATTTTGTTTCCACGCAATCAGGCCAGCAATATAGCCTGCTAGCCCCACGCGTCCTTTGGAAAGCGAAAATGCTTGTTGTGCTATACGAAGTGCGTCTTCATCTTTTCCGATAGAAAAAAGCTGCTGCGCAATTTCAGCTTGTAATTGAGCTGCGTATAGATCCGTCATCCCTGAAGTTTTTTTGATGAGGTGTAGGGCACTTGTTGCCCCTTTTATCCCCAAAGTACTACGGGTATAAATGGTTTTATCTAATAAAGGATTTCTTTTAAAAGGCGTTACGATAGGATCTGTTTCTGTCGGCATAGGCAATGATGCTTGCTTTACATCTGCTTTTAAGACAGGGAAGGCGTGATCCATAGGAATGGGTGTATTGGTAGTATTTAAACTGTTCAATCTTTTGATGATTTCTGGAGAATCAGCATAAGTTGGAAAGTTTTTTAACCAAAGTCTGAGTTGCCCAGTATTTGGGGTAAATTGAGGGTTAAGATAACGCTCGGCCAAAATATCGCCAAGCAACAAATTGTCTGAAATCGCAATTGTTTCAGACTGAGCCGTTTTGAAATCCCCTTGACGTTGAAGATCAAATATGTGGCGAATACGCCGAGCATCCAACGCATCTAATGGGCGCGGAAACCGAATTGAACCATTACTGCCACTTGATGAAGGACGAGTGGTTGTGATGGTTGCTTCTTCATATTGATCTTGTTGCTGAGGTGTTTGCGCTCTGATCGTAGACGCTGAAACACCTGCCAACAAGGTTGCACTGGCCACCAAAGCCCGAACAACCGAAGGGGAGATAGAATATATCCCTTGCATAATGCCCCAATATGTAAGTTATTTGTCTAATAAATCAAGTTTTTTATTTTAAAAGTAGGCGAAATGGTATAATTTATCAAACAAATCAAAGGCTTATATAGGAAAATTTATACCTGCTTCTTCAAGCGTTTTACGAATATGTAAAAGGTCATGCCAAGTTTCTTGTCTTATCTTTGCGCTGGCTTGGATTTGAGAGGGGTGACGTAAAGGAAATAATTGTAATGTAATATGTGTTTGTGGCAGATGAATCGTATGCCATTTCCCTTGTAATTGACTGATTGGGGCGGAAGTCTGTGTTAAGACGCGAGCAGGTAGAATGCCAACACTAAATATGAATTGAGGTTTGTAGATCTCTAGTGCCTTGTAAAGAAAAGGTAAACAGACGGTCAGCTCATTGTTGGATAATTGTCGTCCTCCTGGTGGGCGCCAAGGGATAATTGGCATACGGAAGCAATCCTCCAAAGAAAGATGAATGCTATTTAACATCTGATTGAGCCAGAATTCAGATTGACCAAAAAATACTTGCCCACTACGATCTTCGTCAGCATCAGGAACTTCGCCAATGACAAAAATAGGTGAATTTGGATTTCCCTTTGGCAAAATAGAATGCATTGCCGTATTATGTAAAGGGAACTCTTTAAAAGAAGCAATAGCCTTGCAAAGCTCATCTATATTTTTTGCTTGTAAGGATTGATTTGTATGTTTTACAAGGGAATGATGATGCGGAGAAGATGTTTTGATAACAGGGATTGAAGGGGTTGACTTTCTGTCATCCAAGTGGTTTGTACATAAGGATGTGAGGGTTTCATCAACGCCCCATTCTGAATAAAGAGTTAAAAGAGATAAATGATCAAACATGTTGGGTAACGATCAATCTGAAGGTTGATTAAAATCCTGCTTATTGAAAAGATATACATTATGCAATGTCCTCGCTTTTTATGCACTATATTTTTATCTATTTCTATGATTGCTGAAATTCCTTTGGCTTCACAAGCTGTGGCTGTGGCACAGGATCCCGATCCTGTTTTATCTTTTGAGCATAAAAAGGGGGGGTATGGCGATTATTTAGCCGCTGTATTTGCCGCCAGAACTGATGATAGTGATATGGCATCCCGCCTTTATCATAATGTGTTATCTTTACGCCCAACCGATAATGATTTACGTCGGATCACTTTTTACCACAGTGTGTTGGCGGGAAATGATATTGCTGTGCAACTGGCAAAAACCCAAAAAGATCCTATTGCAGACTTAATTATGGCAAATGATGCGATTTTAAAGGGGCAGTGGCAAGATGCATATCGTTACGTTTCGCGCCCTCCGATGGATATGTTCAGTCAAATGACCTATCCTTTATTACAAGCATGGTGTTTATATGGTGAGGGTAACAAAGACCAAGCCTTAGCAATGTTAATTAAAAATAGTCAAGGCAAACCGTTATCCGCTTTATATACGTTACATACGGGTATTATGTATTCTTTAGCTAAAGATGATGATAAAGCGGGTGCCTATTTTGAAAGAGCTAATAAATCCTTTCCTGGTGAAGATATGCTCTTAACCCAGACTTATGGAAACTGGCTTATTCGGCATCATAGAGCTGGTAAAGCTGAAGCTATGGTGGGTAATTTAGTCAAAAACTTACCTTTTTTACAAGTTTCCGCACAAGATATTAAAAATGACTTACAACAATTTCCATTAAAAAATACGCAACAGGCAATTGCACAAGTTTATTTAGCAATGGCATCTTTGTTGCAACAAGATATTGCCTCTCAACCACCAGATAGTAATATTGATCAGAAGCTCGCTAATAGGATAGCGCTACACACCGAGCAGATATTTTTACGATTAGCACTAAAATTAAACCCTGATTTATCTTCTGCAAAAATGATGTTGTCTGGAATTTTGGCACAAGAAAAAAATTTCGAAGCAGCAAAAGATGTTTTATTACCTATTGCTGTAAATGATCCATTAAAGACCGTTATGCAGTTGCGTGTTGCGCGTTTAAATGCATTGTTAGATCATAATGAGCAAGCAGAAAAAGAAATAAAAGCTCTTATTCAAGACTATCCTTTGTCGGCCGATATTCGACAGGCTTTGGCGGATTTATATTTTGATCAAAAACAATATCAAAAGGCAGCGGAAACATATAGTAAAGTTTTAGAGCTGACCCAATTAATGGATAGTAGTGTTTGGCCAGTATTTTTTGCACGTGCAGCATCCTATGAAAAATTAAACCAATGGGATAAAGCAGAGAAAGACTTAAAACAAGCCTTGGTATTTGCACCCAATGAGCCCATGTTGTTGAATTTTCTTGGGTATTCTTGGATATTAAAAGGAAAAAATACCCAAGAAGCACAAGAAATATTACAAAAAGCCGTTGATATTGCTCCTGAAGAAGGCGCCATTCGGGATAGTCTTGGTTGGGCAATGTTGGTCAATAATCAACTTGACGATGCGGTTAAGCAATTAGAGTTAGCGGCAGAAACAATTCCACAAGATCCAGAATTGAACTATCATCTAGGGGTTGCGTATTGGAAAACAGGGCGACATCAAGAGGCGATTAATCAATGGAATGTGGCGTTAACCTGTTCGCCTACTCCTGAGGAAAAAGAACTGATTTTAAACGCATTACAAAACGTCAAAGAAAACAAAGATATTACCGTCATTACTCCAGAAAAATAGAGACAGAGGATATTTCCAATTATGGAAGAAAAAGCGTATGCAAAGATTAATTTAAATTTGCATGTAACAGGTAAAAGAGAAGATGGGTATCATTTATTAGATAGCTTGGTGGTTTTTCCTGATGTTGGGGATCGTGTGATAGTAATGCCTGCCAAGGCTGGGCAAACGGATTTGGTCAATTTGCAGATAGTCGGGCCATTTTCTGCATCATTACAAAACGAAGATTTAAAGAGTAATCTGATTGTTAAAGCTGCATATCAATTGGCAGCTTTAGCAAAGAAAGAGTTATCACCTGTCAATTTAATTCTTGAAAAGAATTTACCAGTAGCTTCTGGGATTGGGGGTGGTTCTTCTGACGCTGCGGCAACGTTACGGGTATTAATTAACTATTGGAATATTGAAATATCATCGCAAGAGTTAGCACAGTTGGCATTAAAGTTGGGCGCAGACGTTCCTGTTTGTTTAACGCCTGTTGCACAACGAATGGAGGGAATAGGGGAAACACTTTCCTTGTTACCAGAATTGCCTCGGTTTGGAATGGTTTTGGTTAATCACGGAGAAGCTGTTTCGACAGCAGAAATTTTTCGTAAAAGAGATGCCCAATTTTCAAAGCATCTAGAGACTATAAATAGTGTAAATAATTTCGAGTTACTGATTCAAGAACTATTAAAATTGACCAATGATTTACAGCTGCCTGCTTGTGCGTTAAACTCCAAGATTACGACTGTATTACAATCAATTGAACAGCTGCCTTTTTGTCGTTTGTCTAGAATGAGTGGGTCTGGAGCAACTTGCTTTGGATTGTTTGAAACAGCACAACAGGCAAATGAAGCTGCAATTTTATTAGCGCAACAACATTCATGGTGGATTTGGGGAGGCGAGGGAAACATTAAATAGAGATATGTTTCTATTGTATTAATTTTTCAAAAACGATATCCATTATTTAAATAATAAGATAGAGAAAGAGAACAAAATGGCTATTGATATTAATATTAAAATTGCAGATGATCGTACCAAAGCAACCTTAACTTTTTCAGATGAGACCAATCCAGGTTCAAAGATTGATTTAACTCAAGCAGAATTAGAAGACCTTATCCGTGTATTAGGAATAGTAAATTGGTCTATGGCTGATGGAAAACCCATTCCTGATATTAAGGGTGCAAAAATAAAACCTGCATATCAAACAAAATGGGCGATACAAAAGGATAAAGATACAACGGGGACGTTGCTTGCATTTCAGCATCCTGGCTATGGTGCTGTTGGATTTGTATTATCTGATCAACAAACTAAAGAATATACAAAAGCATTGCAGAAAAGTTTAAAAGTCAAAAGATCTGCTTCGAATTAAAATTCAGAAACCTGTTTATTGTATAAAATAGGTTTCCAAATAGCTTAATCTGAAGTCGGTTAAATATATTTAAATGCTAGTATACCGCCGAGTAGTAGTATACAAAAAGTAGTGGCAACCCAAATCATTCGCTTTTCTATGAAGTCTTGAATAGGGGGGCCAAATTTATAAAGCAGTGCAGCTTCTGCAAAAAAACGTATCCCGCGAGTGACTAGACTGGCAATTATAAACGGCATAATAGAGAAATGTGCAGCTCCAGAAGCAATGGTGACAAATTTATAAGGAATAGGGGTTAATCCTTTGATTAGAATGATCCACACACCATATTGATTAAATTTTTCTTGTAAGTTAAGAAGCTGTTGTTCGGCGTGATAAAAATGAACGATTGGCATGGCCAAATATTGCAATAAGAACGCCCCAATAATCCATCCTAGCAATCCACCGAAAACACTGAAAATGGTGCATATGGTTGCATAAAACCAAGCTTTATGCCTTTTAGCAAGGATCATTGGACATAATAAAACATCAGGAGGTATAGGAAAGAAACTGGCTTCGGCAAAAGCAATACAAGCAAGCCATACCGTTGCGTAACGGCTTCCTGCTAATTGAATAGCACGTTGATAAAGGCGGTTGAGCATAACATTATTCCTGACTATCAAAGAATTAATATAGCTCTGCCATGTTTATCTTTGCTCTGCAAGGTTTTATATAAGCCATCAGGAGCTTATGCGATTAACGTCACTTTTGCGCATAGACCATTGGGCTGGCGATTATTTAATGTAATATCTCCACCTTGTCCATGAATAATATTTCTTGTGATCGATAACCCCAGTCCAGTTCCTCCTGTTGCCCGATTGCGGCTGGTTTCCATACGAACGAATGGTTCAAAAACGTGGTCTAGGGCTTCTTCGTTAATACCTGGCCCATCATCTTCAATTAAAATAACAATTCTTTTGTCGTGGTGTGGATCTTTTATTGAGGATAATTGTTCTATTTTTAACGTAACCGACACATTACCAGCATAATGGAGAGCATTTTCCATTAGGTTTTGTAAAGCACGTTTTAAACTAATAGGGCGGGCTTTAGTGGTGATATGCGGTGTTGGTTCACATAAAAGGATATTTTCTTTTTTATCAGGATGTGTTTCTTGTAATTCATGAATTAATGCATGTAATAATTTTGTTAAATCAATCGATACAATAGGTTCATGACGAGCGCTGTCTTTCCCAAAATCAAGGGTTGCTTTAATCATACTTTCTAATTCGTCTAAATCTGCAATAAATTTCTTTTGTAAGGTTGGATCCTCGATAAATTCAGAACGTAATTTTAATCGTGTGATCGGTGTGCGTAAATCGTGACCGATTGCAAGTAATAATTGGGTGCGATCATTAACAAAACGATTAATACGATGAGCCATATTATTAAATGCCCTTGCAGCACGAGCGACTTCCAAAGGACCAGTTTCAGGTAAAGGGGGAGCATTGACGTCTTGTCCCAGCCTTTCAGCAGCAGCAGCCAAAGTGCCAACAGGGGCAATTAAACGACGTACTCCCCAAAAGGTTAACAGTCCCGTTGCGGTTGCCATGACGAAAAAAGCGATTGGAAAAGTGGCTGATGTAAATGGGTTTGGAGATGACAACGTATAGCTGATATTTAACCATTTATTATCATCAGGCAGTTGAAAGGCAATGGCACTGCGATGCGTATCTCTGTCAGAAGCTGCAATGATTTCTTTGGGGCGTAATTCTGGTGGAAAGAGAACTGTGGTGAGTAAATGCGATACAGTTTGTTCTAACTTTTGAGATCGAGGTGAGATTTTTTGTAAATCAGGTTGATTAGATAAAAAGATTGTAAAGCCATGCATCGGATCAAGATCATTGATTTCATCGATACGATCAACACTATCCACTTCTGAAATATCACGATAGATTGCGGTCGCACGATTGGCGGCTTCTTGTTCTTGGGTAAGGCGGTCAAAGTCTAAACGATCCAATGTATGAATCATTAACCCGCAAGCCTCTACCAAGCCTATTCCAACAATCAACAATAATCCTGTTCTGGCTGCTAATGAAGAGGGCCATAAACGCCATTTTTTAGATGGTTTTCTAGACATGACGGACAGGTACTGCGATGAGATACCCCCCCCTATGAACAGTTTTAATGAGTTGAGACTGTCGTCCATCATCTTGCAATTTGCGCCTTAAACGGCTGAGCGTCACGTCAATCGTGCGATCTGTTGGGGGTAATTCATGTCCATAAAGAATTTCAGAGAGTTGGTCTCGTGTTACGACTTTGGGAGCATGTTCCAAGAGTGCCAGTAGTAGATCATATTCTTTTCCAGTCAGAGGCGTTTCTGTTTTATATAAATGGCGTAATTGGCGTGAAGTTGTATTTAAAACCCATTCACCAAATTGAATAGAGTGTTTATGTTGTTGACTATTGGATTGAATCCTACGTTGAGATCGATGTAAAACAGAGTGAATACGCGCAAGTAACTCTCTGGGGTTAAAAGGTTTTGCCACATAATCATCAGCACCTAGTTCCAGTCCAATAATTCTGTCTGTTTCTTCACCCATTGCGGTCAACATAATGATTGGAATATCGTCTTGTTGCCTTAACCAATGGGCAATTTCAAAACCACTTTCGCCTGGCAACATTAAATCTAAAATAACCAGATGATAAGTATTTTTTTTCCATATTTGTCGAGTTTGCTCGCCATTATATGCGTGGCTTACTTCAAAATGATGACGTTTTAAAAATTGAGAGAGAAGTTCAACGATCTCATGGTCATCATCAATAATTAGTAAATGTGCTGAATGTTCCATTGCTGATCCACCATGTTTTTTGAGAATATGTTCGTAAGAATTTTTTAATGAAAGTAAAGATATTTAAATTTGTTTTTTGTCGGTATAAGTTAAATATAATAACGGATAAGGTCTATTTTGCTGGTCATGATCTGTACGATGTGTTTGTTGAAAGCCTAGATGTTTGTAAAAATCAACGGCTTGAGTATTCTGTTCGTTAACAGTGGTTGTTAAATGAGCATGCTGTGATAAAGCGTGCGCAATCAGTGCCTTGCCAATGCCTTGTTTACGCAAAGTATGGTTAATAAATAAGGCTTCTATATGATTTTCGTTTAAAATCATAAAACCAATAATTTCTTTTTGTGCGTTCATTGCTAAAATAACTGGTATATTGGGTATAAAAGAAGAAAGCTCTTGATGGATAAGATGAAAGTCTTCATTTGATAAAAAATGATGGGTTGCTTTAACCGTATCATGCCATAGATTAATAATAGCTTGGCTATCTGATGGTGTTGATCGACGAATAGTAATGGTCATCATAGTGCCTTTGATTCTTTTTAAGGTAGTATTGGATATTATCGTGTTTAATGCGTTTTATAAATTTATTATTGAGTAAGGACTTTAAAATGATTGATGAAAAAACACCAACTGAAACATGGGATCAGTTAAAGAATAACGAGAATACGGTGTTAATTGATGTTCGTACACCTCAAGAGTGGGAACAAATAGGTTATCCTGATCTATCATCTTTGAATAAAAATATTTTAAAAATCAGTGTCCAAAATATTTACGGGGAACGAAATAATAATTTCATATCAGATTTGACTGAAGCTGGTTTAAAACCAGAACAAACACTTTATTTCGTCTGTAGATCTGGCAAGCGGAGTATGCTTGCAGCGATGCTTGCGCAACAAGCAGGGTTTTCCCATGTTATTAATGTGCAAGATGGATTTGAAGGTCCAGCAGATCAAACTGGTCGGACGGGAAATATCGCTGGATGGTTGGCTGAAAAGCTGCCTGCAATTCAGCCAATATAATTTAATTATTTATGTGATGCTGTTTCAGCATCATATAAAACTTCTAGAACAGCACACCAAGGATAACGAGTATCATAGCTGGTTCCATTTGGATCAGCTAATTTTCCTGATGAATCAACAGGAACATGGGTTAGAGCAACAGAATCGTCAACATTTCCCCCAATAATACTGATTTGACGCCCAAAAGGTTGTCCATTTTCATTAACAGCAACGACAATTCCACAATGTGCAGGGAACATATACCCTGTTGGCAAGCTAGAGAAACGGATACTATCTCTGTTTTTGCCACGTGCAGTGCAAATCATATCGCCAAGTTTAGGCGCATAATTTGCTGGATCTTGGGCACGTAGAATCTGAGATTCGCCAGAGGCTGCCGCATTGATATAAGTGGAATGGTTAGGTGAATAAGGGAAACGATTATTTGCACCTGCAATACGCATAACGTAAGATAAGAATGCAGCAGACCATGCATAATGTCCGTCATTACGAAAATTAAAGGTGCTGCCATTTGAATTATGTTTACCTGTATAACTGCCTTCGGACATGCCTGGATCCATACCAATCCACCAATATTCGCCAACACGCTGCCATAAACCTGGCATCCGTTCTGCTTTGAAATCTGGAACTTCTGGTTCAGGATGTTGTAATGGATCGTAATCTGCAACAGGTTGACCAAATAAACGCCATTCACGCAAAGCGATCGCAACAGCTTCTTGTCTTGCAAAAGGTTCAAAATTGTTGGTGGCAAAATCAGGTACACGATCATCATAATATGACCGTTGTTGAGGCGAAGTCCCCCCTGGATTTGTTTGAATTGGTTGATTAGAGGGACCACCACAAGCGGTTAAAAATCCCAATAGAATAAACGGTGACAACTTACGAATCATGTTTGTATTCAATCATCTTATAAATAAGGCGTTAACAGATATGAAGAATGTATTAATAAGCACTCTTGTGTAAAATAGTTTTTGCTTTTTTAAAATCATTTTTATTTATGAGAACACAGCATTACAAAAGGATTGTTGCTTTTTAGCACTTTAATATGAGATAAACGATTATATTCTACCTGATTATCAGGTGTTTTATAACTTTTTTTTAATTTATTGATAGTTAAGGTTTTTTTCATGATTGTAGCTCGTACTCTACAAGAATTTTTACAGGCCAGAGCTGGGTTCAACGATTATTCTGTTGCACTCGTTCCGACAATGGGTGCGTTGCATGAAGGGCATATGGCCTTGGTAAAACGTGCCAAGGAGCTGTCCCATTATTGTATTGTAACGATATTTGTTAATCAATTACAATTTGACCAGCAAGAAGATTTTACCCGTTATCCAAAAACAGAAGAACAAGATATTCGATTATTAGAGCAACATCACGTTGATTTGGTCTGGTTGCCAAGGGTAGGAGATATCTATCCTAAAGATTTTGCTACACATATTACAGTTGGTGGCCCTTCTTTGTTATGGGAAGGAGAAAAAAGACCAGGACATTTTTCAGGGGTTGCGACGGTTGTTTATCGTTTATTTTCCTTGATAAAACCTCATATTGCTTGTTTCGGAGAGAAAGATTGGCAGCAACTACAAGTAATCCATAGAATGGTCGAAGATTTGAATATACCTATTTCAATTTTTGGTGTGCCAATTGTTCGAGAAACTGACGGACTTGCAAAATCGTCTCGGAATCGTTTCTTATCACAAGAAGACCATCAGAAATCCGCATTATTATATAAAGTGTTAAAGCATAGTCATCAAAGATTATTGAACGGTGGGGTCGTTGCAGAAGTTTTACAAGATGCTGTGCAACAATTATCAGACAATGGATTTGAGGTGGATTATTTTAATGTTGTAGATGGTCAATCTTTATGTAAAATTACAGAATGGCAACAAAATGCACGATTAATTACGGCAGCCAAGTTGGGATCTGTCCGCCTATTGGATAATATATAAGAGAATTAAAAAAACCTTGTTATAAAAAACAAGGTTTTAAAAAGCGATCTGGGGCTAAGATCAGTCTACGGGAAGATCGTCTCGGTAGATTTTTTCTTTTCTCTCATGCATTTCTTGTGCTTCGATAGACAAAGTTGCAACTGGGCGTGCTTCCAGCCGTTTTAAGCTGATTGGTTCGCCAGTCACTTCGCAATAACCATAGGTGCCATCTTCAATTTTTCTTAGCGCATGTTCAATTTTCGAGAGTAATTTTCTTGCGCGATCATGCGTTCTTAATTCTAATGCACGGTCTGTTTCAGAACTGGCTCGATCATTTAGATCAATGTCAGCGGGTCGGTCTTGAGAAAGATGGTTTAGTGCTTCGTTTGAGTCGTTTAGAATAGAAGCTCGCCATGCTTCTAATTTTGCCTTAAAGTATGCGAGTTGACGAGGGTTCATAAACTCTTCGTCATCAGAAGGTTGGTAGTCATTTTTCAATGAAATCGTGTTCATATATTTAAGTACCTACTTTTTGCATATGGTAAAAATTGATAGATATTGAAAATTACCCTTACTCTTTGTTTTTTAAGGGTTATAATATCAACCGAACCTTACGCCAAGAAAAAAATGTACTTTCAATTAAAAAAATCTTAATCTACGAAATATATAAGACTAATATACCAGTTATATCCACTTTTATTACGAATATTTTAAGTATTTATTAATTAGATGTTGAATTGTATCGTTTTTTTTAAACAAAGCCCATTTTGTTTAAAAATTCTCTACTGGCTTTGACATCTTGTAAACTTCCATCTGCATGACGAGGATCTCTTTCTTGTTCAATGGTTATAAATCCTTCGTATTTAATTTGTTTCAACATAGTGTAAATGGATGGATAGTCCAATATGCCCTGACCAATTGGGCACATAACGCCTTTGGCACAAGCATCAAAGAACCGTATTTTTTCTTGCATGACGTTATGAAAGACAGACAAATTAATATCTTTAAAATGAATATAATCGATACGCTCTTGATAGTGTGAAAGCGTTTTAACTGGATCCATTCCAGCATAATATGTATGACCTGTATCAATACATAATCCAGCAGTTTGAGAATCAATATCTTGGACTATTTTTTCAATTTCGTCTGAAAATTCGATATATCCACCTGCGTGTGGGTGAATAACAGTACGTATACCATAAGTATCAAAAGAATGTTTTGCGATTAATTTAATTGTTTCGACCATTCCTTTCCAATCATTAAGTGGCAAACGTGGTGCACGATCACTATGTCCTGCTGCATAATCCCGAACGTCATGCCCCCAATCCATGATGGTTAAATAAGGAGCAGCATGACGTTGATTCGGATACTGTTTCGGTTTCGGAAGTTGTGATATTAAACGACAAATATTATCGGTTTGTAATAATAGCTCTTGACGGTTCGATAAGGATACAAGATCGTCAAAAATAGTTCCTGCGATAATAAATAAATTATATTGATTAAGTGCATTTAAAACCAGATTGATATCCAATGGTAAATATCCATATGGACCCAGTTCTAGCCCTTTATATCCAGCCAGGGAAGCCTCTTCTAAAACACGTTGCCACGGTGGTAGATAGGGGTTTTTTGGGTCATCAACCCCCCAACAACAGGGGGCTGTCGTAATAGACATATTAAGTGGATTTTGTTTAGTCATGATCTTATATCTTTGAATGCAAATTATCGTATTATTACGTTAATAATGTATAAGAAAATTTACAAAACACAGCTTTGTTACAAAACGTAAATTATACATCTCATTGTCTGGTAAATATAAACATTTTTATAAAAAAAATAATTTTTATAAAAAAAGACTTGTGATTCACTGGATAAAGGATCATATAGTAACCCAAATATGACGTCAGTCATTTGTTTCATGGAATATAGAGTGATTAAAATTATTTTAGCCTAGGTTAACCTATATAAGTATTGATTTTGGTCATATAAAATATATTCTACTTTTTCGAATTCGTTTGGCCCAAGGGGGCGTAATGCCCAACAGGCTATCTACTGGTTTAGGGGTACGTTGATGAACGCACTTGCTCAACTGGGGATGGTCTCGGAAGTTCCGAGAAGTAACCAGGTTTCGGGTGATCTTTCATATGAGGAAGATCGCAAAGATTATTTTATTGTTAGAGACGGTATGCGTTTTGCGGGGACACATTTGCTTGTGGATCTGTGGGATGCGACGAATCTAGATTCTCCTGAAGAAATAGATCGCGTTTTGCGCGAGGCTGCAATTGTTGCGGGCGCAACAATTTTGCATAGCCATTTCCATCATTTCTCTCCGAATGGTGGTGTATCAGGCGTCGTTGTGTTGGCAGAGAGCCATATTTCGATTCATACGTGGCCAGAACGCAATTTTGCCGCTTTGGATATTTTTATGTGTGGTTCATGTGATCCATATACATCTATCCCTGTTTTACAACGTTTTTTCAAACCAGAACGTATTGTTTTGGACGAACAGAGACGTGGAAAAGAAAATCTCTAGGCCAGATAATTGATCGGCGAGAGTTACAGATCAAGGAAAGCTGGGCAAATGAAATTGTCCAGCTTTTTTGTATTTGAAGATAGTGAAAAGGACAACAAAATGTCTAAACAATGGATCGATGAAACACTTTACGATGAATGGAAGCAAAGCTTTCGTGTTGATAAAGAATTAGTTCATAAACAATCTGATTTCCAAGATATTCGAATTATTGAGAATGAATTTTACGGACGTGTGTTGTTGTTGGACGGTGTAACACAAATTACTGAAAAAGACGAATTTGTTTACCAAGAAATGCTGACGCATGTTCCATTATTCACGCATGGCAATGCCAAAAGAGTTCTTATTATAGGTGCTGGGGACGGGGGTGTTCTACGTCGTGTTTTACAACATCCAGAAGTAGCAAAAGCAACCATGGTTGAAATTGATGGGGATGTTGTATCTTTATCAAAAGAATTTTTACCTAAGATTTCTGATGGATGTTGGGACAATCCAAGAGCAGAACTTATTATTGGCGATGGTATTCGATATGTTGCGGACGCCAAAGATGAAAGTTTCGATGTGATTATCGTTGATAGCACAGACCCAATTGGTGTTGGTGAAGTGTTATTCACAGATGCATTTTATCGTGATTGCGCCCGTATTTTAACAAGCCAAGGGTTGATTGTTAATCAATGTGGTGTTCCATTTATGCAAGCCGATGAGCTTCGTGAAACAAGTTTGCGTAGAGCCAAATTCTTTTCATATGTGTCTGCTTATGTTGCTGCAGTTCCAACCTATGTTGGTGGGTTTATGACATTAGGTATTGCTGGAAAAGGCAAGGATCAAACACGACAATCCGTCGATGTAATTACTGAGCGTGCCCAAAAATCAGGCATTTTAGGTAAAACAAAATATTGGTCACCAGAAGTTCATGCAGCTTCTTTTTGTCTGCCACCATATATTCAAACGCAATTGCCTTAAATGATGGGCAAGGAATATTAGAAGTGGTTCTAGATACTTCTAATATTCTATGTATAATGTTTATTGAAGAAGCTGTATAATTTTCAACTTGTCACGATGTATATGTTTATTTCTTTTGACGCTATTAATTCTTGATCGTCTTGAGTAAGCGTATGTATTATATCTTATTATAAAAAATAAAAAATTTGCCATAGATCACAGGTTTAAAAGCTAACAATATAATGTTGAAATATCGATTCAATCGATTTATAAAAAGCTGTAACTATGGCTAATTATTTGTAAAGCTAAGTTATATATTGAATGAGTGTGATATTGTAAGATCATACTGGTATTTTTGTGATAGCAATTTATTGCAATTGTTGGATTGCATAATTCATGAGAGCAGAGGCGAATAATGAACCAAGTGATGATCTTGCTGACCGTTTGTATTATTGCTTTAGCGATGTTTGCAATTTTTTATTCGTTATGGGATGTCCTAATGGGGCGTTGGTCAGAAAAGAAACGTATACAGAGCCAGATCGAAGATCAAAATGACTTTGATAACAGTTGAACGATCTAAGTTATGATGACAAACAAAAACAATAATGTAACACGAGTTCATTTTCAAATTGGTTTAATCCGTCACCCTCCTGTGAATGTGCCTATTGGATTATGCTATGGGCATACTGATGTTCCTTTGAAAGAGGAATGGGAGCAATATGCAGTGTTGCCAAGCAATTTTCAAAATGTGACAATATATACATCGCCAGCAACACGTTGTTTAAAGCTGGCTCAAAAAATTGCAGAACAATATCATCTTCCTTACCAAATCGAAGACCGTTTATTAGAATTTAATTTTGGTGATTGGGAAGGAAAATTGTGGGATGATTTGACCAAGGAACTCATTGATGAATGGGCACAAAACCCTTGGGGATGGAAAGTGCCGGGAGGGGAGAATGGTCAGGAATTATTTGATCGTGCTTCTGAAGTTTGGCAAGAAATTTTTCAAAAACAGGAAAATGCACTGATTGTATCTCACGCGGGTCCCCTGCGTTTATTACGCCAAGTGGCAATGAATATAAAACCGATTGAGTTATTGGGTGATTTACCCGATTTTGGAAAGTTAGAAATTTTTAATTTTAAAGCTAAAACAAAGCCACAAAGATAGTGCTGATTACTAGAATTCCAGTTGCTACAAAAACTTGTATAGCGCCCAGAATATCCCCTGTATATCCTTGAATATGTTGATAAGAGAATGAAGTAATTCCGATTGCGATGATAATTGCTAGAAGACTATAGGCGATTGCACAGATCAACGGAGCTAATGAAAAAGTAAGGATGAAGGTGGCTAGGGCAGCTATGATTGTTGAAGGAAGTGCAGTATTTTTTAATGTGCTGGCTAAACCATCATCTCTTGCTGGTTTGCTAATATAAATTGGTAATAAAATGCTCGTTCGTGAAAGGATCGCAGTAATGATTAAAATAGGAATAGCTTTATAAGAATATTGTGCAAGGAACGCAAGACTGCTGGCTTGTAGTCCTAAGATAATTACTAGCGTTAAGACACCATAAGTTCCTAAACGACTATCTCGCATAATGAATAACTTATGTTCTTTATCTTTTCCCCCCCCAAATCCATCAGCCATATCAGCCAATCCGTCTTCATGTAATCCTCCAGTCAATAGTAACTGAAATCCAATGGTTAGAAATGCGATGATCCAAGAGGATGGAAAATAACGAGATGCAGTAAAGAAAAAAATGGCGTTTAAGGAGCCTAAAAGAACGGAGACTAAGGGCCATGTCCAAATGGCACGCCCAAAGGAAAAAGGAAAATCTGAACGATAAAGCCATTGGACGGGCAATCGAGAAAAGAACGAAAGCCCGCAATAGAGATCAGCATGAATTTTTCTATAAATTGAACTCATGATTGTGGCGAGGGAAGTCCTGCATCTTGATAGCTATTCATACCTGTGTAACATGCCAAAGCGCCTTTGAGTAAAGGCACGACTGTTGCTGCACCCGTTCCTTCTCCTAACCGCATGTTAAATGCAATTAAAGGATAAAGACCTAAATTCCCAGCGAGGAGCAAATGTCCTTTTTCAGCAGAAAGATGGCTGATTTTGGTATGGTCTAATCCTGCGGGATTTAATTTTTGTAATGCAGCGATGGCAGCCGTGCATACAAACCCATCCAATAAAACCGGAATATTTAAATGACGCGCTGCAAGAACAGCACCTAGTAATGCTGCATGCTCATACCCGCCTAAACGACGACAAGTTTCCAAAGGATCATGTAAGAAAGATTCATGGAGTGCTAAGGCTTTATCAACGGCTTTTTGTTTGTTGATTGTATGTTCTGCTGCGGTGCTGGTGCCTTTGCTGACCCATTGTGCGCCATCCCCACCAAACAAAGCAGCACTTAATGCTGCGGCAATGGTTGTATTTCCAATGCCGACTTCTCCTAAACAAAGCAAATCAATATTGGGTGTAACAGCGTTATAGCCAGCTTCGACAGCTTGTAAAAATTGTTTTTCTGTCATGGCTGGGGCTTGGGTAATATTGGCTGTTGGTTCCAAGTTATTAACAGGAATAACCCTTAACTCTGCATTAGCATTTTTTACCAATTGATTAATTGCTGCGCCACCTTGATTGATTTGTGCAACCATTAACTCTGTGATGCTGGCAGGATAAGGGGTGACATTTTCTGCTGTTACGCCATGATTGCCAGCAAAGATCATCATGCAAACACGATCAAGCGTTGGATCAGGCTTTTTTTGCCATGCTGCCAACCAACCAACTAAATTTTCCAACTCTCCAAGGCTGCCAGGGGGTTTCAATAAAGTTTTTTGTTTTTCATATGTTGCTTGTTCGCTGACATCGTCTTGAGAAGAGAGGTCTAAACATGCTTGTCTAAATTGGTCTAATGTTTCAAAATTTTTCATGATTGTAATGCAATACTATGGAAAAAACAGCCTGTGATAAGATTTCGGCGCCCACCTTCTGTCCCTAGAGGGTTTCCAGTGCCGTCGGTCAGCGTAGCATAAGGAAGATCATCCCCTGGGTCAATGACCGTGGCATAATGAAATTCGTGTCCATGGATCAATTCTCGTTTAGGTGTATTAAGGAATGCTCGACGATAACCAAGGTGTATTTTACGTTTTTCATAACTACAAGAATGGCTTAATAATCCCGTCATTTGATGAGAAATACCATCTTTATCGATTAATGTTTTCCCCATGACCATATAGCCTCCACATTCCCCATGCACAGGGCGCGTTTGAGCAAAGGATTGCAACCCTTTTATAAATTGATCTGCATTGGCTAACTGCCCAGCATAAAGCTCTGGATAGCCCCCAGGAAGCCAACAAGAATCACAATGTTCGGGAGGGGGATCATTATTCATAGGAGAGAAAAAGTGAATGTTAGCCCCTTGGTCTTTCCATCCTTTCAGAATATGTGGATAGATAAAGCTAAAGGCAATATCTTTGGCGATGGCAATTTGTTGTCCAGGCGGAGGCAAAGCAATATAAGTTGATGTGTTTGGAGTTTGGATTGTCATATCCAGTTCCAAGATTGCATCGATATTGATATATTGCTCTGCAATATCTGCTAAATGATTTAAATGAAGATTAAGATCATGATGTTCTTCTGCTTGAATTAGCCCCAAATGACGCGCTGGTAAATGAAGTGTAGGGTCACGTGGAATTGATCCAAGAACAGGAATATTGATGCGTTTAAAGGCGGCTTCGGTGCTGGCGTGATGTCGTGGAGAGGCAACATTATTGAGAATGACACCTTTAACTTGAATATTGGGATTGATATTGGCAAAACCATAAGCAATCGCAGCCGCAGATTGGGCTTGTCCTGTGACATCCATCACTAAAATGACTGGAATCTTATAGCGTTCTGCGAGGTCAGCCCCACATCCTCTGTGACCTTCTTGGGTTTCAATGCCGTCAAAAAATCCCATTGAGGACTCGATAATTGTAAGGTCAGAGTATTGTAGTGTAGTTGCGAGCAAATGATCCAACAAAGGAGTAGGCATTGCCCAGCTATCTAAGTTAAAAGAAACTGCATCGGTGGCAACGCCATGAAACGCAGGATCAATATAATCTGGTCCTGATTTGGCAGCACGGACTTTGATATTTCTGCGTTTTAATGCAGTGAGTAATCCCAAGGTAATCGTGGTCTTTCCGCTGGCAGATTTTGGGGCAGCGATAATGAACCCCTTTGCGTTTTGTTCAGAATGCGTCATAGTTTGCTTTGAAGGGAATATGAATGAACCAAGAGAATCAACCATTACGATATGGATGGACAACAGGGGCTTGTGCAACGGCTGCTGCCAAAGCGGCTTATCTTGCTATACATAATGGTTTTTTCTTGGATTGTGTAGAGATTACCTTGCCACAAGGTAAAAAAGTTTCTTTTTCTTTATTTAAAAAGGAGTTCGTTACCGCAGATTGTGCGATTGCCTCGGTCATCAAAGATGCTGGTGATGATCCTGATGTGACACATGGCGCAGAAATATGGGTGCAGGTTAAACGATTAGATGTTGGTAGAGGGGTTGTTTTTAAAGCAGGTAAAGGTGTTGGAACAATTACCAAACCAGGACTGCCTTTGGCGGTAGGTGAGCCAGCAATTAATCCAGTGCCTCGTCAAATGATTATTCAGGCTTTATCAGAAGTTGTTAAGAATTGCGATGTCGAAATTACAATCGGTGTCATTAACGGTGAAGCAATCGCCTTAAAGACGATGAATCCACGGTTGGGGATATTAGGTGGTTTATCGATCTTAGGAACCACAGGGATTGTGGTTCCGTTTTCTTGTGCTGCGTGGATTGCCTCTATTCATCGTGGGATTGACGTGGCGAGGGCTGCGGGTTTGGATCATCTGATTGCTTCAACGGGAAATGTTTCAGAGGTTGCAGCACAAAAGATTTATAATCTGCCCGAAAGTGCATTGATCGAAATGGGAGATTTCGCTGGTGGGGTTTTAAAATATATCAAAACTCATCCTGTTAAAAAACTAACATTGGCTGGCGGTGTTGCGAAGATGACCAAACTTGCCCAAGGGCATTTAGATTTACACTCTAAACGCTCCTCTGTCGATTTGGAATTGTTAGCCGATTGGGTCGCACAGCTTGGGGCTAGTAAAGAAATGGTCGAACAAGTTAGAAATGTAAATACAACGGCTGAAGTTTTTTCGTTATGTCAGGGGCGTATTGCGTTAGGAGATTTTGTTGCACAGAAAGCATTAGAAATTGCAAGACAAATGCTTGGTCCTGTCTTAATTGAAATAGAAATATTGCTTTTTGATCGGCAGGGGCAGTTACACGGGCAGATTGGTTAATTTATAATTTGATATATATTATTATCTATAATAAATAGCATGTTTAATGGATTTATATATAAAAAATATTTTCAACTAATATGGATAGGCTGTCAATGAAATGGATAATTTTGTAGGCGTATTAATACTACCTTTTATAATGTTGGCTCTATCGATATTTTTGATAGTTAGGAGTTTTTTACCGCCATCACAAAAGACAGCAAAGTGCGATCAGTGTGGTTCTTCGAATGTCGATTGCATTCACCGTGAAGAAATAGAACGCTTTTTAGAGCGTAGTACAAAACAGTTTCAGCCAAACCAAATTACAACAGTTAAGATCAGTAAAACTTATATTTGCTCATCATGTCATTATGAATTTAAATTGATGGACTATTACCAACTGACTCGCAGAATACTAGATCAATTTGATTTGGAAGATCAAGCTATTCAAAGAAATAGGCAAAAATATAATTTAAACTCTGAATAATTTTGTATGGATATATTATTTTGAAGCGCTTTATTATTAACAAATAATTTCGTATTTTTGATTAAGTTACTCACTCTGAAACGAGTGAATAAAGATAGTGTAATATTCACCAATTTTTATACCCAAATATAATATAAGTTTCTTGCCGAAAGCATATTGATCCAATATTCCCGTCTATCGTAAGCATTTATGCTTTGGTTTGGATAAGATAATCAGTAGGAATGTAATTACTCTTTATAAATTTATCTTTCTATATTTGGAGCAATTCATGAAAACGTTTTTTGTTAAAGAAGAATATCATATATACTTTTTAAAACTAACCCTTTTAAAAAACTTATGCTGACGTTAAGCGATATAAAGCGGTTTGATGGTGTCTGATAGAGCAGCATTATCGCTTTCATCTTTCAAACGAACGCCACTGATTTGTTTGATAAAACTTTGCTCTAATAACCATGCAAGCTTAAATGCAGCCAGATCGTGTTTTAACCCTTCTGGACGAACATTTGAAATACAATTACGATTGGCATCATTGCGTGTATCATCTGGTTGCCACGTCATATAAATGCCAAGGCTGTCCGAGGAGGATAATCCAGGACGCTCGCCAATTAGCATCGCAATGGATTTTGCACGTAGGATACTCCCAATTTGATCGCCAAGTGCCACTCTGGCTTGATGTGCAAGAATGATTGGTCCCAATTGAATATTGAGTTTCTTTAAATAGGGTAGTAACGCACGAATAACGCTTACAGCCTGACGATCAACTGCATAAGAAGATAATCCATCTCCGATAATAATGATTAAATCAGAAGGGTTTTGATAGGCTTTTTCAAGTTTCTTAATACTTTCTTGATTTAATTTTCGTCCTAAATCTGGGCGACGCAAATATTCTTCTCTATCTTTAACGCAGCTGTGAACGGTAAGTGTTGATAAACCCATTTTATGTAATTCACTTTGGATTTGATCGCTATTAAAAGGTTGATGCACAGCATCCCTTGCTTGTGCGTGAGATAGAGAAAAATTCAAAATTTCTTTGGTTGGTAAACTTACACCATTACGTCCTAATGCGATTCTTGCTTTGGTAAATTGTTTTAAAAATAACCAATTATCAGGAAGAGTCATGTTTATTCTCCTGCTGGTAAAGAAGCGAGTAAAGGATGATTAGAATTGGCGGTTTGTAGTTGTCCTGTTTGATCGGTGATACGCATTTTTTCTAGCCATTTTCCAAATTCAGGAGCATGTTTGAGGTTTAATAGACGACGAAGATATAATGCATCATGAAAAGAGGTGCTTTGATAATTTAACATAATATCATCAGCGCCAGGAACATTGATAATAAATGGGATATGGGCTGTTCCTAATAAAGTGAGTAATGTATCCATATCATCTTGATCGGTCTGGGCATGATTTGTATAGCAAACATCACAACCCAACGGTAAACCCAGTAACTTTCCACAGAAATGATCTTCTAACCCAGCTCTGATAATTTGTTTGCCATCATATAAATATTCTGGTCCTATAAATCCGACCACGGTATTGACGAGTAAAGGCTTGTAATGTCTTGCTACTGCATAGGCTCTGGCTTCACAGGTTTGTTGATCGACCCCATGATGTGCATCGGCAGATAAACAACTACCCTGCCCAGTTTCGAAATACATGACATTATTTCCAACAGTGCCTCTATTTAAAGAAAGTGCAGCCTCGTAAGATTCTTGTAAAATATTTAAATTAATTCCAAAGCTAGTGTTGGCTTTTTCTGTGCCTGCAATGGATTGAAAAACGAGATCTACGGGAATATTTTTTTCTATCAGTTGAATCGTATTGGTAACATGTGTGAGCACGCAGGATTGTGTAGGAATTTCAAAACGTTGAATGACCTCATCCAGCATTTGGTTAATTTTTCCCAAGATGGGTAAACTGTCACTTGCTGGGTTAATTCCAATCACTGCATCGCCACTACCATAAAGTAACCCATCCAACATGCCTGCAGCAATTTCTTGTAAATCATCGGTTGGGCTGTTCGGTTGTAATCGGGTGCTTAGATGTCCTGGCAATCCTATCGTATTACGAAATTTTGTAACTACATGACATTTTTTTGCGGCGATAATAAGGTCTTGATTACGCATTAATTTACTGACTGCTGCGGCCATTTCAGGGGTAATCGCAGGGCTTGCAGAGGTGATCATTTCTGGTGTGGTTGTATCGGCTAAGATCCAGTTACGAAAATCCCCAACCGTTAAATGGCTAATAAGCTGAAATTTTTCTTTATCATGACGATCAACGATAAGCCGCGTTACCTCATCTTGTTCATAGGGGATTAACTGATCCTCTAGAAAAGTTTTTAATGGAATATCAGCCAGCGCCATCTTTGCAGCAGCGCGTTCCTCATCACAACTGGCAGCAACACCCGCCAACACATCGCCTGAACGTAGAGGGGATGCTTTGGCCATTACTGTTTTTAAATCTTCAAAAACCCAAGTCTGATTAGCTAAAATTGTTTTATACATAATATATACTTGCTCTTAATGTTATTAAGGTTTTTCTGGATTCATTTTACTTCTAGAGGATCGAGTAGATAAAAAATAAAGATATCCAATTCCCATAAACCCGATAAAGCATCCTGCTAGTTCAAGGTTATAGAGTGCCATTGTAATCAAGCATAAGATAGACATGATCATCGCAAAAAGCGGTGCAAAAGGATATAAGATGGCTTTAAATGGTCGATAAAGGTTTGGTTCACTACGGCGTAATTTAAATAATGATGCCATTGAAATAATATACATCAGCAAAGCACCAAACGCAGCCACAGTCATAATACTTGCTGTTAAAGGCTGATTTGCAATAATGATCAGAGAGTCTGAAAAAATGGCACCAATACCAACGAAACCACCTGCTAAAATAGCAATATATGGCGTATGGGTATATTTATTAATTTTTGCTAAACATGGCGGTAAATAGCTCTCGCGTGCCAAAGAAAAGATTTGTCGAGAGTACCCCATAATAATACCGTGCAAAGAGGCAATTAACCCAAATAACCCAAGCCACACTAATATATTTAACCAGATACTTTTTGCACCAACAACGGCTTTCATTGCTTGTGGTAAAGGGTCATTAATATTAGCCAGCAAACGCCAATCACCTTTTGCTCCTCCTGCAAATAACATAATCAGTAATGCAAGCAGAGTAACGGTAATAATGCCAGCCCCCAATGCTTTTGGAATTGTGCGTTGTGGATCTTTGGCTTCTTCAGCTGCCATGGAGGCACCTTCAATCGCTAGGAAAAACCAGATTGCAAAAGGCGTTGCAGCAAGCATTCCTTCAATCGTTGAAAAGTGGAATTGGTTTTGTCCACCCCAGCCATTACTTGCAAAATGTTCCCATGACAAGGTAGGGGCAACGATTACCATAAAAAGAATTAAAGCAAAAATAGCAAGTAAAGTAACGACTAGTTCAAAGGTTGCTGCAATATGAACGCCAATGATATTAAGCCCCATAAAGAGTAAAAATGCTGTGCAGGCAATTAATTTTGTATTAATAGAAGGAAATTGAACATTGATATAAGCCCCAATCGCCATTGCAATCGCAGGAGGAGCAAAAACAAATTCAATGAGTGTTGCAAATCCAGCGAAAAAACCAATTGTTGGTCCAAAAGCTCTTAAAGCATAAGCAAAAGGTCCCCCTGCATGGGGAATGGCAGTACTCAGCTCGGTTAAACTAAAAATAAAGCAGCAATACATTAATGCAATTAACAGAACGACAATTAAAAACCCTAATGTTCCAGCAGAAGCCCAACCATAGCTCCATCCAAAAAAAGATCCAGAAATGACCAGTCCAACTGCAATTCCCCAAAGGTGGAAACCACTTAATGTTTGTTTAAGAGCTGTGTTTGATGACATAAGCGACCTTTTATATAAATAAAAAAACTATAAAAAATGCTAATTAAATTATAAAAATAAAGCAAATAAAAAAATTAATAGAATATTTTTTATGAAATATTTGAAATATTGGATTGTTAATGTTTGTTTTAAATCTTTTGTTATCATTGAAAAAAGAGTAAAATTATAATTTGACAAGAGGTAAAATAATTATATAACACGTTATATAATTATTTTATAGTCATGGAATTGTATAATGTTTGATGTATTGGGTGAGTTTGGCTCTGTCTTTTTAGGTAGTAGATTAAAACGCCTTGGCGATCGTGTGCAGGCAAGTGCAGCTCGCATCATCACAAATGCAGGTTTGCCAGTTCAACCTGGGCATATGCCTATTTTATTTGCACTTGGTCGCGAAGCAATGACAATTAACCAAATTGTGAAGGTTGTCGGTATTAGTCAGCCAGGGATTACGCGCAGTATAGGTCAATTGATTGATCTTGGTCTTCTTTCATCCAAAGTGGGTATAGATCAACGTCATCGAACAATTTCGCTGACCGCGGCTGGATATGAGGTGATGATGAAAGCTCAACTTTATATATTTCCTCAGGTTGAAGAAGCAATAGATCAATTATGTGGTGGCTCTGCATCAAAATTTTTAAAGCAAATGAAAGCGTTGGAAGATAATCTGGTTGTTACCCCTTTAGATGTATTGGTATCGCAAATAAAAATAGATGTGATGATGATCGAAGAATTTTCTGATGAACTTGCTCATTATTTCCAAGATATTAATACTGAATGGATTGAGGCAGAGTATCAACTTGAAGATGTTGATCGTAAAGTGCTTGAAAATCCAAGGGACGAAATCATTAATACTGGTGGTGTCATTTTATTTGTTAATGTTAAAGGGCTTGGTATTGTTGGGACTGGTGCGCTTAAGAAAACAGGAGCAACAAGTTATGAGTTAATAAAATTTGGAGTGTTTACAAAAGCAAGAGGTCTAAAAGTAGGTGAATTTTTATTAAAAGAAATTATCAAACGTGCAATGGTGATGGGTGCAGATCCGCTATATCTTGTTTCGAATAAGCGTGCAAAAGCTGCAATACATCTTTATGAAAAGCTGGGCTTTTACCACGATGATGGGATCATGAAGCAGTATGCGGGTGCTTGTGAACGTGCTGATGTAGCCATGCGTTATATGCCTAATCGTTAAATTTATTCATAATTAGTAAAAATTTGGATGCTTATCATGCTTAACAATAATAGATTATTATCTGTGGCTCTTGTTCTTTTTGGAGTAACTTTCTGTTTAATATATCCGCTTGCTATGTTGTGGCCTTCTGGTTGGGCTTGGCATGAGGGTTCTCCGGTTTCAAGTCATTACTTTATGATGATTGTTGGTATCTACGCGACCCTTGGTATCTTCATGATTTGTGCTGCTAAAAATCCTACCGGTAACCGTTCTTTAATTTGGTTTGTTATTTGGTCAAGTATTGTCCATGCTGGTGTGATGGGATTACAAGCATTGGGGAATGGTATGCATCGTGGTCATCTTACTGGTGATGTGCCTGCATTATTAATTGTAGCGGCTGTGCTTGCACTTTTAATGAGGCGTGTTGATATGTATATTAAATAATCGTAATTTTTGATAACATTTTCAATAAGTATTTTTAAATCGTCGTTGATACTCCACATTATATAATGCACTTTCGGTTGCTTGTGTATCATGTAGGGCAGGGCCAACCATAATCAAGGCGGTGCGTTCAACGGGTTGTTGGTTGAATTGTTCAATAATCGTGCCGAGGGTTCCTTTTAAGATTTGTTCATTTTCCCATGTTACTCTGGCTGCAATCACTATAGGACAATCTGTTCCATAAAAAGGGATGAGGTGTTCAACAATTTCCTCTAAACGATGAATGGCGAGGTGTAATAGCAGTGTGCAACCTGTTTTTGCAAAACTTTCTAGTTTCTCGTTTTCTGGCATAGTGGAAGCTCGCCCTGAAATACGAGTGAGGACAACAGATTGAGCAACCTCGGGAATAGTCAGTTCTTTTTCTATCAGAGCTGCTGCAGCTGCAAAAGCAGGCACACCAGGGGTTAATGTATAGGGGATATGATGCTTTTTTAACCGTCGAATTTGTTCAGAAACCGCACTGTAAACAGAAAGATCCCCAGAATGTAGGCGGGCAATATCTTGTCCAGCTTGGTGTGCTTTGACATATTCGGCTTCGATTTGATCAAGATTCAACGGGGCTGTATCAATTAATGTCGCCTTAGGTGGGCAAAAATCTAGCATTTCTTTGGGAACAATAGAACCCGCATACAGACAAATTGGGCATTCAGCAAGGAGTTTATGTCCTCGTAATGTTAATAAATCCACAGCCCCAGGCCCAGCACCAATAAAATGAACGGTCATGAATAATATCCTTTGATTGCTATGGAAAAACTAATCTTGTTATAAATCATTTTAGGAATCAGTAAACGCCCATTTTTATGAATAAGTGCCAACGCACATGCTTCTGCTACGGCACCAAGACCAGTATGGTGATAGGATAGCTTAGAAAAACTGCTACATTGGGTTTGTAAATTAAGCAATATTTCGTGGGGAATAAAATGAATGGGAATAGTTGATAAAGAAATTAAATTAATTGTGTTTTGATCTTGCTGTTTAAATGCAGGAAGAGCGATATCAGTTGCTTGATATTGATGTCGTGTCAAAAGGGTTTCTAAGGTTTGAATTAGCTCAACAGCAGATATGTTTTTTGAAAACCCTATACCAACAATGACAGGTTTTATAGAGAGAGAGTTTTTTTTGATAGAGTTGTTTGAAATAATTATTTGCATTTTTTAATTTAAATTTAGATAAAATATATTTTAGAATCATGCTTATTTTTTTATAATAATTTGTTCTGCTTCTAACATAAATTGTTTAGGTTCAAATTTACTATTTTTATAAGAACCAATTGGTTTGTATGAATTATAGAGATAAGCAGGCGTTATTGTTTTTGCATGCAAAATGATGTGATGAGTAGGTGTGTTTTTTATTTCTTTATTCTCTTGGATTACATATAGAGTTGAGATAAGAAGTGATCCAGAAGCGGGGAGTAATGATAATTCTTTAAATAATACTGGCGGTCCGCTCCACGTAGGATCAGGTATGATATTATCTTTACCATTTCGAATATCTTTGGAATAGAATGATGTTGTTATATGCGTCATTGCTTTCAAAGGAATGTATAAGTCTTGATTCGTATGATTTTTAATGCTTATATTTAATTGTAATGTATTTTCTTTTGAATAAATACATTGTGGGTTACCAGGGCAGATAATCGATAAACTAAGCAGATTATTATTGTCTGTGGTAACATTTTGAGCTTTGCTTTGATAAGCGGACAAAAAAGTGATAGCGAATAACAATCCAATGATTTGTTTTGAATTGATAAATAATACTTGCATTACGATTTACTCTTATACTGCCTAGGGCTTCTGAATGACATATTGCGTAATGGCACGAGCAGGTTTAAAGCCATGATATTGTCCCAAAGGTTCATAATGTTCGAGATGTAATCGTGTTATCTCTCCACCCCATTGTTGTTGTGCTTGGAAGAGTAAAATATCGCCTTCAATAGTTACAGAGTTAATTACTAAACGTCCTAAGGGGCGTAATGCATTCCATACGGTTTCAAGTAATGTAGACGATGTTAATCCACCACCAATGAAAATTGCATCAGGACGAGGTAAATTATGTAATATTTCAGGAGCCGTTCCTTCAACCATTTGTAATGATGGAACCCCAAGTCGTAAGGCGTTTTCTTTAGCACGATGGGCACGGTCGGTTCTAGGTTCAATAGCAATAGCTTTGCACATAGGATGTGTTAGCATCCATTCAATTGCAATAGAACCAGAGCCCGTTCCAATATCCCATAATAATGCCCCAGGATAGGGTTGTAATGCAGATATTGTATTGGAACGAATGGGTTGTTTTGTAAGTTGCCCATCATTTTTAAACCAATGATCCTCTCGTCCATGTGTAAAAGGGAGAGGAGCAAATATGTCCAACTCAACTGCAATTATATTTAATGGGTGAATATTATTGGGTAACAGGTCTTCTTGAGTAAAATGACATATATTTTCACTGGAACCACCCAGAGCTTCTAAAATATAAAAATGCTTATAGCTGATGTCCCATTCTTTGAATTTTTCATACACATTATGAGGAGTTTGTTCATTGGCAGATAAGATAAGTAGTCGTCGATAAGGCATGAGTGCAGGGCGTAATGTTTCAGTAGGACGTCCGCATAAAGAAACGGTGTTAATATCTTGCCCATGCCACCCCAAATGATTGCATGCCAAATTATAGGCAGAAATGGTTGGGAAACTTTCCCACTCAGTGCGGGTTAATGTTTTTGTTATTAAAGGACCAATACCATACCAAAAAGGATCACCAGATGCCAAAACAGCAACAGAGTTCGGTTTGTGTTGCAAAATTTTTTCTATAGAATGATCCAAAGGGTTTGACCATATTTGTTTTTCCCCTTGAATTAAGGTGTGTGCATGGGCAAGATGACGTTTCCCACCGACAACAAGGCTGGCATTTCGGATGCGGTGTTGGGCGGTGGGGCAAAGTCGGTCGATACCATCTTCACCAATACCAATAATGCTTAAAAATGGAAATGTCATCGAGATCTGGGGGTCAATTCAATATGAAGAAAAAGATTTTAATACTAGGAGGAACGACAGAGGCTTCAGCTTTGATTCAATCCTGCGTTGACCATGTAAATTATGATCTGATCTTATCATTGGCTGGTGTAACCAAAAATCCTGTCTTACCTCCACAAGTGACAGCTAGGATAGGAGGATTTGGCGGCGTAGTAAAGATGGCAGAGTGGATGCAAGGCAATAATATTCATGCTGTTGTTGATGCAACGCATCCTTTTGCTCAACAAATTACAAGCAATGCGTATCAAGCAGCACACATTGCCAGTGTTCCTTATTTAAGGCTAGAGCGCCCTGCATGGCAAAAAGAACCCGGGGATATTTGGCATGAAGTAAAAACTGTCGAAGATGCAGTCTTAAAATTAGGCAAAGATCCTTTACGTGTTTTCGTAACAATTGGCCGTAAAGAGCTATTGCCTTTCAAAAACGGTGTTGTTTCTCATTATTATTGGATCAGAAGTGTTGATCGTCCTGATGAGTGTTATCTTCCTCGTCATGCTCAGTTGATCCAAGCCAAGGGACCTTTTGATGAAGTGGACGAAATTGCTTTTTTAAAACAGCATCAGATTGATTGTATTGTCAGCAAGAATTCGGGTGGACAAACTGTGTATGCAAAGATTAGTGCTGCACGAAAATTAAAGATCCCTGTATTATTGATTCAACGACCCATAATGGAATCAATGCCACGTGTAGACACGTGGCAACAAGCCCAACAATGGATATTACAGATTTAATATCATAATCCTAACTCTGATAATGAAGCATGGTCTTCAGGTCTTGCTGCTCCCATAGACCAAAAATATTTGCGTTCATGTTCTTTAATAGGTAAATCATTGATACAAGCAAAACGCTTGCTCATTAGCCCATGTTCATCAAATTCCCAATTTTCATTGCCATAAGAACGAAACCATTGATTTTCTTTATTACGCCATTCATAAGCAAAGCGAACAGCTATTTTATTGTGTGTATAAGCCCATAACTCCTTGATTAATCGATACTCTAACTCTGTTTGCCATTTTTGGGTTAAAAATTGGACGATTTCTTGTCGTCCATTGATAAATGCAGAGCGATTACGCCATTGACTGTCAATCGTGTAAGCCAAGGCAACTTTTTCTGGAACTTGGTTATTCCAGGCGTTTTCAGCGAGACGCACTTTTTGGCAAGCGGTTTCAAAAGTAAAAGGAGGTAAAGGTGGGCGTTGCTCTATCATTATGTTATGGCTTTCGAATGAGGAAGTTGTGTAGGCTTGTTTACTTTAAATATTTCTCCACTCAATATCTAAATCAACATTTTGCTTATGTTGCTCAATCAGTTGAGCATTGGGTTCATCCGTATGCGCTACCCATGCTTTGGCATCTTTTTCGGAACGCCCAAAATAACAGTGACGATCAATTAAACGTTGTTGACGCTCTGCAACAGGGGCCGTTACAAACCAACGTTCATCAAATATGGATGCTAATGTCTGCCATTCCCCTTGGGATAATAAAAGGTAATTGCCTTCGGTAATAATCAAAGGAATATCATCAAACACAGGAATAGATCCCGCGATGGGTTCCTCTATAGTTCGATAAAATTCAGGAGTATAAATAATTTCGTTTTCTTGTTGATTTTTTAACCGTTCGATCAGCGATTTGTATCCCCATACATCAAATGTATCAGGCGCACCTTTGCGCTCTTTGCGCCCTAGGCGTTCCAGTTCTTTGTTGGATAAATGATAACCATCCATTGGGACAATCATGGAAATATCTTTGAGGGCTTCATGTAATAATCTAGCAACGGTAGACTTTCCAGAACCTGGCGCGCCTGCAATGGCAAGGATCGTGCGTTTATTCTTCTTGGCTAATGCTCTGGCACGGTCAATATATTCTTGAGCCAATACTAGTCCTTGCACGGGATTTTCACTGATATTTGCCATTATTTTGTCCTTTAAAAACGAGTGTTTGATATAGAATAATGTAATTTGAAAAAAGTGAAAGATATTCTTATGGAAATGCTCGATGATGAAGTTAAAAGAGAACTAAAGAAATTACCATTTCAAATAAGAATTATCGATGATGTAAGTAGCCAGCGTTATTCAGCCAGTATTCTGAACCAGCAGTTTACGTGGTGTGGCACTAAAATCGATTGTCTACGTCCATTGGTCATCAAACTTATGAGCAAATAGAAAGATTTTTTAATCGTTCTGAAGTGGCAGAAATATTTCTCAACGATATAGAGCTTATTATATCAATGGTTCAGCTATAAATTTTAGCATTTGTATCAATGGAAAAGATATGTTGTCTTTCATTAAATGGATTGTTGAGACGATACCCTTACATCATAATTTTTTTGATTTAACAGGGCATTGGTGTTTAACGATTGCGATGGAAGGCTATGTTGATTTTGGATTTTCTGAGTTTATGCTTAATGAATAATGATTAAATTGATAATGAGAAGATCATGATACAAGATAATTGTTGCCCATCTGAAGAACTAAACGATCTTTTGCGACACAAAATATATACGATTTTTAGTGAAAATCTTTTGGTGTTTGGTGCAAAAGAATTTTCGGATCAACTTGTCATTCCGTTATATCATCCTGATGAACTCTATTTAGATAATATTATTCTTGATTGCATAGGAGCACTTGAATTACCCTTTGAGTTAATTTATCAAGGAACGGCACTTGATCAATATTATGATTACGATCCAAATAATCTATTAACCATTGCAAAAATTGCTGATATTTTGATTGATATTTACCTTCAATATCATAGGCAATTACATAGATTTCATTCGTTACCGATCGACATACAAGAAAAATATTATCGTAAAATATACCATATCATTGAAGAGTATTTACCATCAAAATCATGCGTATTTTCTCCTGATGTTGTTATTAATCAAGGTAAATATGGTATTTGTGGTTGGCCAGCGAAAAGAATGGTGATGCGATCTGCTATAGCGATGGAACTCAATCAGAAAGCTATTTATCGATATTTTGATAGGCAAAATCTGTTTATCTTTCCGATGAGATTAAGAGATATCGTTTTAGGTTTTTCTGTTTTAATGGCTTCTATAATTAACTTGATCTTTTTTACGATGAAATGGGTTCTTACTGGTAAATGGGAATTTAATCGTTTTGCAGGACGCGTTGAACAATCATTAACAGCAAAAGAATTTGCGGATATTTTGATTCACTTATGGTTAATAAAGGAAAATGATTGATCCATATCAATATAATCTATGGATCAATCAATAATAATTTTAGTTCTTAAGTAACCGCAATCCGTTTGCAACGACCAACAGACTTGCGCCAACATCAGCAAAAACCGCCATCCACATGGTTCCCATGCCAATAAACGTTAAAACAAGAAACACTAGTTTGATCCCCAAAGCAAAGCTAATATTTTGAATAATCACATTGTGGGTTCTCTTGGATAAACGGATGAACTCAGGTATTTTACGAAGGTCATCGTCCATTAACGCAACATCAGCGGTTTCAATGGCGGTATCTGTTCCAAGGCTTCCCATCGCAAACCCAATTGTTGCCGCAGCAAGGGCAGGGGCATCATTAATACCATCGCCAACCATTCCTGTTGTTCCTTGGCGTGAATATTTTACGATCATATCATATTTGTCTTGAGGTAATTGATTGCCTCTGGCTTCATCAATACCAACTTCTTTCGCAATCGCTTGGGCGGTGGACGCATTATCACCTGTCAACATGACGGTCTTCACACCCAGTTGATGTAATTCGTTGATTGCTTCTTGACTACTGTCTTTGATGGTGTCGGCAATGGCAAATAGTCCCAGAATTTGTTGACCATTATTCAGTAAAATAACTGTTTTTCCTTGATTTTCAAATTGTTCAACTTGTTTTTTGATTGCTTCATCACAGCTAATAATCTCATTCGTTAACCGCAAGTTCCCCAAGTAATAGATCTGCCCTTGGATAACGCCTTTGATTCCTTTGCCGACTACTTCCTCAAATTGTTCCACTGTGTATAAAGTCAAATCGGATGCAGCTTTGGCAACAGCCTGGGATATCGGATGATTGGAGTTATTGGCAAGGCTGGCTGCCAATGTAAGCCCTTTATTTGGATCGAGTTCACCATAAATGACCTGGTTGGTTTGAATAGGTTTTCCATGCGTGATGGTTCCTGTTTTGTCCAAGGCAAGGTATTTTAATTGACGCCCTAACTCTAAATAGACACCTCCTTTAACAAGGATTCCTCGACGGGCAGCAAGGGTTAAACCACTGACAATCGTAATCGGTGTCGAAATCACCAATGCGCAAGGGCAAGCAATAACCAGCATAATCAAAGCTTTATAAATCCACTCTGACCAAGTTCCGAAATGGAGCATTGGTGGAAGAATGGCAATAATCAAGGCAATCAGTAAAACCGTTGGCGTATAAATCCTAGAAAAACGATCAACAAAACGTTGAATAGGGGCTCTGTTTGCTTGTGCTTCTTCTACGGCATGAATGATACGTGCAATCGTACTATCATTCGCCAGAGAGGTTACGCTATATTCAAATAAACCAGTTTCATTAATTGTCCCCGCAAAGATTTGGTCTCCTTTGCTTTTATCGACAGGGAGGCTTTCCCCTGTAATAGGGGCTTGATTAATGGTTGTTTGTCCATGAGTAATGATTCCGTCCAACCCAATACGCTCACCAGGTTTGATTTTAATAATATCATTGATTTTAACCGAGCTGACCTCTGTTTCTTGCCACGATCCATCTTGTTGCTGAACCATTGTTGTATTTGGGGTCAGGTTCATCAGAGAGCTAATCGCGTTACGAGCACGATCCAGAGATTTTGCTTCGATAAGCTCTGCAATGTTAAATAATACCATCACCATTGCTGCCTCTGGCCATTGCCCAAGGATCAAAGCCCCTGTCACAGCAATACTCATCAGCGCATTAATATTCAGATCAAAATTCCGAATAGAAATCCAACCTTTTTTATAAGTTTTTATTCCACATGCAGCCACAGCAATCAGCGCAAGGATCAGTTGCACCCACCATGGGAACTTCATGAAATGTGTAATCTCTGCTAAGATTGCAGCCAAAGAAGCAAGGATTAATGGCCAATATTGTTTTTTATGTTCGGCAAGT
This sequence comes from Commensalibacter communis, assembly GCF_947179105.1. Lineage (NCBI taxonomy): Bacteria > Pseudomonadati > Pseudomonadota > Alphaproteobacteria > Acetobacterales > Acetobacteraceae > Commensalibacter > Commensalibacter communis. Next base: position 81,708 of record NZ_CAMXCK010000001.1, read on the forward strand.
TGTGGGTTTTTATCATTCTTATTATAAATTTCAGGTTCAAAATCTAATTGTCGAATGGCGGTTAGAATTGAATCTAGAGCATCTGGACGATGCGTAACGGTTAGAACGCGTTGTATCAAATTGAACTGAAGCTCTTTAACTGCTTTCATTTCGCCGAGTTTTTTGCGTATAATATTCTCTTCAACAGGACAATCCATTTGCATAATGCGGATTTGCGTTAGCTGAAATCCATCAATTGTTTTTGATTCAGACAGTTCAGTCAAAGATTGAGGTTTAGAAGAACAGCAATCATCTCCATGCTGATGTTCTTTGACTTCTGTGTGGTCGTGAGAATGGTTATGATCGTGATAATTATGGTTGTGATTATCTTTTTGTTCTTGATGATTATCATGTGAATCACAATGACAGTGCTTATTTACATCTTTTACCATTCATTTTATCCTATAACTCAATTAACATGATGGCTATTCAACACCCTGAAGTAACTATAAGGTCAATCGTAAAAGAGACGAAAATGAAAATTAGTGAATTAGCACGTCAAGCAAGCTGCTCGGTTGAAACTGTTCGTTATTATGAAAAAGAAAAATTATTACCTCTACCATTAAGGGAGCAAGCCAATAATTATCGATATTATGATAATACCCATTTGGAAAGGTTGCTTTTTATACGCCGTTGTAGAGCTTTAAATATGTCTCATAAGGAGATCAAAATTATTCTAGAAGCGTGTGATGTGCAAAATCGTGATTGTGGCGAAATAAATAGTGTTATTCAAGAACATCTTGTGCATGTCCAAAATAAAATCGTAAAATTAAAAATTCTTGAAGAAGAGCTGCGACATCTTAATCAACGTTGCCATGCAAGTGGTGTCGTTGAAAAATGTGGAATAGTGAATAAACTAAAGTCTTTATAAAAATAATATTAGAATTTTGAACAAATATAGTGTTTCGAGATATTTATTAATATATTTTACATGTCAAAATATAGTGTAAGTATTAGTAGGGGTTAAATAATTTTTATGAAAATTTATTATGTTATTACAAGTTTGGAAGGTGGTGGAGCTGAATTTATTGTTCCTGATTTAGCAGAATTTTTTATCAGCCAAGGTCATGATTTTAAAGTATTAGCATGCCTTCCACGAGATATGGAAACCGCAGCATTACTAGAGGATCGTAATATTCCTTATCAACTTCTTTCGCTGAACGGGGATCATCGGTTAAAATCGACTTATAATTTACTAAAAATCGTTAAAAAATCCCGTCCTGATTTAATTTGGACGTCATTGGCACGTGGGGCAATGGATGGGCAAATCGTAGGAAAGTTATGTAATATCCCCGTTGTCAGCTGGAAACATAGCGCCAATATAATGGCGCATAAAATCTCTGCTGTTCGTTTTTTACAGAGATATAGTCAGTTATGGGTTGCTGATTCGGATGGCGTTGCTGATTTCTTACAAACAAGTATGGATGTGGTGGCGGATCGTATTATGACGTGGCCTTTGTTCAAAGTGCCAGAAAATTTACCTGATATGCCCGTATGGGATGGCAAAGGTATTTTTCACATTGGCAGTATGGGTCGCTTACACCCAGTGAAGAATTTTGATGTAATGATTAAATCGATTGATTATATCAATAAGAAATATCCAGATGTCGGACAGCGTATTCATTTCTCGATCGCAGGGGCAGGGGAAGAAGAACATAAATTACGCAATTTAATACAAGAGTTGCAGCTTAAAAACGTAGAGTTGGCAGGCTTTTATACTAATGTGATGGATTATTTAAAAACACTGCACTTATATACGCAAACATCGACGTTTGAAGGGATGTGTATTGCATTGCACGAAGCTCTGGCAGTGGGTCTGCCTGTCATTTCAACCCCTGTTGGAGAAATGCGTTTTTGTGTGAAAAATAATCCAATAGGAACGTTGTTAAAAGAGAACTCACCCGAAGCATTGGGTGAAGCTATTGTGGAGTATTTTCATTATCCTGCTAAGGCCAACGACTATGGGAAAAACGCTCGGGGTTATATTCAATCTCGATACAGTAAAGAGGCATTCCATAATGCAGGAAAAACAATTTTACATCGTATTGAAAACGAGATTCTAACAAGGTTCCATAAGTAAAAGTAAGCTTTATTGAAATGGATCAATTGATGTTGATGCTTGATATTCGCGTACAGGTTTTTTATTAACATACGACTTTTTATACAAATACTTGACGCTAAGAACGGATGGTACGATGAAGATCAAACTTCTTCCAATCATTTTAGAAAAAATTTCTGTTTCAGGGTCAGAAGTGCCAAGAAAAGAGACAAGAAGAAATGCAAAAATCAGAAAAGAAATAATAAAAAATAAACTTCCTAAAAAAATACTGATGATTGTTTTCTCTGTACCAGTTGAGTTAAAATTGAAAAAACACTTAAGAAGAAATGCCATTATAAATGAAGATGGAGTAGCAATCATCAAATAAACAAAACAGCAAATGATATTGATAAAAACCACGGACTCATAACTACCAAAAATGCTCAGTAGAAGTCTATAATCGTCGTGATTACTCTGAGCAACATATGTGCCAAGGAAACCACCTAAGAATGGACTAATGAATAAAAAAAATATTAATTTTATAAATCCAAGTAAATGTTGGTCGTTAAGTTTTTTCATTCTGTTTCATCTGTTGTTGGATACCCAACAAGCTCACGCCATTCTTTTTCATTTAAACATTGAACACCCAGCTCTTTGGCTTTTCGTGCCTTACTGCCACCATCAACACCCTCGATAACAAAGTCGGTCTTGGCGGATACGGAGCTGGTTACTTTTGCGCCTAGTCGTTCTGCAATATCTTTTGCCTCAGAGCGAGTCATGGTGGATAAAGTGCCTGTAAAAACCAAGATTTTACCGACTAATGCGCCTTCTTGTGTGGCTTCAACATCTCGAATGTTCAGAACGGCAGCAAGATCATGTAAGGTTTTCTGATTATGTTCTTCTGCAACAAAGGCAACCAATTCATCGGCTATGGCTGGGCCAATCCCTTCTATGGAGCCCAAAGTTAATCGTTGATCTGATCCAACCTGTCTTGCTTTTAACATTTGTTCAAACCAGTTCGTATAAGATGTATAGTGCTTAGCCAGAATTTTGGCTGTAGCAATACCAATACGACGAATACCAAGCGCATAAATAAAACGGTCAAAGGAGATTGTTTTCTTGTTTTCAATGGCGCTGAGAAGATTTTTAACAGAAAGCTCTGCCCATCCTTCAGAATGCAGGATCTTATCTTGATGATCTTGCAGATGAAAAATATCCGCAGGTTGATGAATTAATCCTGCATGGAAAAATTCAGAAACGGTTTTTGTGCCCATACCGTCAATATCGAACGCATCTTTGGAACAAAAATGAATCAGGCGCTCTTCGATTTGCGCATTACAAGTCAGACCGCCTGTGCAGCGGCGCACAACTTCATTGGCAGGTTTTTCAGCATTGGCACCGCAGACAGGACAATGTGTGGGAAATTGATAAGGTTCAGAGCGTTCTGTTTCTAAGGTTGAGGGATCAACAGCAACGATTTGAGGGATCACATCGCCTGCACGTTGTAAAATTACACGATCATTTTCACGCACATCTTTACGTAGAATTTCATCTTCATTATGCAAGGTGGCTCTGGTGACAATCACACCTCCGACATTAATCGGCTCTAATAATGCCACTGGTGTTAAGGCACCAGTTCTACCGACTTGAATATCAATTTTCTTTAGACGGGTAATCGCTTGTTCCGCAGGGAACTTCCATGCCGTTGCCCAACGAGGCGAACGTCCAATAAAGCCAAGACGTTCTTGGAGATTAATGTTGTTCACTTTATAAACAATACCATCAATATCATATGGCAACCCAGAACGTTTCGTCATTAATTCTTGTTGAAAGGCCTCCGCCTCATCAGCATTTTTAACAACTTGATACAAAGGATTCACATCGAAGCCCCATGTTTTTAATTGTTGTAGGAAAAGATCATGTGTGCTGGCGATGGACTGACTGGAATAGCCTTGGGCATAAACAAATAAAGACAAAGGACGTGCGCGCGTGACCTCTGGATCAAGTTGACGCAACGACCCTGCGGCAGCATTACGTGGATTTGCGAATAAGCGTTTATTAGCTTGTTCTTGCTCTTGATTCAGTTTCAAGAAGTCCTCTTTTGAAATATAGACTTCTCCACGGATTTCCATAATATCAGGAACATTTCCTGTCAGTTTTTGGGGTAAGGATGCGATCGTTTTAATATTCGCAGTGACGTCTTCACCAACTGTTCCGTCACCACGAGTACTGGCTTGAACTAAAATACCGTTTTCATAGGTTAAATTAATCGAAAGACCATCAATTTTAGGTTCTGCAACAAAGGCAAGGTGGGTTAGATCATCTGCTTTAAGATCTAAATATCGTTGAATGCGGTTGATAAAGTCTTGAAATTCTTCACCATTAAACACATTGTCCAAAGAAAGCATTGCAACACGATGTTTGATTTTCTTTAGCCCGCTCGTAGGCTGACTACCAACTGTTTGGCTAGGACTGTTTTGCTCAATTAATTCTGGAAAGCGTGCTTCAATTTCTTTATGTCTGCGACGCAGTTGGTCATAAGTTGCATCATCAGTGACGGGGTTGTCTTGGTTATAATAAGCATCGTCACATTGACGCAGAAACTCGGTTAAAGTAGAAAGCTCGTCTTTTGCTTGAGGAAGGGTAAGATCTTGAGGAGCAATCGTAGAGAATGGTGTTTCAAAAGAATTCATTAATTTGATCTATGTAATAAACTATCTGCTGCAGCGCGAGCTGCATCGGTAACATGATTTCCCGCCAACATACGAGCAATCTCTTCGCGCCGTTCTTCAGCACTTAATTGTTTGGTATGGGTTAAGGTTACCCCGTTTTCAATGGTTTTACTGATTTTTAATTGAATATCACCACTGGCTGCAACTTGTGGGCTATGGGTCACTACGAATACTTGTAGATTTTGCGCTACTCGATGTAAACGATCCCCAATAGCCGATGCTGTTGATCCTCCAACACCAGAATCGATTTCATCAAATACCAATGCAGACAAAGTCGATTGTTGGCTCAGAACAACTTTTAGTGCCAATAATAATCGAGATAACTCGCCACCTGAAGCAGCTTTATTTAATGGGGCAGGGGGAACACCAGGGTTGGCGGCGATTAAGAATTGAATTTGGTCTTTGCCTGTTTGGTTCCAAGCTTCATTTGATAGGGGTGTTATTGAAACAAAGAATTTTGCACGATCTAATTTCAACGGAGTTAATTCTTGCGTGATGGCTGTTTCAAGTTTCTTAGCGATTTTTTGTCGATCAGCAGATAATTTTTCTGCAACATCTTCATATGCTGTTCGACAGTTTGCAACTTCTTGTTCAAGTTCTTGGATCTGATGGTTTCCAAGGTCAAGATTGATTAAACGGGTTTCAAAATCTTGTAATAAATTTGAAAGCTCATCGATATTAACACTGTACTTTCGCCCCGCAGCACGCAGAGTAAAAAGACGTTCTTCAATCTCATCCAGATGCTGCGGATCGAGTTGAATATCATTGACAATGTGATTTAGAATATTTTCTGCTTCACCCAAAGCTTCTTCTGCACGAATAATTGCTTCTAATGCTTCTTGTACAGCTTGGTCGGTTGAACTGAGGGAAGTCTGCTCATCGAAACTGGAAGGAAGCAATTTTTGCAAAGATTTACTGGCATTGAGTAACGCTTGAGCAGGTTGGAATGCACGACGATCTTGCGGGGAGAGGATGGTTAGAGCTGAAGTTAGAGCCTCTTGGCGACGTTCATCTTGTTGTAGATTTTTTCGCTTTTCAACAAGGTCGAGCTCTTCATTAGCTTGAGGGGCAAGTTGTTTTAGTTCTTCTACTGATTCTCTTAACCATTCCTCTTCTTGGGCTGTGGCTTCGATAGTTGCCCTCAGCGCAGAAAGTTTAGCGGTTGCTTCGATCCATTTAGCATATAGAGTTTGTGTTTTTTGTAAAAAGGTTTTAGAAACACCAAAATTATCCAAGATAGATAAATGTCCTCTTGGATCCATCAAGCCAACTTGTTCATGTTGACCTTGCATTTCAACAAGGTTTTGTGCGATTTCTTTTAAAAAACTGAGCCCAACAGGTTGATCGTTAATATAAGCACGTGACCGTCCATCTGACGCAATAATTCGTCGGATAACCAGCACGCTATCCGCTAAATCAGCATCTTCAAATCCTTGTTCGGATAGTTGCTTATAAACGGGATGCGTGAGGGATATTTCAAAACAAGCCGTGACTGTGGCTTGATTAGCACCAACTCTTACCAAAGAAGCACTGGCTCTTTCGCCCAGCGCCAATCCAAGACTATCGAGCAAAATCGATTTCCCAGCACCGGTTTCCCCTGTGAAAACGGTGAGACCTCGATCAAAGAATAAATCGAGTTTTTCTATTAAAACAACATTGCGTATAGAGAGTTGTGTTAACATTGGGGGAAAACAATGCTAGGACTAATGGTTAAAATATAGAATTCCACATACGGCTAAAGAATCCAGGCCCTTTTGCAGTTGGTTTTTCGGCTTGGTTTGAAGCGAGATTATATTTCTTTAGATCATTATAGGTGTAACGATACCATGTGCTGTTAGGATAGTTATAACCAAGTATGGATGCTGTTTTACGGGCTTGGTCTGTTAATCCAAGTTTTAAATATACCTCAACAGAACGGTGTAATGCTTCTGCAACATGGTTTGTTGTTTGGTAGTCTAAAATAACGCGTTGGAACCGTGTAATTGCCGCTTCATAGTTTTTTTGTTGCTCATAGAAACGACCAACTAACATTTCTTTACCCGCCAAATGGTCGCGACAAAGATCAATTTTTAATTGTGCATCGCGCGCATATGAAGTGCCAGGAAAGCGATTAACCACATCATTTAAAGCACTCAGTGCCTCTAACGTACTTTGTTGGTCGCGCGTTACGTCAGAAATACGTTCGTAATAACATAAGGAACGTAAATAAAATGCATAGGGTGCATCGGGGCTGTTAGGATGTAACTGTAAAAAGGTTTCTAATTGCTTGACGGCTTCTGGATATTTGTTTTGTAGATAAAAAGCATATCCTTGCATCAATTGTGCATTAGGAGCGTAGCTAGAATATGGGAAATTTTCTTGTAACAATTCAAACTGCTTTGTCGCCAGTTTGTAATGTTTTGTTTTGATCGCATCTATACCATTATTATAGAGTTGCTCAGCGGTTCCTTGCTTTACATTTGCTTCGGAAGCGCTTGTTTCTAGTGTTTTTTTCTCACCTTTACTATCACTACCACTGCCGCATGCGACCAAACTAGTCACAAGCAGGACAGAAAAAAAACCGCGTGATATATGTTTAAACATATGTGAGTGTGTTTTTGGATTCACTGTAACCACAGTTTGACAACTTTCTGCTTTAATAAAAATGGCACAATACTTGATAAGCGAAATATTTTTATATCATGTCGTTAGAGAAGTTGAAGAACTTTATTTAAAAAATTTTCATTTTAATTTGAAGTGAGGTTTTTAAGCCTCTTGTATTTGATGTGTTGGGTAGGAAAAATTTACCAATTGTTCTGGTGTAATTGAACGTGCAGAGCTAGGTAAATAACACCATGCTTTTTTATCAGCCATTAATTTTCGTAACAAAAGATTATTTAAACTATGGCCCGATTTATGACCGATGAACTCACCATGTATACGAACATTGGCCAAAGACAAATCGCCAATTGCATCAAGCATTTTATGTTTTACAAATTCATTCTCACAACGTAAACCATTGGGATTTAATATAGTATCATTCTCAACAACGATAGCGTTCTCAAGGCTTCCGCCTTTGGCTAGCCCCATTTTGTGAAGGATATCAATTTCACTTTTTAGTACGAATGTGCGGCAGTGCGCTAATTTTGTTTTGAAGTTTTCTGGCGTAAGTTGCATTTTAAAGATTTGTTTGCCAATGGCCGCAGCAGGGAAATCAATTGATAAATTCAAAGACAAACCATTATATAATGATGGATTGAGTTCCGCAAAAGCATCTTTGTGTTCGACACGGACAGTTTTCAAAATTTTAATGCTTGGTATAACTGCTAGTAAAGTTTGGCGACCTGCTTGCTCAATCAATTCATTAAATTGCGAAGAAGATCCATCTAAAACAGGAAGTTCTGGTCCATCACATTCAACAATAATATTATCAATTTGATTGCCTGATAAAGCTGCCATAAGATGTTCTATGGTTGCTATTTTTATAGAAGGATTATTCGGACAAGCGATCACAGTGCTTAACGTAGTATCAACTACATTGTTGTAGTGGGCTTGAATAGGATGATTATTAAGATCGGTTCTGCGAAAAATAATCCCTGTCCCAGCAGGCGCAGGTAATAATTTAAGATTTATATATTTCCCAGAATGCAATCCCACACCAGAAAAAGAAATCGGCGTGGAAATTGTATGTGCAGGTGCAACTGGAGATTGGATCAAAGGAAATGAAGAATAAATAGTGCGTGCAGTTAGTGGCAAAGATTTTGTTTGTATTTGATCCATAGTTTTTTCCGATCTAAATTTGATGCAACTATATTTAGATTAATACTTAGAGAGGAAATAAAACGAATGCCAGTCAAAGATTGTTGCATAGTGTTACGAGAAACGGATGATAGGGCATAAAAAAAGGTCTCTAAATTAATCTTCAGAGACCTTCTAAAAAAACAGAAATTAGGATTTTCGTCTTAAAAATGCTGGAATATCAAGACCTTCTTCGTCTAACTTAACTTGCGTTTCGCCGTTTGATTGACCTTGTTCTTCTGTATTACTAGTAATAGAAGGTTCGCTTTTCCCTTGCTCATTAGAAGGGTTAGGATAGTTTTTATTTCCGCGTAGTGCCCCAGTTACAATACCAAACAGACTTCTTGATGGAGGAGGAGGGGTGTCATCTTGACGATGATGAGAATCAGAGAACAAACCTGAACGAGGCGATGTTTTTGCTGCACGTTCTGGAATCGCATCTGGGGAAGGCGCACGAGGTTCATCACTGTTATGTGTTGCGCTGTTTGTTTCGATAGGAGTTTCGATTTTTGGTTGGGTTGCTGGTTTTGCCATAGCAGGCGGTTCTTGATATTTTATCGGTTCAGGAACCTTTTGTGTTTCAACTGTTTCTACAACTTGACCAACATTGGTGTTGGTTGTTCTATTTGCGTTCAAAGACGCGGCTTCTGGAATAACAACTTTTTTCTCAGGTTCACTTGACGGTGCAACAGGAGACTGTTTTTCGTATTGTACAGGGCTTTCGATACCTGTCGCAACGACAGAAACTCTAATTTTACCCGTCAGGCTTTCATCAATTGCCGAACCGAAAATAATATTGGCATCTTCTGCAACTTCTTCACGAATCCGATTCGCAGCTTGATCGACTTCAAACAAAGTAAGGTCAGAACCACCGGTAATATTAATTAATAATCCACGAGCCCCAGACATAGAAGTATCTTCCAATAATGGATTAGAAATAGCAGACTCAGCAGCACGAATCGCTCTATTTTCGCCTTCTACTTCGCCTGTACCCATCATTGCTTTACCCATTTCTGCCATGACGGTTCGAATATCAGCAAAGTCAAGATTAACAAGACCAGGCGACATCATTAAATCGGTAACACCCTTGACGCCCATATATAGGACTTCATCCGCCATTTTAAAGGCATCTTGCCAGGTTGTATTTTCGGTCGCTGTGCGGAATAGATTTTGGTTCGGAATAACGATTAATGTATCTACAAATTGCTGAAGTTCGGCAATACCAGTTTCTGCAAGGCGTGCTCTTCTTGCACCTTCGAACGTAAATGGTTTTGTAACCACACCTACGGTCAAAATACCACGTTCACGTGCCATACGTGCAATTACGGGTGCTGCACCAGTACCAGTACCCCCACCCATGCCAGCAGTAATGAATACCATATGAACATTTTCCATATGACGGGCAATTTCTTCTGCGGCTTCTTCAGCTGCTGCACGTCCGATATCAGGCTTTGCCCCAGCTCCTAACCCTTGGGTCAAGTGTGGACCAAGTTGAATACGATTATCAGAACAACTTTTCATTAATTGTTGCGCATCAGTATTTGCAACAACAAATTCAACCCCTTTGAGTTGTAATAAAATCATATTATCAACAGCATTAGTACCGCCACCACCAACACCAAAAACTGTGATACGAGGTGTAAAATCAGCATAGGCAGGTTGTGGAATTGTCAAATTGAGTGTCATGGATATCCTCGAACCAAGTATAGCTTTATATTTTGTAAAGTAGGATACATTAGAAAAGTGTTAGAATCCAAAGAAATATTTATATATGTATTCTGATAAACTCAATAAGCTTTTTCAAAAAACCCTCAGATTTTTTTTCTGCGAAATCCAAATCTGCTAATGTGCGACCATCTCCCGCAGCCCAAGCCAATAACCCAGCAGCCGTTGAAAAAGCAGCTGAATTTGCTGTGTCGTCTGGTAAGCCTATGATATTATTTGGTTTTCCCAACCGAATTTGTCGATTTAAAATCCGTGCAGCTAAAGGTCCAAGCCCATCCAATAAAGAGCCGCCCCCTGTTAAAATGACTCTACCATTAGCAGCATTGCCAACATTTGCATTGTCTAAACGATCACGGATCAACTCTAATGTTTCCTCAATTCGAGGGCGAATAATAGAAATAACTCGTGATAGTGGTATTTTTGTAACTACTTCATAGTCATCATCACCAATCATTTGAATAGGAAGCTGTTGATATTCATCATCATAAGAATATTCAGCACTACCCCACATGGTTTTTAACCATTCGGCGGTATCAATAGAGGTTGACAAAATACCTGCAATATCTCGGGTAATATGTGATCCACCAATAGGAATCTGAGACGTATAAAGCAGCTGGCCTTCTCCAAAAATGCCAATAGAGGTCGTTCCACCCCCCATATCGACAATTGTTGCACCCAATTCCCGCTCATCAGGTGCCATTACGGCAAGTCCGGCAGCTAGAGGCGTGGATATAATGGCTTCAATTTCCAGCTCTGCACGCATTAAGACGGTTGCAAGATTACGCAAAGCCGTTGCGGAAGTATCAATAATATGTAAACGTGTGCTTAATAACTCACATTGATGACCACGAGGATCTTCAACCCCAGAGGTTTCATCGACATTAAACGCCAGTGGTAGTGCATGAATAATTTCTCTACCATCTATTTGTGCTCTTAAAACCCCTTCGTTAACCAGTCGATAAATATCATGATTATTGATTTCTTTGCCGCCAATAGGCCAATCAACATTAAAAAGCTGACTCTGAGGTTTTCCACCTGACAGATTAACATAGATCTTACTTAAACGGCGTTCTGCGGCTTCTTCTGCTTGACCAACAGCTGATCGAATGGCACGTTCTGCGGCTTGCAAGTTGACTATCCCACCTTGTTTCACCCCGTGAGATCGACGCCAACCATATCCTAAAACTTGCAGTTGGCCATTTGACTTACCTTGTCCAATTAAACAAGTAATTTTATTACTGCCAATATCTAAAACACCAAAAATCCCCGGCAACCAGTCTTTTTTATAAGGAAGATCATCTGGGGGAAACACACGGCTTTTTACCAGTTGTCTTGACTGTGCCAAAGTCAAAGCATTTTTGTCATGATTTGTATTATGATTATTTTTTTGAGCTTTGTTCTTGGAAGAAGTTAGCTTGCTCATGACCTTTACCCTGTTTATAAAGCAAAATGCTTAAGATTTAATGTGCGCTTGATGGCGCGGATGTGTTGTTAGAATTATCGGAGTTATTGAGATTATCAGGATTATCAGTATCTTTGGGTTTATTTAGAAAACTTTTATCTTCTTGAATAATTAATCGATCCGCTAAACGTAAATCAATAGTTTTTATAGGTCGATCCAAAATCTGTAGTTCTTTTTGTAGTCGATTTAACCGCTGAAGTGCCGGTAACTCTTGGTTTTCTGGTAGCAAAACGACTGTACCGTTTTTTAAATCCAAATTCCATCGCCTGTTGCCAACACGGACTGCGGCGACGACATGTTGTTTGATTTCAGGTTGCGAGGATAAGATATCAATTAATTCAGAAGCACTTGTATTCGCACCATATCCAACAACTAATGGCAGTTGTAAAAATGCTTTGCCGTCTTTTCCGCTCATGCCATGATCGTTGACGATTTCGCCTTTGCGGTCGATCAGTTTGAAATGATGGTTAAATTGCCACACAGCAAAAGGTGTTCGTTCCGTAATATGAATGATGATGGTATTAGGTAATTGCCTCTTTAACAAAGCATGATCTACAAAAGGGAGGTCATTTAGACGATCTTGAGCATCTTGTACTGAAAAATTAAAAATAGAATCACCAACCTGAATGCCCAAAGCTTCTTTCACATCTTGTTCTGACGTAAGATTGCATCCAGTAATGAGGATTTTAGTAATTTTCATGGGTAGAATATTTGCAACTTTTTCTTGAATAACAGAAAAATGCTGATCGCCAGCCATTTTGAAAACTAGCCATCCACCACCTATAAAAAAGCCGATAATAATAAGTAATAGAATAAAAGGGCGCAATAATCGTTTAGAACGAAGAAGCGCGATCTTACTCTTTGACGGACGGTCGTTTTGATGCTCTGGACGTTTTTTTAAATACGACATCTTGCATGTTCCACCAGCCACGAGCAAAGTTCTGGATAAGATATATTGCAATAAGCCGCTTGTTCAGGCAGTAAAGAGGTTTTGGTCATGCCTGGTTGGGTGTTAATTTCCAAAATATAAAGTTTACCAGGTTTCTCTGGTGTCTCATTGGTATTATCATATCGGAAATCTGTTCTAGAAACAGGGTAACAACCTAGAATCTTGTGCGCTTGTTGTGCGTAATTCATAGCCTCTTGAAAGGCTTTCGGATGTATTTGCGCAGGCAAAATATGCTTTGATTCTCCGGCGGTATATTTTGACGTATAATCATAAAAATGATGTGTGCCAGAAGAAATGTCTGTGATGGTCAATGCTTTGTCTTGCATGACACAGATTGTTAATTCTTTTCCAGGAATGAATTGTTCAATCAAAGCATTATCACCAAAATGCCATTCTTTAACAATATCTTCTCGTTTTTGTTGGCGTAGATTTTCATCTTCTTCTGTAATAATATAAACACCAACCGAAGACCCTTCTTCAATTGGTTTTACAACATAAGGAACGGGGAGAGGATCTTGAGATGCTAATGCTTTAATTGGAATGACTTTGCCTGTGGCAACGGGTAATCCTGCGTCGATTAGTAAAATGCGGGTCATTTGTTTATTCATCGCAATGGCAGAAGAGCAAACCCCACCATGGGTATAAGGGATATTCATCCATTCCAATACACCTTGTATCGCGCCATCTTCGCCAAAACGCCCATGTAGTGCATTAAAGACAACATCAGGACGCTTCTCTTTTAAAAATTGGATTACACATTCTAGATCATCATTAACGATTAAATCGCTGACTTGGTATCCAGCTTCTTGAAGTGCTTCGATAATATTGCTACCACTTGCAAGGCTTACTTCACGTTCAGAGGAAATCCCACCCCGCATAACGGTGACATGTTTTTTGGACATTGACTGTTTACCTATTCTTCTAATGGACGACCAACGCGTTTAATTTCCCAGTGAAGCTGAATGCCAAATTGATTCATGACACGTTTTTTAACTTCTTCACCTAGATTCTCGATATCAGCAGCGGTTGCTGTGCCAGTATTAATTAAGAAATTACAATGCTTTTCACTGACTTGAGCACCACCAACCATCAAGCCTCGGCCACCAACCAAATCAATTAATTGCCATGCTCTGTACTGTGTTTCTGAAGGATCTGGATTACGAAAGGTTGAGCCCCCTGTTCGAGAGCGGATTGGTTGAGAATCTTCACGCTGCTTTTTAATGGCATTCATCGCTTGGGTAATTTTCTCTTTGTCACCAGCAATCCCTTGAAGGCGAGCTTTGGTTACAATAGCATCTTGTGGTAACGAAGAATGCCGATAGCTTAATCCTAATTCGCTGACAGATAAACGTAATAATTGCCCTTCTCGGGTGATAATCTCTATCCAGTCTAAAATATTAGAGAGTTCTGAGCCATGCGCTCCGGCATTCATTTTTACGGCTCCACCAATAGAACCAGGAATACCAATTAAGAATTCCAGCCCTGAAATTCCATGAGCCGCAGCATATTCAGCGACCGTTGTGTCTAAACAAGCAGCACCGACAATAAACCCATCATGGTCGGGTGTAATCTCGTTAAACCCTTTGCGTAGTTGGAAACTAATCCCAGCAATGCCACCATCACGGATCAAAAGGTTAGAAGTCGCACCCAAGGTAAATATTGGCCATTCCAAAGGGATTGTGTTTAAAATATACGAAAGGTCTTCATCATTGGCAGGATTGATTAAGGTTTCTGCATTCCCGCCTACTCTGAACCAACTGCGCGCACTCAAAGGAGCATCAAAATTGATTTTTCCTTGTAGCTTGGGCAGTAAATCAGAAAATGCTTCTTTGGTAAAAAGACCTTGTTGCTGCATATTTTATCCTTTTAAGCGCTTTCTTGTTGTAATTTTTTAAGTTGTTCTGGCAAAGCATGTGCCCAATGGGTGACAGATCCTGCACCTAAACAAATTACCACATCGCCAGGTTCAGCAATTGCATTAATCATTTCCGCTAGTTGATCGGGATGAGGTAATGCAACAACAGATTGATGTCCATGGGCACGCAAGCCCTCGATTAACGCATCACGATCGAAATCCAGAATAGGATCTTCACCTGCGGCGTAAACATCTGCCACAATGACAGTACTTGCGTCATTCATGCAGGAACAAAATTCAGTAAATAAATCACGAAGTCGAGTATAGCGATGGGGCTGAACGACTGCAATAACATTATTAGAGGTTGCTTGGCGTGCTGCCTTCAGAACAGCAGAAATTTCAACAGGATGGTGTCCATAATCATCAATAATACTGATTTTCCCAACCTCGCCTACGCGGGTAAAGCGACGTTGAACCCCTTTAAATGCAGCAAAAGCAGAGCGAATATTATCTTCGCTGATATCCATTTCCAAAGCCACTGCAATTGCAGCCAAAGCATTTTGAACGTTATGTTGACCCAACATAGGTAAACGAAATGGTCCAATACGGCGGTTAATTTGCTTGTGACGGTTGGTGACCACGACATCAAACGTGGTGCCTAATTTATCAGTAATTATTTTGTCTGCACGAACATCGGCCTGAGGAGAAAAACCATAAGTAATTAAACGACGATCAGACAAGTTCGGTAGCATTTTTTGAACGCCAGGATGGTCAATACATAAAACGGCAAATCCGTAAAATGGAATATTGGACACAAACTGATGATAGGCTTTTTCCATGGCCTCTGGGGTTCCCCAGTGATCCATATGTTCAGGATCCATATTGGTAACAATCGCGATGACAACAGGAAGATGTAAGAAAGAACCATCACTTTCATCGGCTTCGACAACCATCCAATCCCCAGAACCCATACGTGTATTGGTTCCATAGGCTTCAATAATACCCCCGTTAATGACGGTAGGATCAAGTTTTGCATGTTCTAGTAATGTTGCAATTAAGCTGGTTGTTGTGGTTTTTCCATGGGTTCCGCCAACAGCAATAGACCAGCGTAGGCGCATTAACTCTGCCAACATTTCTGCACGGCGCACGACGGGAATAAAGCGAGAGCGTGCATCAACAACCTCTGGATTATCTTTTTTAATCGCAGAAGAGACCACGACAACTTGAGCCAATCCAACATTATTGGCACTGTGACCAATATGAACGGTAATACCCAGTTTACGTAAACGTAAGACATTGGCGTTTTCTGACATATCTGACCCTTGGATTTTATATCCCAGATAATGCAATGTTTCCGCGATACCAGACATGCCAATACCGCCGATACCTACAAAATGAATAGTACCAATCGAAAGGGGAAGAGATCTCATAGTTACAGTGCTTTCTTTATCAAAAAATCGCTAAGATGATTATATGGTGATATAGGATTCGATCAAATCTGCCAATTCTTTTGCAGCATTTGGATAGACTAATTGATGGGATTGTGCCGCTTTGCTCAATTTATCAGGGTTATTTAATAAATTAGATAATAGCGAAGTCAGTGCTGTTACCGAAAAATCCTTTTGGTCAATAATCCACGCAGAACCTTCTTGCGCCAGTGCTTTGGCATTATAATGTTGTTCTTGATTAGCAGCAAATGGATAAGGAACGAGAATTGCAGGTCTCCCTGACAAAGACAGTTCCGATACAGAAGAACCGCCAGCACGCCCGATGACCAGATGTGCTTGCTTTAACAAAGAAGACACATTGGTTAAGAATGGCGCAAGCGTTGCTTGAATATTTGCTTTTTCATAGATTTGAGCCACATGGGATAAATCTTCTTTGCGCACTTGTTGGGTAATGCGTAATTTTTGTTTAATCTCGATAGGTAAATTCGCTAAAGCGTATGGAACGATTTCTCCAAATATTTTAGCACCCAAAGACCCACCCCAAATAAGTAAAGAAATTGTATCTGTTGGTGCTTGATAGGACGAAGGGTAAAGTGCTGTGATATCAGGTCGAACAGGTAATCCTGTAGTTTTGATAGGAATATGTTTTGGAATGCCACTGACTTCTGGATAAGAGGTTGCAATAATTGTCGCAAAATGGGACAGCATGGCATTGGCTTTGCCAATAATTGCATTCCCTTCATGGAGGATAATTTGAGGGCGGCGTTTTTTTGAAAGTAAGCGAGCAGCGGTCAAAGGGGGAATAGATGGATACCCTCCGAAACCAATAATTGCAGCAACGGGGTTATTTTGTAGAATTTTCCGAGATTGAGCAATCCCTTTCAGCAATTCAAAACCATTGCTAAGTTTTTGTACGACTGATTTTTTTGCAATCCCACCACCATCAATGACAAATTGTTGGACTTCGTTCCATTCCGCTAATTGAGGATCTTCAATACGTTTATCCGTCATAAATACAACAGGATAATTCCGCTCTCTTAATTGCATAGCAAGTGCTTTTGCGGGGAAAAAATGTCCACCTGTTCCACCTGCAACAATAGCGATTTTGGGTTTGCTCATCGTAAAATACTCCTTTTACTAAAGGGTTGATTATTATTTTTAAAAAATTGAGGAGCTTCAATGCGGCGACGGGTTAATGCTAAAACCATACCAATGGTTAATGCAATCGAAAGCGCTGATGACCCACCATAAGAAATAAACGGTAACGTCATCCCTTTTGTTGGAATAAGATGTAATGTTGAACCCATATTGATAAAGGCTTGTAATCCAAAACCCGTAATTAATCCAGAGGCTGCCAAAATAATAAAAGGATCATCTTCTTTAATCAGTTTAAGTAAGGTTCTGACAACGATAAAGCAAAATATAAAGATGATAAGGCAACAAATAATCATGCCATACTCTTCACCCGCAACGGCAAATACAAAGTCTGCGTGCGCATCAGGTAATAAATCTTTGACGCGCCCTTCACCAGGGCCTCGCCCCCACAATCCACCATTCCCAAACGCACGTAAGGCAGTATCAATTTGATAATGATCGCCCACTTCTGGATGTAAAAACCGTTCTACACGTGACCTTACGTGAGGCAATACAACATACGCACCGACAAAGGCTGCAATCATTCCACCTAAGCCAGAAAAAATCCAGAACATATTCAAGCCGTTGATGAACAATTGGGTCAGCAAAACAGCAGTAATAACGGCTAGCATCCCAATATCGGGTTGAGATTTCAGGATGAATAAAATGACCGCATAGACCCCCAATGCAATGAAGATGCCAGGAATATAGAACCGTTTTTTCCATTCCGTTAACAACCATGCTGTACAAATGGCAAAACAAGGCTTTAAAAACTCAGAAGGTTGCAACGACATGATCGGCAGCGCAATCCAGCGTTTTGCCCCTTTAATATCCATTCCATGTACTAACGTATAAGCAGTCGCAAGAATGGCAATAAACGTGCCAACGATACTTAATTTTTTTATGGTCTGCGTCGAAAGCATCGAAATAAAAATAATGGTCAGGGCAGCAATGCTAAGGAACATGACTTGTTTAAAGATAAAGACATCTCTGGACGCACCAATACGCTGCGCCACAGCAGGGCTGGCCGCCATCATCAGAATGTATCCAAAACCAATAAGCAATCCAACAGAACCAAGCATCCAATGGTCAATATTACGCCACCAACGTGCAAGTAATGAATTATCAGAGCGAGAAATTCCAGACATTGATTTTGGATCCTTAATCCTTTGATGATTCAGAAAGAGAAGATGACAGTTGCATGACAAGTTCAGCAAAACGATCTCCACGTTCTTCAAAGCTGCTAAATTGATCAAAGCTAGCACAAGCTGGTGAGAGTAAAACGGTTGGAATACGATTTTGTTGTGCGTATTGATATGCTTCTGGTACCGCATGTTCAAGGGTGTGAACAATACGATAAGGGACTTGATAGTGCTTTAAGGTTTGTTCGAAAACAGGTGCGTCTTTGCCAATCAGTAAAGCGAGTTTTATACGAGGGAAATAAGGAACAAGCTCATCAATGCCATTTGACTTTGCAAGACCTCCAGCAATCCAAACAAGTTCATCATAACAAGTTAACGCCTTTGATGCGGCATCAGCATTGGTTGCTTTGCTGTCATTAATAAACGTAACGTTATTAAAATTTGCCACAGGTCTTTGACGATGCGCCAATCCTTGGTAAGAGGTTAACCCAGATTGTATTTGTTCTTGGTTGAGACCTAAATGGATAGCCATCGCTGTGGCAGCAGCAGCATTTTGCGCATTATGATCGCCTGGTAAAAAGCGTGCTTTGGTAAGATCAGCAATGATCCCATGTTTGTTCTGTATCAAATGGTCTTTCACCCAGATATTAGCATTGATATTCGTGCCAGCTATCGTTTTAACTTGCATCTTATTTTGTTGTTTAAGTTCATTTGCAATGGTTGCACAGATCGCATCTTCAACGCCGATGACCGTTAATTGATTGAGGTTTTGGTGATCAAATATATGGTGTTTTGCCTCAATATAGCCTTGTATATCTCCATGACGTTCTAAATGATCCGGGGTGATATTGAGTAAACAGGAAATATCAGCAGTAAATTCAGAGAAACGCTCTAGCATATAAGAAGACATTTCTAATACATAAACGCCTTGATCTTCCAACAAAGGAAGTGCCAAAGCAGCAGGGCCAAGATTCCCACCTGCAACCGCTGGAATACCAGCTTCTTTTAACAAATGTGTTAGTAACATAGTTGTTGTTGATTTTCCGTTTGTGCCAGTAATAGCAACAAAGCTCGCTTTTGATCCTGATGCTTTAACGGCACGATATAAAAGCTCGGCATCAGATAAAATAGGGAGATTTTGTTGAATGGCAAGTTGGGCAACAGGATGGGGTTTAGGTAAATGATGAGGAATACCAGGAGACATCACCAACGCATCAAAATCATGCAAATTATCAAATGGCGCAATCAAAGATTTGAGTTCTGCTGGGACTGCATTCCTTGTTTTTTCTTGGTCATCCCAGATTTGAATTGTTGAGCCCATTGCCAGTAATCGTTCGGCAGCAACAATGCCATTTTTTCCTAGACCTAGGATTGCATATCGATAATTTTGAAAAAGAGTTGGTGAAAAATTCATATTAACGCAACTTTAATGTGGCCAGACCAATAAGACCCAGCATGATTGCAACAATCCAAAAACGAATAACAATTTTTGATTCTGATAGCCCCTTTTTCTCAAAATGATGATGTAAAGGTGCCATTAAGAATACCCGGGTTTTGGTACGTTTATACCAAGCAACTTGAATAATAACAGATAAGGTTTCAACAACAAATAGCCCCCCGACAATACATAAAACAAGCTCATGTTTAACGGCAACGGCAACGGTTCCCAAAGCACCACCCAAAGCCAAGGAACCTGTATCACCCATAAAGACAGAGGCAGGAGGGGCATTGAACCATAAGAAACCTAGGCCAGCCCCAATGACGGCGGCACAAAAAATGCCTAACTCACCAGATTGAGGCACAAAATGGAGAAATAAATATTTGGCAAAGATAGCATTTCCGACCAGATAAGCAATTAATGCAAAGACTAAAAATGCAATGACAACAGGCACGATTGCTAAACCATCTAGCCCATCAGTGAAATTAACAGCATTTCCAAATCCAGCAATTACTACCATGCCGAATATAGGAAAGAAATATCCCAAAGGAATCATTAAATTTTGCACAAAAGGTAATGCAACTTGATTGGCAATATCGGGTGGTGTGATATATTGCAACGCAAAAGCAGCTAGAATAGAGATTAAGAATTCTCCACCTAAACGGGTGCGTTTTGATAATCCATCTGTATTTCTTTTGGCTAGCTTTTGATAATCGTCAAAAAAACCAATCATGCCAAAACCAAGCGTTACAAATAATACAATCCACATAAAGCCGTTTGACAGATCGCTCCATAACAACGTTGAAAACGTCAAGGTCAAAAGCATCATGATCCCCCCCATTGTTGGGGTTCCTGCTTTTTCTTTGATATGACGTTCTGGCCCTAGGGCACGAATAGGTTGACCGTCGCGTTGGATTTTATGGAGCTTTGCAATAATATAAGGCCCAATCCACAGGCTTAGGAAAAAGGCAGTAAAACACGCCGCTCCAGCGCGAAAAGTAATATAGCGAAACAGGTTGAATGGAGAAAGATATTCCAACCCAAAACGCGTAATTAGATCATATAGCATTAATTTTTCCTTATCTCTGGAGCGGTTAAAGTGGTTACAATGGAATTCATACGCATCGAGTTACTGCCCTTGACCAAAATTGTATCATTTTCTTGCAATATGTTTCGTATGAAAGGGACTAGCTCTTGTGCAGTTGCACACCATGCCCCTCGTAATGAAGGGGGCAATTGCTCAAATACATTTTTCATCCTTGGACCACAACAAAAAACAAGATCAGCATCGGAAATAATGTGTGGCAACAAAGAAAGATGTTCTTGTTCGCTATAATCTCCCAACTCCATAATATCTCCCAAAACAACAATCTTTCTAGCGGCAGCCAATAACGATAATGTTTGTAGAGCAGTGCGAATGGATAATGTTGAAGCGTTATAGCTTTCGTCTAAAATAAACCCTTTTACTGTCTGTAAAGGTGAAATTCTCCCCCGACCACTGCCTGTTTGGAATACAGCAAGTCCAAGAATAGCATCTTTAATATCCAACCTTAAAGCATGAATTGCGCCGATGACTAATCCTGCATTGCGCACTAGATGCTCACCCGGTGATGAAAGAGTAAAAGCGTAATCTTGTTTTTGAATTGAGATTTGGAAATTTGATTGCTGCGCACCAAGATTGATATTGCTAATTTGTATAGAGGCAGCCACAGAGGTGCCAACAGTTTGTAAGTGGACTTGATATTGCTTGGCAGCATTTTGAAATATTTCTAAACCATAAATTGATTCTGGCACTAACGTTACAGCTTGTGGTGGAAGTGCTGTCATAATCTGACTTTTTTCTTTGGCTATATTATCCAGATTTTCCATATATCCTAGATGAGAAGACGCCACTTCGGTAATAATAGCGATATGTGGGCTGACAAGTGTTGCCAAAGGTGCAATTTCACCAATATGATTCATGCCAATTTCACAGACACAAAAATCTGTATCTTTTGGTAGTCGTGCTAGGGTCAAAGGAACGCCTAAATGATTATTATGCGAACCAGCCGCAGCATGAACCGTTCCATAAGCAGATAACGTCGTTTTGAGCATTTCTTTGGTCGTTGTTTTGCCAACACTGCCCGTAATTGCAATGACTTTGCCAGTAAAACGATTGCGTGCATAGCGTCCCATATCTGTTAACGCTTGCAATGTGTCTTTGACATACAGAATAGGAGCAGTATTAGGTATTTCTGAAATCGGATGACTTACGATTGCACAGGAAGCCCCAGCATCTAGAGCTTTTTGGACATACGCATGTCCATCACTATTTTCACCCATAATTGCGACAAAGATATCGCCTTTTTCAATTGTGCGTGTATCGATTGAGATACCATTACCTTTGATGGAGGTGGAATAAGAAAAAATTCCATTGGTTGCTTGGATAAGGTCTGTTTCAGTCCATAAAACGCTCATAGGCTACTCACATATTTTCGAATAATAGTCACGTCATCAAAAGGATGAACAACAGAACCAATAATTTGTCCTTGCTCATGACCTTTTCCTGCGACGACTAAAATGTCGCCACTTTGTAGCTTTTTTATGGTCTGGGCGATGGCTTCTTCTCGACCTGCAATTTCCAATGCAGTCGGAGCACCTGCTTTTACTTCCTTGCGAATATAGTCAGGGTCTTCTGTCCGAGGGTTATCATCGGTGATAATAACGTAATCTGCATATTTTGATGCTTCTTGTGCCATCAAAGGGCGCTTGCCTGCATCTCGATCTCCGCCAGCGCCAAAAATAACATATAAGTCGTTATCAGTATGGGGGCGTAAAGATTGCAACAAATGTGCTAGCGCATCAGGTGTGTGTGCATAATCAACATAAATTGCTGCACCATTAGGCAAAATAGCAGCTTGTTCCATTCGACCTCTGACCCCTTTAAGGTGAGGTAACAGAGGGATGAGGTTGGCGATATCTTGTTCATTTTTAGCAATGAGCGCCATAGCTAATAAAATATTATCGACCTGATATCGTCCTAAAAAAGGGATAGTTACTGAAAACACATCATCAAGGGTTGTTTTGATTTCTAACTTTTGCCCTTCCGGTAAAGGCGTTACAGAAAGAAGTTGTAAAAACTGTCCTTGCTCTCCAATCAATCGTAAATTTTGTTTTCGATCTAAAATAGCTTGCTTAATTTTTATTAAAGCATCTGGATCCATATCCGCATTAACGCCGGCAATCCCACCAACGGGCAAAATATTCTTAAATAACCTTAATTTTGCTTCTAAATACTGTTGGAAATCATGGTGATAATCCAAATGATCGCGCGTTAAATTGGTAAAGCCAGCCGCTTCTATCGTTAATCCATCTAAACGATATTGATCCAAACCATGCGAGGATGCTTCCAAAGCAAGATGTTGCACATTATGTTCAACTAAGCTTGTCAGGATTTCATGTAACATAATACTATCAGGAGTGGTCAACACAGGTCCTGTATAGTCATAATTTGTATTACTAATAACCCCTAAAGTACCGATTGTTGCGGCTTTAAAATTTTGTAATTGCCAAATTTGTCGGATGAAATCGGCCGTGCTAGTTTTTCCATTCGTTCCTGTGATTGCGACTTGATGTTGTGGATGGTTTGGAAAGAAAATAGCCGTCATTAATGCTAAAACATAACGTGGGTTATCACAGTGAATAGCAATACATTGATTTGTTTCAGGAAAAGATACATTGGTTGGTAAAAGAACAGCGCTTGCGCCTTTTTGAATAGCCACATCAATATAATCACACCCATTAGACTTTGCCCCTGGAAGCGCAGCGAAAAGATACCCTTGTTGTATTTTACGACTATCTAACGTTATTCCTGTAATTTGAGTGTCACTCGGAACAAGGGGTAAATGAACATGGTGAAGCAGCGCATTAAGAGAAATCATGGTAAAAGGAGCTTTATTGTGATCGTGTTGAAGAAGCTTTGGTCGAAGGTTTCTTTTTACTCTTTTCTGGGCGATTTAAGCGAGGATCGCCTGGATCATTTCCTGGACCTAAAGGTCTTACCCCTCTGGGTACAGGGGGGCGCAGCGGAATAGCAAGCTGAGCATCAATGGTTGCAGCATCTTTGGTATTTGGAAATAAATTCAAAATTGGGCCAATACGTCCAATAATTTTAGAGACTGCTGGGGCGGCGTTCCATCCCGCTGTTGTCCAACCATGCGTTTCTTTGGTTGGTTTTGGACTGTCCAACATGACATAAACAGCATATTTAGGATCATTCATTGGAAATACAGCAGTGAAAGCGGAAACGTTGACGTGCTTTAAATATCCACCTGATTTGCTGACTTTTTCACTGGTACCCGTTTTCCCGCCGACAAAATAACCTGGAACTTCGCCGTTTTTACCTGTTCCCTTGGTAACGTCTAGACGTAGAATTTTTCTTAATGTTTCTGATGTTTTTTCGGAAAGAACACGCTCGCCTTGAGCCTTAGGTTGTGGTGTTGGGGCATTGTTATCTACGGGTTGTTGTGAAAGATCATTATTACTAATATCTTGCAAGGATAACAATGTTGGTTTCAGTAAGATCCCTCCATTGACTGTCGCCGCTGTTCCACGAACAATAGCTAACGGAGATTCAGCAATACCATGACCAAACGCAATCGTCATCACAGTTGATATACCCCAATTTTTGATTGATGGTACAATGGGTCTTCCTGATTCTGGTAACTCTATGGGAACTCGAGCTAAAAAACCCATTCTTTGCATCCACTCTCTTTGCCTCTCTGCTCCAACGTCTAATCCGATGTGGGCAGAGGCTGGATTGGATGAATAAGCCATGACTTCTGGCAAAGAAAGATAAGGGGGGAAATGATCAGTTCTTAAATCTTTAATCGTGAACCTACCAACACGAATTGGGGCTGTTGCAAAACGATCCCAAATATGGGCCACGCCCAATTCAAGTGCCATCGCAACATTTTGTAGCTTAAATGTTGAGCCAGGTTCATACATCCCAGTTGTTGCTCGGTTAAAACGAGAGTTAGGAGGGGCCTTACTAAATTGATTAGAATCATAGTCCGGCAAGCTAATCATTGCCAAGATTTCACCCGTATGAACATCCATCACAATGCCACAAGCTGCCTCTGCTTGGAATTTATTCTTTGCCGCTTCAACTTCTTCTTGAACGACAGTTTGAACATGGGTGTCTATTGATAATCTTAAGGGGTGGCGCGTATCCATTAACCGTTGATCAAAATATTTTTCAACCCCGGCGATCCCATGGTCGTCGATATCAACGCTGCCAAGAATATGAGATGCCAATCGCCCCAAAGGATAACGACGACGCTCACCGGCTTCGAAATATAATCCTGGTATTCCCAGATTATTAATCGCAACTTCTTGCTGTGGGGAGATATCGCGAGCAAGATAAACAAATTGCTTTTTAGAAGACAAGCGTTCATAGGTTTGATTAATATCAAGTTTCGGCAAAATTTCTTTTAGTTTTTTTGAAACGTCCGCAGGATCAATAATTTCTAAAGGATTGGCATAAACTTGTGCAACAGGCAAAGAAATAGCTAGTATTTGACCATTGCGATCGATAATGGACGCTCTTTTAATTTGTGGTAAAGCAAAATCACCAGACATCACGCCTTTGGGATCACTTTTAGGTATCGCAGGAACTTGAGGGGCTATTTGTTGCTTTTGTGGGGCAAGCGGCATTAAAATAGTCGCCATTGTCAGTTTAAAAGAAACTGCACCATACAAACAACAAAAACCACACGCTGTAATGAGTAAGCGTGCTCTGGTTTTATCCATCCGATTATAGTTTTTTTTCTTCTTTTTTATATTAACGTGTGGTTGTGGCTCAGCACGATTTTCCCTCTCTTGAGCACGAGGGGAACCTTGATTCCGATCATCCCTGTATCGCATTATTTTTTATACAACCTTTGAGTTTACGGTGCAAAAGGTACAGGAGCAGGAAGCGCTTCGTCGCTACTTCCTCCTAAGGCAGACTCAGAATGTGCAACTGTGACTGTAGAAGAGCGTTTCTTTTGTATACTATTGGAGGGGGACTGTGTTTGTTTAGGTTTTGAAGTTTTGTTGTGAGAAAAAGGATTTCCACTTTGAATGTTGTAAGCGACATTCTCAATATGATTTTTCTTAATCGTTTGTGGTTTTAAATTTGGAGTATCCACAGAATCATTGGTATCAGCTGTCTCTATGGGTTTAACTTTTTTGCGATGTGTTGAGAGAGCTGAAGCAGGGGTAATAGATTGATCTGTTAGGCTATTCTCTTTTGGTTTAGCGTTTGCAACAACAGATGGCTTTTTAATTGTTTGTGCTTTTAAAGCATCAGTGGCTTCAGCGATTTCTGTAATTTTTACTTTTTTGCGTTTTACGGGTGCAGGTGCAACAACAGGTTCAGCTGGAGCATTGGTTGCTGTCACAATAGGTTTGATTGTTTGTTGCGGCTTTTGTTGTAACATAGGGGGGGAGGCATCTGCATTATTATTGGCAGGAATAATAATTGGTGGTGCTTGAACAGATGATGTTTGATGAAGATCTTTTTGAGCACTTGTTGCATCAGCAATAATATCGCCAGATTGTCCATGGTTTTGGGCAACGTTCTTAACCAAATCCTCACGTGTTTTGTCTTTTTCAGGAGTCTTGGTAATCGGTGGTAACATAGAAGTAGCCGCAGACATTTGAACAAATTGTGATGGGCTATATGGATGTAATACGGGTATAAATTTAGCAGATAATTCTTTTAATCGATCAGGTTGGTTAAGCAATGTCCACTCTGTACGTAACATGGCCGTACGTGACTTAATTTTTTGTGTATCATACACAATTTTTGTAATTTGTTTGTCAAGGAGGGTTGTTTTATGCTTTTGGGCGTACAAAACCATACCAGAAACCCCAGCAAAGAAAACACAAAATAAAGTAAATGGACGGATCATCATAGGGAAATTTTCCTTTTATCAGATCATGTAATACGTTTGATTGCACGCAGTCTGGCACTACGTGAACGAGCATTAATATAGCATTCTTGTTCAGAGGGACGTTGTGGTTTCGAGGTCAATAATTCAAAACCAACCTTATCCTGTGACTGAGACAAGGAAAGAGGAAGGTGCCGAGAGGGTTTTGCAACCCGTCCAGCAGCTTTATTCATAATATCTTTGACAATACGATCTTCCAGAGAATGGAAAGAAACAACAATTAACTTTCCACCAAGCTTCAATAAATTTAATGCGGCATTAAGAGCCGTATGGATTTGCTCTAGCTCATTATTAACTGCAATACGCAACCCTTGAAAAGAGCGTGTAGCAGGGTTGATCTTACTTTTGTCCGTTGGGATCGTTCTTTGGATAAGGCTTGCTAAGTCTTGAGTTGTTTCAAAGAGAGATTCTGCACGTCGAGCAACAATTGCTTTTGCAATTCGCCGAGAAAAACGCTCTTCACCATAGTGGAATAAAATATCTGCAATTTCGGTCTCAGAAAGATAATTTACTAAATCAGCCGCGGTTTTTCCCGTGCGGCTCATACGCATATCTAATGGCCCATCAAAACGAAAGGAAAAGCCTCGATCTGCTTGATCCAGTTGAAATGATGAAACCCCAAGATCTAGAACAATGCCATCACATTCGGTCACTTCTTGTGACTTTAATAATGAGTCGATATTTTCAAAATCCCCTTGCAACAAATGTAGAGAAGGGAATTGTTTTTGAATTTCTTGTCCACGTGTAATTGCATCAGGATCTCGATCAATCCCCCATACATTACAATCAGCAGCAGCGAGAATTGCTTTGCTGTAGCCGCCGCCACCGAAAGTAGCATCGACATAAACGCCATTGGTTTTGGGTTCCAACCATGCCATTACTTCATTAAGCATGACAGAGAAATGTCCGTCATGTGCAGGATAGATTTCTTGTGTCATGATTCTATCCTTTTTTTATTGGATTGTGGCGTGATTGATGGGTTTTTTTGTTGCACCTTTTGACGTGCGGTTTTGCAACGTTCCGCAGCAGCAGAAGGTTCCCAAATTTGAAAAATGGTTCCAAGCCCCATAAATGTTACTGCATCCGTTAAATTCGCATGTTCTTTTAGAACATCTGGCAGTAATATGCGACCTTCACGATCTGAATCAATGGGCCAAGCTTCTGCATAAAGAGTGGTGGCGATATCATCATGCTCTTCCGAAAATAGGTCTAGACTATTTAAAGAGTTTGTTAATTCAGAAAAAATAGATAAAGGCCACCCTTCGATGCAAGGCATTTTATGAGAGGGTCGAAAAATAAGGGGATTATTTTCTTTAGATTGTTCTTTGCGTAATGCAGCACGAAAGCTTGCAGGTACAGAAACCCTTCCTTTGGCATCAAGTTTATTTTGATGTGTACCAAGGAATAAGCTCATTCTTGTGTGACCCCCTTTAAACGTGCTGCATAAATAAGAAAAAGAAACTTTAGAATCGATAATCTATTTTCATCAGAAATGATTATGTTCTTTTATGGGATAGCATGGGTAATCGTGGGAGGTCAAATGTTTAGAATTAAAATTTCTCTTATTTTCAGTAGGTTTTGTCAAATATTTCATATTTTACTTTCAGAGATGATAAAAAAGTTTCACTTTTCGATATCAAAATAAAAAATAGTTGAATAAAAACGGATACATAAAGGGGATTAAAGTCAGATAGCGTATAAGCCGGGTTCTGTGAATGTCCGAAGACAAGCGATGACCATTCATCTAGAACACGATTCGCATCGTATTTCATGCAACCAACCCGGATAACAAGACGGAAATTCTTCGACTATCTTGCGATAATCCGTTATCCCTATTAGGTTTTGCTCCTGGTGGGGTTTACCCTGCCATTCTTGTTACCAAGAACGCGGTGTGCTCTTACCACACCATTTCACCCTGACTTGTAATTTATTGAATACTCAACAAATTCCGACAAGCGGTTTGTTTTCTGTGGCACTTTCCCTAAGGTTACCCTTGCCAGCCATTAACTGGCACCATTTTTCCGTGGAGCCCGGACTTTCCTCTCTTTATATACCAATAAAGATTTATAAACAGCGATCATCTGGCTATCTGACTGCAAAGATAAGGACTGTTTTTATGGCAAAAGTCAAGAAAAATTACTTTTAGATTCTATTTTGCTATGATTATATTTCTTAATATGGTGGAGCAAAAATTAATATGAAATGTTATGTAGTCGATGCTTTCAGTAATGAAATATTTAAAGGAAATCCAGCTGCAGTTTGTATTTTAGATCAGTGGGTTTCTGATGAATTGATGCAAAAGATAGCTCAAGAAAATAATTTGTCTGAAACTGCATTTGCAATCAAAAGCAATCAAGATCGTTTTGAGTTGAGATGGTTTTACCCTAGGGGGTGAAATTGATCTTTGTGGGCATGCCACATTGGCAACAGCCTATATCTTAATGCGTTTTTTTGACGTTGAAGATCAAATTATATTTGATACAAGAAGTGGTGCTTTAAGGGTCTATCAAAAAGGAGATCTATACGAATTGGATATGCCTTCTTATCAATTAGCGCCTGATACCATCACGAATATTATAGAAGAAGCAATTGGTATTCGTCCTCAAGAAGTGTGGAACGCAAGGGATCTGGTTTGTATTTTAGAAAATGAAGATTAAGTTAAATCTGTTATTATTGATGAGCAAAAAGTAAAAATATTGGATGGATTACTTTTGCACGTTACTGCACGTTCTACCAAGTATGATTGTGTTACCCGTAGTTTTGCACCGAAACTTGGCGTTTTAGAAGACCCTGTGTGCGGGTCAGGTCATTGTCACATTGTGCCCTTATGGGCGAAAAAATTAAATAAGACAACATTAATTGCTTTGCAGGCTTCACAACGATCAGGGATTTTATATTGTCGATATGACAAGGACAGGGTTTATCTTGCGGGAAAAGCGGTTTTATATTCGATTAACGAATTATTTCTTGGTTTACTGAGTTAAGCTATATTTGTTTGATCTGCGTGAAATCAAAATTCTGCCCTTTGGGATTTTCACCGATACGGATAATATTTGGTTTTAAATAGGTATAGGGTGGAATTGGTAAATTATATGGGGCTGGCATAGATTTATAGACACGTCCGGCTAAATCAAACCTTGAGCCATGACACGCACAATTATAAAAGCTGCCTAATTTAGCGCCTAGCTTTAATGTCGGCACACAACCTAAATGCGTGCAAGATCCAATTAAAACAACAGTTTCTGGACGAATTGAACGGTGCCAATTTTGGGTATAGGAAGGCTGCTGTAATTCTTTACTATCAGGATCTCGTAATCGTGTGATTAAGCTTGCGTCTTGTAAGGCCTGAAGCGCCTCTGTCGGACGATTTAAAATAAAAACAGGATGTCCTTGCCATGTTACGGTTATTTGCTGCCCTGCCTTTAGAGAAGAAATATCAATATCAACAAAATTTTGTTCAAGTGTTGTGTTTTGAGAACTAAGGCTGTTTAGAAAAGGCCAGGCCACAACAACCCCTCCTACAGTCACAGAACTGGCAGTTAATAATTGTAAAAAACTGCGACGATTTTGTGAGGGAGGTATTACAGGTGTTGGTGTGGATGGATTGTCTGTCATTTGAATTGAACCTTGTCAATAATCACTTTAATGGATAGGATAAAAGTGATTAGGAGATCCTTTGTCAACTTGTATATTACCATCTGTTCGATTGACGCGAAAGGTAAATAATATAGGAAAATCAGTCCGTGTATTAGAACAACTACTATTATGCTGTTCTCTGACCTGCATATTAACTATTTCGCCGCCATTATCATTATTAATTACAAAAACAAGACAGTTGGTTGGTGTCTGAGTTAATTGGTTGTCAGTAATGACAGTGCGAAGATACTGAGTAACCTGTTTATTATCCATCCAGTTGACTTTTTGTTTAGTCCATTGGCGGGAAATATTATTTAACCATCCCATTTCTTGGGCACCAATAACAGCCGCAGAAAAGAGCAGCGCAAAAATAACACGCTGCATAATTCTGCGTTTCATAGAACGACGAGGTTTGCCTATAAAGCGAGAAGTAATCTTTTCTTGCTCAACAGGCTTTTGATTCTTATCAGATAATTGCGACATCACAGATTAAGGCATATTTTCGTGCCAAATATGGCCGTCTCTTGCTAATAATTGTTCTGATTCCAAAGGTCCCCAAGTTCCAGCCTTATATTTAGAAAGCGGTACAACGTCACGTGCCCATCCATCAAGGATAGGTTCAATCCATTTCCAAGCAGCATCAACTTCGTCCCGACGAATAAATAGCAACGGATCACCCTTTACAGCATCCATTAATAAGCCTTCGTAGGAATCAGGATAACGAATATGAAATGCGGGAGAGAACGCAATATCAATTGAGGTGTTGCGTAAGCTTGTATGAGACTTGCTTGGGTCTTTGACTTGCATAGACAAAGAAACACCTTCGTCAGGTTGAATGCGGATATGTAAACGGTTTGGCTCTGAAGCCGTAGGGAACAAAGACCATGCAGATTTTTTGAACTGAATCACAATTTCACTTGTTTTTTCAGCCAATCTTTTTCCTGTTCTAAGGTAAAAAGGAACACCAGTCCAACGAGATGTATTGATTTGTGCTTTGATCGCAACAAAAGTTTCAGTATTGCTTTTGTCTTTTTGAAGCTCCTCTAAGTAGCCAGGAATAGCTTCTCCATCAATAGTATTTGCAGTATATTGACCTCTTACCGTATCTGTTTGAATCATTTCATCGGTCATTGGTTTTAGAGAACGTAAAACCTTTAATTTCTCGTTGCGTAAATCATCTGCGTTAAGGGAAATAGGAGGGTCCATTGCTACCATACAGAGGACTTGCAGCAAGTGATTTTGCACCATATCACGCAATGCACCTGCGCCATCATAATATCCACCGCGCTTACCGACACCAACAGTTTCAGCTGCTGTAATCTCAACATAATCAATGGAGTCTGAATTCCATAACCGCTCGAAGACAGGATTTGCAAACCGTAACGCTAAAATATTTTGAACAGTTTCTTTGCCTAAATAATGGTCAATACGGAAGATATGATTTTCAGGTAAGTGTTTACCAACACGACTATTGATTTCTTCTGCAGTTTCAAGTGAAGTACCAATTGGTTTTTCCAAAACGACCCGCGTCGTTTTTGTTAGTAATTTGCGATTGGATAAATTATCACAAATATCACCATAGAGGCGAGGGGCTGTCGCAAAGTAAAAAATGCGAATTGCGCTGGCTTGATCTGAATTTAATAGTTTTTCGATATCAACCCATTTGCCATTTGGATCTGCCCCATCTAAGCTAACATAATAAATATGTTGCACGAACTCTTCTATTTTTTCAGGCGTGCGATCTTCTTCACGGATAAATTGGTTCAACCCATCACGAGCACGATTTCTGAAATCCTCGTCACTTAAAGGTGAACGTGCAGTACCAATAATACGTGTATTGCCAAGTAGTTGGCCATCAAGGAAACGATAATATAATGCAGGTAATAATTTTCGAGTTGTTAAATCGCCTGTTGCACCAAATATGATAAAATCAAATGGTGAATAGGAGTGTGGCTGTTCCATAAAAAAATTAACCTTTCAGATTACTTGTATTTAGTCATATGACTTTGTGTAAAAATATACTTGGTAAAAAACGTTATAAAAATATAAACCTATCATTGAATAGTCAGCCTGACTGATTATCATGATTTAACGTTAGCTTAATATGATATTTTTTTTTTTCAAACTTTTAATTATTGTTTGTTAAAATAATAATGCATCAAATAATTGACCATATTAAAAGGATTGCGTAATGCAATATATATAATAGTCAATGTTAGATTATATAAAAACGATAGGAATTAAAATGAGTGAATTCGAAAAAACACCCGAAGTTGGTGGAATCGCAGCAGACCGTTTACGGAGTATTATTGAACGTATTGAACGTCTAGAAGAAGAACGTAAAGGGTTAGCAAACGATATTAAAGATATTTATGCTGAAGCTAAGTCAGCGGGGTTTGACGTTCCTGTAGTTCGTCGTATTATTAGTGCACGTAAGAAAGAGCCATCTGAGATTGAAGAGCAAGAAACGCTTTTCGATATTTATCGCCGTGCGTTAGGAATGTAACGAATAAAAAAGGAAATTTTGACAATTTCCTTAAACTTGATAAATTCGTTCATAATTTTAAGAATATTTTTAATTACTTATAAGTTAGATAGCTGGAATAGATTTATGGCGCTTTTTTTTCCAGAATGGATTCCTTGGTGGTTACAGCTCGTCATTGTTGGTGTTGTTATCATTTTTGGGCTCTGTTTTTTATTAATGCCTTTTTCCGTTTTTGGGTTAAAAAGTCGTTTAACGTATTTGGATCATCAAATGGAAGATATCCAAGCCCAGTTACGCGTATTGTTAAAACGGATCCCAGATGCTCGTGAACGGTTAGAATTTAAATTACAACCGGTTCCAATGTCTGAACGGGATATGGTGCGTGAAGAAACTATTGCAAGAGACAGGAAGGCTACCAATCCTCCTGAATATTACTCTGTGGTGCCTTCAACTAAAAGCAATCCGACTTGTTTTGATCCACCTTCGCAATCAGGGACGGTCGCTACACCTGTTGGAGTAACTTCAAAAACAGCAGTCTATAATGATGCTCCAGACGTCGTAACCGATAATCGGACGAGAACTAGATCTATTGAACCAGTGCAAGAGAAAGCATCTGCTTCAGTAAGAAGAGAAGAACGTGTTTATGATCCTCCACCCAAATCTGCCAGAGAAGAAAGGCAAGAAGAATCACAACAACGTCGTCGAGCAGAGCCTATTTTGCGTTGGCCTCCGAGATAGATAAAAGGGGAGGAAGTACCATGTCGTCATGATGAATGACTTCATCGGGTCCTTCCCACCCTAAGGAGGTATTAATATCTTCTGTTTGCAGACCAATAATTTGATTAATTTCAGAAGAATCATAAGCAGTAACACCGCTGCCAATAATATTTCCCTCTTTATTCCCAATCTTGATCAAGTCACCCCTTTGAAAATATCCATCAACTTTGGTAATGCCAACAGGTAGTAAAGATTTACCAGAATATAACGCTTTTTCTGCACCATGATCGATATAAATCACACCTTTGGTGGTCATACCCCCCGCAATCCACCTCTTACGTGCAGTATAGGTTGAGCTATTTGGTAAGAACCATGAGCATCTAGCGCCTTCTTGTAATGCTTTCAGAGGATGTTGTAATTTTCCAAAAGCAATCGCCATGGCACAACCTGCAGTATTTGCGATGGTTCCCGCAGCAAGCTTCGTTGCCATTCCTCCAGAAGAGTATCCAGTAGGGGCTTTGCCACCCATTGTCATAATTTCGGGCGTGATCTCTTGGATGACGGGGATATGTTTGGCATTTGGATCGCTCTTAGGATCAGCTGTATATAATCCGTCAATATCTGAAAGCAAGATTAATTGGTCTGCTCCGACCATTTCAGCAACACGGGCAGCAAGGCGGTCATTATCTCCAAAGCGAATTTCCGAAGTTGCTACGGTGTCGTTTTCATTAATAATAGGAATGCACTTTAACTTTAACAAAGTTTCCAAAGCAGAGCGTGCATTTAGATAATGAAGACGTGTCTCAGTATCTTCTAATGTTAATAAAATCTGAGCAGTAGTAATATTATGCTCCAGAAAATTTTCGCTCCATGCTTGGGCTAGTTTAATTTGCCCAATGGCCGCCGCCGCCTGCTTTTCTGCAAGTCGTAATTTATGACGATTAAGGTTAAACGTATAACGTGCCAGCGCAATCGCACCCGAAGAAACAACAAGAACATCGCAATTTTGTTGATGTAAATTGGTAATGTCTTGGACAATGCTTTTTAACCAAGATTGTCGAATACACGCATTTTGTCCATCGACAAGCAATGCACTACCAATTTTAACAACGATTCTTCTGGCTTTATTAAGTTGAGGGGTTTGCATCATATTGGGCTAAATGGTTTCTGGTGAGAACTA
Source organism: Commensalibacter communis (assembly GCF_947179105.1). NCBI lineage: Bacteria > Pseudomonadati > Pseudomonadota > Alphaproteobacteria > Acetobacterales > Acetobacteraceae > Commensalibacter > Commensalibacter communis. The sequence continues at coordinate 116,439 of NZ_CAMXCK010000001.1, forward strand.
TCATTTAATTTATGATTAGTAATGTAGTTTTGTAAATAATATAAAATATCTTTCACGCCATGATGCGTGGCTGCAGAAAGTAAAAATACTTTTTGCCCTGTTGCTTTTTCCAAAGCCTGTTGTTTCTCTGTGGCTTCTTCTGGCGTCAGAAGATCGGCTTTATTTAACCCGATGATTTCGTGCTTTTCAATAAGATTACCTTCGTAAGCTTCCAGTTCATGACGAATGGTTTTCCACGTTTGCACCACATCTTCAGAAGTGATATCGATCAAATGAAGGAGTAACGCACAGCGTTCAACATGTCCTAAGAATCTATCCCCCAGACCGCTGCCCATATGAGCGCCTTCGATCAATCCAGGAATATCAGCTAAGACAAATTCTTCTGTAGAAGATAAACGCACCATTCCTAATTGAGGATGTAAGGTTGTAAATGGGTAATCGGCAATTTTTGGACGAGCTGCAGAAGCAACTGACAAAAAGGTAGATTTACCAGCATTGGGTAAACCAACCAATCCAGCATCGGCAATTAACTTCAAACGTAGCCATACCCAGCGCTCTTCACCGGGCCATCCTGGATCTGCACGGCGAGGGGCTCTATTCGTACTGGATTTAAAGCGTGCATTACCGAAACCGCCATCGCCACCACGGCATAAAGTGATTGTTTTGCCTGCTTCATCAAGGTCTGCCAAGAGCGTTTCCTTGTCATCATCAAAGATCTGTGTTCCAACAGGGACTTTGATAACGACATCTTCTGCCGCAGCACCTGTGCGATTGGCACCAGACCCATTCCCACCTTTTCTGGCGCGGAAATGCTGAGTGTAGCGAAAGTCAATTAAGGTATTTAGATTATCAATAGCTTGGAAAATGATGTCCCCACCGCGTCCGCCATCGCCACCATCAGGGCCACCATATTCGATGAATTTCTCTCTTCTAAATGCGACTACACCATTGCCACCATCACCTGATTTTACATAAATTTTAGCTTGATCGAGAAATTTCATCTTTTATCTATACCTTAAAATATAAAGGGTCGATTCAAAACGAATCGACCCTTTATTGAATAACATAGACCCAAAAAGGTCAATGATCGTTTTATTCAGCAGCGTTTGCTAGTGTTTCTACGGAAACTGTAACGTTTCCTTTGTTACGGCTATCAAAACGTACATTGCCATCAACAAGGGCAAAAATTGTGTGGTCGCGACCTAAACCGACATTAGCGCCTGGTTTAATTTTTGTTCCACGTTGACGCACAATGATGTTACCAGCGATAACAGATTGTCCACCAAATTTCTTCACTCCAAGACGACGACCTTCTGTATCACGTCCGTTTCTGGAGGAACCGCCTGCTTTTTTATGTGCCATGATTTATCTCCTGTTTTAAAATCAATATTGAATAGGTTTATGAATTACGCAGCATTAATTTCGGTAATGCGCAAAACTGTTACAGGTTGACGATGTCCATTTTTACGACGGCTGTTTTGGCGACGGCGTTTTTTAAAGATGATGACTTTCTTTAAGCGATCTTGTGCGATAACAGTTGCTTTTACGGAAGCACCAGCAACAGTCGGGATACCAATTGTACCATCAACAGCTAATACGTCAGAAAAAGTTACTGTGCTTCCTGCTTCGACATCAAGTTTTTCAACTTTTAATACCATATCAGGAGTAACGCGATATTGTTTTCCACCCGTGCGGATAATTGCAAACATTATAAACTCTCTATAGATGTCAAATTCTTGTAATGATCTTTACAGAATTTCTTTTTGTTATAATTCGTTTCAGAAGATTAGATCTGAATTTCAGACTTATATCATATTTTTTGATAAAAAAGTCAATCACTAAGTAAATTTATTTATTTTCTTTAATTTAATAATCAGTATATTGATGCTTTGTTATATATTTCAAATCATTCAATAAAATTTATCGTAAAGAACCACCAGAGCCTATTTGCAAATATGAGCCATTAACATATTGATGTTTGTCGCTGTTTTTTGTACAGTTTGTCAAAGAAAATAAAGCGATAATACATATAATAGACACTGTTTTTACTTGAAACATGATTTTTAAATCTCTGTTAAAGTGATCATTATTGCGATCGTCCTTTATGACATAAACATAAAACAAAATATTATCAAACTTTTATTTTAGCTAGTGAGTATAGTATCAAGGTTAATTAATTTTTTTATAATTTTGTATAGTAATTATTTTAAATAATGCTAAAACTGTTATCAGTATGTATAGTAAAAGAGTGTTTATTATATAATTTTATTTAAATTTTTTAAATGAAATTCAAATATTTAGTGTGATATTTTGGATAATATAATATGGAATTAGAAGAAAAAAATTTATCATTGTTAGAACTGACTGTCAAAGTAGTTTCCTCTCATATATCAAATAATTCGGTGGGCTCTGACCAGTTGCCAGAATTAATCAGACAAGTCTATCAAACATTAATTTCTATAGAGAAGAATGGTTCCGATACAGAAAAGTTGCAGCCTGTTGTTCCAATTAAACGTTCTGTTTTCCCTGACTATATTATTTGTCTAGAAGATGGGAAAAAGCTTAAAATGTTAAAACGACATATTCAAAGTGCTTATGGGCTGACTCCTGAACAATATCGTGAACGTTGGAACTTGCCTGCTGACTATCCTATGGTGGCACCCAATTATGCAGAGCGTAGATCTAATTTAGCTCGTGAAATTGGATTGGGGCGTAAAAATGTGGCCAGCAGCAAAAGTGAACCACGTAATCGTAGAGGTCGTAAAGAAGATTAGTAATATTCTTTTGACACTATAGGTTTGGATATCTATATATCCAATCTTTAAGGTTATTAAATGATAGTTAATTTGTTACGGGATAGTCTGATCAATGCAATTAGAAAGTGATTTGTTACTAGAACGCCAGAAAATTCGACGAAAGTTGGTTTTATGGCGGTGTATCGCATGTACTATATTTATTGTGTCTATTGTAACAATTATTGCAGGTTCCTCTTTATCTAAAATGGGACGCAATACCGATCATTTAGTGAAGTTAAAGATTGAAGGTATTATTGGTTCTGATGTTTCTAAACAGGTTAAATTGATTGATGATGCTTTGGCGGATAAATCTGTCAAAGGGATGATTTTATGTGTAAATAGCCCAGGGGGCGCCGTTACTGGAGGCGAGCAACTGCATGATGCGGTTACGCGTTTTGCAAAAAAGAAACCTGTAGTTGTGAGTATGGGAGGCGTTGCTGCTTCGGCTGGCTATATGATTTCCGTACCTGCTAATCGCATTTTCGCTCTTAATTCGACATTGACGGGTTCGATTGGTGTTATTATGCAAGCTCCTGATATCTCAGGATTGTTGGGTAAAGTTGGAATTAATGTAGATCAATTGGTTTCTGGTCCGTTAAAAGGTCAACCCTCAATGATTAAACCACTTTCCCCGCAAGGTCGTGAGATGTTGCAAGGATTGATTGAGAATTTTTACGATCAGTTTGTCGGGATGGTTGTTGAAGGAAGACATATGGATGCTGCAAAAGTCAGAGAACTTGGTGATGGTCGTCCATATAGTGGTCAACAAGCGGTTAAAAATGGATTGATTGATCAAATTGGGACAGAAAAAGATGCTAAAAATTGGTTAATTCAATACTCAAAATTACCATCTGATATCAACGTAACGGAATTAAAGAATAAGAAACCTTCTAAATGGTTTTCTAAATTTGTAGGCGAAATGTTGGGAGATTCAATGAACGGTTTTATACATCAAATTGTGTATAAAGATTATGAAAATCTCGATGGTGCGATAGCAATTTGGAATCCTTAGGTAAAAAATTATAAAACGAGTATAAATTAAATGACTAAATCTGAGCTTATTTTAGAGATTGCAGCTGCACATCCAAATTTATTAATTAAAGATATTGATTTGATTGTTTCTACTATTTTCGATGAAATCGAAAGTTCTCTAGCCCAAGGCGGTAGAGTAGAATTACGTGGTTTTGGTGCTTTTTTCGTGAAAAATCGTAAAGCACGTACTGGTCGTAACCCAAGAACAGGAGATGCTGTAGACGTTCATGAAAAATATGTTCCTTTCTTTAAAACAGGAAAAGAATTAAGAAAACGGACAAACAGTCAAATGGATGAGGCTTAATTATTTTCGATAAAGCTTAAGGAAATCAGGCAAAGGGGTATAGGATGAGTGGAACTGAAATGATAAAAATTGTTCCAGTAATTTTATCAGGTGGAACGGGTAGCCGTTTATGGCCTGTATCTCGAGCCAGTTTTCCTAAGCAATTATGGCCGTTATTATCTGAAAATTCGATGTTGCAAGATACAGCACTTAGAGCAATTGGGTCTTTATTTACAGACCCAATCATTGTTTGTAATAATGACCATCGTTTTTTAATTGCCGAACAATTACGTGAAATCGGGATCGAAAAAGCCCGTATTTTATTAGAGCCAATAGGAAAAAACTCTGCACCTGCTATTGCAGCTGCTAGTCTATTAGTAGAAGAAGAAAATCCACATTATATCCTTTGGGTGATGGCAGCGGATGCAGTTGTTCAAGAAACTGAACGATTAATTCAGTTGGTTGAAGAAGCAGCGTCTCTGGCTAAACAAGGGAATATAATTACTTTTGGGATTCAACCTACTCGACCAGAAACAGGGTATGGATATATTCAAAAGGGCGATAAGGTTCAAAATGCTCAACATGCTTTTTCTGTAAAAGCATTTACTGAAAAGCCAGATTTTCAGCGTGCTGCACAAATGCTAGACTCTGAAGAATATTTGTGGAATTCAGGTATGTTTGTATTTTCTGCAAAAATAATGTTGCAGGAAATGAAAAAATACACGCCAGAGCTGCTTTCGAGTATCCAAACTGCCATTCAACAACGTAAAACTGATTTATTTTTTGAGTGTATTCAATTAGAAGATTTTGTGAAAGTTCCCGATATTTCCATTGATTATGCAATTGCAGAGAAAACTGAAAAAATGCTGGTGATTGCTGCTGATTTGACTTGGTCAGATATTGGTAGTTGGGATGGACTTTGGGACATTAGTGCAAAAGATGAGGTAGGGAATGTTGCCATTGGCAATGTTGTTCTTGAGAATACACAGAACAGCTATATCCGTTCGGATGACATGGTTGCTGCGGTCAATGGTCTTGATAACATTGTTGTGGTGGTTACCAAAGACGCAGTTTTAGTTACAGATCGACGCAAATCTCAAGACGTAAAAAAAATCGTTGAACAGTTAATATTAGCCAATCAGAAAGAAGCATTTGCACATACACGCTGTTACCGTCCGTGGGGATATTATGAAACTTTGGCGAGCGGGCATCGTTTTCAAGTGAAGCAATTGGTTGTGAATGAGGGTGCACAACTTTCTTTGCAAAAGCATTATCATCGTTCTGAACATTGGGTTGTTGTTTCTGGAGTGGCCGAGGTTACACGAGATACTGAAGTTATTTTGGTCAAAGAAAATGAAAGTATCTATTTGCCTGTTGGAACATTACATCGTTTGAAAAATCCAGGACGTATTCCGTTGGTGGTTATTGAAATACAATCTGGTTCTTATTTAAATGAAGATGATATTGTGCGTTTGGAGGATAATTATAATCGTTTAGACTAAGCCTTATATCTTATAAATATCCATCCTTTATAAGAATTTAAAGTGTCTATTGGGGCATTTGTCTGGGTTAAAATGATTTAATTGCACGAACTTTACTTGTAATATGCCCCAAGAAAGCCCTATTGGCAGATAGCTTTACGTCAGTATTGTTAATCATTTCGAGAGTAGTGGGAAATAATATTGCTATTTCCCACTTTTATTTTATTTATTCAATTTCACTTATAAACCGTTCAGCATCCAAAGCAGCCATACAGCCTGAACCTGCTGCAGTGATCGCTTGGCGATAGGTTTTATCTTGAACATCGCCTGCAGCGAAAACGCCAGGAATAGATGTTTTAGGCGTGCCTGATTGAGTAATTATATATCCTTCAGAATCGAGATCAAGTTGGTCTTTGAATAAAGATGTATTGGGATTGTGACCAATAGCAATGAAAACCCCATCAATCTCTAAAGTTGATTGCTCATTGGTTTTTACATTTTTCAAAGCAAGACCCGTAACAGCTTCTGGAGTTCCGCCTGAAAGAATATCTTCGACAACACTGTCCCAAATCACAGATACTTTTGGATTATTCAATAAACGGTCTTGTTGGATTTTTTCAGCTCTTAGACTATCACGGCGATGAATTAGGGTCACGTGTGAAGCATGATGGGTCAAATACAAAGCTTCTTCAACCGCGGTATTGCCACCACCGATAACGGCTACTTTTTTACCACGATAAAAGAAACCATCACAAGTCGCACACGCGGAAACTCCATAGCCTTGTAAACGCTGTTCTGCTTCTAGTCCTAACCAGCGTGCTTGGGCACCTGTGGCGATAATAACAGTACGGGCTTTATAGATATTGCCATTATCTGTATGAAAAATAAAATATCCATCTTCCTTTTGAGGATTCAACAAGGAACATTTTGAAACGCTATCCATGACGATTTCAGCGCCAACATTTTTGGCTTGAGCGGCCATTTGCTCCATTAACCAAGGTCCTTGGATTGCATCGGCGAAGCCTGGAAAATTTTCGACATCATTGGTGATGGTTAATTGTCCGCCAGGTTGCATGCCTGTTAATAAAACAGGTTTCATGTTGGCTCTGGCACCGTAAATCGCAGCGGTATATCCAGCTGGGCCAGCACCAACGATAAGCATATTTGTTATAAAAGTTTCTGTCATATTGTTATATCCTGATTTAATCGTAGCGATTTTTGAAATTATATATATATTGGGTTTATTGTATAAGAAGAAGGTTTTGTTTAACAATAGTCTTTTATAGATATTAGCAAAATGCTAGGGCGGAATAAGAAGTATATGGCACGTTTAGTAGACCTTGATAAGATTGACTGGTTGATTTTAGATGAATTACAAAAAGATGGTCGCATTACCAATATAGATTTGGCTCAGCGTGTTGGAATATCTGCTCCTCCTTGTTTAAGACGCGTCAGACGATTAGAGGCGATGGGCGTTATTCAAAGCTATCATGCCAGAATCAATACCGCTGCGGTGGGATGGTCTTTGACTGTATTTGTATTGGTTGGGTTGGATAGCCAAAAAGAATCTGTATTAAAAGAATTTGAAGCCCAGATGGCACAATTACCAGAAGTTCGTGAATGTCATATGGTCAGGGGTGGCGTTGACTTTTTGATTCGTTTTATTGCCAAAGATGCAGAAGATGAGAATCGATTGACGCATGAATTAACCAATAACCCTCATGTCGCACGCGTGCAAACATTGCAAATTATCAGAACCAGTTTACAACGAGAAGGGGTTCCCTTAGAAAGTAATGCGGAATAATTTCCATAGATATAGGTTATATTAATAGATAGTAAATGATGTTATGAATGCTTCTCGTCCTTTCGAAAATAGACTAGAGCTAAGTGTTATTATCCCATGTTATAATGAGCGCGATAACGTCGAGCCGTTGTTCAGTGCATTAATCAAAGCGTTAGATGGACGGAAATGGGAAGCAATCTTTGTCGATGACAATTCCCCTGATGGCACAATAAAACAAGTCTGGCAACTTGCACAACAAGATCAACGAATTAGAGGGATATTACGCGTAGGAAGAAGAGGACTTTCTTCTGCTGTAATTGAAGGTGTACTATCTTCTTCAGCGGAATGCGTGGCTGTTATTGATGGTGACATGCAGCACGATGAAACATTATTGCCGACAATGTTAGATGCAATATTACGGGAAAATTATGATTTTGCTGTTGGAAGTCGCCATGTCGAAGGAGGCGATAATACTGGATTAGCCAATCGTTGGCGGCTTTTTTTATCCAATACAGGGATTCGAATCTCTCAACAATTTTTACCAGTCACCTTGAATGATCCAATGAGTGGCTTCTTCATGTTAAGGCGCTCTTTATTTATTCAGCTATTGCCCGCATTATCGGGCACGGGGTTCAAGATTTTATTGGATTTAGTCATGTCTGCCTCAGCATCGGTTCGCTTAAAAGAAATTCCATTTCAATTTCGTCAAAGACTTTTTGGCGAAAGCAAATTGGGTTTTAAAATTATGGTGCAATTTTTATTCATGTTGATGGAAAAATTATTCAAAACATCGCTAAAGAAAAAATAGCTTATTATATTTTTGAATTTGTAAGGAATAAGTTATGGATATTTTGCTTATAGAATTACAGTCCGAAGATGTTGTAACAAGAAAAAAATGCAGTTGCTCGTATCAATAGACTTTCGAGAGGAAGATGGACTGTTGAAAACAAAGAATTTTTAACGGATGATGCAGTGATTTCTATTTTAATTCATGCGATAGAACAAGAGATAGATATAACAATTTTATCAGATTTATTAAATACTGTAGGTAGTATCAGCCGAAGATACGAATATTACGATTTAAGGATTTTAGAGGCACTTATTCCACTTTATGAGCATGTGTCTATTTCTATCAAAGTAGCGGCATGTGCATGGACAATACAATTTAATGACCCTAAAACATGGAATGCAATTTGTCAGATTTTTGGAGTAAAGACAACAAAGATTACAAATAGGTTACTTGGATTAATGATTGCTAGGCATGCAAAGGATGTACCTCAAAATTTTATAGTTAAGTTATCTTCTCTTATTCAAAATGCTTTTGTTCAAGAAAAGAATCTAGATGCTAAAGATGCTTTATTACTTGCATTAGGAAAAGTCGGAAATGACGAAACGATTGCATTTATTAACAAACAGGTCTTAAAGAAAGGAATGGATCGTCTGTTAAAGGAACGTGCAACACATATACTGGAAGAAATAGCCGAGAGGTCTGCAAAATAAGTAATAGACCTTCATTATAATAAAAATATATAAAATTAAAGTGTAAATTTTTTATATATTTAAATATTATTTTTATAATAGATATAATTAGTAACGTAATTTTCTTGATATGTTACCGTCGGTATTTTATCACAATATATGTACCGGCATAATGATAAAAGATCTGGTTTTGTATTTATGAAAAATAATTTACTTCTCAAACTATCTATTGGGTTGGGTCTGTTGACAATAATACGAATTATTGTCGCAGCCTCAGTGCCCTTATCACCTGATGAAGCCTATTATTGGGTTTGGTCACGTCATTTAGATTTTAGTTTTTACGATCATCCACCCATGATCGGATTATGGATTAAGGCAGGTTGTTTATTGTGGGGGAATACAGAGCTAGGGGTTCGTTTTTTAGGTTCACTGGCTGCTTTTATCGGTAGTTTTTTTATTTTCTTTGCTGTTAAAGACTTTAACAATCATCAATCTGATTCAGATCAAAAAGCGCTGATTGCGGTTTTATTATTAAATGCGACTTTGACGGTCGGGGTTGGGGCAATTATTATGACTCCAGATACGCCTTTATTGTTCTTTGTTTGTACATTGCTATGGGGGTGTGGTCGCTTATTTTATACAAAATCAGTACAATGGTGGTGGTTTATTGGTGCCAGTGCAGGATTGGCGTTACTGAGTAAGTATACAGCTATTTTATTGATTATGGCTTTGGGATTATGGTGTTTAATTAGTCAAGAAGGACGTTCTTATTTAAAAAAAAAAGAACTGTGGGGTGGTGCAGTTTTAGCCAGCGCTATTTTCTCACCTGTGATTTTTTGGAATAGTCAACATCAATGGATCAGTTTACTTAAACAAGGTGGACGGACAACTGACTGGAACCCTAGTCGCGCGTTACAATTTTTATCAGAATTATTGGGTGGGCAAATTGGTTTATCAACGCCTATTATTTTTATTTGTTTTTGTATTGGGATAGTATCTTTAACCAAAACTATTTGGCATAAAAAATTTAGCTCATGCGCTTTGTTATTATGGTTAATGATTATTGTGCCTATTTGTGTGTTTATCCAACATGCAGTTGGGGATCGTGTGCAAGCAAACTGGGTCGGATTATTGTATCCTGTGCTGGTTGTTATTGCAGGATTGTATGTTACTCAATGGTTGAAGACGGCTATTATTATTGGCTTTTCAGTCATATCATTGGTTTATATCCAAGTGTTATTTGCAATTCTTCCTTTGCCTGCAAAAAAAAATATATTGTTAAAACAGCTAGGTGGATGGCAAACATTTGCGCAATCAGTGAACTCTGCGGTTCCTTCAGACCGAGTGATTATTTCTGATAACTATGGGTTGGCATCAGAACTAAGATTTTATTTGCCAAAACGACAAATCATAGTTGTTGGAGATCGCTGGAAATATTTTAATTTACCCGTAGGCTATACAATGAAAGGGTATTATATTCGTAAACAGAATAATAAAGAATCTTCTTTTTTATCAGTTGATGAAAATGGCTATTTTGCTCCCACTTATAATCCATTAGGTTATCCGCCCAGAGGGAAAATAGAACGTCAACAATATGATCAAATAGCGCAAATATATGAATTATATAATGTTGATCTTAACCCAAGATTAGCTACTATAGGTGAAAGTAAGCAGTTGCCAAATTAATTTGCAATCAAATTAAACCATTTATATAAATTTGACGCGAAGTAAATATAATTTTGTTATCAAGCAGAGTTCAATGCTTGTAACGTTTTGGTGACGGGTATTTCAAAAGCTTGCTCAACAGACTTCATCAATGTTGGCAAACGAAACGGCTTTTCTATTCGAGGCAAAGGTAGTCGTGCCAGGCGTTTATTTAACTCGAAATTTCCGCTCATTAGCAAAACTTTGCATTGTTGCGCCAATAATTCTTTGACCAACGGATAAGGATCACCATCTGGTAAACAAGAATCAACGATAGCGACATCAAAACGATATTTAGATTGTAAATGACAGGCTGTAGATACTGAATGCGCAATATGTATTTGTTCTACTTTATCAAGCAAACTGAGTTCAATTAAATCACATATTTCTGGTTGATCTTCTATGATCAGAAGCGAGGAATAAGGGGGTATCATCAACTAATCAATCATATATTTCGTATTAATGGTATAAAGTAATTCTTTATAACAAAAACTTGATTGTTTGTATAACAAAATTTTTATATATTTGATGATTTTTTGTAATATATCAATGTTTTGTTGATGATATTTATAATGGCGCACCCGACAGGAATCGAACCCATAACCCCCAGATTCGTAGTCTGGTGCTCTATCCAGTTGAGCTACGGGTGCGTCTTGAATAAGGCTTTTATCTTATCTTTTTTTTTATTGCAAGCCTTTTTTTAAATTTTATTTATTAATGTGCGATGGCATCGGATAATCCATAATGATTAGGGCGATAAAATGTAATATGCGCACGACAATCAGGCGTTCCATAAGTCCCTATAATATTCTCATTTTGTGCTTTACCTTCGAAAATAAGATCGTATGGCTTGTGATCCATATCAACACGATGAAGTTGAGCAACTAAATGTCTTGGCTTTTGTTTTTTATCGAAATCACCTCTGAGAATCAAAGCACCGTTATCTGGGGAAAAAAGAACCATCTTTTTATCAATGCGTAATGCAGCCATTCTATCTGTAGGGCAAGCTCCTTGTTCAACTTCCATTTTTCCCAACCACACACCTTGTGGGTGATCTTCTGCAAGTTTGCTTCCACAAGCACTCAAAGAAAGGCAAGTCAGCCCTAAAAATATTGTATTAGCTAAAAAACGTCTTATTTTCTTTTTAAACATAGAAGGCTCCGATAGGATTCAATAAAAAAACTATAGTATAAAAACATTAAATTGATTTAGTCTTATAAACGAGAAAGTTAAAATTTTTTAGATAATTCCCTTTTTATCTGAATGTTTTTCGCTTATGTGATATGGAAACATGTTTTTTGATAAGTATTAATAAAGAAGTTGGTATGATGACCCAAGTAAGTGACTTAGAACAATCTTTACACGAAGAAAAGATTCTTATTCTTGATTTCGGCAGCCAAGTAACCCAATTAATTGCCCGACGTGTTCGGGAAAGTGGTGTTTATTGTGAGATTTGGCCTTATACCAGCAAGAATGAAAAGATTCGTTCTTTTGCACCCAAAGGGATTATTTTATCAGGGGGGCCTGCCAGTGTTGCGGATAAAGATTCTCCTCGGATTCCAGATGAAGTCTTTGCATTGAATATTCCTGTGTTGGGAATTTGTTATGGCGAACAAGCGATGTGTCATCAACTAGGTGGACAGGTCGAATCTAGCGATCATCGTGAATTTGGTCGTGCGCATGTTGATGTTGTGGAAGATAGCTCTTTATGTCGTGGCGTGTGGTCAAGAGGAAGTCGTGAACAAGTATGGATGAGCCATGGTGATCGAGTTGTTAAGCTTCCGCCTGGATTTAAAGTTATCGGAACCAGTGGAGGCGCACCTTATGCAATGATTGCGGATGAAGGTCGTCGTTTATATGGCGTTCAATTTCATCCAGAAGTTGTGCATACACCTCATGGTGCAGCATTGTTAAAGAATTTTACGCATAATATTGCGGGTTGTCACGGTAATTGGACTATGGCGAGTTTCCGTGATTTAGAAATCGCACGTATACGTGACCAAGTTGGCGATAAAAAAGTTATTTGTGGTCTATCAGGCGGTGTTGATTCTGCGGTTGCAGCTGTATTAATCCATCAAGCGATTGGCGATCAATTAACCTGTATTTTTGTCGATCATGGTATGTTACGTCAAGGCGAAGTGGATGAGGTTGTTAAGACATTTACTGGACAGTTTAATATTCCTTTAATTAAACGTGATGCCTCTGATCTTTTCTTAAAAGAACTTGAAAATGTTACCGATCCAGAAGTCAAACGCAAAACGATTGGCCGTCTATTTGTAGAAGTCTTTGAAGAAGAAGCAAAGAAATTAGGTGGTGCGGACTTCCTTGCCCAAGGAACGTTATATCCAGATGTGATCGAGAGTGTTAGCGTTACTGGCTCATCTGTGACGATTAAATCTCATCATAACGTGGGTGGCTTACCAGAACGGATGAACATGCAGTTGGTTGAACCGCTTCGTGATCTGTTTAAAGACGAAGTCCGCGATCTTGGTCGTGAAATGGGTATTCCAGAAAATATTGTTGGTCGCCATCCTTTTCCTGGACCAGGACTGGCTATTCGTATTCTCAGCGATATTACGCGCGATAAACTCGATTTATTGCGTAAAATTGATTCTATTTATTTAGAAGAAATCCGTAGTGCAGGGTTGTATGACGCGATTTGGCAAGCCTTTGCTGTGTTATTGCCAGTACGTACCGTTGGCGTGATGGGCGACGGTCGTACTTACGATCATGCATGTGCATTGCGTGCCGTTACCAGCGTAGATGGAATGACTGCTGATGTCTATCCATTTGATATGGCATTTTTAACCCGAGTGGCTGGACGTATCGTCAACGAAGTGCGTGGCGTTAATCGCGTGACGTATGATATTACGTCAAAACCACCAGGAACCATTGAGTGGGAATAAGGTTTTTGTTTACATAGATTATGTAAAACCCGATAGGATTTTTCTCTGTCGGGTTTTTTTATGGCACATTATAAAAAGAATATTTCTATAATTCTATATGATGGAGGTAAAATATGGAACTCTTAATAGCACGAGAGATACTATTAAATGAATATTTTTTAGAAGAAGCCTTATCTAGATTTATTTGCCCAACATGTAAACAAAGTCTTTTACAAATAATGAAAGATTATTTTAAATATCGATTAAATAAATATGGTCTTTTATCTTGTGAGTATAGTGATGTTTATGACGCTGATAAGCCTATAGGAATTTTTAGTTGCTTACTAATATGTTCTGATCTTCAATGCCAAGAAACAGTAAGCTGCTGTGGAAATTTTATATATCAACAATTAGAATATACTAGAGGTAATGTGAATGACATAACTGAATTTTCTCCTAAATACTTTTACCCTCATTTACGTTTATTTAAAATTCCTGAGCTATGCCCTACAAATGTTAAACAAGCAATTGAAGAATCTTTTGCTACTTTTTTCTCATCAATAACAGCAACAACGAATAGTATTCGGATATCGATAGAAGCGTTATTAAGAGAGCATGCAATTTTTTCTAAAGATGAAAATGGTAAATTTGTTCCTTTACATCGTAGGATAGAGAGTATTCCTGAAACCTCAGAACTGTATTTATTTAAAGAGCAATTATTAACTTTGAAATATATGGGTAATGATGGCAGCCATAGTGAATCAACAGTAGAGAAAGAAGATATTGTTGATGCATATGAAGTGCTGAGTGATGTTTTAGACAAGTTATATTTGGAAAAAAAAGATGTGAGTATAACTATCAAAAAATTAAATGATGAATTTAGCAAAAAATAATAATTTTAAAGTATTTTTATGAAAAAATGCCCTGTAAGTTTTGTATGGAAGAAATGATTTTATGTCTACTCACAAAACAGGCGTTGTTATATCCCCCAAACATTATAAAAATTGGTGCGCTGAATATGTTAGCGATTCAACCGATACAGGGGGAATCTATGTTGTTCTTCATCATACTGATCATTGGAAACCAGTTACGTTTTGGGGACTAACTCTGAATGAAATGGAACAGGCTTTAAGAGATCAGAATATTACTATTCTTTGGGAGGGCGAACATACGATCTCTTCATTTTTGAGTAGCGACAATTTAACAAAGAAATTTGCTAAAAAAATTATAGAGAATTTTTACACTCGAACTGAAGCAACGATGACTTTCAATCTGACCCAACTGGAGTTTGACTTTGAATCTTCGTTAGCCATAGTTTCATATTATGTTGAACAAGAAACCTATCCCGATATTGTTTTTTCTTTCGAACAATTAGAAGTTTTATTATTGGAATATCTAACCCAATAATATACTGTAAGAGTATGCTTATGTTTGAGATGCTAATGTCTGAGTAGAGTATCAAAAGACTTTGATTGATCCTTTAATCTACAATAAAATCTATAAAAAACTGATATTTAATAGAATCTGTAATATTTTATTTAAATTATACCAAGCGTTTGACATTATACAACTATTAAGGAGTTAATAGTAAAAATGTGGTTGAGAACAATTATTGTATCTATATTCCTTTTCCTAATAATGCCCTTCCAAACATACGCAGGGGAACCAATGAAAATTCTTATCAGCACGGATGATGGTCAACACTCTATCAATGTGACTTTGGACAATAATCCAACGGCTCGAGATTTTTATCATCAATTACCAATGGACTTAATGTTAGTAGACTATGGGGATAAAGAAAAAGTTTCAGAACTACCTAAAAAATTGACTCAGGAAAATGCGCCTAAGGGCCATAAACCCCTCAAAGGGCAGTTGGCATATTTTGCACCTTGGAATAATTTTGTGATTTATCGTGAAGATGCGTCTTTCTATCCAGGAATTATTTATCTTGGTAAAATCGAAACGGGTTTTTCATTCGTTGATGAAGCAGGAAAAATCAAAGTACATATTAAATCCGTTCCATGACTTATTTTATCTAAACGTGTTGGTATTTCTTTTTGTAGTTTTTTAGTTTTAACAGAGGCAAGTAGCATAGTTAGGATTTTAGAATTACTATGCTTATTTTCTGCAATATATTGATGTAGATATTTATTACCTGATTTAATTAATTTTTGAACGATTTTAAGATCATTATAATGGTTTTCAAAAGTTATCATTTACTCTTCTAAACGATAATGGTCTTCTGCTGTTTGTTCATTCGTGTCTTGTGTGAATATATATAATTCTAAGTGATCTTCTGTGTTTATTGCAAATAAATAGATGGTTTCTCCACAAGTAAAATATTCTTTTCTAATCTTTCTTTTTTAATATAAGATTGCCCAAGGAGAAATGCTGTTTGATTCTCAATCATTGGAATCTCTGAATCGTAATGTTTCCATTTCGGAGGGCGGCGTAGGCAACGAATTTTTTTGACATTGAACATATCACCACAGATGCTACTACTTAAGATATTATCTCCATTAATAGTGCAATAAAAAGTAATTTTACTACTAGTAAGTTGGGCTAGGATTGAACTATATTTCTGGTTTTTATCAGTTTCTATGATTAGGAAATTGACATACCACGTTTCTATTCCATCATAAATTTTACCAGTTGGGATTTTAGCTCCAAATATTTGGATCGTACGCTTTGAACTGATTCCTAAGGTCGTCGCTTCTTCTTTTGTGATTTCCATTGTTCCTAATAGAATGGATGGATTGCCTTTGACACTTGGAGTATTTTCGATCCTCTGTTGATTCATCTATTTTACCGATAAGATTTACTGTGCGCTTATAGCAAATTAATTATTTTGTAATTGTTGACCATGATTGTAAAATATAATTTTGTTTTTATTTTTGTGTACTTATCACACACAGATAAAATTAATTTATGTCAAGACCATTGTTTAGTTGATTTTATATCATCATATAGATATTTATAATCTTTAAATATACTATATATAGACAATTAACCATTTCATTGAACAATTTATGGTGTATGGTTAGGGATATAAAGAGTCCCTAAACCGTTAATCTTGTTTTACGAGGATATGAGACGTGAGCCCTGTTGATGTACTTGAAAGAAAGCCCTCTGCAACTACAAAAGATAAAGTTGAACAACCAAAGTTTGATTTTACTGATGCGTTGGCAGGAAATGTTCAACTTTATGGACGGTATCAGGTAAAACTCGATCATTCTCGTGATAATTTATTGACACCTTTTGGTAAAGCCACATTGGATGATCGCTATTTAATGGAAGGCGAGTCATACCAAGATTTATTTGCTCGCGTTGCCTCTTATTATGGCAGTGACGCAGGTCACGCTCAACGTATCTATGACTATATGTCTCAACATTGGTTTATGCCAGCAACGCCAGTATTATCGAATGGCGGAACGTCTCGTGGGTTGCCAATTTCTTGTTTCTTGAATGAAGCTGAAGATAGTCTCAAAGGGATTGTCGAGCTTTGGAACGAAAATGTTTGGTTAGCCTCCAGAGGTGGTGGGATTGGTTCTTATTGGGGCAATTTGCGTTCGATTGGCGAGAATGTAAAACGCAATGGTAAAACGTCTGGGGTCATTCCTTTTATTCGTGTGATGGATAGTTTGACATTGGCGATCAGCCAAGGTTCATTACGCCGTGGTTCAGCTGCTGTATATTTACCTGTTTGGCATCCTGAAATTGAAGAATTTATTGAGTTACGCCGACCTACGGGGGGTGATCCTAATCGTAAAGCTTTGAATTTGCATCATGGTATATTGGTTTCTGATGCTTTTATGCGTGCAGTAGAGAAGAATGAAGAGTGGGCACTGTTATCCCCAAAAGATCAGTCAGTGATTCGTAAGATTTCAGCACGTTCTTTATGGATTAGAATATTAACGACTCGTATCGAACAGGGTGAGCCATATATTGTTTATTCAGATACGGTTAATAATGCTCGTCCAGAACATCATAAATTAGCTGGACTTGAAGTAAAAACATCGAATCTTTGTGCAGAAATTACATTACCAACAGGGATTGACCATAAGGGAGAGGAAAGAACAGCGGTTTGTTGTTTATCTTCTTTGAATCTTGAATATTGGGATCAATGGCATCAGAATCCTCAATTTATCCCTGATGTGATGTTGTTCTTGGATAATGTATTACAAGATTTTATCGATAATGCACCTGATGAAATGGCTCGTGCGCGTTATGCTGCCTCTCGTGAGCGTTCGGTTGGGATGGGCGTGATGGGTTTCCATTCGTTTTTGCAAGCGAAAAAGATCCCGTTCGAAAGTGTAATGGCTAAGGTATGGAATAAGAAAATGTTCCAACACATTCGCCAACAAGCTGACAAGGCTTCTGTGATGCTGGCTGAAGAGCGTGGAGCTTGCCCAGATGCAGAGGATTACGGCATTAACGAGCGTTTTTCAAATAAAATGGCTATTGCCCCAACGGCTTCTATTTCGATTATCGCTGGAAATGCCAGCCCAGGAATAGAACCGATCAATGCTAATGTATTTTTACAAAAAACATTATCAGGGTCTTTTACGGTGCGTAACCGTCATCTGCGTACATTGTTGCAAAATAAAGGGCAAGATACAGACGAAGTTTGGTCTTCTATTACTCTGAATAAAGGCAGTGTCCAGCATTTAGAGTTTTTAACTCAAGATGAAAAAGATGTGTTTAAAACAGCAATCGAGTTAGATCAACGTTGGATTATTGAGCATGCCGCGGATCGTTCACCATTTATCTGTCAATCTCAGTCAATTAACTTGTTTGTTCCAGCAGATATTCATAAGCGAGATTTGCATCAGATTCATTATCAGGCATGGAAAAAAGGGGTAAAATCTTTATATTATTGCCGTTCTTTGTCGTTACAGCGAGCAGATGATGTCAGTAACGTTGCAGTGAAAGCGGATATTTTATCACCAATTACGCTCTCAACACCTATTGACAATACAACAACCGCTGATTATGAAGAATGTCTATCCTGCCAATAATATTTAACTCTTTATAATTTTATAAAAACTCCTTATCCTATTTAAAGATAAGGGGTTTTATTTTGGGTTTAACTGTTGGTTGTTATTAAATAATATAATATAAATATATTTTAAGGAGGTTAATATAAATTACTAGAAATAGGCAGGGTTAATACATTAATTGCATATATATTTAATATTATTCTCCTTAATCACAATAATAATGGCATATTCTATTTGGGTGATGTGGTCTTCTGGTAAATTTGAGCGGCAATTTTACTCTTATTTTTCTAAAAATTGTAATAAGCGCAACTTTTGTATTGTTGAGTTACATAAAATAACTAATTTTAAATGGGATCATGCTTATATTTTTACAAAAAAAAGTAAAAATCTTATTCAACAAATTATAAAAAAAGAATTCTCAATATCTTCTAAAAAATTAGAAATAATTTTTATTAAAAATGATAAAGTTATTGCCACGGGTGTGTTTGATTTATTTGATGATTTTAATGTAGCTGATCGTCCAAAGAACTATCTTAATATAAGATTTATAACTTATCAAAGTGATCTTCAATCTTCTCAAAATAGAATTAAAAACACTTATTCTGAAGTATCATATTACGATTTACAGCCTAATAATGATAAATTAGCGGTGAATTACAACGATCTTAATATATCGGGAACAATGATGTCATGGGGATACAATGTGTCTCCAACAAATATACAGTAAATACATTTAATAGAAGACGAGAGTCAATGAAGTGAGTGAATATAATCTCACTAGAATAGAAAAGGATATAAGATGACTGTTATTCCACAATTAATCTTGAACGACGGCACAAAGATTCCCGCTGTCGGATTTGGTACTTATAAACTAAATGGTAGGCAAGGTGCCAAAGATATTGTCAGAGCCATTCATAATGGATATCACTTTTTAGATTCTGCATTTAATTATGAAAATGAAGGTGCAGTGGGCGAGGCAGTTTGTCAATGTGGTCTATCTCGAGACAAAATTCAAATTACTTCGAAATTACCAGGTCGTCGTCAACAGTATGGTCAAGCATTGGTGACTATCGAAGAATCTTTATATAGAGCTCGGTTAGATTATTATGATTTTTACTTAATCCATTGGCCTAATCCACTGACAGGGCATTATGTAGAAGCGTGGCAAGCTTTGATTGAGGCGCGTAAAAGGGGGATGATTAAATCAATTGGTGTTTGTAATTTTTTACCTGAACATTTAGATAATCTTGTGAAAGAAACAGGCGTAACACCTTGTATGAATCAAATAGAGTTGCATCCATATTTTTCTCAAGAAAAGCAGAGGGCTTATAATAAGAAGTTGGGAATTGTTACTCAGTCATGGAGTCCAATTGGCAGAGCAAATAATATGTTGCAAAACCCGGTAATTCAAGAGATTGCTGATCGATATCAAAGATCCATTGCACAGGTTATTTTACGTTGGCATGTTCAATTGGGGGCAATGCCCATTCCAAAAGCAACATCTGATGAAAGACAAAAAGAGAATTTGTCTTTGTTTGACTTTGAATTATCTCAGGCAGATATCGATAAAATAAAAGAATTAGATAAGCCCGATGGGCGTTTAAAGGATCAAGATCCTTCACGTTATGAAGAATTCTAACAATAGTTAAACTTATGAAAGAGGTTAATCATTCAACCTCTTTTTTTATGAGAAATATTAAAAGTATTAAGAATCTAGAATCATATCTTCAAAAGCATCTTCCCATGTGCCTTGGGTCGCAGCACGGCTATATTCTGTAGAGCGATTTTCAAAGAAATTCGTATGCTCAACCGCATTAAGCATTTCATCCATCCAAGGTAATGGATTTTTATCAATATCATAAAGCGTATCAACGCCCAGTTGGGTCAAACGGCGATTAGCAATAAAACGGATATATTGTTTAACAGTTTCAGCGTCTAGTCCTTCTATATCACCCATTTCAAAAGCAAGATCAATAAAAGCATCTTCATGTTCAACAATCGTTGCGCAAATATCGCGTAGCTCTTGTTGGAATTCTGGTGTCCATAAAGAAGGGTTTTCTTGAATAAAGGTGCGGAATAATTTTATAACAGATAAACAATGCAAAGTTTCATCACGAACAGACCATGAAATAATTTGTCCCATTCCTTTAAGCTTATTAAAACGTGGGAAGTTCATTAAAATTGCAAAAGTCGCAAATAGTTGTAATCCTTCGGTAAATGCTCCAAAAACAGCCATTGTTTTGGCAATTTCATATGGATTATCTACTGTGAAATTTTGCATATAGTCATATTTATCTTTCATTTCTTTATAATTTAAGAATGCAGAATATTCGACTTCTGGCATTCCTATGGTGTCTAAAAGATAACTATAGGCAGCAATATGAATGGTCTCGATATTTGAAAAGGCAGAAAGCATCATCAGGACTTCGATAGGTTTGAAAACCTGACTGTAATACTTCATATACACATTATTTACCTCAACATCTGATTGGGTAAAAAATCTAAAAAGTTGAGTAATTAAATGTCTTTCTGATTCGGTGAGCTTTTTATGCCAATCCTTGACATCTTCAGCCAAAGGAACTTCTTCTGGGATCCAGTGAAGACGTTGTTGCGTTGACCATGCATCGTATGCCCATGGATAATGAAATGGCTTATAAACGGGGTTATATGTCATTAGATTATGAGTTTTTTCATTACCTTTAGTATCGTTATTCAACGAACGTCTCCTTTGTTTAATTTTTGGGTTATTGATGTTATTGAGTTATCAAAAAACCTTAAAACAGCATTTTATGCATATATAATTATTGTGATAAGTTTTAATGCAATGATGATAAATATTGTATATATTGTGTATAAAAAAATGTAAACATACTATATATAGTTTTTTTGAAATATAAGATATCGTGTTTTTTGTGACATGCGCAAACACGTATATGTATTTTTATATGTTAACAAAATAATTATTATTGAAATGTTTGATCTAACAATTTTATTTTAGTGCGTTTTAAGGAAGTAAGCAAAGCATTTGTCCATCTCTAAGGATATGATTGGCTTGGGTGGTAAAATCACCATTTTCATTGTGTAAAATCATACCTGGAGAAATCTGGCTTCCCCCCGTAGATCCCATACGCCCTTGTAATAAAATGATTCGAGAAGAGCGATTCAGTTTTGGCCATAATGGAAATAAAACGATAGATCCTAGTTTATACTGATTCATGATCGCGCTGGCCTCAACATATAAAGAGGCAGAGAGAGCAAGGGTTAACGTGCCGCCTTGGCGTAACGGTCGGCTCAGCGCATAGATCCATTCTGCAAGACAATCTTTTGGGAGTCTTTTTGCCAAATCTTTTTGCAGATCAGGAGAAGGAAAGCTATTATGGGCATGCCAAGGAGGATTGGCAAAGACATGATCGACGTGTTCTTGTCCTTTGGATAGAAAATCAAAAGGACGCTTTGGGAGTTTTGGAAGGGTTACTTCAACAACCTTAAGGCTATTCATATGGTTAAGTTGAAAATTTTCATTTGCCAATGTAAGCATTTTTGGATTTTGTTCAAAACCAATGCCTGTAATATTTGGAACACGATAGTTCAGGCACATTAATCCAGCCCCCGCGCCACAACCGCCTTCAATAATGGTTTGACCAGGTTTTGCAGGAATAGATGCGGCCATTAAAATGGGTTCAAGTGCCGTTCTATATCCTTCTTGATATTGTCGATAGAAAATCTTTCCTCCGAGAAGTGTTCCATCAGATGTTTTTTTTGATTTATGGTGTATAAAAGAGGACGAAGATGATAGCGATTGCATAAACCATGAACCAAAAAGATGTTTCGACAAAATAAATTATATACTAACTTAATAATAAGTGAGGTGTTAAAGATAAAAATGTTCTATAGTCTTGTTTTTGGATTGAATAAGAATATTTAAAGTTTTACACATAGTTGGTTGGAATTGAAAGTAACAATTCTATAAAAAGATAGAAGAGTAAGAAGCCCATCTCAATGGATAAAAAAGAACCCTTACAAAGATTATTAGATTACTTAGACGAAGATATGACGCTTTGTAATCGTGTCATTATGGATAGAATGCAAAGCTCTGTAGAATTAGTTTCACAGTTAGCTGCGCATCTTATTGTTGCTGGGGGCAAGCGATTACGCCCTTTACTAACGTTGGCTTCAGCTCGGTTATGTGGATACGAATACAGCCCTGATGATGTGATGCCTCGTCATGTCCGTTTGGCAACGTGTATTGAATTTTTACACACCGCAACTTTACTACATGATGATGTGGTTGATGAAAGCTTGTTGCGACGTGGGGCAGAAAGTGCCAATGTCGTATTTGGGAATGCAGCTTCTGTGTTAGGGGGGGATTTTTTATTTTCCCGCGCTTTCCAGATTATGACAGAAGATGGATCATTGGAAGTCATGCGCATTATTTCCCAAGCTTCTGCGACGATTGCAGAAGGGGAATTGTTGCAAATGACGATACAAAATGATTTATCGACATCTATCGTTCGATATTATGAAGTCATCTATGGTAAAACTGCTGCTCTTTTTGCCGCTTCTTGTCGCGTTGGGGCAATTGTTGCTGAACGGTCTTTAAAAGAAGAAGAAGCCTTAGAAGCATACGGTCTCAATTTAGGAATGGCTTTTCAACTTGTGGATGATGCGTTGGATTATTCAGCAAATCAAGAAGAGTTAGGTAAGACAGTTGGTGATGATTTCCGTGAGGGAAAAATTACTTATCCTATCTTGATTGCTTATCAACAAGCAGATGCAGAAGAAAAGAAATTTTGGGAACGAGTTATTGAAGCTTGCGATCAAAACGAAGATGATTTGAAACATGCTCTGTTCTTAATTCATAAACATCAAGCTCTAGAGGCAACGTTGCAAGAGGCCATGAATTTTGCCAACAAGGCATGTGATGCTATTCGTTTTTTTCCTGAAGGAGAACTACACAGCTTATTTGAGGATATTGCTCGATATACTGTTAATCGTCACTTTTAAGATTCGAAATGTGATAAGTCTGTATAACCCATTGTTAATATTTGTGTTAACAAAGCCTTATCTTCAGTGGGTAAGGCAGTATAATAAAAATTATTCTTTCGTGGAATGTTATTGTTAGGTAAATGATTGCTCTGCAACATGATGTCTAAAGCATGTTTTGCCACAGCATTTGCAGGGTCTAGCCACTGAATATGACGAGGCGATAACGCTTGTAGATGAGGTAAGACAAAAGTGTAATGAGTGCATCCTAAACAAACAGTGTCGATTTGGTCTGCTGATGGCATCTGTAATAATGCATTAATTTCTTTTTGAATATCTTCTGAATTATATGCCTCTTGTCTAAAAACGCGTTCAGCAATTTGTGCCAAAGTCGGTGAGCCATATCCAATCAGTTGACAATCTGCTGCAAATTGTTCTTTTAAACTTGTAAGATAAGGTCTTCTCACGGTGGCACGCGTTGCTAATAGCCCAATATGCTTAGATTGACTGATCCTAGCAGCCCAACGAATGGGTGGAACGCAGCCGACGAAGGATGTATTTGGGTAATGTTCTCTCAGAGCCTGTAGGGCAATTGTACTGGCTGTATTGCAGGCAATAATTACCAGGTCAGGCTCTAACCGATCAATTGCAATACCAATTAAATTGATAATTCTTTGAATTAAAAAATTATCTTCTTGCTCGCCATAAGGGAAGATTAAATTATCTTCCAAATAATCGATCGATAAATTAAAAGAAGTGTTTTGAAGCTGCTGTTGGAGGCTTTGGACAATACCAAGCCCCCCAATACCAGAATCAAATGCAAGGATATGATAGGTCATTTGTATGACAAAGATTTATGAACTATAAACGTGCTTTTTTATAAGCTAATGCTTCTTGTTCATTGCTGACACCACCATGTTTGGCAGACCAAGCACAAGGATCTTCTAAGAAGCGTCTGATTTCAGAAGTGTCTCCATTTGAAAAATATGGATATTCAGAGCTTACTTCTAAAATATCCCACCATGTGCAAAGTGAATGAAGCGTAATACCCATTTCACTTAACGTTTGATAGGCACTGGTAAATACGCCATAAAAAAAGACAACAAAGGCATGGTCTACGATTGCACCTGCATCGCGTAATGCTTTGGCAAAACCGATTTTAGACATGCCATCTGTGGTTAAATCTTCAACCAACAAAGTGCGCATATTTTCTGGCACATCGCCTTCAATTTGTGCATTACGTCCGAATCCTTTAGGTTTCTTACGCACATACGCCATCGGTGTCATCATGCGATCTGCAAACCATGCAGCAAAAGGAATCCCCGCCGTTTCACCACCAACCACAGCATCAAAAGATTCGTATCCGACATGGCGACAAATTTTCTCTACACCTAATTCAATAATTTTTGCTCTGGCTCTGGGAAAGAAAATAATCTTGCGGCAATCAATATAAACAGGAGACTTCCAACCTGCAGTCAGAAGATAAGGATCATTTGGGCGATAATTAACAGCTTTGATTTCTAGTAATAATCTTGCTGTAATTAATGCAGCATCACGATCCCACTCGGTCATACGAGGAGAACGAGGTTGTTTTCTGGTAGAAGCAGTTGTTGTTTGAGACATAATAAGTTCGTGTCCTGTTTTAAAATCTTACTTGTGATGTTCAATCTTATATATATGGTTTTTTATAAAAAATCAGTAAATATCGTGTTAAAAATGTCAAAAGTCCCAAGAAATCATCAACAGTTTATTATAAAGTGACTTTACTTAGATGGTATTGCTTCTTATTCTTAACTTTTTGTTAATAAATTAGGAATCGCTGATGACTATTCTGGCAAATAATATACAACGTCGATGTGAACGCTCTGTTATTACAGCTTATCAAGAGTTAAAATCAGCAGGGGTGGATGAGGTTCAAGTGTTCAAGAGCTGCACAAATTTGTATAGAATCTATCATCCCGAATCGTCTATTACAGAAGCGCGTTTGTTGGTTTCTGAATGGATCGATCATTATTTTTATAATGTATCAGACGGTGGAACTCGTGGATGTAATTGTGCCGAAGCTTCAGGAAATTTAAAACACTAAATTTCCTGAATATTATTTTAGTTTGAATTATTTTGAGTTTTTAAGATCGCGTTCTGTTGGGCCAGTATATAGCTGGCGAGGGCGGTAGATTCTGCGTAAAGGATCGTTAAACGCTTCTTTCCATTGGCTGACCCAGCCGACTGTACGAGCAACCGCAAATAGTGCAGTAAACATCGTTTCTGGAATGCCCATTGCTTTGAAAATAATGCCAGAATAAAAATCCACGTTTGGATATAATTTACGTTTTACAAAATATTCATCTTGTAGAGCGTATTTTTCTAATTCCATTGCAAGCTCTAATAATGGATCATCGGTTCCTAATTCGCGAAGTACTTCATCACACGTTTTTTTCATGATTTGTGCTCGTGGATCGAAGTTTTTATAGACACGATGTCCAAAGCCCATTAAGCGCACATCACTATTTTTATCTTTGACTTGGGCGATGTAGTCAGGAATATTTTCTTTCGTGCCAATGGTATGAAGCATTTTTAGAACAGCTTCGTTGGCACCACCATGAGCAGGTCCCCACAAAGCCGCAATACCCGCAGCAATACATGCAAAAGGATGAGCCCCCGTAGAACCTGTAAGTCTTACGGTAGAAGTCGATGCATTCTGTTCATGATCGGCATGTAAAATCAGAATAAGATCTAATGCTCGACTAAGAATAGGATTAACTTTGTAAGGAGCATCTGGACGAGCAAAAAGCATATTTAGGAAGTTTTCTGAATATGAATAATCTGCTCTAGGGTAAACAAAGGGTTCACCACGAGAATATTTGTAAGCCCATGCAGCGATTGTCGGAATTTTGGCAATAAGGTGAACGGCCGCAATATCACGACTTTCTTCATTTGATGTATCTGTACCTTCTGGATAGAAAGCAGACAAACCAGCAACCGTTCCGCAAAGGATGGACATTGGGTGGGCATCACGACGAAAGCCGTTGAAGAAGTTACGGATTTGTTCATGTAGTAACGATTTTTCTTCTAGGCGATTGACGAATTCATTATATTCATGACGCGTAGGTAAATTTCCATATAAAAGTAAGTAAGCTACTTCTGGAAAACTTGATTTTTCAGCGAGTTGTGTAATAGGGTAACCTCTGTAAAGTAGAGTACCTTTCTCTCCATCAATGTAAGTGATTTTACTTTCGCAAGACGCTGTTGTTCCAAGGCCTGGATCGAATGTAAATAAATTGAGGTCTTTTTGTAGGTTGCGTATATCAATAACATTATTGCCGTTAGTCCCCGATAAAACGGGCAATACTGAGCTTTGCCCTTTATAAGTAATGGTTACAGAACCTTCATCTTGGGGTGGGCTAAAAGATGGAGCGGTTGGCGTGGTTTGAGTCATACACTTACTCCTAAGTAAAATATTAAAGTTATTAAGACTGATTTATTAAAAATATTATAACAAAAAATGAAACATATCTTGTCACGTCTATGCGAGGCGTGCAAGTTTTATGGATGATAAGAGGACAACAATCCTTGATGCCAGTTGATTTCAGACCAATTTTCACAATAGAAATGAATTTCTACAAGCGCACATTTAGGAAGGGATCTAGATAGAGAATCTTGCAGCACGCTTTGATGTAACGGATTAATAGAAAGTAAATCATAAGCAAATTGATGTAGTCCAGGATTGTGCCCGATGATTAGCGCTGATTTCCCATGGGTGATTTGTTGTGTACAAGCTAATAAAATTTCAGGATCACAAAGATACAGATTATTATCAGTAATAATCTGTGATTTATCGATAGTTATATCTAAGTAGCTTAGTGTTTCAGCGGTTCGTTTGGCAGCACTACATAAGATCGTATCGATAAGAGGAGTTTTATTTTTGAGTAGCGTTCCTTTTTCAATCGCTTGTTGCTGTCCTTTTTTGGTCAAAGGGCGATCAAAATCAGTATTAGCGTGATCGCTTGCTTTAGCATGTCTTAGGATAAAAAGAGTTAAATAAGAGGATGTAGGCATTATTTACTATCTTTTTGTTCGGCAATGGCTTTGTGATGTTGAATCACTTCTTTAATAATAAAATTTAAAAATTTCTCAGCAAAGTCAGGATTCAATCGTGCGGATTGCGCCATCTCACGTAAACGTGCAATTTGTCTTGCCTCTCTTTGCGCGTCTGCAGGGGGAAGGTTATGAGTTGCTTTGAGTTCTCCAACTGTTTGAGTCAAACGAAAACGTTCTGCTAGGATATGAATTAAAGCATTATCAATATTATCAATACTGAGACGAAGATTTTGTAATTGTTCTAAAGCATCTGCAGAAGAAGGAGAGCTCATTATATATGATCCTTTTTAAATAAAAATAATGATATTTATAAAGTAATATCAACCCATGATAAATGCCCGCCTTTGCTGGCGCCTGTATCCATAAATATTGCTGTGCCACCAGCATATCCTTTGCGTACCCAAGGTCTACCATCGGTTGAACGGCAATCATGACCACAATATAAAGTATATCCTTCGGGAATATGATTAACCCATTTTAATTTGCGTACAGGATATCCACTTTTATAAAGTTTATTGCTGGTTTCCCCGTACAAAGCTCTAGATAAAAGAGGATTAATTTGTGCCAATGGGTTTAGAGGTGGTTGTTCTGTAAGCATTCTTGTGTGAAAGCCTGCGTGAACGAAAATGAGTTTTTTAAGAACAATCCAAGCTGGAGCCTGTTCTAAGGCATGGATAATTTTTCCGGGTAGCTCTTTATCATGATGGCTGTTAATTTGTTCAATTGTCTCATTCAAGGCATTATCTATACGAGGCTTATGCCCTTTAAGAACGAGCCCTAGTTTGCGATCATGATTTCCAATAAGAAATAATCCTCTTTTTTCTTCGATGACTTTTAACATCAAAGCCATGACTTTGCCGCTTTCTGCGCCGTAATCAACCAAATCGCCTAATTGTATAATAAAATGATTTGTATGTACGGCGTGCTTAAAGGCGTGCCAATCACCGTGCACGTCTCCAATAATACGCAAAGATTTAGGGTTCGATGAAAACAAACTAGACATAAGAAAGTATTTTAAACATAAAGTACAAAATTTGCATCATATATTTCATAAAAGGAATCTCTTGAATATGCGCTCACGGTGTTTTGTGCTGCGTACGTACAGTTTTTTATCTCTTTTTGAGGGCAAAGCGGGTTATATTGTTTCAATTACAATTAATAAGAGGGCATTATGAATCAAGATAAGCGTATTCATCATACTGGATTACAACGTAAGATATGTAGTGCAGAGGATGCTGCACAATGGATTAAGCATGGTGATTTAGTGGGGGTTAGTGGTTTTACAGGCTCAGGTTATCCTAAGGCTGTTCCAGGTGCTTTGGCTCAGCGCATAAAAGAATCTCATAATAAAGGTGAAGAGTTCAAAATTAAAGTGCTGACGGGTGCTTCAACTGGTCCTCAAATGGATGGTGTTCTCGCAGAAGTCAATGGTGTTTCTTATCGGTCATCTTTTAATACAGACCCAAAAATGCGTGAGCGTATTAACAATGGTGATACAACCTATTTTGATATGCATTTGGGTCAGGTTGCTCCTTTTTATCGTAGCGGTGCAATCGGTGATATGGATGTTGCAATTATTGAATTGTCAAGCGTTCGTGCAGACGGCACATTGATTGCTTCGTCGGCAGTTGGGAATAACCAGCTTTGGTTAAATAGTGCTAAAAAAGTTATTTTAGAAGTTAATTCATGGCAACCCGAAGAACTAGACGGAATGCACGACATTTGGGAAGTTTCCACCAATTATCCGCAGGATATTATCCCTATTCGTACTCCATCAGATCGTATTGGTGTTGATTATATGACGGTTGATCTTGAGAAGGTGGTTGCTATTGTAGAAACCGATATGTCTGATCGTAATACTCCGTTTAGCCCACCTGATGATAATGCGCGTATGATCGCAGGTCATTTGATGGAATTCTTAAAAGATGAAAAAAAGAAAGGTCGAATTCCGGAAAAATTCTTACCATTACAATCAGGGGTTGGAAATGTTGCCAATGCTGTGATGGAAGCGTTAAGTCAAGGAGATTTTGAAAATCTGACAGCCTATACCGAGGTGATCCAAGATGGGATGTTAGCAATGTTGGAAAGTGGAAAAATGAGTGTTGCTTCAGCGACTTCGTTTTCACTTAGCCCTGAGAAAGTACAGTATTTTAATGATAACATCAGTAAGTTCCGCGATAAAATTATTCTGAGACCTCAAGAAATTAGCAATCATCCTGAAGTCATACGCCGTCTTGGGTGTATTGCGATGAATGCTGCTATTGAAATTGATATTTTTGGTAATGTTAATTCAACCCATATTATGGGTACGCGCATGATGAATGGGATTGGTGGGTCTGGTGATTTCGCACGAAACTCTAAACTTACAATTTTTATGACACCATCTTTGGCTAAAAATGGTGCAATTTCTGCAATTGTTCCGATGGTTTCTAGAGTAGATCATGCCTCTATGGATATTCATGCCGTAGTGACAGAATATGGGTTGGCTGATCTGCGAGGGCTTGCTCCGAAACAACGTGCAGAATTATTAATTGAAAAATGTGCACATCCAAACTTTAGACCTTTATTAAGAGAATATTTCAAAAAAGGTTTAGATAATGGTTCGATGTATACACCGCATTATTTAAAAGAAGCTCTTTCTTGGCATGAGCGTTTTGTTGCTACGGGTAGCATGCTGCCGAAGTAAATTTAAATCTTTTAACTCCGTCTGTTGATATTATTGTAGTGATTGACCAGAATGTTGCAAAACGGACGGGTTTAGATGTTAGAGCTGGCAAGGTTACATATAATAACCTTGCAGTTTAAAATTATCAGTAACTCTTATACTGTACAGGTCTGAAATGATCACGATTATACGCAAGTTGTTCCGGTGATAATTGAAAACCAATAAACAGCTCATATCCATCTGGTTGTCTATCGGCTGTTGCTGGGATTTTGAGTAATATTTTATCAGATTTTAAAGTAACTTGATCGATGTTATCTGGAAATTGTACATTTGCAACAAATTGCTGTTTATCTATAATCTCGCCGTTTTTAATCATCGTAATAAAGTATGGAATTTGATAGCGACGTTCTTGTGCTGCAGGACCACGTTTGACTTGAATGACGACATTCATCGTTGTATCGATTTTATCGGTATACGCTTTTTTTCGTTTTTTCTTCTCTTTATTATCTTCGTTTTTAGGATCATCTATACAATTTCCTTCGGCTCCTAAGATACTTGCTTTGGTTACCAGATGAGCAAGATCATTTGTATTATTTGAAAATTGATAGGCATCAGAGGCAGAGGAAAGAACCGTCACCTTGGGACAAGCAGGTGGGAAATCATATGTTTCTTTTGCATTACATCCTAAGAGGAAAAGGCTGGCACTTATTGGAACAAACAAAGTGTTTAATACTGGTTTTTGAAGAATGTTTAAAAGAATCATATTTTTACTGCCATGATAGTATATTGATTAAGAACAATGATGTTTGCATAACATAAAGCAAAATGATTAAATGTGGAATATACTGTATATTTAAATTCTTAATGTGAAATGGTATCTTGCCTACCGATCAAACTATAAATATATAGTATATACATTAATTATTTATTTGGAAAAGTCATGCCTAGTCAAAATTTAGAATCCTCTGCGACAGATTCTCGTGCATTAAAAGTCTTATTGGCTGGACCACGTGGTTTTTGTGCGGGTGTAGATCGTGCCATTCGTGTGGTGGAAGAAGCATTGCGCAGGTATGGTGCTCCTGTTTACGTGCGTCATGAAATTGTTCATAATCGTACTGTTGTTGAAGATTTAGAAAAACAAGGTGCTATCTTTGTAGAAGAACTTGATGAAGTTCCACAGGATGCGCATGTTGTATTTTCAGCTCATGGTGTGCCTAAAACGGTGCCACTAGAGGCGGAACGTCGTAATTTGCTTTATCTTGATGCAACCTGTCCGTTGGTTTCCAAAGTGCATAGAGAAGCAGAACGCCATTTTGCAAATGGTGGAGAAAACTCTCGTCATATTTTGATGATTGGACATGCTGGGCATCCTGAAGTTGTCGGCACAATGGGGCAATTACCTGCTGGTGCAGTAACGTTAATTAAAGATGCAGATGAAGCGAGAACGGTTCAACCAGAGAACCCAGAAAGATTAGCATTTATAACGCAAACAACACTTTCTGTTGATGATACTGCTGAGATTGTAGCAATTCTTCGTGATCGCTTTCCTCAGATCGAAGGCCCTAAACGTGAAGATATTTGTTATGCAACTACGAATCGCCAAGAAGCTGTAAAAAGAATAGCGCCAGAATGTGATTTGGTACTGGTGATTGGCTCGCCTAATTCTTCTAACTCACAACGTCTGCGTGAAGTTGCAGAACGCTCTGGAGCACCAAAAGCATTATTGATTCCTAAATTGGAAAATTTAGAATGGGATGCTCTGGATGGGGTTAATGTATTAGGGATTACAGCGGGTGCTTCTGCGCCAGAGACGTTGGTGCAAGAAATCATTGAAGCCTTGTCGGATAGATTCAGTCTTGATATTGAAGAGCGTATTGTTAAAGAAGAACACGTTACCTTCAGTTTACCAGCACCACTAGGATAATTAGGGAATTATAGGGCTTATTCATGGCCGTTTATACGCAAGTTTCAGAACAGGAAGTCTCGCAATGTTTACAAAATTACGAGATCGGTGATCTTGTAAAATTGAAGGGAATTGCTCAGGGAGTTGAGAACAGTAATTTTTTATTGGAAACAACGACGGGCAAATATATTTTAACGCTTTATGAAAAGCGAATTAAGGCTGAGGAATTACCTTGGTATTTAGAATATATGGGGCATTTGGTTAAACATGGTGTTTCATGTCCTTTGCCTGTTGTCGATAAAGATGGCGTTGCGTTGACTGTTCTTGCTGGACGACCAGCAGCGATCGTTACTTTTCTTGAAGGAAAAGAAGCGCCTGAAATCACTGAACACCATTGTTTTGTACTAGGGCAAGCCATTGCCCAACTACATCTGGCTGGTTCAGATTTTACCAAATACAGAAAAAATAACGTGGGTCCAGATTCTTGGCAAGAGTTATTAAATAAATCAAAAGGCTACGATCAAGAGCAATTGATTCAAGAGATTGAACCTGTTTTACAAGAAATATTATCCCAATGGCCAATTGATAAAGATAATTTGCCGGTTGGGCAAATCCATGCTGATATCTTCCCAGATAATGTGTTTTTTTCTGCGCCAGATCAATTAAGTGGATTTATTGACTTCTATTTCGCTTGTACTGATTTCCTAGCTTATGATTTGGCTATTGCGATTAATGCGTGGTGTTTTCAGGATGATGGTCGTTGTCTAACGAATTTATCGACCGCTGTGATAAATGGATATGAGACTATACGTCCGTTAACGCCCGAGGAAAAACATTTTTTCCCAATATTGAATATGGGTGCAGCAGTTAGGTTTTTGTTAACGCGGCTACATGATTGGATTCATACGCCTGCAGATGCCTTGGTTACACCAAAAGACCCTAAACCATATCTATACCGCCTTCGATACCATCAAACATTGATAGCGCTTACTAATGAAACATGATGGTTCTTTGATTTCTGTTGATATTTGGACAGATGGCGGGTGCAGTCCCAACCCTGGTGCAGGAGGATGGGGAGTATTATTGCGTTGTCATGGAAAAGAGCGTGAATTGTATGGTGGTGAGGCCGAGACAACGAATAATCGTATGGAGTTAACCGCTGCTGCTGTGGCTTTAGAAACATTAACCCGTCCTTGTTTGGTCAATTTATATACAGATAGCGAGTATGTAAGAAAAGGAATTACTGAGTGGTTGGCAGGTTGGAAACGGAACGGCTGGAAAACTTCGGCTAAGAAACCCGTTGCGAATGCTGACTTATGGCAACGTTTGGAAGTAGCAGCAGAAAGTCATCAAGTGCAATGGCACTGGGTTAAAGGGCACTCAGGCCATCCTGAGAATGAACGCGTCGATCAGCTGGCCACGCAAGGGCGTATTGCATTATAGATAATATAATAGTTTGTGTTTAAAATTAAGAATCATATTTAGGTGAATTAATTTTGACTTAGATCAATCGCTTTTGTAATTCAAGTTGTTTCTTTTTCAAAAATTTGCGGCAATATACGGATCTATTGGTTATTGTAGATTTATTGGATTGTTTGTGCATTGGTAAAAGAATGCACAAACAAGTGCGCAATATAAAATTAATATCCGTCTCCAACACTCTGTTGTAAAATTGCATTTCTGTTGCCACCAGGTTGTCCAGCATATGTGTCATAAGATGCTGCGGCATTATAGGGCGGGGAAACAGGTGCGTCAAAATAAGCACGAATACCCGTTCCTGGAATATTAATGGATGGTCCATTATATGGTCTGTTAGGGGATTGGCTTGGGGTCGAACCAGGTAATCCAGGCCCTTTTTTAGAAGTGACACTGTCTGATTGTGTGGCAGTCATTGAACTGGTGTATTCTTGCACAGGTTGATATTCTGACATGCCGGGACTTGGGGTGGGGCGTGCTGTATTTTGTTGTGCAAAAGATGAGTTTGCCATTCCGATACTGCCAAAGAGAAGAGAAAAAGACAAAAGCGTTTGGGTTATTGTTTTTTTTGTAAAGCGGAACATTTGATAAATCCTTTTCCAGTAGTTATATTACAAATAAATCTTTTTATGCAGCAATCAATAATAAAAAGTAGAATAATAGAGATTTAAAAAAAGATGGTTTTTATGCCATATATTTTGAATAAAGATACTTTAAACGGGATCAATGAAATCAAGTTGATGATAAAGTAGGTTCAATTTTTAAAAAATAATATGATATTGTAATTTACTTTATTATTCATTCGTTTTGATATCATGATACCAAGAAAAAGAAGGTTTCGCAAATGACCATTAAAGATCATACAAGTTTAACACCACTTTCTTTGAACGATCAAGAAATTGCCCAATTGACGCAAGCGCTGGATAAATTGGAATCTGGTCGAGGGGTTTTGCTGCGTCTTGCTGATATTATGGGGGGCGCTGTGGGACACGCGGTTAAATTAAGTAGTCGTAGCCTTGGGTTGTCTGGCAATTTTCAACAGAAAATACAAAATTTAGCTAATAGTGCCGTTCAGATTGCTTTTGATGTTGCAATTGTAGGTATGGATCATCAATCAGGTCGTTTGAAGAATTTACCAAACTATAACAAAATACGCAGCTCGGTGATGCAAGCAATGGTCGTTACTTCTGGTGCTGTGGGTGGTTTTACTGGATTTACAGGAATGCTGCCTGATATCAGTTTTACCACATTGGCGCTGATGCGAGAGATTGCTAATATTGCCCAAGAAGAAGGTGAGGATCTATCCAATGAAGATACAAAGAGAGCCTGTTTAGAAGTCTTTGCGCTGCGCTCTTTTGGAAATGCAGGGCGTGCTAATGAGGAAAATGAACTAGGCTTTTTCTCTGCGCGATTAATGTTGCGTGGGCGACCAATGGTATTGTTAATGGCGGATATTTCTTATCAATACGGGCTTAGCCTGTCACAAAAATTGAGTTTACAAATGATGCCTGTGGTTAGTGCTTTGTGTGGTGCATCTTTGAATGCAGCGTTCTTGTCGCATTATCGTGCATTGGCGCGCGTGCATTTTGTTGCACGTCGATTGGAACGTGAACATGGACCTTTGGCAAAGGAAACGATTGAATATATTCGTAAACAACGTTTTGACGAATATGCAGCCTCTTAAAATATGTCAGTAAGCAACGAAGAGATTACGGCTGATATTTTGTTAGAAGCCTATAGGCAAGGTGTTTTTCCTATGGCTGATGATAAAGATGATCCAAGATTATATTGGTATCGTCCAGAGGAAAGAGGTATTCTTCCTTTGGACGAGTTTCATTTATCAAGACGGTTGGCAAGGACTGTTTTAGCCAATCAATACGAGGTCAAAGTCGATACCGATTTTTTAGCGGTGATTGATGCATGTGCGCATCCGACACCTCAAAGAGAACAAACATGGATTAATCAGCCCATACGTTCTTTGTTTTTTGAGCTTTTTGAACGAGGTCACGCTCATACTGTAGAAGTGTGGGACAAGGATCAGTTGGTTGGTGGATTATATGGGTTGGCAATCGGACAAGCTTTTTTTGGAGAAAGCATGTTCTCAAGAAAAACGGATACGTCAAAAATTGCATTGGTTCATTTAGTTGCACGGTTAAGGTTAGGTCATTTCCAACTATTAGATACTCAGTTTATGACATCGCATTTGGCGCAATTCGGTGGGTTAGAGATTAAAGATTTAGCATATGAAACACGATTATATCAGGCGATTGCACAATCAGGACATTGGTTAAATAATGAGTGGCAGACCGATATTTTCCAAGAAATCAAAGCAATGCGTGCATCAAGATAAGTTTGCGCATATAGTATCGAATAATTATAGTTAATAAATGAAGGTTCAAAAAAGAATGTCGTCTCTTTTACAAAAGAATTATCAATTGCCTTTATATAAAGGGGTGATGTTTGGTTTGGGTTCTTTCGTGATGATTTCTGGGGCGTGGGCTCAAGATGTCAGTTCTGAAAAGCCTTTATTTATGCCCAAACGCGATGTGACCGTTCTTTATGCCGTCAAACCAGAAAATTCGTCTTTGTTGCAAAGCAGAAAGATTATTTTTTCTGGTGATGGTAACAGATTACGTGTTGATGGTCCTGACAATATGGGAATTGTCATTGTTGATTCTGCAAAAAAAACGGCGACCGTGATTGCCAATAAATCAAGGGTATATGCAGTTGTTCCCAGTAAATCCGATCAATATGGTTTATTTTTAGATCCTAAAATGACTTTTCAAAAGAAAGGCACGGAACGTATTGCAGGCGTTTTGTGTCGAGATTGGAAAGTAAAAGGCCCCAAAGGTTCGGCAGTTGTTTGTATTACAGATGATGGGGTTTTGTTAAAACAAGAAGGTACTGATGCAGACGGAGTTGAAGGGAAAACCGTTGCTTTATCCGTCGATTATAGCAAATTGCCAGAATCAACATTTCAAATTCCTGTTGGATACCAGCCCGTAAAATTGCCCGAACATAAAGGGGATACACCAACTTTAATTGCACCGAATAGTGTAGCTCAACCCTTGATTCCGATGAAAGCAAAAGCAGCAGATGAGTCAAAAGGATTAAAAGTCGATGCGGATCAAAATCCTTTTATTACCCCTCAACATGATGTGGATGTTGTTTATGCAATTGCTGGAGCAATGCCTGGTTTACCACCATTCCATCAAAGAATGCGTTGGTCTGTAGGGGAATGGAAACAACGTATTGATTCTCAAGGTGTCGATACATACATGATAACCGATTATAAAAAGCAGCAATTGGTTGTGTTAAATCCAGAATTAAAGAAAAAAACAACAATGCCTGCACCAGGAGATTCAATTTTAGCCCCTGGGCAAAGGCCTGCTGGAGATTATATGAAGGTTGGTGAAGCCACCGTTGCAGGTCAACATTGTAATGAATGGCAAATCATTGATAGCGAAGGCAATCCTAATGACATTTGTTATACAGATGATGGGGTGATGTTACGTGTTGTAAGAAATAATATTCCGTTGGTAGTGGCGTTAAAAGTGAATTATGCCCCACAAGATGCAAAACTATTTCAGGTGCCATCTAATTTAACAGAATTGGCACCAGCGCAGTAAAATAGGCTTATTGGTCAAGTTCTTGGATGGTTTTTAAGACATCCTCAACATGACCAGTTACTTTTACTTTTGGCCAAATTTTAACAATTGTACCTTGTTCATCGATTAAAAATGTAGCCCGTTCAATGCCCATATATTTACGGCCATACATTGATTTTTCAACCCAAACGCCATAGGCTTCTGTCACATGTCCTTCTTCATCAGAAGCCAGAGGAAAGGTCAGATTATATTTATCTGCAAATGCTTTTAATTTTTTAACGGGGTCTCTTGAAACGCCAATCACTGGAATATTAATTTTGTTCAAAGTAGAAAGGTTTTCCTCGAACGCACAAGCCTCTTTGGTGCAACCAGAAGTATCTGCTTTTGGATAAAAATAAAGAACAAATTTCTTCCCGTTTAACTCAGATAAGGAAATCGATTTATCTAGTTGTGTTTGCATTTCAAAGTTGGGTGCTTTGGCACCTTCGGTTAATATCGTCATTGCACATACCTTTATGATTTAAAGAAATAGAATAAATACAGCATATCAGTTTATGTAAGAGAGCCAATATATTTTATAAAAATAGTTCTGACCTGCTTACCAATCATTTCTGCTTTTTCTTGAATTTTCGTAATGGCTTGAATGTCTTGAGTCGCTGTTCCCAAAAGGTCTCTGGACATTACTTCGATAATTGCAGGTGTCAGATCTGTGGTAATCTCTTTTGGTGGTAATTTGCCAAAGAAAATTCTTAGTAGACTTTGTAGATTTCTCCAGAAACAATCAGCCTGAATTAATATTTTCGCATCTTTAGCGTCTAAAACATTATGCTTGGCTAAATTTCGTAAAGCAATACGGGTGCATGGATGAAAAATACTTGGATTTTTGGCAATTAATTGCAGCGTTTGAGCAATGAATTCAACTTCCATTAATCCTCCAGTAAGGTGTTTAACATCCCAAGGACTGCTGGGCGGGGCATCTCTTAACAAACGTGCTCTCATATCAGCGGTATCTCTTAGCACTTTTTTATTTCTGAGGTTATGAGGTGCATTTAATAATGCGTGTTGAATAGTCTTGGTTATCTTTTTTTGTAATTTTAATGGACCACCAATAACTCTGGCTCTTGTCAATGCCATTCTTTCCCATGTCCAGGCTTCTTCTTTGTGGTATCGCTTAAAAGAAGTCAGAGAAACCGCAACGGGACCTTTGCTGCCAGAGGGGCGTAAACGCATATCAACTTCATATAATGAGCCCGCTGAACCAGCATTGGTGATGGCAGAGATAAAATTCTGAGTGAGTCGTATATAATAGTTATTGGTCGAGAGCGAACGCTGCGTTGAATTGTTTTGATGTGTAGTGTTACATACACTTTCGTAAATTTCTGGTGGATGATCGAAAATCAACATTAAATCGAGATCAGAACCAGCAGTCATTTCCCAAGAGCCAGCTTTTCCCAAAACAACAATACAAATCCCCCCATTGGGGATTATTCCATATTTCTTTTTGTGCTCTTTGGTAACTTGCTCAAGCAACGATTTCATGATGCTATTGGCCATAGAGGTGCGTAAAATCTGGGCTTTATTAAGGCTAAGTTGATTATCTAGATGTGCTACGGATAATCGAAATTCTT
Source organism: Commensalibacter communis (assembly GCF_947179105.1). Lineage (NCBI taxonomy): Bacteria > Pseudomonadati > Pseudomonadota > Alphaproteobacteria > Acetobacterales > Acetobacteraceae > Commensalibacter > Commensalibacter communis. The sequence continues at coordinate 155,242 of NZ_CAMXCK010000001.1, forward strand.
CACTATGTACTAAACTATGTAACGCAGGAATAACATCCATATAATATTCGGCATTTTTAAGGTAATTTCGAATCGTTTTTTGTAAATCAAATCGGTTTTTTACCAAATTTGTTTCTAAGAGTGCATCAATAGCGGCTGGATTGCTGGCGATATGTTCAGCAATAAAGTGGGATGTTCCAATAACGGCTGACAATCGTTTGATTAATGCGGGGTTGCGTTCGAATAGGGATAAAAGTTGAATACCCGCACGGTGGCGTGCCAGAATAGTGTCAAATCGTTGTAAAACCAATAACGGATTACGTTGATTTGCAAATGCATCTAGTAACTTAGGGAGCAGATTGGTTAGAATAGTTCTCGCCTTGGCCGTTCTTAATGCTCTGGGACCACTATCATTCCATGATTGTAAAATAGTGGCAGCTTCGACAGGAAAGCCTTTTTGGTTTAAATATTCCTTCAGCTCTTCGGTTGGCATATCTAGAATATATTGTTCATCATTTTCAGGGGTGGCAAATAATCCTTCAAAGGTTTGTCTGACAAATTGCATCAACGGAAATAGATCATGAGCAAATTTCTGAGGCGTTTCATATCCCATGAAAATAGAAAATTGTTCAAGTTCCTCAAGACTATTGGGTAAAGAATGGGTTTGATAATCATTTTGCATTTGCAAACGATGTTCAGTCTTACGCAATAAAGAATATGCTTCGATGAGTTTTTGTGTTTGAGATGCGGTCAGTAAGTCTTTTTCGGTCAGTTTTGTTAAGCCACCAACGGTTGTGGAATCTTGTAATTCTGGAAAACGTCCGCCCCAAACCAATTGCATGGTTTGAGGACAAAATTCAATTTCTCTGATTCCGCCGTGCCCTAATTTAATGTTTTGACCAACCAGCCAATTTAGGGCGTCTTGATCTGATATATTGGGGGGAAGTTTTGATAAATTTTGTTTGCCAGTTTTTTTATGTTGATCTATTCTTTTTTTCATTGCGTGAATATCGTCAATCACGGTGAAGTCGAGATGTCTGCGCCAAATGAACGGACGAATGGCTTCTAAGAAAGCATAACCAGCTGGAATGTCCCCTGCAATCGGTCTGGCTTTGCTCATTGCAGTGCGTTCCCATGTTTGACCTAAACTTTCGTAATAAGTAATTGCTGCTGGTAAAGAAACAGCCAAAGGAGAAGAAGAGGGGTCTGGACGTAAACGCAAATCAGTTCGGAATACATAGCCATTTTCGTCGCGCTCTTCCATTAAAGAAACGAGTTGACGTGTCAGTCTCACAAAAACCGTATTTAAGTCATCATTATCTGGATAAGTGTCAGGATCGTATAAAATTATCAGATCAATATCAGAGGAGTAATTTAATTCTTTTGCCCCAAGCTTTCCCATTCCAAGGACAATAAATCCACAATTTTTTTCAGGCGTGTTTGGATCGTGTAAATTTAGTTTTTTATTTTGGTGCGCATGGAGTAAAAGGTGATTAATAGCAAGATTTAATGTTGTTTCTGCAAGTGTGCTGAGCGTTAAAGTGATTTGTTGTAATGACCACACATTTCCAATATCTGCCAGAGCGCAACTTAATGCAATTTTTTGTTTAGTGACGCGTATTATTTTGGCGACTGCTTGACGAGATTCTTGTGCTGAAAATTGATGTAGCGTATCAAAGGTTATTTTACAGGCAAGATCAGGATCATTTTGTAATAGGAATTCAAAAAAATGGATATTTTGTAAAATTAAATGTGATAAATAAGGGCTGTTACCACCAATAGAATGAATAAGACTAACGATTATTTCTTGATCTAAAAAAGAGGGATCTTTTTCATACTGTATCCATAATTTCACAAGGTCTTCGTGAAATAAATCAGCGGATTGTTGATTTGCTGGTTTAGGCCAGTTTTGATGAAACCACGGAATTGAGGTAGAATGGGGTGCAGGCATATCAATGATCCTTGTAATTCCTAATCCATTGATGAGTAGTTATATAAAGTATGCAATCGAATACAGACCAAGAACCACAGACGATAACGACACAAAAATATCTTATACGATGGTTAAAAAACTTTCTATTCCTTATTCTTGGAGTAGTAATTTTTTTAAGCGCTATTGTGGTGACTGGTGGTATTTATCTTACTTTAGAGCCGGTGAATATTACGCCTTTTGTAAAATCTTGGTTACCTATACCTATTATCAAAGGGACGAACAAACACCACCCAGCAGGAACGTTGAATTTTCAGAAGCTTGTTGTTGCGTGGCCTGTATGGAAACTAGGTTTCTCAGCGCCTTTGCAAATAGAAATTCAAAAAGCTGAGATTTTGGATTATCAAGAACATGTGCAGGGAAGTATCCAATATGCAAAGCTCGGCTTGGCAGTTGCCCCTTTATTTCATCGTGAGATACAGCCTTTGTCCTTGAATGTGGTTGGGGCAGAGTTACGGTTTAAAAGAACAACGGATCAAAGTATTCAACTAGATCTAGTCGATCAAAAAAAGAGCTCTTCTAAGTCTAAGTTTCATTTTAATCTAAAATACCTGCATGACATTACTATTCGTAATAGCCATGTTAAATTAATGGATGAAGTGAATAATAAAGTCATTCAATTAAAACAAATTGATATGAATATTTCACCATTTTATATTCAAAATACGTTGGGCGTTGTTGGGCATGTAATGGCGCAGCTTGATGTTGATGGTCATGTGATTAATCTGAGTGCACAAAGTGGTGCCGATGAGAATATCGAAATAGCACGTCAGATGCTTAATAACACAGGTTTACTAAAATGGCATGTGCAGATGGATGGGTTCAATCCTGCTGATTTTGCACAAATCAATCCAGCGTTAAAAGAATTAGCACAAGTTAATCTTCCCATTTCACTTATGGCAGATATTGGCTTAAAATCAGAACAAAATCAATCTGTTATAGAACCTTATGAAATGTCTTTAACTATTAAAACCGGTAAAGGCAAAGTTGGGGTTAAGGGGCAAGATTTATATCCATCATCGCTTGATGCGCATATTCGTGCTAATTTTTCAACAGATTTGTATAAACCAGCTCATGTGACAATTGACAAAATGGCTTTGCAATTACGCTCTCCCAAGGCATTGGATCAGGATCAAAGTGGGCCATTATTCCAATTTACTGGATCTTTGTTTTTATCAAGCTTAATTAAGACTAAAGAAGTTAGAGTAAATTTCTCGGCGAATAGTTCAACGTTAGATTTTGCAACGATCAAAGATTACTGGCCTGCAATGGTTGCCAAAGGTGCACATGCGTGGGTAACAGAGAATATCACATCTGGGCAAGTGCACGGATTTAATATTGAAGCTGGATTATCCAGCCAAAAAGGCTGGGAACATTTGGATTTAGTGCATCTGGGCGGTGGTATTAAAGAAGCCGATCATGCGGAAATCCATTGGCTGCGTCCAGCCCCACCGTTAAAAGATATGAAAGCGAGCCTACGCTTTGTGGATCCTAGTCGTATCTATATCAAGCTTTGGGATGGGTATCAGGTTGTATATCCTAATAATACACCAACAGATCAATATCACAAATTATCAGTGCCCAAAGGAGATATGTGGATTACTGGGCTTGATAATCATCAAGAAACAGGGATAATTTCAACTGATATCCAAGGAAAATTACAAGATATTATTGCGCTTTTATACGAACCTAGATTACGCTTATTATCCCGACATCCTTTGCCTTTTAAGCATCCCAGTGGAGATGTAAAAACGACGTTAAAAGTCAAACTACCTTTGAAAAAGAAAGTCAAAATAGAGCAAATTTCTATTCAAGGTCATAATGAAATTCGCAATGCGTATTTAGATAATGTCGCTTTAGACAGAGATTTTAAAAATGGGTCATTGACGATCAACGTGGATACCGACCATTTAGAGTTAACAGGCAAGGGGATATTCTCTGTTTTTCCTATAACCCTAAAATATATGCAAAAATTCTCGCATAAGAGTGAGCAAAGTATTACAGAGACCGCTCAGGCAAAATTGGATATTACCCCTGATAGTTTAAAAAAAATGAAGGTCGATACATCGGGCGATTTTATAGGAGAGATCCCTTTATATGTTGGGTATCAGAAATTGCATAATGGTCAAGCAACTGTAAAATTACGATTTGATTTGCTTAATGCAGGTGTTCAATTGCCGATATGGACAAAAAATATTGGGCAACCAGCTATACTTGCTGGCGAAATAGCATTAGATCAAGGAAAATTAATTGGTATTAATAATTTATATGCGCAAGGAAAAGATCTTTCATTAGATGCTAATATTGACGTTATTAATCATACCCCTCAACAGTTAAATATTACGTCTTTCCAAATTGGTCGTTCAATTGGCCAAGCCAGCTTAAATATTCCCATGACCAAAGAAGCGATGAACAATCCACAAAAGGGCGATATACGTCTTTCTGTAAAAGCGGATGCTTTGGATATCGCACCTTTTGTTCACAAATATGTGGGGCAAGATAAGAAAAAAAGTAAAACTACGAAAGCGAAAGATCAATATCAACTTCCGATTGCTGCAACAGGTCGATACTCAGGGCCAAGAGGACGCAAGTGGGTTGTGAATATACAAGCGCAAAAGATTTTTTATCGCAAAGATCAATTCCTAAGCAACGTGACAACGTATATGGAGTATAATGGGGTGCGCTTGATGCGTTTATCTTATGGGATGCGCAAACCTTTTGTATTGACAGCCTCATTATTCCCCAAAGATCAATATCGATATTTTCATTTAGAGGCTCAAGATTTTGGTCAGTTTTTAGAAACGGTGGGCGTTTCAACACAATTAAAAGGAGGAACGGTTGTTTTTAAAGGGCAATTTGATGATGCTAAACCTTCTGCACCTTTTACTGGTCGGGTTAAGATCAAAAATGTGACGTTAGAAAATGCCCCACTTGCTATGCGCCGATTAAGCGATGCGTCAATTTACGGTTTGTTTAAGAAACGAAAAAACAAGGAAATTATTTTGGATACTATTCAAACTAATTTATCATTAGGTGATGGAATTTTAAATGTTACCGATGGGTTAGTGCATAACGCAGAACTAGGGGCCACGTTGCAAGGTGATATCGATCTTAATCAAGCCAATTTAAATTTAAGAGGGACGATCGTGCCTGTATACGCAATTAATAAACTATTTGGTTTTTTACCTGGCGTTGGCAAATTGTTTAGTCCAGAAAAAGGGGGCGGGTTTGTTGCCGTTCCTTTTGATATCGAGGGTGGCTTTAAAAAACCAATTTTTGATCTATATCCTGCTCGAATTTTAACTCCAGGGGTTCTAAGAGAGCTGTTTTATTAGTTAAGTTTTATTAACGAAACCGTAGTATTTTATTTATAGATACATATTTAATAAAATACGGTCTGGGAATAACGATTGTATTTCAGTTGCAAAAGTGGAGGAAATAATAATACAAAAGTTGGATGAAGAGCTTTCACGTTTTATACAGTTATATCGAGTTTTTAGAGTGAACCTACTTGCCTTAATACTGCCTTAATCTCGACTTATTGACCTTAATTATGATTTTTTGATTTAAGAGAAATTTGTAATATTATGGGTTATTTCTTTTATGTAACAAGAATTCATTTAATCTAGTATCATATTTAAATGGTTTATAATCATTCTTATTATGGCATGATTATTCATTTATATAAAATCATACTGATTATATAAATTAAGCGTTATATGAGAGCTTTATAATTTGTAGTCATGTTAAATGATTAAGCACATCGTTATTTAAGTTGCTGTGAAAATTATTTATTATTAAAACTAAAGAAATGGAGCATTTAGTTACGTGAATGCGATAGTTATTACGGCGTTAAAACGCCCGTATACCTTTGTTGTCTTAGCAATTTTGATCGTTGTATTTGGGGTTTTATCAATTTTTAAAACACCAACAGATATTTTTCCTGATATTAAAATACCTGTTGTCGCTGTGGTTTGGAATTATAACGGATTAATGCCCGAGGATATGTCAGGGCGAGTGGCTTACTATTACGAAAGAGCCCTCACGTCAACCGTTGATAATATTGAGCATATTGAAAGCAATTCTTTTTATGGTCGCGGGATTGTAAAAATATTTTTTCAGCCTGGAACAAATATTGCCGAGGCACAAACTCAAATCACGTCTGTTTCTCAAACTGTTTTAAAACAAATGCCAAAGGGGATTACGCCTCCTTTGATTTTGAAATATAACGCGTCTTCTGTCCCTGTATTGATGTTAAAAATATCCTCCAGCACTATAACAGGGTCTCAGCTTTATGATATGGCCTCTAACCTTATCCGCCCATCATTGGTTTCAGTAGCAGGGGCAGCATTGCCTTCACCCTATGGGGGAACGGCTAACAATGTACAAGTTTCTTTAAATCAAAAACGCTTATTGGCCTATGGATTGACGGCTACCGACATTGGAAATGCGCTCAATCAGCAAAATATAGTTCTGCCAGCTGGGGATCAAAAGATTGGTGCTGTTGACTTTATGGTGCAAACAAATGCAACACCACGGGCGATAGAAGAATTTAACAATATTCCTATTAAGCAAGTTGGAAATGCGACTGTTTATTTAAAAGACGTTGCTTGGGTGCACAGAGGCGGTTCACCACAAACAAATTTAGTGTTGGTAAAAGGGCACAAAGCCATTTTGATGGTGGTAATGAAATCAGGTGATGTATCAACATTGAATGTTGTATCTGGGATAAAAAAATTATTACCTCAAGTGCAAAAAACACTGCCACCAGGGGTTAATATTGACATTATCTCAGACGCTTCGACTTTCGTAAAAGAGTCCGTGGAAGACGTTGTCCATGAAATGGTTATTGCTGCTTTATTGACCAGCATAGTGGTCATTTTATTTTTGGGTTCGTGGCGATCCACGTTAATTATTGCCACGTCAATTCCTTTGGCTATTTTAACGGCGTTGATTGGATTGGATTTAGCAGGGCAAACCATTAATGTTATGACCCTTGGGGGGCTGGCGTTAGCAGTGGGTATCTTGGTTGATGATGCTACGGTGATGATTGAAAATATTGATACGCATTTAGAGATGGGAAAAAATCTCTATGACGCAATTGTGGATGCGGCCAATCAAATTGTTATTCCAACCTTTGTCTCTACACTTTGCATTTGTATTGTGTGGTTTCCGTTATTTGAGTTGACTGGCGTAGGTGGATGGTTATTTATGCCAATGGCAGAAGCTATTATTTTTGCGATGATCGCTTCTTTTATTTTATCCAGAACCTTGGTTCCCACGATGGCTTATTATCTTTTGCCAGGTCAGATCAGAGAGCATGAAAATCCTAATCGAAAGATTTCAAAACTTCAAAAGTTTTTAAATCGTTTTGACGCAGGTTTTGAGCGTTTTAGAACAAATTATAAGGCATTATTAGAGCATTTATTATCAATTCGAAAAGGATTTATTGCTGGATTTATGGTTTTTTCGCTTGCTTCGATGGGATTATTATATTTTTGTGGGCAGGATTTTTTCCCTGAAATTAAATCAGGGGAACTGGATTTGCATATGCGCGCGCCTTTAGGGACGCGGATTGAAGAAACAGGTAAAATCTCGTATTTAGTTAATGAAGAAATAGAGAAATTGTTACCTGGCCAGGTCAAAGGCATTGTCAATAATTGTGGACTACCATTCAGTAGTCTTAATCAGGCTTTTATTCCCACGCCTACTATTGGGTCGCAAGATTGTGATTTAACAATTTCTTTGAATAACTCTGAATCTCCGATTACAGAATATCGTAAAATATTACGTCAAGGGTTAAGGGATAAATTTCCTGGGACGGATTTTGCATTTATGCCAGGGGATATGACGGCCAAGATTCTGAATTTTGGCTTGCCCGCACCAATTAATGTTCAAATTGTCGGACGTAATCTATCTGCAAATTATGAATATGCTAAATTTGTGGCTTCTAAATTAAAAAATATTCCTGGGATTGCTGATGTTCGGGTGCAACAAACAGTGACTACTCCAACGTTAATGATAAATACACGCAGAACATTTGCCCTCAGCACAGGATTAACAGAGGCTGATATTGCTAATAATGCGTTGGCAACATTGTCAGGCAGTGGTCAGACGGCTCCGACTTATTGGCTTGATCCTAAAACTGGTGTTTCCCATTTGGTCAATATCCAAACACCGCAAGCAGAACTACAAACGATGAATGATTTGGAAACCATTCCTGTCAATGGGCCAGAGGGCGCTAGTGGGAAAACAAAAACACAAATGTTGGGGTCTTTAAGTCACATTTCACAAACTGGAACGGGTGGAGAGGTTTCTCATTATAATATCATGCCTGTTTTCGAGATTTATGCCAGCAACGATGGTCGGGATTTAGGTGCCGTATCAGCGGATGTAAATAAAGTGGTTCACGATCTTAATTCTCAATTGCCCAGAGGATCCACGATTGCGATCCGAGGGCAATCAACAACCATGTATAATGCATATTCTCAATTGATCGGTGGCTTAGCCATGTCAATTTTATTAGTTTATCTGATTATTGTTGTTAATTTCCAGTCTTGGTTGGATCCATTTGTGATTATCACGGCATTGCCTGGTGCATTAGCTGGAATTGCTTGGAGTTTATTTATAACCCATAGTTCTATATCTGTACCTGCATTAACGGGGGCGATTATGTGTATGGGTACGGCTACGGCGAATTCTATTTTAGTCGTTTCATTTGCAAGGGAACGTTTAGCTGTGCATGGAAATGCTGTTTTAGCAGCAGTGGAAGCAGGGTATGGACGTATTCGACCTGTTTTAATGACGGCTTCGGCAATGATTATTGGGATGTTACCAATGTCACTCAGCAATACTCAAAACGCCCCTCTGGGTAGAGCAGTGATGGGTGGATTAAGCGTTGCAACCTTAGCAACTTTACTCTTTGTTCCTTGTGTTTTTGCACTTGTTTATTATCGCCAGAAAAAGGAAGCTGTTTAATGTCTGGATTTTCAAAAAAAACAAAAGCAGTTTTTGCATTTATTGCGGTCGGTGCAGTCATTTACACTGGAATAGAAATAGTTCAACGCCAGCATCATGTTCACGTGTTGGTCAAGGAAGCTAAAGATTCATCTATACCAAGAGTGCAATATATTAATCCACAAACGGGTCCCACAGTCCGTAACCTGACCTTGCCAGGAAATGTAACGGCTTGGTATCAGGCTCCTATTTATGCTCAAGTCTCTGGCTATGTTAAGCAATGGTATAAAGATTTTGGTGCTGACGTTAAAGCTGGGGATATATTAGCAACCATTGACACCCCAGGTTTAGATGCTGAGTATGAAGCAGCCAGAGCCAATTTAAAAGTGGCTCAAACAAAATATCAGCTAGCCAAAGTTACAGCACAACGATGGAAAGCACTTTCTGGAACAAAAGCTGTTTCACAACAAGAAGTAGACGTGCAGGCGGCAAATGCGAAAGTGCAAGATGCTTTGGTTGATGCTGCAAAACATGATGTTGATCGCTATGCGGCTTTACAAGCGTTTAGAAGTATTCGTGCCCCTTTTGATGGTGTGGTAACCTCTCGTTTAACGGATGTTGGGGATTTTGTGAATGATAATGGTGATCTGAGTCGTTCAGGAAAAGCTACGGAATTATTTACCGTGGCGGACATTCATCGATTACGTGTATTTGTCGATGTGCCACAAGATTATGCCTCTATTTTAAAGTCTGGTGTTAAAGCGGAATTGACAGCTATTCAATATCCTGGGAAAATTTTTAAAGCAGATTATTTAACGTCTGCGCGGGCATTTAATACAACGACCCGAACAGTGACAACCGAATTAACGGTTGATAATGCATCTCATTTATTGTGGCCGGGTACTTTTGTAAATGTTCATTTCATCGCCCCTGCAGATCCTAATATATTAATCTTACCAGAACAAGCACTGATTTTTAGAGCGCAAGGTATGCAAGTTGCTGTGATTGGAACGGATAATCGGGTTCGAATGCACAATGTGACTTTGGGAAATAATTTGGGTAAATCTGTACAAATCTTATCAGGGGTTACTAAAACAGACCGTGTTGTGAATAACCCTTCGGCTGGATTGATGGACGGGCAATTGGTGAAGTTAGTGGATAGCACCCCTGGGTATAATGATGATTTTCAAAATACAGAGCAAATAACTCCTAAACATGAAAATGAATCGCTCAAGAAAAATGCTGCACAACCTGTCGAGGTACAACAATAATGTTGAATAACTTTAGATTACAGCACACTCGAATAGGGATATGTTTAGTTTCGGGTTTGTTGATGTTAAGCGCATGTGATTTAGCCCCTGAATATAAACAACCTCAATATGCTTTGCCTGATACATGGCAAGGGACGGCGCCGTTTCATGTTGCTCAACCTTTAGATGAAATCCCAAAAGGGACATGGTGGACTGTATTTAACGATACGACTTTAAATCAATTAGAAGACCAGCTGAATAAAAATAACCCTGATCTAAAGGCTGCCGCAGAAACTTTTATGCAAAGTCGTGCGTTGTTAAGCGAAGTCAAATCTCAGCTCTATCCTAATTTAACACTCTCGGCTGGTGGAGGACGGTATAAACAGTCTCATAATCGTCTGTTTCGTAGCTCGACAAGCAATGGACCTATTACAGAGAATAATGCCCAATATCAAGCCTCTGCAATGTGGGAGGTTGATTTGTGGGGCAGGATTCGTAATCAGATCAAAATGCAGCGCAGTCTAGCACAAGTGAGTGCTGCTGACTATGAAGCGGCTAAGTTGAGTTTACAAGCCGAATTAGCCAGAAACTATATGATTTTACGTGGATATGATGCGCAAAATGAAGTGTTAAAAGAGTCAATTAAGTATTTTGAAGCAGCTGTTGATGTGACACGTATGCGTCAAATGGGGGCAATTGCTGCGGGCATTGACGTATCAAGAGCTGAAAATCAACTTGAAATGACCAAGGCACAACAGACAGAAATTCAGGCTCAACGTGATATTACAGAACATGCAATTGCGGTATTGGTCAATCAAGTTCCCATGGGTTTTCATGTTGAACCTGTAAAATCGAATGAGGCGATGTATATTCCCAATGTGCCTTTGGGGGTTCCTTCTGCCTTGTTACAACGTCGCCCTGATATTGCCAGCGCTGAACGTCAAATGGCAGCGGCTAATCGTGCGATTGGGGTATCAAAAACAGCTTTTTATCCAGATATTACCATTAATGCCTTAAGTGGATTTGAAGATAGTGGTTTTGGTTTAGCCACATTGCCGAACAGTATGTGGTCAGCGGCAGTTAAGGCCGCCCTCCCTCTATTTCAAGGTGGATTACGCAGAGCAACGTTACAAAGGAATTGGTCTCAATATCGACAAACCAGAGACAATTATCGTTCCGTAGTATTAAATGGATTTAAAGAGGTTGCTGACAATTTGACATTAACTCAAAAGATGTCTCAAAAATTCAAAGAGAATAAAGCAGCATCAGAAGCAGCATTGCGAACACAAGGGATGGCAATGTCTTTATACACGGGTGGGCTAACAAATTATTTGGATGTTGTTACCGCACAAACGGCAGCCCTAACCGCCCAGATAGCAGAAGTTGAAAGTCAAACCAGATTAATGCAAGCTTCTGTCAATCTGATCACCGCTTTAGGTGGGGGATGGGATGCAAACGAACTGCCACAGAAAAAGTTAGAATCAGTGGGTGTGTTTCAGTATAGTCATTTAGATTATTCTCTTGTAAGTCCATAATAGATAAGATTGGAAAATATTTGACAAGAGTTGTTTAATAAGAGATTTGTATAGATAATTTGAAATAATAGCGCTCTTCTAGGTTTTAGAATGTGTTATTCAATATATTCTAATTAATAAAATATTAAGGGGATTAATTATGAAGTCTTGTTTACTTGTTGGCGCGGCTGGACACCCTAACTTTGGCGACGAAGCAATTATGCGGGTATGGATTAATAATTATTTGGATCTTTTCCAGGGGGGAATGGTTTTTTGTGATGGCTGGGGGGCGGAATTAAAGCGCTGTATAGAGGTTATGCATGTGGATAAGGTATATGCCGTGTCAGATGTTCAAAGTATTTTTAAAACGTCAAGGCATTTTCGTATAGAAGACAATAAAATATCAATTATTGACATAGATAACTATAAAAACGATATTAAAGCTATCGCGCAAAATCTAAAAGAGTTTGGAATAGAAGCCATACATTTATTTGGTGGTGGCTATATTAATTCGATGTGGTCTAGGGCTTATATCTTGATTTTATCTTCTTTATTAGTGGCTTGTGAGGCTAAAATACCTGTATTTGCTACAGGGTTAGGTTTGCTCCCGTGCGATCCAGCATATTATAATTTTGTAAAGTTATTTAAACATTTTTCATTATGTGATGTGCGCGATAAAGAAAGCTTCAGTTTATTGTCGATGTGCAACAGCTTCAATATTAGTTACTCAGGTGATGATGTCCTGATGGCTTTTGATAGAGAAAAAAATTATCTAGTTAAAGAAGAAGACGAACCGTCACTTGTTATTTGTTTGCAGAATGATCTTTTTCATGGGGACGCATTGCTCCCAAAAATATTATCAGAAGATCTTTTATTGCATTTCGCAAACAATGGAATTAGAAATTTAAAGCTTATTGCAGCTATGGAGCCAGATTCTCGAATTAAAATGAAAGAAACAATGGATCGAATGCATTCTTATGGGCTTACCGTTTCTTATGTGGATCATTTTACTTTGTTAGAACATGGGATACCTGTGCACAAAGATAGCTTTTTTATTACTAGTAGATATCATGTCCACCTTATTGCATCTTTGTGGGGATGCAGGGGAATAGCGTTGTCTAGTAATAAATATTATGATGTAAAACATGCTTCTGTGAATATGATGGGTAGTGCTTGGGATGTTGTCAACTTTACTGATGCGGAAAGAATGTTTTCCAATAGTGAAGAGGTGTTAGCAAAGGTTAGGAACGCTTTGTCACACCATGCAGATATTAAAAGCCATTTTATAGATAAAAAGGCATTTATTTTAGATAGGGTTATTAAGCAAATCAAGAACTGTAAGTATGTTAATTTAGATTTGGATATGGCTTTTGATTTAATTAAGGTTATTAATAACTAAGTTGGATAAATTATTATTTTTCTTGTTCTAAATTAAAAATCTTGACAAAAAAATAAAAACATAAGAAAAATGCAAGTTCTCATCGGAACGCGGGAGATGAACTGTAAGGTAATTGAATATTTCTTTACGGTTTTCGTGTGAACCGCGGTCTGGGTAGAATTTATTAAGGAGACCCGGATATGGCCAAAAAGATTGTTGGCTACATTAAATTACAAATTCCTGCGGGGAAGGCGAATCCATCCCCACCAGTTGGTCCAGCATTGGGTCAACGCGGTTTGAATATTATGCAATTCTGTAAAGAGTTTAATGCTGCGACTCAAAATCTTGAACCAGGAATGCCAATTCCTGTCGTGATTACTGCTTATGCAGATCGCACATTTAGCTTTATTACAAAAACACCACCGAATACGTATTTCTTGTTAAAAGCTGCTAAAGTATCAAAAGGCGCTCAAGTTATCGGTAAAGGTGCGACTGTTGGTACAGTCAAAATGAGCCAATTGCGTGAAATTGCTGCTGAAAAAATGAAAGACATGAATGCGAACGATGTCGATGGTGCAGTTCGTATGTTGGTTGGATCAGCACGTTCAATGGGCTTGAAAGTAGAGGAGTCTTAAGACATGGCTAAAAATAAACGTCTTGCTGCGGCTCATGCTACTTTAGAACGTCATAAAGTTTATTCTCTACAAGAAGCGATTGCTCTTGTTGTTGGTAATGCTAAGGCTAAATTTGATGAAACCATTGAAATTGCGATTAACTTGGGTGTAGATCCTCGTTATGCAGACCAAATGGTTCGTGGCTTAATGTCTCTTCCTCATGGAACAGGTAAAACATTACGCGTTGGTGTTTTTGCTCGTGGTGATAAAGCTGAAGAAGCAAGAGTGGCAGGTGCTGATGTTGTTGGTGATGAAGATCTAGCTGAAAAAATTCAAGCTGGTCAAATTGATTTTGACCGTTGTATTGCAACCCCTGACATGATGGCATTGGTTGGTCGTTTAGGTAAGGTGCTTGGTCCACGTGGATTAATGCCAAACCCTAAATTGGGAACGGTGACAATGGATGTTAAGGGTGCGGTTAGTGCAGCCAAATCTGGACAAGTAGAATATCGCGCTGAAAAAGGTGGTGTTGTGCATGCTGGTATTGGTAAAGCATCTTTTACTGCAACCAATCTTGTAGAAAATATCCGTGCATTTGTCGATGTGGTGCAAAAAGCACGTCCAACAGGTGTAAAAGGAACCTATATGAAGAAAATTTATCTTTCCTCAACAATGGGTCCTGGGATTGAAATCGATATTGCTAGCGTTAACGCTGGTTAATATGATATAGAGTTATCATTGGCTTGTATTTTACAAGTCAATGCATATATAGGGTAAGATATCTTGCCCTACACCTGTCCAAGACCGTACGTAACTTAGTTTTAAAAGTTCTCGTAGCTGCGAACGGGAGGCGGGGCTGGTATGTATAGATTTTTACAAGTCTGTTTATGTGCTAGTGTAACCGTTTAGGACAGGCGAACCGGATTGTATTTTATAGATATAATCTAAATGGTAACCTGAACAGTCAATAATTGACTGATCAAATTGGAGACGGGATTTGGACCGCACGGAAAAACGAGCTTTTGTTGCTTCCATGGCATCTGTTTTCGCAAATACATCAATGCTTGTTGTTACACGTAACAAAGGGTTGGATGTGGCTGCTGTTACAGATTTGCGTCGTCGTATGCGCGCTGCTGGTGCAACTTATAAAGTTGGAAAAAACCGCTTGGTCACCCTTGCTGCTAAAGGTACCCCATTCGAAGGTATTACCCCATTGTTAACTGGTCCAATTGCTCTTGCATGGGCACAAGATCCAGTTTCAGTTGCGAAAGTAGCCGTCGAGTTCGCCAAAACCAATGATAAACTTGAAATTCTTGGTGGTAATTTAGATGGGCAGATGCTTGATTTAAATCAAGTTAAAGCTCTAGCAGAATTGCCTTCATTGGATGTATTGCGTGCACAGCTGGTTGGGCTTATTTCTACACCTGCTACGCGTATTGCTGGTGTTGTTCAAGCTCCTGCTGGACAATTGGCACGGGTTTTTGGCGCTTATGCGGACAAAGGTGAAGCGGCTTAATAAGATTAAGCTTTTATTAATTTGCTAAATTATTAGTAAATTTGTATTGAACACTTATATTAGTATATAAATAGGATAGATATCATGGCTGATTTAGCTAAAATTGTTGACGAATTATCTGCATTAACTGTTTTGGAAGCTGCAGAACTTTCTAAAATGTTAGAAGAAAAATGGGGTGTCTCTGCTGCTGCTCCAGTTGCTGTTGCTGCTGCTGCTGCTCCTGCTGCTGCTGCTGAAGAAAAAACAGAATTTGATGTAATTCTTGCTAAATCTGGTGACAAAAAAATTAATGTCATTAAAGAAGTTCGCGCAATCACAGGTCTTGGTTTAAAAGAAGCTAAAGATCTTGTTGAAGGTGCACCACAAACTCTTAAAGAGGGTGTGAATAAAGATGAGGCAGAAAAAATTAAGAAGACCCTTGAAGAACAAGGTGCTACTGTCGAATTTAAATAATGCTATGGATCAAACGTTTATAGGGCTTTCTCTATATCGTTGGATTTAGGATTACGGTAGGGCGGAACCCAAGGTTTGGGTGTCCGCCTACTTGGTCGTTAAAGAGTTTTTTTTGACGACGTAAATAAAATATGTTTCCCTAGGTTTTAGGGGTAGGCGTAACTCTTTGGTTGAGAGTTATATTTTAGTTATCATTAGCCGATTATTTGTTTTACAGATGTATGGATAAAAACAAATATAGTTGGCAACAAGCGATGGGGCACAATACACGATGAACGCGGTAAGCAAATCGTTCACGGGACGCAAGCGCATTCGCAAAAATTTTGGACGGATTCCAGAAATCGCACCAATGCCGAATCTTATTGATGTGCAAAGGGCGAGTTATGAGGCTTTTTTACAGCGCGATGTAAAGCCAGAGAACCGTTCCTTAATGGGGTTGGAAGAAGTATTTCGTTCGATTTTTCCAATCAATGATTTTGCGGGTAATGGTCGTCTCGAATTTGTAAATTACGAATTTGAAGAACCGAAATATGATGTTGAGGAATGTCTTCAGCGTGGATTGACCTATGCGGCACCTTTGAGAGTCGTTCTTCGTTTGATTGTATGGGACATTGACGAAGATACAGGTTCACGTTCTATTCGCGATATTAAAGAGCAACCTGTTTATATGGGTGATATGCCTTTGATGACGGAAAATGGTACCTTTATCGTCAATGGTACGGAACGCGTTATTGTATCGCAAATGCACCGTAGTCCAGGTGTGTTTTTTGATCATGATGGTGGTAAGACGCATTCTTCTGGTAAGTTTTTATTTACAGCCAGAATTATTCCTTATCGTGGTTCATGGTTAGATTTTGAATTTGATAGTAAAGATTTAATTTACGTTCGTATTGATCGTAAAAGAAAATTCCCTGTTACAACATTGTTGTACGCCCTCGAAGGCGAAAACTCTATTGCATTGCGCGATGCAAAAGCAATAGAAGGTGGGGATGTAGATTCTATTCCAGTACGTGGAATGGATGATGATGAAATTCTTTCTTATTTTTACAATACAGTTACGTTTAAAAAGATCGATAGCGGTTGGGCACGTTCATTCGAGCCAGATGCTTTCCGTAACATGAAGTTATTGGCTCCATTGGTTGATGCTGATACAGGTGAAGTGGTTGCCGATGTTAATGTGAAGCTTACTGCACGCACCGTACGTAAAATTGCAGAAAAAACAAAAAGCGTTTTAGTTCGTAGAGAAGAGTTATTAGGTCGTTATTTTGCTCATGATTTGGTGAATGAAAATACGGGTGAAATTTACGCTGAAGCTGGTGAAGAGCTTACAGAAGCAACATTAGATCGTTTTGAAGAGCTTGGATTAGATGAAATCCCAACTTTGGCTGTAGATAATGTCACAGGGCCTTGGATTAGAAATACATTAATTACAGATAAAAATACTTCCAGAGACGATGCGTTGGTTGATATCTATCGTGTGATGCGTCCTGGTGAGCCACCAACTGCTGAAACTGCTGAATCTTTATTACGTGGATTGTTCTTTGATTATGACCGCTACGACTTATCAGCCGTTGGTCGTGTAAAAATGAATATTCGCTTGGGTGTTCCTGGCGATGACACAATTCGCGTTTTACGTAAAGTTGATATTCTTCGCACAATTAAAATCATGTGTGAACTTAAAGATGGCCAAGGTAGTGTCGATGACATCGATAACTTAGGAAACCGTCGTGTACGTTCTGTTGGTGAATTGATGGAAAATCAATATCGCCTTGGTTTGTTGAGAATGGAACGTGCCATTCGTGAGCGTATGGGATCAGTGGATATTGATACCGTCATGCCTCATGATTTAATTAATGCTAAACCTGCTGTTGCTGCTGTTAGAGAATTTTTTGGTTCTTCTCAGTTGTCACAATTTATGGATCAAACCAACCCATTATCCGAAGTGACCCATAAACGCCGCTTGTCTGCGTTGGGACCAGGTGGGTTGACTCGTGAGCGTGCAGGGTTTGAAGTTCGTGACGTTCATCCAACGCATTATGGTCGTATTTGTCCGATTGAGACGCCTGAAGGTCCGAATATTGGGTTAATTAACTCATTATCCACTTACGCGAAAGTGAATAAATACGGATTTATTGAAACGCCTTATCGCCTGGTGCAAGATGGCAAATTGCAAGATGGATGGAAATATCTATCTGCTATGGAAGAGGACAAGTTAATTGTTGCTCAGGCTGATGCAAAGCAAGATGCTGAAGGTAATTTGACTGACGAGTTAGTTTCTGTTCGTAAGAGTGGTGACTTCCAGTTGGTTAAACCAGAAGATGTGACGGCTTGTGACGTTTCTCCAAAACAATTGGTGTCTGTTGCGGCAGCTTTGATCCCGTTCTTGGAAAACGATGATGCGAACCGTGCATTGATGGGTTCGAACATGCAACGTCAGGCTGTACCTTTAATTCGTTCTGATGCACCTTTGGTGGGAACGGGTATGGAAGCAGCCGTTGCTCGGGATTCAGGAGCAACCATTGTCGCAAAACGGGGCGGTGTTGTCGATCAAATTGATGGCGCTCGTATCGTTGTTCGTGCTACGGATCAGAATGGTTCAACTCAAGGTGTAGATATTTATCGTTTACGTAAATATACTCGTTCGAACCAATCAACATGTATTAATCAACGTCCACTTGTCTATGTAGGGGATCAAATTCAGGCGGGTGATATCATCGCCGATGGTCCATCAACTGAATTAGGCGAATTGGCTTTGGGGCGCAACGTGTTGGTCGCGTTTATGCCTTGGAATGGATATAACTTCGAAGATTCAATCTTAATTTCAGAACGTATCGCTCGTGATGACGTATTTACTTCAATTCACATTGAAGAATTCGAAGTTATGGCTCGTGATACAAAATTAGGGCAAGAAGAAATCACACGTGATATTCCAAATGTTGGTGAAGAAGCACTTCGCAATTTGGATGAAGCTGGGATCGTTTATATCGGTGCAGAAGTTAATCCTGGTGATATTTTAGTCGGTAAAATTACGCCTAAGGGTGAAAGCCCAATGACACCAGAAGAAAAACTTTTACGTTCTATTTTCGGTGAAAAAGCTTCTGATGTTCGTGATACATCTTTGAAACTTCCTCCCGGAACCAGCGGTACGATTGTTGATGTTCGTGTATTCTCTCGTCGTGGTATTGATAAAGACGAACGTGCGATGGCGATTGAACGTGCTGAAATTGAACGTTTGAGTAAAGACCGTGATGATGAATTGGCTATTCAAGAGCGTTCATTCTATAATCGTTTAAGAGAAAACTTATTGGATCAAACTGCTGGTGTTGGTTTCAAAGGGATTCCTTCAGGAACTGTATTAACACTTGACGTATTGTCAGAGCATCCTAAAGGGGCTTGGCGCAATATTGTTGTTGCTGACGATGCAGTCATGGCCAACATCGAAGCAGTTAAACGAGATTTTGATCGTGAAGTTGCTGGGGTTCAAGCACGTTTCAACAATAAAGTTGATAAATTACAACGTGGCGATGAGCTTCCTCCGGGTGTAATGAAAATGGTTAAAGTTTTCATTGCTGTTAAACGTAAATTACAACCTGGTGATAAAATGGCGGGTCGTCATGGTAACAAAGGGGTTGTTTCCCGTGTTGTTCCTGTTGAAGATATGCCGTTCCTTGAAGATGGAACTTCTGTTGATCTCGTGTTGAATCCACTGGGTGTGCCTTCTCGTATGAATGTTGGACAGATTCTTGAAACGCATTTGGGCTGGGCTTGTGCCAATATTGGTAAGCAAGTTAGTCAAGTGGTCGATGATTATGTTCGTCAAGGTGAGAAGAAGCAGGAGCTTTTGAATCGTCTTAAAACAATTTATGGTGAAAAAACTTACCAAGAAAAAATTGTTGATCTTGATGATAATGAGTTGGTCGAATTCTGTAACGATATCCGCAAGGGTGTATCGATCATGACCCCTGTGTTTGATGGTGCAAGTATTCCTGATATTGAAGGCATGTTGACCCAAGCAGGATTGAATCCATCTGGACAAAGCACGTTAATTGATGGTCGCACAGGTGAGGTTTTCGAACGTCCAGTGACAGTTGGTTATATTTACATGCTGAAATTGCATCACTTGGTTGATGATAAGATTCACGCACGTTCAATTGGACCGTATTCCTTGGTTACACAACAGCCATTGGGTGGTAAAGCTCAATTTGGTGGTCAACGTTTCGGGGAAATGGAAGTTTGGGCGTTGGAAGCTTATGGAGCTGCATATACATTACAAGAAATGTTGACGGTTAAATCCGATGACGTTTCTGGTAGAACGAAAGTGTATGAAGCGATTGTTAAAGATCAAGATGACTTTGAAGCAGGTATTCCAGAAAGCTTTAACGTATTGATTAAAGAACTGAAATCGCTCGGTTTGAATGTTGAACTGGAACAAAGTGCTGAATAAGCATATTGATTTGGTTTGTAAGTATTTTAATAAAGAGGTGTTATTTTTGATAACACCTCTATCCCCCAAAGGGTTTATGGCGAATGAATGAACTTATGAAAATTCTTGGTCAATCAGGCCAAGCAATGACGTTTGATCAAATTAAAATTCAATTAGCCTCGTCTGAGCAGATACGGTCATGGTCTTATGGTGAAGTAAAAAAACCAGAGACCATTAATTACCGTACATTTAAACCAGAACGAGATGGACTATTCTGTGCCCGCATTTTCGGGCCTATCAAAGATTATGAATGTTTGTGCGGAAAATATAAACGGATGAAGTTCCGTGGTATTGTCTGTGAAAAATGTGGTGTTGAAGTTACGCTTGCCAAAGTACGCCGTGAACGTATGGGGCATATTGAACTAGCAAGTCCCGTTGCGCATATTTGGTTCTTAAAATCTTTACCAAGCCGTATCGGCCTTATGGTTGATATGACGTTAAAAGATCTTGAGCGTGTACTTTACTTTGAGAATTATGTTGTTTTAGAATCAGGAACTTCTCCTTTAAAACAATATAGCTTGCTTTCTGAAGAACAATATCTTGATGCTATGGATGAATATGGGCATGAAGGTGTAGAAATCAGTATCGGTGCAGAAGCAGTAAAAAAAATCTTGATTAACATTGATTGTGATGTTGATAAGGTTGATCTTCGTGCTGAATTAAAAGAAACAACATCAGAAGTTAAACGTAAGAAATTAGTTAAACGTTTAAAATTAGTAGAAGCATTTGCTGAAAGCGGTTGTCGTCCAGAATGGATGATTATGAATGTTGTCCCAGTGATCCCACCGGAATTAAGACCATTGGTTCCGTTAGATGGTGGTCGCTTTGCTACTTCTGATTTGAATGATTTATATCGTCGCGTTATTAACCGTAATAACCGTTTGAAACGATTAATGGAGCTTCGTGCGCCAGATATCATCGTTCGTAACGAAAAACGAATGTTACAAGAATCTGTGGATGCGCTATTTGATAACGGTCGCAGAGGGCGCGCAATTACGGGTGCAAATAAACGTCCATTAAAATCTTTGGCAGATATGCTCAAAGGGAAACAAGGTCGTTTCCGTCAGAACTTGCTTGGTAAACGTGTCGATTATTCAGGTCGTTCCGTTATTGTTGTGGGTCCTGAACTAAAATTGCATCAATGCGGTTTGCCAAAGAAAATGGCTCTGGAGCTATTCAAACCATTTATTTATTCGAAACTTGAAAAATATGGACATGCTACAACCATCAAAGCTGCGAAGCGTATGGTTGAAAAAGAACGTCCAGAAGTTTGGGATATTATTGAAGAAGTTATTCGCGAACATCCAGTGATGTTGAACCGTGCGCCGACATTGCATCGTTTAGGTATTCAAGCTTTTGAACCTATATTGGTTGAGGGCAAGGCTATTCAATTGCATCCGTTGGTTTGTACAGCATTCAACGCTGACTTTGACGGTGACCAAATGGCTGTGCATGTGCCGTTGAGTCTTGAAGCTCAATTAGAAGCACGTGTTTTGATGATGTCTACCAATAATATCTTAAGTCCTGCAAGTGGTAAGCCGATTATTGTGCCTTCACAAGATATCGTGTTAGGACTTTATTATTTAAGTTTGGATATTCCTGAATTTAAATTGACACCAGATCAAGCAGAATATGATGCAGAAGGACGTTTGATCAAAGAAGGTGCTCCAGTATTTGCAAATATTGGCGAAATTGAACATGCTTTATCAGCTAAAGCAATTAAGTTGCATGACAAAATTCGCACTCGTTATGAAACTAAAGATGCAGAAGGGAATCCTATTACTCAACGTGTGATCACAACAGCTGGTCGTATGTTGATCTCCCAGATTCTTCCTAAACATCCAGCGATTGCTTTTGATTTGATTAATCAACAATTAACGAAGAAATCTATTTCTGATATTATTGATATGGTTTATCGTCATTGTGGTCAGAAAGAGTGTGTTATTTTCGCTGATCGTATGATGGGGCTTGGTTTTGCTTATGCTGCGAAAGCAGGCATTTCGTTTGGTAAGGATGATATGATTATTCCTGATGCTAAACAGGAATTGGTTGCAAAAACAACAGAAGAAGTCAAAGAGTTCGAACAACAATATCAAGATGGTTTGATTACTGCTGGTGAACGTTACAACAAAGTTGTGGATGCTTGGTCACGTTGTACTGACGAAGTTCAGGCTGCAATGATGAAAGAGATTTCACGTGTAGAACCTGGTCAGCGTATCAACTCTGTGTGGATGATGAGCCATTCAGGGGCTCGTGGGTCACCGGCTCAGATGAAACAGCTTGCTGGTATGCGTGGTTTGATGGCAAAACCTTCTGGTGAGATCATCGAACAACCGATTATCGCAAACTTTAAAGAAGGCTTGTCCGTTCTAGATTACTTCACGTCTACCCATGGTGCCCGTAAAGGTCTTGCTGATACGGCTTTGAAAACTGCGAACTCTGGATATTTGACTCGTCGTTTGGTGGACGTGGCGCAAGATTGTATTATTATTGATCAAGATTGCGAAACAGAACGCGGTTTGACAGTGCGTGCTGTGATGGATGGCGGTGAAGTGATTTCATCTCTGTCTGAACGTATCTTAGGACGTACTTTGGCTGCAGATGTTCTTGATCCTGCATCAGGTAAAATTTTGTATCCGCGTAATACTTTGGTTGAAGAGGCAGAAGCTGAAACCATTGAGAAAGCTGGCGTTGAAAGCGTGATGATTCGCTCTGTTTTAACTTGTGACAGTCAAGTTGGCGTGTGTGCGTATTGTTATGGTCGTGATCTTTCTCGTGGAACGCCAGTAAATATTGGTGAAGCTGTGGGTGTTATTGCAGCTCAATCAATTGGTGAGCCTGGAACTCAGTTGACTATGCGTACGTTCCATATTGGTGGGGCTGCTCAAAGAGGGGCAGAACAATCAATGGTGGAAGCATCTCGTGATGGCAGCATTAAAATCTTGAACTTGAATGTGGTTCAAAACAGTCAAGGTTTCGATATTGTGATGTCCAGAAACTGCGAAATTGTCTTATTAGATGAAAATAAAGTTGAGCGCGCACGTTATCGTATCCCTTATGGTGCAAGACTACTGGTTAAAAATGCAGCTAAGGTCACGCGTAATCAGAAAATGGCAGAGTGGGATCCATATACCCTTCCAATTATTACTGAAAAATCAGGTACAATTGAATATCAAGACTTGATCGAAGGTATTACTCTGGTTGAGCGTATGGATGAAGTCACAGGCTTATCTTCTAAAGTCGTGGTGGATTACAAACAAACCAGCAAATCTCGTGATTTAAGACCAAGACTCCAGTTGAAAGATTCAAACGGAGAGGTCATGAAGCTTGCGAATGGCAATGATGCACGTTATTTCTTATCACCAGATTCTTTGTTATCTGTAGAAAATGGTGTTGATGTAAATGCTGGTGATGTGTTGGCACGTATTCCTCGTGAGGGTTCAAAAACTCGTGATATTACAGGGGGCTTGCCTCGTGTTGCAGAGTTGTTTGAAGCGCGCAGACCAAAAGACCACGCTATTATTGCTGAAAATGATGGTATCGTTGAATTTGGTAAGGATTACAAAGCTAAGCGACGTATCGTTGTACGTAATGAAGAAACTGGTGAAGAAACAGAATATCTGATTCCAAAAGGTAAACATATTTCTGTGCAAGAAGGTGACTTTGTTCGTCGCGGTGATCCGTTGGTCGATGGGCCACGTGTTCCCCATGATATTTTGAAAGTTCTGGGTGTTGAAGCTCTTTCAGATTATTTGATTGACGAGATTCAAAGTGTTTATCGCCTTCAAGGGGTGAAAATCAACGATAAACATATTGAAGTGATTGTTCGTCAGATGTTACAAAAAGTTGAAATTACTGATCCTGGTGATACAACCTATCTGGTTGGTGAAACGATTGATCGTCTTGAATTTGAACAAGAAAATATCAAGAGGATGAATGCGAATGAACGTCCAGCTGTGGCATCTCCTGTACTACAGGGGATTACTAAAGCCGCATTACAAACGAAATCATTTATTTCTGCGGCATCCTTCCAAGAAACCACTCGCGTATTAACTGAAGCAGCATCTGCTGGTAAAGTTGATACATTGATGGGTCTTAAGGAAAACGTTATCGTCGGGCGCTTGGTTCCTGCAGGAACGGGTAGCGTGATGAACCGCTTTAGAGCATTAGCTTATTCTCGTGATAAACAAAGATTGGCTGATGCTCGGATGCAAATTCAGTCTAAAGATTCTTTAGATGTAAATATTGCACAAGAAAATGAAATGGAAGACGTGACAGAGGCCGAAAAATAGGCTATAAGAAAACGATTCTATTAATTTCATATTGATCGGGTAGGTCTTGATCTATCCGATCAATTTAAAATACGGGTTATTTTCGTCTTTTGGCGGAAATAAAATGCTTTGTTTCCAACAAGGTCTTTAAGTCTTGCATCTGAAGGTAAATAATTTACCTTGCAAGATTTATGATTTGGTGGTAAATAAAGCATCATTGTTCGTTGAATTAAATACATTTTTATGAAAACAAAGTTCAAAGAAATCCTTTGCTTTTTTTTATATTGGATGTATTCAGTAAGAAGTATCTATCGTTTGTTTAGATACAAGAGTGTTGTAAATGACCGTTAAGTTAATATATATTAAATTGCTTAACCTAGAAATAGTAAGGATCGGGAAAGGCGAATGCCGACCATTAACCAATTAATCGCTAAAGGCCGCGAACCTGCTGCCAAGCGCAATAAGGTTCCTGCTTTGCAGGGATGTCCGCAAAAACGAGGGGTATGTACTCGTGTTTATACAACAACACCAAAGAAGCCGAACTCAGCATTGCGTAAAGTTGCAAAGGTACGTCTGACAAATGGTTACGAGGTGGTGAGTTATATTCCTGGTGAAGGTCATAACTTGCAAGAACATAGTGTGGTCTTGATACGCGGCGGGCGTGTTAAAGATTTACCAGGTGTACGTTATCATATTTTACGTGGTGTCCTGGATACACAAGGTATTGCAAAGCGACGTCAACGTCGTTCTTTGTATGGTGCTAAACGTCCAAAATAAGAGGAATAATAGGCATGAGTCGCCGACACCGCGCAGTAAAGCGTGAGATACTTCCCGATCCAAAATTTGGTGATGTAGTCATCACGCGTTTCATGAATGCGTTGATGTATGATGGAAAGAAATCTGTCGCTGAAAAAATCGTTTACGGAGCATTGGAAACATTACGTGCCCGTGGTGGTGCAGAAGCAGATCCAGTACGTTTGTTTCATGAAGCATTAGATAACGTAAAGCCAGCTGTTGAAGTTCGCTCTCGCCGTGTAGGTGGTGCAACTTATCAGGTGCCTGTAGAAGTTCGTGCAGATCGACGTCAGGCGTTGGCTATTCGTTGGTTGATTGATTCGTCTCGTAAACGTGGTGAAAACACCATGGAAGAAAGACTATCTAACGAATTGTTGGATGCAGTGAATAATCGTGGATCTGCTGTTAAAAAGCGTGAAGATACACATCGTATGGCTGAAGCAAACAAAGCATTCAGTCATTATCGCTGGTAAGTAAACTGAGTTTAGGTTAACCTTTTAACCGAAAATCTTGGGCTGTCCAAGTAACGGAGAGAGAGAATGGCAAAGGCTAAATTTGAGCGGAATAAACCGCACTGTAATATTGGTACTATTGGTCACGTTGACCATGGTAAAACTTCATTAACAGCTGCTATTACAAAAGTATTAGCAGAAGTTGGTGGTGCAGAATTTACTGCATATGATATGATTGATAAAGCACCTGAAGAACGTGCTCGTGGTATTACCATTTCAACAGCACACGTTGAATATCAAACTGACAAACGTCACTATGCTCACGTTGACTGTCCAGGTCACGCTGACTATGTTAAAAACATGATCACTGGTGCTGCACAGATGGATGGTGCTATTCTTGTTGTGTCTGCAGCAGATGGTCCAATGCCACAAACTCGTGAACATATCTTGTTGGCACGTCAAGTTGGCGTTCCTGCATTGGTTGTATTTATGAATAAATGTGACCAAGTTGACGATCCAGAGCTTCTTGAATTGGTTGAAATGGAAATCCGTGAACTTCTTTCTTCATATGATTTCCCTGGTGATGATATTCCTATCATTAAAGGATCTGCATTAGTAGCTCTTGAAGATGGTGATGTTGAATTAGGCAAAAACCGTGTTCTAGATCTTATGAACGCTGTTGATGAATATATTCCTCAACCAGAACGTCCAGTTGATCGTCCATTCTTGATGCCAATCGAAGATGTATTTTCTATTTCAGGTCGTGGTACAGTTGTTACCGGTCGTGTAGAGCGTGGTGAAGTGAATGTTGGTGAGGAAGTTGAAATTGTAGGTATTCGTCCTACAACTAAAACAACTGTTACTGGTGTTGAAATGTTCCGTAAACTTCTTGATCGTGGAGAAGCTGGGGATAATATTGGTGCACTTCTTCGTGGAACAAAACGTGAAGATGTTGAACGTGGTCAAGTTCTTTCTAAACCAGGCGCAATCAAACCTCATAGCAAATTTAAAGCTGAGGCTTATATTCTTACAAAAGAAGAAGGTGGACGTCATACTCCATTCTTTACAAATTATCGTCCACAATTCTACTTCCGTACAACAGACGTAACAGGTGTTGTGCATTTACCAGAAGGCATTGAAATGGTAATGCCTGGTGATAATGCTGCAATGGATGTTGAATTGATTGCACCAATTGCTATGGATGAAGGTCTACGCTTCGCTATTCGTGAAGGTGGGCGTACTGTTGGAGCTGGTGTGGTTGCTAAAATCACAGAATAATTTCTAGCTCTTAAGTTTGGATTCTCAGTCAGTTTTCTGGCTGGGAATCTTGTTGCTATATAGGATCGGCTTTTTAGATCCGTTATTATGATTAGGCAAATAGAAGATGGAAAGCCAAAATATCCGTATTCGCCTCAAAGCTTACGATTACAGAGTGCTTGACAACAGCACCAAAGAAATTGTAAATACAGCGAAGCGTACGGGGGCGCAGGTAAGAGGACCAATTCCTTTACCAACGCATATTGAACGGTTTACAGTTAACCGTTCTCCTCATATCGATAAGAAGAGTCGTGAACAGTTCGAAATTAGAACTCATCGACGTTTGTTAGATATTGTTGAGCCTAACCCGCAGACCGTGGATGCTCTCATGAAACTTGACCTCGCCGCTGGCGTGGATGTCGAGATAAAGCTATAAGGTCCAGACGATGCGTACAGGATTGATCGCAAAAAAGTTGGGGATGACCCGACTATTTAAAGAGGACGGCACACATGTGCCAGTCACTGTTTTGCACTTAGATGAAGTGCAAGTAGTAGATACTCGTACACAAGACCGTGACGGCTATACAGCTGTTCAATTAGGTATTGGTAAGGCTAAAGTAAAGAACGTTAGTCAGCCAAACCGGGGTCACTTTGCACGAGCAAAAGTTGAGCCAAAACAGAAGCTTGTTGAGTTTAGAGTTTCTGAAGATGCGTTACTTGAATCAGGATCAGCATTGACCGCTGCACATTTTGTTGAAGGTCAAAAAGTTGACGTAACCGGAACCAGCAAAGGTAAAGGTTTCGCTGGTGCGATGAAACGTTGGAATTTCCGTGGTTTGGAAGCAACCCACGGTGTTTCAGTGAGTCACCGTTCACATGGTTCTACAGGTAATCGTCAAGATCCTGGTAAAACTTTTAAAAATAAGAAGATGGCAGGGCATTTGGGTGATGAAAGAGTTACCACTCAAAATTTAGAAGTCGCTGCTGTAGATGTTGAGAAAAATTTGATCATGATTAAAGGTTCAGTGCCTGGTGCAAAGAATGGCTTTGTCCTCGTACGTGATGCGATCAAGAAAGCCCGTCATGCGGATGCACCATTTCCTGCTGCATTAGCAACGGTAGCAGAGAAAGGTTGAGGGAAATGGATGTAGAAATCAAAACCCTCGATAATGGAAGTGCTGGTAATATCACGCTTCCTGCTGAGTTATTCGAAGTTCAACCTCGTGCAGATATCATGGCGAGAGTTGTTCATTGGCAGCTTGCAAAACGCCGTGCTGGTACGCATAAAGCTAAAGGACGTGGTGAAGTTTCTGGAACTACCAAAAAGCCATTCCGTCAAAAAGGTACTGGTAACGCACGTCAAGGTTCTTTACGTGGCCCACATTTCCGTACTGGTGGTGTTGTTCATGGTCCAGTTGTTCGTGACCACGGATATAGTCTACCTAAGCAAGTAAGAAGACTTGGATTAATTTCTGCTTTATCACAGAAATTGTCAGAAGGAAAATTGGTCATAATTGATCAAGCTAATGGTGTTGCTAAAACCGCTGAATTGGCTGCAAAACTAAAAGTGTTAGGTTGGAATTCTGCATTGATTGTGGATACAGCTGTTGATGAAAATTTTGGTCACGCAGTAAGAAATATCCATTCTGTAGATATTCTTCCTACGATTGGTGCTAACGTTTATGATATTTTGAATCATGATGTTCTAGCTATTACTCGTGCTGCAGTTGATGGGTTGAAGGAGCGCTTAGTATGACAAATATTCTAGCTCTTCGTCGCAAAGCGGAAACAATGTCTCGCGAAGCGATGTTTAATATCATTCGTGCGCCTTTGATTACTGAAAAAGCAACGATGCTATCTGAAAAAAATCAAGTTGCTTTTAAAGTGGCTCCAAATGCAACAAAAACACAAATCAAAGTAGCAATCGAAACTTTGTTTGGTGTTAAAGTATTGGGTGTCAATACTCTTGTATTAAAGGGTAAAACTAAGAGATTCAAAGGTCGTTTAGGGCGTCGTTCTGATATTAAAAAAGCGTTTGTTCAGCTTGCCGAAGGTCAATCAATTGATTTGACCACCAAGCTGTCTTAAGCGTAAGGTAGGAATTAATGGCATTAAAGCATTTTAATCCAGTTACTCCAAGTCTTCGTGGAACGATTTTAATTGATCGTAAGGAGCTTTGGAAAGGAAAGCCAGTTAAAACGCTTACTGAAGGTAAGAATAAAACTGGTGGTCGTAACAACAATGGTCGTATTACCTCTCGTTTTATTGGTGGTGGTCATAAACAATCTTATCGTTACGTTGATTTCAAACGTCGTAAGTTTGATATGCCTGCAACCGTTGAACGTTTGGAATATGATCCAAACCGCACAGCCTTCATTGCTTTGATTAAGTATGAAGACGGTGAGTTGTCTTATATTTTAGCTCCACAACGTTTAAAAGTTGGTGATGTTGTTGTTGCTGGTCGACGTGTAGACGTAAAACCAGGAAACGCAATGCCTTTGGCTGCTATTCCTGTCGGAACAATTGTTCATAATATTGAACTTAAAGAAGGTGCTGGTGGTAAACTAGTTCGTTCTGCTGGTACATATGCGCAATTGGTTGGTAAAGACGCTGGTTATGCACAAATTAAATTGCAATCAAATGAATTGCGTTTAGTTCGTGGTGAATGTATGGCAACTGTTGGTGCAGTATCAAATCCAGATAATATGAACCAACATTTTGGTAAAGCTGGTCGTACCCGTTGGAAAGGACGTCGTCCTCATAACCGTGGTGTCGTGATGAACCCTGTTGACCATCCACATGGTGGTGGTGAAGGTCGTACTTCAGGTGGTCGTCATCCAGTTACTCCTTGGGGTAAACCAACAAAAGGCTATAAAACTAGAGTCAATAAACGTACGGATAGCTTGATTATCCGTCGTCGTAAGACAGGTAAATAAAGGGGCGAATAAAAGATGGCAAGATCCGTCTGGAAAGGCCCGTTTGTAGACGGGTATTTATTAAAAAAAGCTGAGGCAGCTCGTGCTTCTGGTCGTAATGATGTGATTAAAATTTGGTCACGCCGTTCAACCATTTTACCACAATTCGTTGGTTTGGTTTTCGGTGTTTATAATGGTCACAAATTTCTGCCAGTGCAAGTAAGTGAAAATATGGTAGGTCATAAATTCGGTGAATTTTCTCCTACACGTACTTACAATGGGCATGCTGCAGATAAGAAAGCAAAGCGGGGCTAGTTATGAGTAAACCAAAGCATCCACGTGCACTTTCTGAAAACGAAGCTCAAGCAGTTGGTCGTAATATCAGAACTAGTCCACGTAAATTGAATTTAGTTGCAGGTTTGATTCGTAACGAACCTGTGTCTCAAGCGTTAGCGAAGTTAACTTTTTCAAAGCGTAGAATTGCTCAGCAAGTAAAAATAATACTTGAAAGCGCGATTGCGAATGCTGAGAATAACCATCAGCTTGATGTTGACCGTTTGGTTGTGTCTAGAGCTGAGGTTGGTAAAGCTATGGTTATGCGTCGTTTTCATGCAAGAGGTCGTGGACGTTCAGCACAAATTGAAAAATTCTTTAGCCATATAAAGATCGTGGTTGCAGAACGTGAAGACAACGATGAAGGAAAGGCAGCATAATAATGGGTCAAAAAGTTAATCCAATTGGTTTGCGTCTAGGTATTAACCGCACTTGGGATAGTCGTTGGTATGCAGATCAAGATTATACCAGATTGCTATTTGAAGATTTCAAACTTCGCGATTTTTTGCGCAAAAAGCTCGCTGGTGCTGGCGTTTCACGTGTCGTGATTGAACGTCCTGCTAAAAAACCTCGTGTGACCATTTATGCTGCACGACCTGGTATTGTTATTGGCAAAAAAGGTCAAGATATTGATGGTTTGCGTAAAGAGTTAGCAGCAATGGCTAATGCAGATGTTGCATTAAATATTGTTGAAATTCGCAAGCCTGAGATTGATGCGACACTTGTTGCAGAGAACATCGCACAACAATTAGAAAGACGTGTTGCTTTCCGTCGTGCTATGAAACGTGCTGTTCAATCAGCTATGCGTCTGGGTGCACAAGGTATTCGTATCAATTGTAGTGGTCGTTTGGGTGGTGCTGAAATTGCTCGTGTTGAATGGTATCGTGAAGGACGTGTGCCTTTGCATACATTAAGAGCAGATATTGATTATGGTGTTGCAGCAGCACAAACTACTTATGGTAAGTGTGGTGTGAAGGTTTGGATCTTTAAGGGCGAAATTATGGCTCATGATCCATTAGCACAAGATCGCCGTGCAGCTGATCAAGTTCCACAACGGTAATTGATTTTTTGGAGTTTAATAGTTATAAGAGACTATTACAACGCATGAGGATATTAAATAATGCTATCTCCGCGGCGGACTAAATTCCGCAAAGCTCATAAAGGTCGTATCCATGGTAATGCGAAGGGTGGGACAGAGTTGAATTTTGGTACTTACGGTCTAAAAGCTCTGCAACCCGAACGTATTACTGCACGTCAAATTGAAGCTTCACGTCGTGCGATTACTCGTGCTATGAAGCGTATGGGACGCGTATGGATTCGTGTATTCCCTGACCTTCCTGTGTCAAGCAAGCCTGCTGAAGTTCGTATGGGATCTGGTAAAGGATCTCCTGAATTTTGGGTTGCTCGTGTTAAACCTGGT
This sequence comes from Commensalibacter communis, assembly GCF_947179105.1. Lineage (NCBI taxonomy): Bacteria > Pseudomonadati > Pseudomonadota > Alphaproteobacteria > Acetobacterales > Acetobacteraceae > Commensalibacter > Commensalibacter communis. Next base: position 186,819 of record NZ_CAMXCK010000001.1, read on the forward strand.
CGTATTTTGTTTGAAATTGAAGGTGTTTCACCTGAGATTGCTAAAGAAGCATTGACGCTTGGCGCTGCTAAGTTGCCGATTAAAACAAAATTCATAACCCGCATAGGGGAGGCTTAAGAATGGCAAAGGCTTATAAGCCAGCTGATCTGCGCGCCAAAACTATTGATGAATTAAAAACGTTGTTAGTTGATCTTCGACGTGAACAATTCAACTTGCGTTTCCAACGTGCGACAGGTCAAAATGAAGGTGTCAGCCGTGTTGGTGTGATTCGTCGTGATATTGCGCGTATCAAAACCATCATGGGTGAATTAAACAAAAACGCCGTGGGTGCAGCTGCATCCACCAGCAAGTCCTAAGGAGTTCGTGGGCAATGCCAAGGCGCGTTCTGACTGGTCGGGTGACAAGCGACAAAATGGACAAAACAGTGACAGTACTGGTTGTTCGTCGTGTTATGCATCCGCTTTATAAAAAATTCATTCGTCGTTCTAAAAAATATGCGGCGCATGATGAATTAAATGAATGTAAAATTGGGGATATGGTTCGTATCATCGAATCTCCTCCAATATCTAAAAGAAAATCATGGGCTGTGACTACTCGTAATGGGGCTCCTCTTGAGGCAGCAACATCAGTATCCAGCGTTAAAGTTTAAGGGGGGCTAAGACATGATCCATCCCGAGACCAACCTTACCGTGGCTGATAATTCAGGCGCAAGAGAGGTGCAGTGCATTAAGGTGCTGGGCGGTTCAAAGCGGAAGACCGCTTCGGTCGGCGACGTGATTGTCGTATCTGTCAAAGAGGCTATTCCTCGTGGCAAGGTAAAGAAAGGTGAAGTTCATCAAGCTGTTATCGTTCGTACAAGTTATCCTGTACGTCGTGCTGATGGCACATCTATTCGTTTTGATAAGAATGCAGCTGTGTTGATTAATAAACAAAGTGAACCTATTGGAACGCGTATTTTTGGGCCAGTGGTCAGAGAATTACGTGCTCGTAAGTTTATGAAAATTATCTCCTTAGCTCCGGAGGTTCTATAATGGCTGCACGTATAAAAAAAGGTGATCAAGTTATTGTGATCACCGGCCCTTATAAAGGGGTTAAAGGTGAAGTTCTTTCTGTTAACCCAACAGGAGATAAAGCTGTTGTTCGTGGTGTAGCTGTTGCAAAACACCACAAAAAACCTAGCCGTATGGGTGAACAAGGTGGAATCATTGAACGTGAAAAACCTGTTCATTTGTCTAATTTGAAACTTGTTGATCCAAAATCTGGCAAACCAACACGCGTTGGTTTTAGGGTTCTTGAAGATGGTCGTAAAGTTCGTATCGCCAAAGCTACTGGCGAAGTGATTGAAAGTTAGGAGAGAGAGGAATGTCAGAAAATATTCAAACTGCATCTGAAGCCCGACTTTATACACTCTATAAAAACGAGCTGCGTAAGAATCTACGTGAACAGTTTTCGTACAAAAATGAAATGCAAATTCCCCGTCTTGAAAAAATCGTTTTGAACATGGGTGTTGGCGAAGCTGTTGGCGATCAAAAGAAATTAGATAACGCAACAGAAGAAATGACCTTGATTGCTGGTCAAAAAGCAGTTAAAACGTTAAGTAAGAAAGCCATTGCTGGTTTTAAAATTCGTGCTGGTCTGCCAATTGGTTGTAAGGTTACGTTACGTAGCCGCCGTATGTATGAGTTTTTAGACCGTTTAGTGACGATCGCTTTACCTAGGGTTCGTGATTTTAGAGGATTACCTGCGAATAAAGGTTTTGATGGCAATGGTAACTTTGCAATGGGTTTGAAGGAACAAATCGTATTCCCCGAAATCGTTTACGATAAAGTAGACGATGTGCGTGGTATGGATATCATTTTTGTTACTTCAGCTAAAACAAATGAAGAAGCTAAAGCTTTATTAAAGGCGTTTTCTTTACCTTTCGTTGGGTAAGTTTAGTTTCTTTTCGCTGCAAGGCAATGTAAGTTGCCTTGCAAATCTATTTATTTTTGGAAAACGGTCGAATTTTTCGACAAGTTCCGGAGGGTAAAATAAAACATGGCAAAAACTTCCGCCATCTATCGCAATGCGAAGCGTGCTAGTATGTCTGCACGTGACAAAGAAAAGCGCATTGCATTAAAAAATATTGTTATGGATAGAGCGTTGCCTGTTGAAGATCGTTTTGATGCTTCTTTAAAATTGGCACAATTACCTCGTAATGGTTCTCGTGTCAGAGTCCGTTTGCGTTGTAAATTAACAGGACGTTCTCGTGGTAATTATCGTAAATTTGAGCTTTGCCGTATCGCATTGCGTGAATTAGCGTCTACTGGGCAGATCCCCGGTATGGTTAAGTCAAGTTGGTAAGGGGCTGTAGATGTCATTATCTGATCCATTAGGTGATATGCTCACCCGTATTCGTAATGCGCAATCTGCTCGTCATACATTTTGTGTAGCTCCTGCTTCTAACTTAAGAGTCAATGTTTTAGAAGCTTTAAAACGTGAAGGTTATATTCGCGGTTATAAAAAAGAAGAATTGCGTAAAGGTATTAATCAGCTTCGCATTGAACTGAAATATTCTGATGGCGAACCCGTTATTAAAGAAATTCAAAGAGTTTCTAAACCTGGTCGTCGTGTATACTCAAAGATTAAAGAACTTCCACGCGTTTATGCGGGGCTCGGTGTATCCATCCTTTCAACACCTTGTGGTGTTTTGTCTGATGTTGAAGCGCGCGCTGCTAATGTTGGTGGCGAAGTTCTTTGTCGTGTATTCTAAGGGGAATTAAATGTCACGCGTAGGCAAAAACCCCGTACAGATTCCACAAGGGGTACAAGTTACTTTAACAAACGGTAACATGACAGTTAAAGGAAAAAGAGGGGAACTCTCTATTCCTGTGTCTGAACACGTTGAAACTAAAATTGAAGATAATCAAGTTATTGTTAGCCCAAAAAACAAAGCAATTATTGCGAGAGCTATGTGGGGAACGACAAGAGCATTGGTTGCAAATATGGTTCATGGTGTTTCTGAAGGGTATTCAAAAACTTTGGAAATTACGGGAACAGGTTTCCGTGCGTCTGTGCAAGGTTCCAATTTGGTTATGAATCTTGGTTATTCACATGACATTGTTTATCCAATTCCTGCTGATATTAAAATTACAACACCACGTCCTACAGCTGTAACAGTTGAAGGCAATGATAAGCAACGTGTTGGTCAAGTTGCTTTGGACATTCGTAATTTTAGAAAACCTGAGCCTTATAAAGGCAAAGGTGTTCGTTATGATAATGAAGTCATACGTCGCAAAGAAGGCAAGAAGAAATAATGGGTACGCAACGTGAATTACAAACGCGCCGGCGTAGACGGTTGCGTTATCAGCTTCGTCAGAAAGGAAATGGACGTCCTCGTCTTTCAGTATTCCGTTCTAGCAAAAATATTTATGCTCAGGTTATTGACGATGTGGCTGGTAAAACCTTAGCTGCTGCTTCTAGTTTAGATGCTGCAGTAAAAGGACAATTGAAAACTGGAGCTGATATTGATGCTGCTCGTACAGTTGGCAAATTAATTGCTGAACGTGCAAAAGCAGCTGGGTTGGAACAGGTCGTGTTTGATCGTGGCTCCTATATTTATCATGGGCGTGTAAAAGCGCTAGCTGAGGCTGCCCGTGAGGGCGGACTTGCGTTCTAAGGGAGGTCGCGAATGGCACGTGAAGTTAAAGAAGGCGGTCGCGCAGGACGTGAACGTGAAAATGATGATTTGGTTGATAAGCTTGTAACGATCAATCGTGTTGCAAAAGTTGTAAAAGGCGGTCGCCGTTTTGCGTTTGCAGCATTGGTTGTTGTTGGCGATCAGCGTGGTCGTGTTGGGTATGGGTCTGGTAAAGCTAGAGAAGTTCCTGAAGCAATCCGTAAAGCTACTGAACAAGCAAAAAAATCAATGATCCGTGTTCCAATGAAAGAAGGCAGAACATTGCATCACGATGTTCAAGGCTGTTTTGGAGCTGGTAAAGTGATTTTAAGATCAGCAGAAGCAGGAACTGGTATTATTGCTGGTGGTCCTATGCGCGCGGTTTTTGAAAGTCTTGGGATTAATGACGTTGTTGCGAAGTCAACAGGTTCACGTAATCCTCATAACATGGTTAAGGCAACTTTTGATGCATTACGTCGTTGCGCAAGCCCTCGGGTCGTTGCAGCAAGACGTGGTAAAAAAGTTTCTGAAATTTTGGGACGTCGTGAAGCCCCAGCTAATGCTCAAAATGCGGAGGTTGTAAATGGTTGATACGAAAGCTGATAAAGTTAAAGTGACTCAAATCGCTTCTGCAATCGGTCGTCAGAAATATCAAAAACAAACATTAGTTGGTTTAGGGTTGAATCGCATTGGTGCCACGCGCGAGTTGGAAAATACACCAGCTGTGCAAGGGATGATCAATAAGGTTCGCCACCTTATAAAGGTGGAGGGATAATTTAATGAACTTAAATGAACTTCGTGACAATTTAGGCTCTAGATATACAAAAAAACGTCTAGGTCGTGGTATTGGCTCAGGCAAAGGTAAGACTTCAGGTAAAGGTCATAAAGGGCAACACGCTAGATCTGGTGTTGCAATTAATGGTTTTGAGGGTGGGCAACTTCCGCTTTATCGTCGCTTACCTAAAAGAGGATTTAAGAATATCTTCCGCAAACTTTATGCGGAAGTAAACCTTGATACTTTATCTCTTGCAATTGACGAGGGCAAATTGAATGCTTCTTCTGTGATTAATGAAGAAGCATTGCGTAATGCGGGCTTATTTAAAGGAAAGAAATATGCTGGTGTTCGTTTGCTTGGCAAAGGTGAATTGAATAAAGTCGTAAATCTTGAAGTGTCTGGTGCGTCTATTGCAGCACTTGAAGCAGTGAAAAAAGCTGGTGGCTCTGTTAAGCTATTGGTTCCTTCTAGGGATGTATCTGCAGATGCCTAAAGTGAAACTGTAATATATTTTGTTAATAATAGAATTTTATCAGTTTATATTACACGATAAATCTTAAGGCTTAAAAATACAGCGTCCCGTAACTATTTGCGGTGACGCTGTTTTTTCTGAAAGGATAAGATTATGGCCTCTATGGCCGAGCAATTAGCATCTAATATTAATCTCAGTGCCTTTTCTAAAGCCACTGAATTAAAAAAACGCATATGGTTTACCCTTGGTGCTTTGATTATTTACCGTTTAGGTACATATATACCTGTTCCTGGTGTTGATGCTGCGATTATGGCTCAATTACTTGCCAAGCATCAAGGCGGTATTTTAGGTATGTTTGATATGTTTAGTGGTGGTGCGCTGGGTCGTATGACGATTTTTGCCCTAAACATTATGCCTTATATTAGTGCATCGATCATTATTCAGTTGATGTCTTCGGCTATGCCCTCTTTGGAAGCATTAAAAAAAGAGGGTGAGCAAGGACGTAAGAAGCTTAATCAATACACAAGATATTTAACCGTTTTCATTGCGTTGTTCCAAGCTTATGGGATTGCCGTGGGTCTTGCGAGTATGAGTACACCAGCTGGGAATGCTGTGCTTCACCCTGGATTCTTTTTCACTGCCACTTGTGTTATTACGCTAGTTGGTGGGACGATGTTTTTGATGTGGTTAGGTGAACAAATTACCGCTAGAGGGGTAGGAAACGGCATTTCGTTAATTATCTTTGCTGGTATTGTCGCGAATCTTCCAACCGCCTTGGCCAGTTTGTTTAATTTAGGGTATACAGGCGCATTATCACCTATATTTGTTGTCATCTTTTTGGTATTAGCAGCGGTTACGATTGCTTTTATTGTCTTTATGGAACAAGCACAAAGACGTGTGGTTATCCAGTATCCTAAACGGCAGGTTGGTCAACGTATGTATGGTGGAGATTCCACTCATATGCCTCTTAAAGTCAATACTGCAGGAGTTATTCCACCTATATTCGCATCATCAGTTTTGTTAATCCCAGTGACAATTGCAGGATTTTTATCCAGTGATTCTACACCTGGCTGGTTAGCATTCATAGGTCAAGAATTTAGCAATGGTCGTATTTTATATATGTTATTCTACGCAGCCATGATTATTTTCTTTTCTTTTTTCTATGCTGCAGTCAGTTTTAATCCCAAAGAAACGGCCGATAATTTGCGTAAACAAGGTGGTTTTATTCCTGGGATTCGTCCAGGTGCAAATACGGCCGCTTATTTTGATACGATCTTAACGCGACTGACGACGATCGGTGCCCTATATCTCGTTGCTGTTTGTTTATTGCCACAATTTTTGATTAATCATTATAATGTTCCATTTTATTTTGGTGGAACGAGTTTGATTATTATTGTGTCTGTAACCATCGATACAGTCACACAAGTACAGTCACATCTGGTTGCGCATCAATATCAAGGTTTATTACGTAAATCTCGTGGTGGTAAGGGGAAAAAGCGATGAAATTAGTTTTTTTAGGCCCTCCTGGGGCGGGTAAGGGAACACAATCCCAGCATCTTGCTCAAGAGTATAACATCGCTCAGATTTCAACAGGTGATATGTTACGTGCTGAAGTTAAGGCTGAATCTGATGTTGGCAAGCTTGCTAAGAAAATCATGGATAGTGGAGAGTTAGTTCCAGACGATTTAATCGTTTCTATGATTCAGAAAAGAATCCAAGCAGACGATTGTAAAAATGGTTTCATCCTTGATGGTTTTCCTCGCAGTTTGGGGCAGGCCGAAGCATTGGACAAAATGTTTTCTTCTCAGGGAATGACATTAGATGCGGTGCTTTCCTTGGAAGTTGACGAAGAAATGCTAGCTGAGCGTATTTCTGGTCGTTTTAGCTGTGCAAGCTGTGGTGCCAGTTACCATAAGCAATTTAAGCATCCCAAAGTGGAAGGTGTATGTGATAGTTGCGGCTCGACGGAATTTATATCAAGAGCTGATGATAACAAAGAAACTGTTTTGGCGAGATTGGAAACATATCGTAAGCAAACTGCGCCATTATTGCCATACTACGAGAAAAAAAACTGTTTATACGCAATAAATGGGATGAAAAGCGTGGGAGATGTCACAAAAGACATTGACCAAGTCTTAAAAAAAATTAAATTAAGCAACTAGAATTCTTTATACAAAATAAATTTTTTGTGTTGCGGTATTGACTCTAAAGGCAGGAAGGTTATATTGCTGCCTTTAAAGGTATTTTAGGTTGTTGGCTATTTTATAAACATTACTTTATAAAAAGTAGTTGTGTTTTTGTTGAGTAGCCGATTGTTCAAGAAATAAGCCTGAATTTTTTAGGTTAATTGAGGAGTAACAGGCGTGGCGCGTATTGCCGGCGTAAACATCCCGACAAATAAACGGGTAGCAATTGGTCTGCGTTATATTTATGGCATTGGGCCTACAAAAGCACAGGAAATTTGTAATAAACTTTCAATTCCTGAAGCACGCAGAGTGAACGAACTTTCAGATGATGAAATTCTGAAAATTCGTGAGTTAATTGATAGTGAATATCAAGTTGAGGGTGATCTTCGTCGTGAAGTCGCCATGAATATTAAACGCTTAATGGATTTAGGATGCTACCGTGGCTTACGTCACCGTCGTGGTCTACCTGTAAGAGGGCAAAGAACCCATACCAATGCGCGTACGCGTAAGGGTAAGGCTGTTGCTATTGCTGGTAAGAAAAAGGCAACACGCTAGTTCCTAGGTTGGTTTTTATTTTTGTAACTAAACAACAGGATAAAAAAAGTCATGGCGAAACCCGCCGCTCCGCGTCTTAGAAAAAAAGAACGCAAAAACATTATTTCCGGCGTAGCACATGTTTTGTCTACGTTTAATAATACAATGATTACAATCTCTGATGTTCAAGGGAATGCTATTTCTTGGTCTTCAGCAGGTGCACAAGGATTTAAAGGTTCTCGTAAATCAACACCTTATGCAGCACAAATGGCTGCAGAAGATGCTGGTAAAAAAGCACGTGAACACGGTATGGAAACGCTTGAGATCGAAGTTTCTGGTCCAGGATCAGGTCGTGAAAGTGCATTACGTGCATTACAGGCAGTTGGTTTTACCGTTACTTCTATTCGGGATATGACCCCTGTGCCACATAATGGATGTCGTCCACGTAAACGACGTCGCGTTTAATCCGCTCCTTTGTTATTTCTCTAAAATCATTTAGAAAAATAACAGGAGATTAATCCTAATCTTTTGGTTAGGATTTTGTCGCCTCTATGGCAAAATTCTGAATTGAAAGGCCACCACCTTGGTCCTCCAAAAAAACTGGCAGTCTCTTATAAAACCAGAGAAGCTGGAAGTCGAACCGGGCTCGGCGTCATCTAATGTGGCGACCGTGGTGGCGGAGCCGCTTGAACGTGGCTTCGGCATGACGCTCGGTAATGCGCTTCGGCGAATACTTCTTTCTTCCCTTCAAGGGGCAGCTGTGACAGCGCTCCGTATTGACGGTGTTCTTCATGAGTTTTCCTCTGTAAATGGGGTACGTGAAGATGTTACTGATATTGTGTTGAACGTAAAGCAACTTGCTATTCGTATGCATAGTGAAGGGCCCAAACGTATGATTTTATCTGCGGTTGGTCCTGGACAAGTGACAGCAGGACAAATTCAAACAGATCATGATATTGAAATCATGAATCCTGATTTGGTGATTTGTACACTTGATGATGGTGTTAAGCTTGGAATGGAATTTACCGTTTCTATGGGTAAAGGTTATGTTCCAGCAGCCGCAAATCGTCAAGAAGATGCGCCAATTGGAATGATTCCTATTGATGCAATTTATTCTCCTGTTCGTCGTGTTTCATACAAAGTTGAACCAACACGTGTGGGTCAGGTAACTGACTTTGACAAATTGTTATTAACTTTGGAAACAGATGGTTCTGTAACCCCTGAAAATGCTGTGGCTTTGGCTGCACGTATTCTGCAGGATCAGTTACAACTCTTTATTAATTTTGATGAACCGAAACCTGTTCAAGCCGAAGAGCCTCAAGAAGACCTTCCATTCAATCGTAATTTATTGCGTAAAGTGGATGAGCTTGAGTTATCAGTTCGTAGTGCAAATTGCTTGAAAAACGATAATATCGTGTATATTGGTGATTTGGTACAAAGAACTGAACAGGAAATGTTGCGCACGCCTAACTTTGGTCGTAAGTCATTGAATGAAATTAAAGAAGTACTTTCAACAATGGGCTTATCCCTTGGGATGAATGTGCCTGCATGGCCACCTGAAAATATCGAAGAGTTAGCAAAACGGCTGGATGAGCTGTTTTAGCATTTTGAATAAAAAGGATAGAATAAATTATGCGTCACGGTATGTCTGGTCGTAAGCTTGGTGTTACAACTTCTCATCGTAAAGCGATGTTTCGTAACATGGCTGTTGCTTTAATCAAGCATGAACAAATTACAACTACTTTGCCAAAAGCAAAAGAATTACGCCCAGTTGTAGAAAAATTAATTACTCTTGGTAAACGTGGTGATTTACACGCACGTAGACAAGCATTCGCTTTACTTCGTGATGAGACAATTGTTTCAAAATTGTTTTCTACAATTGCAGAACGTTACAAAGCTCGTCAAGGCGGATACAGCCGTGTGTTAAAAGCAGGTGTTCGTTATGGCGATGCAGCTAACATGGCTGTAATTGAACTTGTTGAACGTGATGTCAACGCAAAAGGTTTAGACAGTGGTCCAAAACCTGAAGTAGAAGATGTAGATGATTTCGCTGCATAATTAACATTTGTGTAGTTTATTTTCTATTGAGAAAAGAGGTGGTTTATCCACCTCTTTTTTTGTTGATAAGGATATTGTTGACTTATCTATTGCTGTTCGAAAATATTTACACATTAGTTATAAAGCAACATGGGGATGTTTATGCCGTTGGCAATATGGGCTTTGGCGATAATGACTTTTGGTATTGGAATTACAGAATTCTCGATATCTGGATTATTACCTTTTATTTCACACGACTTTAAAATTTCAATTGATATTGCAGGATATGCCGCAACAATTTATGCGTTAGGCGTGTTTATTTTTACGCCTATTATTGTAATTTTAGGTGCAAAAATTCCTCAGAAAAAAATGTTAATGATTCTTGTGGGGTTGTTTATCTTAGGCAATCTAATCACCGCTTGGTCTCCATATTTTGCGGTTCTTTTAGTTGGCAGATTTATTACTTCCTTGGCTCATGGTGCTTTTATTGGTATTGGGTCATTGATCGCTGTTGAACTTTGCAAGGGGAGAGAGACTGCTGCTATTTCATTTATGTTCAGTGGATTGACCCTTTCTACTTTGCTGGGCACCCCCTTAGTCACTTATTTGGGGTATAAAGTATCGTGGCATTTTGTTTTCTATATGATTACAGTCATTGGTATCATTGCTTTTATTGGGGTGACTAAACTGGTTCCTGCTCAAATCAAAAGAGAAGATGAACCCGAATTTCATTTAGGACGTGAATTTGCAGTTTTCAAAGATATAGACGTATTGATAGCGTTGGCAATTACCGTACTCGGTCCCGCTGCTTTCTTTACTTCCATTACCTATATTGCACCCGTGGTAACCAAAGTTGCTGGTTTTCATGATACTGCTGTGCCTTGGGTGTTATTTATATTCGGGTTAGGGCTGTGCATAGGAAATATATTAGGTGGAAAACTGGCCAGTAAATCTTTGATGCCCGTTTTATTATCAAGTTTGTTATTACAAGCACTCACATTATTTATTTTATATTTCATGGCTGGTAATCAATGGGTTTTACTGATTAGTGTTTTCTTTGTAGCGGCATTTGGCTTTGCAACTGTTTCACCGATACAGCATTTGGTGATGACCAAAGCGCATCAAGCAGGGGCTGCGAATTTGATCTCTTCATTTAATATTGGAATGTTCAATTTAGGGAATGCTTTGGGTGCATGGATAGGGGGGTTAGCGATCGCACATCAATTTGGTTATGCATCTCCTAATTTTGCTGGTGGAGTTTTATCGATTGCAGCTTTTTTACTGGCTTTAATTTCATATTTCAGAAGTAAAAGAAATCTTGTCGTGGTTTAGATGCTATTCAATTAACAAGACAATAGGCTTTCCTAACAATTAATAAAAAGGACAGCCTATCACTTTATGCGTCAATTCGGATTTTTTTGGATAAAAGGTGGAACAAAAGGCAAGTTAGAGGTTAACGAAGAACGGCTTGGCAGACGTTTGTCATTCCATCCACCTCCTAGATTTTGAATTAACAGAACACTATCAACCATACGTTGTTGTTGTATCCCTAAAGCAGTTTGTTGGTTATTAAGGGATGTAACTTGTTGTGTTACCACGGTTGTATAGTCTTCCGTTCCAACTTTATATTGATTAAGTGCAATTTGGACAGTTTGGTTTGCTAATTCAACAGCTTGTTGTTGTTGAGTATATTGTTCGTCTAGGATGCGAAGGTTAGAAAGCTGATCCTCAACACCTTGTATAGCCTCTAAGACCGCTTGGCGATACGTAGCAACAGCCATATCATATTGTGCTTCGGCTTGTTTGACCATTGATGTTCTGGAACCACCATCAAAAAGCGTTTCAGAAGCAGATGCTCCCAAAGACCAAATACGATTAGCTACTTGCACCAAACTGCCTACTGGATCTCCACTATAACTCAGACTGGCGGTCAGAGTTACATCAGGATAAAATGCAGCGATTGCAGCACCGATTTGCGCATTTTGTTCTTGCATTTTTCTTTCCGCAGAGGCGATGTCAGGCCTGCGTTGCAGTAGTGTTGAAGGAACGGCAACGGGAATAGCAGGAACTGTGAAGCTTAATTTTCCGCGTGGAATATTGACTTGTGCAGGCGGTTTACCAATTAAAATCGCAATGGCATGTTCATACTGCGCTCTTGCAATTCCAGCTTGTGTCAGTTGAGCTTTTGTTTGTTGTAATTGCGTTTTTGCTTGTAAAAAAGCCGTTGGTTCGATGGTTCCCGCATAATGTTGGTTCTGTGTCACACGTAACGAGGCTTCATAGAAATCGACATTCTTTTGAAGTAAATCGATTAGAGAATCTTGGTATCGCAAATTAAAATAAGTTTGTGCAAGTTGGCTTTGATAAGAAAGTCGGGCATTGGCTAAATCTGCGGCACTGGCTTGAGCAGAGGCAACTTGGCTTTCTGTATTGCGTCTGATTTTCCCCCAAAGGTCTAAATCCCAACTAGCAGCAGTTTGCAGAGCATAGGTATTTTTTGTTTGTCCTTTGGCGTAACTGATATTGCCACCACTGCCGATGCCAGTGGCGCCGCCACCATTGCCTTGACGATTAAAACTGGGGCCCATGGTTACTGTTGGGAAGAAGCCCGCTCTGGTTTGGTCAATTAATGCTCGTGCGTATCGATAGGATGCTTCTGCTTGTTTCAAATTTTGGTTAGAGATATCAATTTGTTCTTCTAGTTGGTTTAACAAGGGATCATTGTAAATTGTCCACCATTCACCTTTAGCCGCAGAAGCAAGATCTGGGTTTGCATTTACCCAACCAGAAACAGGTTTCAACTCTTTGAATTGTGGTGAAACGATAGCAGAAGGGCGATGATAATTAGGGCCTGCCATACAACTGCTTAAGGTCAATATGCAAATGAGAGAGACACTTTTAAACAGGCTGTTTTTGTTGAATTTTGAAAAAGACAAGTTATGCACCTTGTTGCCCTTTGTTTTTAAAGAAGAAACGTTTGAAAGGACGCCATTTACGCAATCTATCCATATAAAGATAAATTACGGGCGTTGTATATAAAGTTAATGCTTGGCTCATGACCAATCCGCCTACAATGGCAATCCCAAGAGGACGACGAAGCTCATTGGCATATCCGCTGGCAATAATCAAAGGAACGCTGCCAAAAGCTGCGGCGATAGTGGTCATCATGATTGGACGAAAGCGTAATTTACAAGCCAGTATGATGGCGTCTTTTGCAGCCATATTATCCATTTTTTCTGCATTGATTGCAAAATCAACCAACAAAATCGCATTTTTTTTAACAATACCGATTAATAGGATAATGCCAATTAATGCGATAATCGTGAATTCTTGCCCAAAAAGATCCAAAGCTAATAAAGCCCCAACCCCTGCAGAAGGGAGGGTTGATAAAATCGTGATAGGGTGAATATAACTTTCGTACAAGATTCCTAGTGTCACATAAACAGCAAAAATTGCAGCAAATATCAGAACAAGACCACTGCTGCTATTTTGTTGATATTGTGCGGCATTCCCTGAAAAACTGCCAGAGATATTTTTGGGAAGATGAATATTAACAGTCTCTGATTTAATGAGTTGAATGGCGTCGCTCAGCGACTTTCCTTTAGCAAGGTTAAATGAAAGTGTTGCTGATACAAATAACCCTTCATGGTTGACGCTCAAGGAGGTTAATGCAGGTTTTTTGTGGCTGACAATAGACAAAGGAACCATCGTCTGGCTAGAGGTCGAAACAGCAGAACCATTAGACGCGCCATTTCCCCCCGCTAATTGGTTTGCGATTTGGTTCTTGAAATTTTGTTGGTTAATTTTAGCTTCTTCGCTTAGATTAGTATTTGCTGAAACACGTATTGTGTTCGACGTTGCGCCACCGCCAGCAGTACCACCAGAAACGCTGACCCACGTACGGGCTAACACAGTTGAATTTTCTGCAAATTTAGGATCAACTTCCATTATAACACGATATTGGTTCAAAGGATTATAGATGACTGAAGCAGCTCTTTGACCAAAAGCATCATAAAGTGTGTTGGATATTAATTGAGGTGTAATTTGAAAACGTGGCGCTGTATCTCTGAGAATATCGACATCAATGGCTTCGCCACCTTGCTGCACGTCCGAGGAAACATCTTTGACAATATCTGAATGTTTTTGTAATGCGCTAACCAGTTTTGGCATCCAATCATATAAATCTTTCGAAGAGTCACTTTGTAATGTGTATTGGTACTCTGCATTACTAGAGCGCCCACCAGCATGAATTAATCCTGGGATGGTAATGTAAAATTTAGCGCCCACTAAATTATTTAATTTCTTAGAGATGCGAGTCACCGTTTCTTGGACAGTGCCAGTTCGTTTGTCTTTATCTGTAAGTTGGATAAAGACATTCCCTTGGTTAACCGCTCTGCCACCTGTAAAGGCAGAAATGGATTGAACATCTTTGTCTTGAACAATGATATTTTGAACCTCAATGATCTTTTTTCTCATATTTTGAAAAGAGATTGATTGGTCTCCTTGCAAATGACAAATTAAGATGCCTGTATCTTGCTCTGGAAAGAAACCTTTCGGCATGGTGATAAACAAGAACATCATTAAGATGATGGTAGCTGGAAGAGAAAGCACAACCAAGATAGGGTGTCGCAATGCGACTTGTAAGGTGTCTTGGTAAAAATCACCAAGAGCATTTATAAATTTTTCGCAGCTTTGACAGAGTTTCTCTTTGAATGTCAGTTTTCTTGTTGGGTCTTTGCGAGCAGGCCTGGTGAGCATATAGGCACACATCATTGGCGTTAATGTCAACGACAAGAACATCGAAGCAAGTAACGCAATTGCTAGTGTCATTGCAAATTCATGAAATAACTTACCAACGATACCACCCATAAAAAGAATGGGAACGAAAACCGCAATCAGTGAAACTGTGATTGAAATAATGGTAAACGAGACTTCTTTAGCACCATATAAAGCCGCTCTGATTGGCGAAAGACCTTTCTCTATATGGCGATTAATGTTTTCAAGCACGACAATGGCATCATCCACGACAAATCCTGTTGAGATAGTAAGTGCCATGAGAGAGAAATTATTTAAAGAATAACCTAATAAATGCATCATCCCGAATGTTGCAATAATTGATGTTGGTACAACAATTGCTGGGATAAGCAGAGACCGTAAATCTTGCAAAAAAAATAAGACAACCACCACCACCAAAACAACCGATAGAACAAGGGTCATTTGTGTATCTGCAAGGGATGCACGAATGGTTACCGAACGATCGATGGCAACTTCAATAGTTGTATCAGAGGGTAAAGCAGCTTGTAATTGTGGTAATGTCGCGTTAATTGCATCGGTAGTTTCAATAATATTCGCACCTGCTTGGGGGAAGACAACGGCAATAATAGAGGGATCATTATTATAAAATCCTGCATTATGAATATCTTCGACACTATCTTTGATATCAGCGACGTTTTTCAGCATGACAGGGGCATTATTTCGATATGCAATGACGATGCTTTTATAATCTTCTGCCTTTGGTGCTTGATCGTTTGTCGCTATTTCATACCGCTTATCGCCTTCATCGATAAATCCTTTGGGGGTGTGGGCATTGGTGGAGGCAAGAGCAGCTCTGACATCTTCAAAACCAATGCCATATTTAAAGAGAGGAAACGGATTGAGATCAATACGAACAGCGGGGAGAGAGCTGCCTCCAATTTCAACTTGTCCAACCCCTTGGATCGCTGAAATTTGTTGTTGTAAAACATTGGTTGTGTAATCGTATAATTGTGCCAGTGTTTTCGTTTTCGATGTGATGGCAATAATCATAATCGGTGCAGCAGCAGGATTCATCTTAAAATAAGAAGGATTAGAGCGCATCGATGTCGGTAAATCAGCTCGTGCAGCTTGTAGCGCCGCTTGCACGTCACGGGCAGCACTGTTGATGTCACGGGATAAATCAAACTGCATAATGATTCTGACCTGTCCTTGAGTGGACTGAGATGTCATTTCATTCGTGCCAGGGATTTGCCCTAATCTTTTTTCAAGAGGGGCTGCAACGGAGGTGGCAATTTCCTCTGGTGTTCCTCCAGCTTGTTGTGCCCTTATCATAATCACAGGCATATCAACATTTGGTAAATCTGCAATGGGTAGTAGTCTATATCCTAAAATACCGCTTAGAATCAAAGCGATTGTTAAGAGAATAGTCCCAATCGGGCGTTTAATAAAAAGCTTGGAGATATTCATTGCCCAGCTTTCTTTGCCATCGTGAGGTTACGCAACCATGTGCTGAATCTGGCCATATATAAATAGACAACAGGGATAGTAAATAGCGTTAATAGTTGGCTGGCAACCAATCCCCAAAAGATACAAATCCCCAGTGGGTGGCGTAATTCTGATCCTGTACCTGTTCCCAACATCATAGGAATAGCAGCAAACATTGCGGCTAATGTGGTCATCAAAATCGGACGGAACCGAAGGAGAGCGGCTTGATGAATAGCTTCTAAAGGTGGTTTCTTTTCAACTCTTTCTGCTTCTAGGGCAAAGTCAATCATCATAATGGCGTTCTTTTTTACAATGCCAATTAAGAGAACAATACCAATAATCCCCATAATATCTAGGTTACTGCCATCAATCCACAGTGCGAATAATGCTCCGATTGCAGCAGAGGGCAGGGTTGATAAAATAGTGACGGGATGAATAAAACTTTCATATAAAATCCCCAACACAATATAGACAGCGACAACAGCGGCAATAATTAAGAATAGCTCGTTACTGAGGCTTTTTTCAAAGGCAGAAGCGACCCCTTGGAAATTAATCATGAAACTTTTAGGCAGGTTGAGCTCTTTTTCAGCTTGTGTAATGGCCTGGGTCGCATCTCCCAAAGAGGCACCTTTGGCAACGTTAAAAGAAATTGTTGTGGCAGGGAATTGCTTGTAGTGTGTGATTAGTAAAGGTGCTGTTGAGTATTTAACGGTTGTAACTCCCAGTAATGGCACTAAACCAGCGGTTGGATTACGCGTTGGGCCACTGGTTGATGAAGTGCTGCCACTGATGCCAGGAAGATAAAGTTGGCTTAGTGATTTGATCTGTTTTTGGAATTTCGGTTCAGACTCAAGAATAATTCTATATTGATTGGATTGTGTATAGATTGTTGATACCTGACGTTGTCCAAAAGAATCATACAGAACATTATCAATGGTTTGAGGGGTAATAGAGTATCTGGCTCCAGTTGTGCGATCTAAGATAATGTTGGCAACAGGCCCTTCAGCTTGTAGATCAGAGGTTACATCGGTCAGAATTGGGTTTTGCTTTAATTGTTCTATTAATCGTGGCACCCAGATTTGGAATTGGTCATAATCTGGATTTTCTAACAAGAATTGATATTGTGTCGCACTAAATGACGTTTCTAGTGAAAGATCTTGTACGGCTTGTAAGTAAAGCTGGGTTCCAATGACTTTATGGGCGGCAAGGCTTATTCTTTTAGCGATTTCTTGTGCTGTGGCTGAACGTTGACTGCGTTCTTTCAGGTTAATTAAAAACCGGCCTTGATTAACCGTCATATTTTGACCATCAATCCCAATAAATGAAGATAGGCTGACGACGTCAGGGTCTTTTAAAATGACATCTGCAAGTTCTTGTTGTTTTTTAGAAACAACTTGTAAAGAAGATGTTTGCGACATCACAGACATGCCTTGCAAGATGCCATTATCTTGCGTTGGAAAAAAGCCTTTTGGTATATAATAAGCAAGCACGATCGTTAGGACTAGGGTAAAAATCGTCATAAAGAAAGTGGCAGGTTGATGTCTAAAAACGAATTGCAGCCCTTTGTCATATAGCTTAATAATTCCATGAATAAGTCGATCAAAAAAATGCTCTTTTGGTGACTCTTTTTGTTCTTGCAACATGCGTGCGCATAGCATCGGAACCAATGTCAACGAAACAATTGCTGAGATAATAATGGTCACGGATAAAGTGACAGCAAATTCATAGAATAATCGCCCAATCACATCACCCATAAAAAGCAAAGGAATTAAAACAGCGATTAATGAAATGGTTAATGAAATAATGGTAAAGCCAATTTCTGCTGAGCCTTTGAGGGCTGCGGTCATGCGATCTTCACCCATTTCAATGTAACGGCTGATATTTTCAATCATCACAATCGCATCATCAACGACGAACCCCGTCGCAATCGTTAATGCCATCAAGGATAAATTATCTAAAGAAAATCCAAGCAAATACATAATGGCAGCGGAGCCAACGATGGATAAGGGAACAGACAGGCTGGGAATAATAGTGGCGGAAATATTTTTTAAGAATACAAAGATTACGCCGATAACGAGCAGAATTGCAAGGAAAAGCTCTAATTTAACATCATGAACTGACGCACGAATAGTAATCGTACGATCGGTCAAAGGCGTTAACGTGATCCCAGAGGGTAGGGAGCTTTCTATTTGGGGAAGAATTCTTTTGATATTATCAACAACGTCAATCACATTTGCACTGGGCTGGCGTTGAACATTTAAAATAAGAGCTGGCGTTTTATTTGCCCATGCTTGTAATTGTGTGTTCTCTGGCCCTTGGACGACGGTGGCAACATCGCGTAATCGAACAGGCCCCCCATTATTGTAAGCAATAATTTGGTTTAAAAGTTGTTCGGGACTTTGTATTTGCCCATTGACTTGCAAGGTAATAGAACGTTGTGGTCCATCGAAATTTCCTGTTGGTGAGTTAACGTTCACATTGCCGATGGTTGTACGAACACTGTCTAGATCAATTCCGTAAGAAGTTAATTTTGGAATATTCATTTGAACGCGAATAGCTTTGCGTTGTCCCCCTGATAAGGTGACTAATCCTACACCTGAAATTTGACTGATTTTCGCTGCTAGTCTGCTATTGACGTAATCTTCTACTTCTGTCAGAGGGAGAGTAGAAGATGTAATGCCCAAAGTAAAAATAGGGGTATCGGCAGGATTTACTTTTGCATAAATCGGTGGGGTTGGCAGATCACTTGGTAGCAAAGAATTGGCTTGGTTGATTCCTTCTTGCACTTCTTGAGCAGCAACGTCCATAGACATAGTCAGGCTAAATCGTAAGGTAATGACCGATGCTCCACCCGAGGATTGAGATGTCATTTCATCCAGCCCAGGAATTTTACCTAGTTGTGTTTCCAAAGGTGCTGTGACAGAGGTCATCATGACTTCTGAGCTGGCACCAGGATAAAAAGTACTGACGGTAATGGTTGGATAGTCAACTTGAGGTAAAGCAGAAAGCGGTAAGAAGCGATAGCCTAATATTCCGCAAATTAGAATAGCAAGCATGAGCAAGGTTGTTGCTACAGGACGCAGAATAAATAGACGCGAAGGATTCATTAGATCGTATCCAAAATTAAATGGTCGTTAAAGATTATTGTGGATTATTAGGGATAGTAACTTTGGCACCATTACGCAGCTGATCTATACCATCGGTTACAACTTTGTCATTTAGCTTTAATCCTGATTCAATGACGGTATTTTCCCCGTCATTATATCCTGTTTTAATATTTTGGAGTTTAACGGTGGAATTATCTTGCACAATATAAACAAACGAACTATCAGGTCCTGTTTGAATGGCATTATTGGGCACTGTAATCACATCATGCAAATTTTTGACCAAAATATGTGCATTGACGAACTGATTTGGAAAAAGCTCCCAGTTTGCATTTGGGAAAATAGCACGCATCCTTACTGTCCCCGTTGAGGTATCAATTTGGCTATCGATAACGCTGGTTTTCCCGTCGGCTAGTTTTTCCGTATTATCACTATTCCAAGCTTCTACTGAAAGTTCAGATTTTTGTTTAAGGGCTTCTAACACCATACTCAGCTTATTTTCTGGAACGGTTAAAATCACTGAAATTGGGGCCATTTGTGTTAAAATGGCAATTCCATTGCTTTGCCCTTCGGTCACATAGTTCCCGGCATCGACTTGTCTGATCCCAATGCGTCCATCCACAGATGCACGAATATGCGAATACATAATATTCAGTTCTTGTTGTTTGATTAAAGCTTGGTCTGCTTTAATTTGCCCTTCCAGTTGAGCCACCTTATATTGTTGGTCTTGAGCCGTCATAGGGGCGATACTATTTTGTTTTAATAATTGCTGATAACGCGCATTATCTAGTTTTGCTTGTTTTAAGGACGCTTCATCAGATTTTAATGTTCCTTCATATTGTGCTTTGAGCGCTTCGTAAGGACGTGGATCAATTAAAGCTAATAAATCCCCTTTTTTAACCATTTGCCCTTCGGTAAAATAGACTTGTTGTAAATATCCTGAGGTCCTTGCTGGCACAGTAATATTCGCAATAGGAATAACCGTTCCAAGTTCAGTAAATATAATCGGAACATTTTGATGTTTTGCAACTGCAACTGCAACAGGTTTAGGTAAAATTGCCATTTTTTTCTCTGAGGAAGGGAAAAAAGAATTTACAAAACGATATCCTATGACCAAGATAATCATCAGAATGAAAAAAAGGAAAAACCTTTTTATCCATTTATAATTATGAGAAGTGGAAGGATTTTCTGTTGGCTGATTATTTTGAGGTGCAGTGGACGAGGACATTCGTTTTACGATCTTTATGATAGGTTTGATCAAAATAGTTTATATTTAATATATTTATTTAATTTTTATTTGCATAGAAATAATGATAATTTTATGACGTCACTCACAGAAATTGCATTTTTTAATAATAAATGTTTTTAATATACGATTATTACAATGAAATTATTCATATAGTTTTTTTATTTTTTGTTGAAATGTAAGGATTTATTTTGGATTAAGTATGGACTTTATAAAATTCTATTGTCATAATTGAGATGTTATAAAAGATTTAATTTTGTTTGGAAGGAAGATAATAAAATGAGTAAAGATCTAAAAGATTCCGTCAAAGATGTAAGCGATAAAGTTGAAGATGCTGTAGATCAAGGCAAAGAACAACTTAAAGATGCAGCAAATAAAGCAAAAGATAACATGCACGATCTTAAAAATGATGCAAAAGACAAATAT
This sequence comes from Commensalibacter communis, assembly GCF_947179105.1. Lineage (NCBI taxonomy): Bacteria > Pseudomonadati > Pseudomonadota > Alphaproteobacteria > Acetobacterales > Acetobacteraceae > Commensalibacter > Commensalibacter communis. Next base: position 207,497 of record NZ_CAMXCK010000001.1, read on the forward strand.
CACGATGCTAAAAATACCGTTAAGGACGGGCTTCATGATATGAAAAACAAAACTGATGATCATTTTTCTGGCTTTAAAGGCAAAGCTGAAGACTTTGCAGCAAGTGCTGAAGATGAATTTAATCGCTTATATGGTGACGAAGGAAAATTAGAATCCTTAGTTAATTTCGTTCGCGATAGACCGATCCTTTCAATGGGCGTAGCTGGTGTCGTGGCGGTTGTTGTAATGAAATTACTTAAATGTTGCTGTCGCAAGAAATGCTAATTTTGTTATTTATATAAAATAATTATAAAAGCTGTTTTTTCTATTAAAAAAAGAAAAAACAGCTTTTTTTTTAAATTTCACATTTTCCCTCTATTCTTTTGCGACTCGTTGAGTATATTATGGTTTCGTGAAAAAACCGATATAGAGTACTTAGATATAAATGCAATATGCCATAGAAATAGCAGGGGTCGATGAAGTGGGAGTGGGATGTATTGCTGGGCCAGTTGTGGCTGCAGCGGTGATGTTCCGAGGGTTTTTACCACAGGACTTGCGACATAATTTAGATGATTCAAAAAGAGTAAAACCTGCCCTAAGAGAGCAAATTTTTGCACGGCTTATGGATTTACCCCAAACGTATATTGGTATTGCTGCTGCTTCAGTTGCTGAGATTTTGGTTTTGAATATTAAAAAAGCAGCAGCTTTGGCTATGAAAAGGGCAGTTCAAAAGTTGCGCGTTTTACCTAAGCTTGTATTGGTTGATGGAAATTCGCCTCCAGATTTTGAATGTATGGCACAACCAATTATCAAAGGAGATGGGCTTTCGTTTTCAATTGCAGCGGCATCTATTATTGCAAAAGTTATTAGAGATCGCTTAATGGCTCGTTTAGCAAAAAAATGGCCAGCTTATGGATGGAACAAAAATGTTGGTTATCCAACGGTTTTTCATCGTCGTGCATTGGAAGAAAATGGTTGCTCTCCGCATCATCGGCAGGGGTTTGTCACGATTAAACAACTTTCTTTTAAAATGAATTTGAAAACTAATGAGGCGGCATTCGTGTCGGAAAAACTATGAGCGGTGCTGTCATGTTGGATCTTCCTTTGGATCAAGTGGTAAAGGGAGAATGTATTCAGGTTATGAAAAATCTGCCATCGGCATCAATTGATTGTGTTTTTGCTGATCCTCCTTACAATTTGCAATTACAAGGAGAGTTGCGTCGTCCTGATGATACTTTAGTTGATGGGGTTACCGAAGAGTGGGATAAATTTCAAAGTTTTGCTGCTTACGACCAGTTTTGTCGAAATTGGCTAAAAGAATGTCATCGGTTGTTACGAAAAGACGGCACAATTTGGGTCATTGGTTCTTACCATAATATTTTTCGTATTGGTACAATCCTACAAGATCTTGGCTTTTGGATACTTAATGATATTATTTGGCGTAAATCAAACCCAATGCCAAATTTCAAAGGACGACGTTTTACGAATGCGCACGAAACGTTGATTTGGGCTGCCAAAGGGGCAGATAGTAAATATCGATTTAACTATCAAGCGATGAAAACATTGAATGATGATATTCAGATGCGTTCAGATTGGTTTTTACCGCTATGTACAGGGAATGAGCGGCTACGCAATGATCATGGGTTAAAATTACATCCAACACAAAAACCTGAAAGTTTACTTTATCGAGTTCTGTTGTCATCAACAAATATTGATGATGTTGTACTTGATCCTTTTGCAGGAACGGGAACCACGTTGGCCGTTGCCAAGCGCTTGCAGCGTCGTTTTATAGGGATTGAACGTCATCCTGATTACTTAAAAGCAGCCAAAGCACGGGTTGAAACAGAAACGCCACTGCCAGTCAAAGATATTAAGATTTCACCAGCAAAGCGTGAAATTCCAAGAGTACCTTTTGGGAATCTGATTGAACAAGGCTTTATTCAACCTGGTACTGTATTAATGGACCGTCAACGCCGCGTTTTTGCAACAGTGACCTCTGATAGTACAATTGTCAGTGGTAATCAAAGAGGGTCTATTCATAAGATAGGCGCTGTTGTAACCAATGCGCCTTCTTGTAATGGGTGGACATTTTGGCATTTTGAAAAAGACGGTGCGTTACATGCATTGGATGTTTTACGCACTGAATATAATCAAACCATGGGACAAAAATAGCAAGTCTTCACAAATATTATCTATTTTGGAACCCTAAGAAGCCGATTTCAGGTTTAGGGGTTCCACTATTTTGTTCACTATAAGCAGAACCATTAGAAGCATTTATTGTTCCACGTTTGTTTTTACCTTTGACAGACATACGTGCTTTACCATCTTTAACAGTCACGCCAGATGCTTCCGTAGATACGCTAGCAAGCTGTTGTGGAGAGTTGTTATAACCCCGCATTGACAATAATAGGAATGTAATACGGTCTCTATTGAGGTCTACAGACATTTCCAAAGGCGTTTGTCCTAAAATATTAGCAGCATGCATATCAGCCCCACGGCTTAATGCTTCTTGGGCTTGGCGTAAATTACCAGTATTGATTGCATCGAACAATAATTGGGTTGGATTTTTATCTTTCTCTCCAGGATTTGCATTATCATCTTGATCGTCATCATCAGATGCCTGTGGCTGTGGGTGTTTTGGCTGATGTTGAGGATTTTTTTGTGAATGTGGATGTCCTGTGACTGTTTGTGCATGGGCAGAAACAGATGAAAGAAGCATCACCATATAGGCAGAGCCTAGCAATGAAGAAAAGAAAGGCAATAAACGAGCTTGAGAGTTCATGATGCTATTTTCCGTCGCATTAAAATCGATCCTAGACATTAAGTTTTTCTGTGTATCAAATCAAGTCTTAATATAGTGGTTTGTTTAAGAGAAACTTTCTCTGTACCATGCCATAAAAATGCTTCCTAATCCAACAATTAAGGCCAACCATGGGGATAGAACAGGATGAATAGATTGCTTTGTTGTTGTATAAGTAACATGTTCAGGAAATTCCATAGTGCTAGAGCTGTTTACACTAGGGTTGTTTTTTACAATTTTCATTTCAGGAATTGTCAGGCGGTTGGAATTATCTCCTAACCAATAAACATGCCCATGTTTTTGTAGAAAAGGTAAAAGTTTTTGCTGTGTCACAGCAAGATCAGTCATTTCTATTGGATCAGAGTTTTGAGGTGCTGCATAGGTTGTTAAATCACCATTGGTAATTTTCCATAGACCATCTTCTTTAGCTGGAATAGTTGCGGTGGCCTGGCCATTTTTTAGAGTGGTAAAATGGAGAGGCTGTACTGAACCTGAGGGAGAGGTAACTGTAAATTCTTGGTTTTGGTCACTATTTTTTAAAGTATGCCACTCAACGGTCAATTGTTGATTTTTGATAAAAGCAGAGAGCTGCTCTTCTTCAAGTTCAGGTTCTTTCATTAACCAATGGGAAAGACGGCGAAGTAACTCTGCTTGAGGGCCTTGTTCATGAATGCCTTTTGACCACAGCCAGATTTGATCAGAAAGCAGTAAAGCAACACGTCCTTTATCAACACGATTTAAAATCAATAACGGGGATTGATCCGGGGCTTGCATAAGAACTTGCCCTTCCGTGTGATCGGCTTTCAGATAGCGATACCATGATCCCCATGTTGTATTTTCTTTATTTAGCCCTTTTGTAACAGGATGTTTTTGCCCCATTTCTGTCAATGCAGGTTTGAATTGTTGTTCAATAATACTATTTGGTGAAGATACAGTACCAGGTAATACAGAACGTAGCGGTGAATTTTGTAATGAGAATTGTTGCGCGAACTCAGGGCCTGCGATCAATAATAACCCTCCACCGTTTTTCACATAATTTGCAATGCTGGCGATATAATAAGAGGGTAATGTGTATTTATTTTCAAAACTATCCAAAATGATTAAATCAAACTGGTTAATTTTCTGCATGAACAATTCATTAATTGGGAAAGGAATTAGAGCCAACTCAGAAACAGGGATATTCTCATTTTGCTCTGCTGAACGTAAAATCGTAAAATGAACAAGATCAACAGAAGGATCAGATTTCAATAGGCTGCGCCACGCGCGCTCCCCTTGGTTGGGGGCGCTGGAAACCAATAACACTCTTAATTTATCTCGGATACCATTAATATATAAAGTTTGATGATTATTAAGATCTGAAATCTCGTTTTTTAAAGGCGACACAGATAAGCTAATCAGATTTTTACCTGTATGGGTTACGGGTATCGTGATATTTTGAGGTTTCCCCACAGGAACTTGCATATTTATGGGTTGTTTATCTTCCTGTATGATTGTGAGAGCTGCTACTGTATTCTCTTCGAGTTGATCTCCCGTATCATTAATTTGAACTTGGATGGTCGCTTCTTTACCAACAATCGTATAGGCAGGGGCGTGAATGATTTTCAAAGAACGATCTGTTTGTTCCTTGGATGCTGGTAATAACGCATAAATAGGAATGTTTTTTTTATTTGGTAATGTAAGATATTTTGGGAATTCTTTTGGCACATCATGGATTTGACCATCTGTAATTAAAATAACACCACCCAGTTGAGATGTTGGGATCTGGTTGGTTGCTTTTTGAATCTCTTGAAAGATTTGTGTTCCTTGTTGGTATCCATTTTTGACATTGATAATTTTAATGCGTGCATTTGCAGGCACTTTACTTTGGAGTTGTTGTAAAGCTTTATTCGCAATCTGTTCACGATTGCCAATCGTCATAGAACTGGATTGATCCATAACGATTAAAATTGTTTCAGGTAGAATTTGTTGATGGTTTTTAAGAACCATCGGTCCTGACAACCAGATGAGCAAGATAGAGAATGCAATAAAACGCCAGATAAGACCCTTATAGGATTTGTTCAATAGACTGAATAATAAAACCAATAAACATATAACAGTAAGAACAATAATCCCCCAAAAGGGTAACAACGGATCAAAGTGCAGGTTCAATGAAGAAAATGGTTGAGGCATTATTATTGTTTCCCTAATTGCTTAAGCAAGGCAGAAACATGAACCTGATCTGCTTTATAACTGCCTGTTAATGCGTACATGACCAAGTTTAGTCCAAATCGATAGCTGAGGTTACGTTGTTGTTCTGTATTTGGAAAAATTGGATAGGTCGGATTACCATCTTCCGTCGTTGCCCAAGCATGCGCCCAGTCATTTTCACCAATAATCACAGAGCTGACCCCATCATTAACCAAAGGATTACTTTTAGCAATCCATACAGGCATGGCATTATATCGTCCAGGAAAAGAGTGTAAGATATAAAAGGTTCTGCTCAATAAATCTTTGTCAGATAAGGTTGATAGAGCAGGAATTTTGAGGCCTTCTGTCGCAACTTTCAATGCTTGTGATGTGCCAGAGGCTTCACCAGCAAACTGATCAGGATGAACAGCTTCTATGGTAGAAGACGAATCATGTCCTTGTGTATCTAAAACCAACAAGCCTCCATGGGCAAGATAGTCGTTTAATACATCAACACGTTTTGGATTGGGTTGTAAATCTGCGGTAATTGGCCAATAAAGAATAGGATAAAAAGAAAGATTATCTTTGGTCGGATCAACAGCTTCAGGCGATGCCAGTTGTAGAGATGTTCTATCCGAAATAAATTTCGATAATCCCTCTAACCCTTGTTTAGATGCTAGGTTAACCGCTGGATCAGTTGTTAAAATATATCCTAATCTGGTTTGTAATGCAGCTTTGGGCACAGAAGGGGCATCTGTTGATTGAGCAAATCCATTTGTGCTGAGGCAACATAAGGCTAAGATGAGAACTGTACTAGATGTTTCCGTTTTTCTGAGATATCCTCTTAAAAATAGACTTGCTAATATATCTAATAAGATCAGGCAAATACTAATTATGATAAAAATGCTGCCTAATGTGTAAGAAAGGGAGACGCTACCTAAGGTAATTAATTTACCAATGGGTTGAGAAGCTTTTAAAGCTGGCACATGGTCGCCTAAATTGATAGCAAGCGAAGTTCCTGTATTTCCATATAATCCAGGTGGATGTTCAGGGGAGATGGTGAGTTTTCGTGATATCTCAAAAGAGATCGGTTTTGCATAAGGGGACGGAGCTTCTAAACTACCCTGACCATTCAAGGTTAAAATAGGATTTAAAATTTCCCCTGCTTGTGTGGATTGCACACCAAAGGAAATTTGTATCAACCGATTGAGCATATCTTCAAACAAACTGGATAAAGGCAAAGAAGACCAATCTGGAGTACTATTAGTATGGAATAAAATAACTTGCCCTTTGCCAACAGAGCGGTGGGTAACTAATGGTGTGCCATCTTCTAATTTTGCCCAGATATATTTATCATTATCAAGAGTAGGTTTGACTAGGACTTGTTTGCTAATCGTGACATCTCTGGGGATTGTTAACCCATTAAATGGAGATTCTTGAGGAAATGGTGCGATTTTTTGTGGCTTTTCCCACGTCATTGCGCCACCCAATTCTCTGGTTCCTTGCAATAAGGGAAGGGGAATTAATGGAGTTTCTTGTTGATTTAACGTGCTGCCAGCGACTAAATCACCAGAAAAGCGGATCAGCATTCCTCCTTTTTTTACCCATTCTTGTAGTTCTTTTTCTGATTTTGGATCGGAAAATAACGTATCAGGTGCAATGATAACCGATATAGGTTGAGATAAAAGTTCTTGTATGGGATCTTCTTTAATATCTCCCAAAGGTGCTAATGCTTTTTTCAAATAATATAGAGAACCAGTAAAAGGCGTATTGCTATTACTTGACGCAGAAATAAAGCCAATAATATGTTTGCGATTATTTTCATCTAGAAGATAAATACTACCCGCACTGGGACTATTGGCGACTTGTAAATAATCTATTTTATTACGTGCTTCTAAAGGTAATGTCAGTTCTATATCGCTTTTTGCTGTATTTGCAGCAATAGATTTTTTAATAGAAGAAATTAAAACGCCTTGCTGTGTATAAGCCTGCAAATTTAATATTCGTTCCGTAGGACGAGGTAACAGCTCGACAGATTGAATTAACCCATTTTGTGTTGGTGTATTTTTCGTAAGCAAAAGCGTTGATAAGGCAGCATCTTGAGGACGGATTTCATATAAATTGGTGCTTTGTGTAAGCTTGTTTCGAAAAGATGTATCTTTTTGATGGTCGATCCCATCAGAAAGATAATATATCACTTTGTAATGTGGTGCTTTATTAAGCGTTTCAGTTGCTTTTTGATGATTAACAGACCAAGGCATTGGGTGCAATGCATTGAATTGAACGGAGGCAGAGCTATTTGAAGAGAGTGATACAATTTTTAAACCGTTATTTTGTTCATCAGGTGCGGTTAATAATAAACGAACTGGCGTGCTTTCTTGTTGAGCTTGGGTTAAAATCTGTGATGCACCTTCGATAAATTGCGACCATTGAGAGGCTGAAGCCCATCCATTATCTATGACTAGTAAAATTGGGTCTTTGGAGTGTTGGACAGATAGATTTTTAGAGGGAATAACAGGTCGAGCCAATCCAATAATTAACAAAGCCACTGCTAATAATCGCAACAAAATCAACCACCAAGGGGCATGCACTGCTTCATGTGCTTGGGTTTGCAGCTGATGGAGTAATCGAATAGGAGGAAAGGATTGTTCCCTTGGTCGTGGTGGGGTTGCCCTTAAAAAGAACCAAATCAGAGGGAGCAATAAAAGTGCGAATAGGATATAAGGGGTCAGAAAGATCATGTTAATCTTGAATTGCTTTTACTTGATAAAATATTCCATGCTTGCAGCAAAATCTGTGCAGCATTACGATCAGAGAAATCACAAAGCATAGGAATCCCTACATTTTGGCTGAGGCGCTTTAGTTTATGTTGATGGTCTGTCCATAGTTCTTTGTAGTTAGCAGAGGATTGTTTGTTATTGGATAAAATCAAACCTTCTTCGCCTTCAAGCCCAATAAATTGAATACGTCCTTTAAAAGGAAGCTCTTTTTCTGCTGGATCTGTAACTTGTATTAACAAGATATTACTGGGACGTTGCGCCATTTGTTTTAAGAACTCAGCTAGTTTTTCATAAGGATATAAAAAATCACTGATTAAGACCGTCCAAGCATGCGGAGAAACATGTTCAGGCATAGGAAATGGATTAGCAGAGCTGGCTTCAGATTGTGTTAATTGTTCAGCTAACGGATAAAGTTGGTGGGTGCCGCGAAAGCTATTGATCTGTTGGTTAGGAAGCAGTAATTTCACACGCTCCCCGCCACTTAAGAGTAACGAGCTGAGTGTTAATCCCAGCAAGAAAGCTCTGTTTTGTTTGGTAGGTAAATCGGGTCGAGAATGCCATTGCATTGATCCAGAAACATCGCACCATAAATATAAAGTCTGTGTATTTTCTTCTTCTGTCTCTTTGACGTAAGCTTTGTTGCTTTGTGCGGATTTGCGCCAATCAATTGCTTGGATAGATTCGCCAGGTAAGGCATGGCGATATTGCCAAAATTGACTGCCTTGTCCTGAGCGTTTGCATCCGTGGCTCCCTGCTAAGACTGTTCTGGCAATTCTATGTGACGCCAGTAACAAATCAGGTAAACTTTGGGCAAGATGTTCGGATGACGGGACAATAGAATTTAATGAAGTAGTATGATCGGGTCTCGATGATGCAGAAGTCGATGATCCTTGTGAATTTTTATGAAGTGTTTTTTGTAAAAATTGTGACCACCAAGAATCTTTGACCATGATTAGATTGCTTTGTTGAGGAGGTTTTTAAGGATATCATCAAGTTGTATATTTTCTGCTCTAGCCGTAAAAGTAAGCGCAATACGATGTCTTAAAACAGCAGGTGCCAAGGCAATAAGGTCTTCTTGATTAGGAGCCAAACGTCCATTTAACAACGCACGCGCACGCACTAATAACATCAATGCTTGAGCCGCTCTGGAACCTGGACCCCAAGCAATATTTTGTTGAATGAATGGATCATCGCTGCTTTCTGGTCGTGCGTTACGAACAAGTGTAAGGATATTATCTACTAAATTTTCACCAATTGGTAGCCGTCTGATTAGCGCTTGTGCTTTGATTAATATCTCTGGAGTGATGATTTGTTGAGCCTTGACTTCATCAGCACCCGTTGTTGCCAATAACATTGCTTTTTCAGTCGCTTGATCGGGATAGGTAAGGTTTACCTGAACCATAAAACGATCTAATTGTGCTTCGGGTAAAGGATAAGTACCCTCTTGTTCAATAGGGTTCTGAGTTGCCAAAACATGAAAAGGTGCAGGCAGAGGATAGTCTTTTCCAGCAATAGAAATATATTTTTCTTGCATCGCTTGTAGTAATGCGGATTGTGTTCTGGGGCTGGCACGGTTAATTTCATCCGCCATTAATAACTGACAAAAAACAGGGCCTGGAATAAAACGAAAACCTCGTTTTCCCTGTGTATCTTCGTCTAAAATCTCACTTCCAGTAATATCAGCAGGCATCAGATCAGGGGTAAATTGAACCCGTTTCGCTGATAATCCCATGACTGTTGCCAAAGTGCTGACCAATTTTGTTTTCCCAAGTCCTGGGGCGCCAACCAATAAAGCGTGTCCTCCACTAAGGATGCTGGCAATAATTTGCTTTATTTCTTCTTGTTGCCCATAAATGACGCGGCTAGTTTCAGTGATGGCATTTGTTAAATGAGTGCTAATCATATCAGCAAGTTGCGTATCATCAAGTTGAGGATCAATAGGCATTTTTTCTAAAGAGGTCATGTGCATTATACGGAGTTAAGATTAAAATAAATAGCGAATAAGAAAGTTGCATTTTGCAGTATAAAATATACTAGGAGTATACTGCAAGTTTTGTAAAATATTTTAAAGCAATTTATAAATAAAAAAACGTTTATTAACTATATTTCAAATAAGGAAAATGATTCAATTATGTCTATCTTAGAAAAATTATCCTGTTTGAATGAGGTTAATCTCATATGGAATTCTTTACCACAAGCGCGTTTGGTTGGTGGCGCTGTAAGGGATCTATTAGTTGGCAATAATATTGCAGATGTTGATATGGCGACCCCAGAGCCTCCCGAACTAATTATGAAAAACCTTAAAAACGCAGGCATTTCTGTAATCCCGACAGGATTATCACATGGAACTGTCACGGCAATTATTAATCATCATCCTTATGAAATTACAACGTTGCGAAAAGATGTTGTCACCGATGGTCGTCACGCTCAAGTGGTATGGACGGATAGTTGGGAAGAAGATGCTGCACGTCGAGACTTTACCATTAATGCCATGTTTTGTGATCGAGAAGGTAAGATTTGGGATTTTTATAATGGGAAACAAGATTTACTTTCTGGAAAAATACGGTTTGTAGGGAACGCAAAGGAACGTATCGAGGAGGATGTCCTGCGTTCGTTACGTTTCTTTCGGTTTTATGCCCGTTACGGCAAACAAATATTAGATGAAGATGCTGTCATTGCAATTCAACAGACGACACATCTATTAAAAAATCTTTCGGCAGAACGAGTTTGGTCTGAATTAAAGCGTATTTTAACAGGTCCTATGACAGCTGATATTATGCAAATGATGGATCATTATGACGTTCTGTCAGCGTTATTACCTTTTGGATATGATGTATCATTCTTTACAAAAATGATACAAATGGACGCGCCTAACCATCCAATCTTACGTCTTGCTGGGTTGGTCACGGGTGAGGGTAATGTTATCTCAAAACAATTGCGCCTGTCTCGTCAAGAGGAGCAACGCTTATATGCTTTACAAAAAACATGGAATATTCATTCCCAAGATAATGATATTCAATTACGTCAATTACGAGCTTTATTTGATTTAGAGCTGTTAATTTATTGTAGTTGGATGAAACAACTTCGTAACGATCAACCATCATCTGAATGGGATCGATGGAGAGAGAGGTTGGCGGCAATTGAGCAACCTGTTTTTCCAGTCAAAGGCAAGGATTTATTTCAGTATGATGTCCAGCCTGGGGTCGAGATGGGGGAGGCTTTGTCACAGATAAAGCAATGGTGGTTGCAACATGGTTGTTATGGAGATCAACAAGAGTGTTTAGAGTGGTTTAAAAACAACAAAGAAAAAAGGATTGATATAAATTATTTAATTTTTGGTGATAAATGGTTTAAATAGATATCACCAATTTTGTGAACATGATGTGTATCATTATATTTTGAATTATATTTAAAGAAAATCAATAGTGACTTCTATTCTGAAAAAACCAATAAGCCAAAAGAAAAAAACAATTTTATCGTCATTATTTGGAAATAATCCAAGTTTTCCCTATATGCAGCGGTTGTGGAAAGAAGAAATTCGCCTGCACCCAAAGCGTATTTTAATTATTGTTGTGTTAACAATGATAATGGCTGGGCTGACGGCTTTGTATCCGTTGGTGATTAAACGTGCATTGGATATGTTTAAGGATAACGATCCCAGAATTTTGTATCAAGTGCCTTTATTGGTGATTATGGTAACCGCTGCCAAAGCCGCATCGCAATATGGTCAGACATTAGCAATTCAAGGATTGGTGCTGGTTGTTATCCGTGGTCTTCAGAAGAAGATGTTTTTACATTTAGTTTATTCCGATATTGCCAAAGTTGAAAAAGAAGCCCCTGCGCAATTAGCTTCACGGTTTACCACAGATGCTTTGTCGATCCGCGAAGCTATGATAAGGGTTGTGAATGCTTTTGGAGACAGTATTACCGTTGTTGGGTTGATTGCTTCGATGTTTTATATGGATTGGGAGCTTAGCTTGATTGCTGCATTATTATATCCGATTGCTGCGGTTCCTATTCAAAAACTAGGAAAAAAAGTTCGCCGTGCATCTGGAAATATGCAAGAGCAAATTGGTAAAACCGCAGCTTTATTAAATGAAACATTTGCTCAATCCAGAACAGTGCGTGTTTATGGAATGGAACAACGGGAAATTGAACGAACGGGGCAATCCTTTGATCAGCTTTATGACGCGACATTAAAAATTATCAGTGGTAGAGCAAGAGTTGATCCCATTATGGAAGTCCTTGGCGGAACGGCTGTTGCTGCTGTTCTTGGGTTTGCTGGATGGCGCGCTGCGATGGGTGGGGCGACACTGGGGGACTTTTCTGGTTTTGTGGCGGCATTATTGCTAGCAGCTCGTCCATTACGGGCATTGGGTTCCTTAAATGCAGCAATGCAAGAAGGGATTTCAGGGTTGGATCGTATCTTTAATATGATTGATGATCCAATCGAAATTAAAAATAAACAAAACACAGTCGCTTTGCCAGAAGGTCAGGGACAAATCAAATTCGAAGATGTGCATTTCATTCATCCTGGCCGTCAGTTGGGGTTGCAAGGGTTAGATTTTAACGTCGCATCAGGACTAACGGTTGCTTTAGTCGGGCCTTCTGGGGCAGGAAAATCGACAGCATTAACGCTTATTCCAAGATTACATGACGTGCAAAAGGGACGTATTCTTTTTGATGGCGTAGATTTGCGCGATCTGAAAATGGATGAATTACGTGCTGCGATTGCATATGTTCCACAAGATCCTTTATTGTTTGATATGTCGATTGTAGACAATATTTTGATTGGTAAATCTGATGCAACGAAGGCTGAACTTGACGAGGTGTTAGAGGGTGCAGCAATTAATCAATTTGTTCATAACTTACCCCAAGGCTTGAACACCAGAGTAGGATATGGTGGGCAGCTTTTATCTGGCGGTCAAAGGCAACGTGTTGCGTTGGCAAGGGCTTTGTTAAGAAATCCACGATTATTGTTACTTGATGAAGCAACAAGTGCGTTGGATACAGAAAGCGAATATATGGTTCAACAAGCATTGGCAAAGCTGCGAAAAGGTAGAACCACGTTAATTGTTGCCCACCGTTTATCAACAGTGCGTTCTGCTGATTTAATCGTTGTCATGTGTGATGGTTTAGTGGCAGAGTACGGAAATCATGAAACATTAATGGATTATAACGGGTTATATGCACGACTGGTGCAAACACAAGATTTGAATCGTTAATTATATTGTCTATTTATTAAAATAAATTACTGCTTTTAAAAGGAAAATCAATGGCACAAACAGAGGATGAAACAGATCAAGAATCTGTTTCAGCAGTCGACAACTCAGTAAAGAAAAAAGGTAGTTCTTTTAAAAAATTATTAATCATAGCAATATGTTTAATCTTAGTTGTTTGTGCTGGTGTATATTGGTGGTTAACCCGCCATGATATTGATACAGATGACGCATTTACTGCCGGGCGAATTGTGTATATTGCCCCGCATGTGAATGGATATGTTACGGCTCTTTTGGTTAATGATAATCAATTTGTTCATAAAGGTGATCTATTATTTAAAATTGATCCTCGAGATTATGAAGCTGCTAAGAAAGAGGCAGAAGGCAATTTAATCCGAGCGCAAGGGCAATATATTGCGTCGCAATATATGTTAGAAGTCGCAAAAAAGAATTATCCGGGCAAGCTTAAAGTTGCTCAAGGCGATTTAGGTATTGCTAAATCTCAGGCTTTCAAAGCTAAGACAGAATATGCAAGGCAGCATAGTATTGTTAAAGCGGCTACCACTCAACAAGCGATCGATAATTCAACAGCTGCTTACGAGCAAGCTAAGGCGGAGATTATTAAAGCAGAAGGTAATCTGTTAATTGCCGAACCTGTAGAAGCAAATATCCAAACCAATAATAGCCAAATTAATGAACAAAAAGGCGCGTTGGAAGCAGCTGAAGCAAAGTTACGCCAAGCAGAGCTTAATCTAGGTTGGACAGATGTCAGAGCCCCTCATGATGGTTGGATTTCAAAACGAAATATTGAACAGGGGAATTATGTCACCACGGGTCAGTCTGTGTTGGCGATCGTAGAACCAGAAGTGTGGGTTGTTGCCAATTACAAAGAAACTCAAATTACAGATATGCGCCCTGGGCAGAAAGTTAAGATTGAAGTTGATGCCTATCCATTTCTTGATTTAGAAGGACATATTGATTCTATTCAAGCAGGGACAGGCGCCGTGTTTAGCGCATTCCCTCCTGAGAATGCAACGGGGAACTATGTAAAAATTGTTCAACGTGTTCCCGTTAAAATCTTGATTGATAAGGGATTAGATCCAAAGATTCCTCTTGCAATAGGATTATCTGTTGTGCCAACGGTTTATACAAAATGAGCGAAATGGTCGTTACGGATGATAGCATTGACCGTAATTCATGGAAACCAAAGCATAACCCATGGTTAATTGCAGTGGTAGTCACACTTGCTGCATTTATGGAGGTTTTGGATACAACGATTGTGAATGTATCGTTGCCTCATATTGCAGGCACATTGTCGACTACTTATGATAATGCGACGTGGTCTTTGACCTCTTATTTGGCTGCCAATGCTGTGGTTTTGACAATTTCTGGATGGCTTGGACGTGTTTTAGGGCGAAAACGGTATTTTCTGATTTGTATTGGGATGTTTACTTTATCCTCTTTTCTTTGTGGAATGGCCAGCAGTCTTGGGGAGTTAATTATTTTTCGGTTGATGCAAGGTTTTTTTGGCGGTGGATTACAACCTAATCAGCAATCCATTATTTTAGATATTTTCCCACCTGAAAAAAGAGGAGCAGCTTTTGGCTTAACCGCCATGGCTACAGTTGTTGCACCTATTTTAGGGCCTTCGTTAGGAGGATGGATCACAGACAGTTATTCTTGGCGTTGGGTTTTTTACCTGAATGTTCCCATTGGTATTATCACGATTTTTGCGGTGATAATGTTACTGGAAGATCCGCCTTGGGCAAAAAAACGTAAAGAGAGCGTCGATGTTATCGGATTAACCTTGATTACTGTTGGATTGGCTTGTTTGGAAGTCATGGTTGATCGTGGTGAAGATGCAGATTGGTTTGGATCGACAGCGATTTGTTGGTTGGCATTTTTTGCTGTTGTTGGAATTGTTGGGGCAATCTTTTGGTTATTAAAAGCCAAAGACCCTGTGGTTGATTTGCGTGCCTTTAAAGATCGTAATTTTGCAGTAAGTTGTATTCTAATGGCGGGGCTGGGCGGATGCCTTTATGCTTCTGCTATTATTGTTCCTCAATTTTCACAACAAATTATTGGCTATACAGCGTTTCTTTCTGGCTTGGTCTTAACCCCAGGGGGAATTGTGATTGTAATTTTGATTCCTTTGGTGGGTCGATTAATTAATTTTGTGCAAATTCGATATGTCATTGCTTTTGGTTTTTTCTGGATGGGGACATCAATGTTTATCTCTGCACATTTGACCCCAACACTTGATTTTAATCATTTAGTGTTGTTTCGGATTGCTCAAACAGCTTGCTTAGCATTTTTGTTTGTACCTTTATCGACCATTGCTTTTATGACCATTCCTGCCAAATATAATGCCGATGCTTCTGCATTATTCAGTATGGTTCGAAATGTTTTAGGGGCTTTATGCATTTCTGGTGCCACAGCATTGGTAACGAATATGAGACAGATTAATCAAGCGCATATTGTACATACAATGAGTCCATTAAATCAGCCATTTAATGAATATCTTGCACATATGAAAGCCGCTGCTCAACAGGCAGGCTATGCCGCTCATGAGCAGACGAATGTTGCAATGTCATATTTATATAAAGATTTTCAAAAACAAGTAGCAATTTTAGCTTATAACGACGTTTTTATGATTATTGGTTTTTGTGCATTCGCTTTCGTGCCTATTTGTTTTTTATTGGATGGATATACTGCTAGAAAGAAAAAATCAAAATAGAAACAAAAAAGACATTCTTTTAGGGAATGTCTTTTTCTATAAAATTCGTACGATAAATAAATTATATGTGCGTATATTTCTTAAAATGATCTGATATTTTCATGTAAATATCATATTTATATCCTGTTTTAATTGTCTTTAACTCAGTGATATCGATCCATTTCCACTCATCAAATTCTTTTTCAACATGATTATCAAGATCGATATCCTCATCTTTTCCCGTAAAACGAACAGCGAACCATTTCTGAGTTTGCCCTTTATATTTTCCTTTTAACGGATTAAGGAGAACATCAGGAGGGAAGTCATAAGAAAGCCATTCTGGATATTCTTCTAATATCTCAATTTGATCTGTGCCAATTTCTTCAGCAAGTTCTCTTTTGATCGCTTCAGAAGGATTTTCATTGGCATCAATCCCACCTTGAGGAAATGACCAAATCCCTTCCTTAGCTAAATCATGTCGAAGTGCAATAAAGATTTTCCCTTTAGGATTAAAAATGATTGCAGCAACATTGGGACGATAAGGAAGGTCAGTCATAATACTTTATATTCTTTCAATTAATGCGCAGCAGGTTGATGTGTCTGAGGAGCCTGCTGTTTATTATCAGTAGGCTTATTCTCATTCGCAGGCTTGGGTGTGGCTGCAGCGGGCTTGTCCTTTTTCCACACATCCGGATGTGTCACTGGGTCTGGTTTGATTTCAGGAACAGGTGTTTCTTTTTCAACAGGCAAACCTGCCATAGAGCGAACAACCTTTAACCCCTGTTGTAATTGGAAGTCAGTTGCAGGTTTACTGTAATCATATTTGGGCCAGTTTTTAGGTGGCTGTTTAGGAATAGAGGTCGCAATTGCAGGAAGATCGTTTCGAATAACGGGTTTTTCTTTGTTACCACCTTCATTTTTAATGACGTGGTTCAAATCTGCTTCACGGATGCTGAATTCAGGTTCATCATAACTATCTTGCACAGGAATATCAGGCGTAATGCCCAAGCCTTGGATGGAACGACCAGAAGGCGTATAATAACGTGCAATGGTTAAACGGATCGCGCCATTTCCAGGAATAGGCATAATGGATTGCACAGACCCTTTACCAAAGGTTTTACCACCAAGGATAATGGCTCTACGGTGATCTTGTAAAGCACCAGAAACGATTTCACTTGCTGATGCAGAACCACCATTCGTTAAAACGACAATCGGCAAACCATTGGTAATATCTTTACCTGAAGCATTCCAACGATGATTTTCTTTTGGATCTCTGGCTTTTGTTGAAACAATAGCACCTTCTTTGATAAAGTCACGGCTGACAGCGATGGCTTGGTCAAGTAACCCACCGGGATCATTACGAAGATCAATAATAAGCCCTGCCAATTTTCCGCCAGCTTCTTTTTGTAGTTTATCATATGCCTTCAGCATGCCTTTTTCGGTTTCTTCGTTGAATTGAGAAATACGAATATAACCAATTTTTCCATACAAAGCCGACTTAATGACTTGAATATGAATAATTTCACGTGTCATTGTGACTTTGATTGGCTTAGGTGTTTTTAAACGCAACAGAGTCAATGTAATAGGCGTATTGGGTTTACCACGCATTTTGTCAACGGCGGTATTTAATGGGGTTCCATCAATATTCTTTCCGTCAATCGCAATAATATAGTCGCCAGCTTTGATTCCAGCACGAGCCGCAGGGGTTCCATCAATAGGGGAAACCACTTTGATATGACCATCTTCTTCTTGGACTTCCAGCCCCAATCCACCAAATTCGCCTTTGGTTTGGATTTCCATATTGTGATATTGTTTTTCAGTCATATAGGAACTGTGTGGATCAAGACCCGTTAACATTCCGTTTAGGGCATTTGTGATTAAATCACGATCAGAAACAGGTTCGACATAATTTGCGCGGACACGTTCGAAAACATCACCAAACAAGGTTAATAAACGGTATGTTTCGGCACTTTTATTAGCGTTAGTTTGATCTTTTTTTACTTCTTCAGCAAGCGCTTGGACCACTAAACTATGATTAGAAAAAGAAGACCATTGACCGAGCTGGGAACCAAGCCCAACACCAGCGATTAAAAAAGCAGTACCTACAAGCAGCCCTTTACGGAACTTCATGCTGATTTTCTCCTGACAATCTATCCCTTATGGGGGAGCGTTAAAGTAAATGATAAAAAGTAAAAATGTCATTGTAATATTTGTATATAATTTTTCTAGTATAAAAATAGAAAAAAAGCGATCTATAAAAATGGTGAAGGGTTAATTGTGCGTTCCCCACGGCGCAGCTGCACGAATAAAGTTGGGCGTCCTGTACCAGATGATCCTGACCATGCAGGCATACGTCCGATCATCACACCTTTGCTGACACTTTGTCCAGCGCCAACATTCAATGCACCCATCCCCGCCAAAACAAAGCGGTAATTTTTTCCACAATTTAGGATAATCATTTGACCATATCCACGAAAAGAACTGGCAAATTCAACCTGTCCACTACAAGGTGCACGGACGGAAGCCATTGATTGTGGGGCATAGGTTGTTCCTTGCGCTGGCCCTGTATCGGTTGAGCTGCCCCACAGGGAAACGATACGACCAGCAACAGGTGCACCTTTGCTGCTTGATGTGCTAAGACCTGGTCCATCATTGCTTTGGGTAACTGTTTTAATTTCTTTCTTAGCAGCTTCAGCTTTGGCTTGATTACGTGCACGCTCTGCAGCAAGGGCTTCTGCCTTTAAACGTCTTTCAGCGGCTATTTTTGAAGCAGTAATCTTTTGAATAGCATCATTGATTGTATTGGCTTTTGCAGCAGCTTTAGCAGCGTCTTGAGAAACTTTGAATGCAGTGGATGCAGAACGCTGTTGAATGGCTCGGGCTTCTTTTGTAGCATTTGCAAGCTGGTCTCGTTGCTTTTCTTGTTCTTTATGTAACGCTTCTAACTTGGATGTCTCATCCGCTAATTTTACTTGTAAATCATTTAGTTCTTTTTTGTGTTGTTTGATGATTTTTGCTTTTTGTTCTAGCTGAGCAGAAACGCCTTTAATGATTGATAAACCAAGCGTTGAGCGGGACGAATTGATAGGGGCAGCAAGTAGGGTATCCGTTGGATATAAAGAAAGACGTTCAATAACTGGTAAGAACTTAGAAAATTGTTTTGATTCATCTTGGAGCTTTTGATTTAAAATCTCCATTTGTTTCTTTAATTGTTCAATTTGTTCTGACAGCTTTTCTGATTTTGTTTCTGTTTCTTGTAGTGCGCGGGTTGCTTTGAGCATTTCATTATTAAGTGCTTCGGCTTTTTTACGATCTTCAGCAGCTCGTTTGATGGCGCTTTCTTTTTGTTGTTTTAAATCTTTTAATGCTGTTGTGGCTTGCTGTTTTTGTTGTTGTAAGCGTTTTTGTGCATCTTTTGCTTGTTGTAAGGCATCTTTTGCTGACGTTGGTTTTTCTGCTTTAGCAGCAGAATCATCGAAAAAAAATAAAGCGGAGGAAAAGAAAAAGGCGCAACTTCCCCTTAAAACGATTTTTAAAAACCGCTTTGAAGAAAAAAGGGGATATTGCGTCGTCTTTTTCAGAAAACCCTCGTTTTATTCTGAGATTAATGTTTTGCCAGTCATTTCTTTGGGTTGAGGCAAATTCATTAAATGCAATAAAGTAGGAGCCAGATCAGCTAATCTTCCGTCGTGTAATTTCACTCCAGAAACACCCGCAAGGATGACAGGGACTTTATCAAGTGTATGTTGTGTATGGGGTTCCCCTGTAACAGGATCGACCATAATTTCACAATTTCCGTGATCTGCGGTAATAATCAACGCACCATTTTGTTGTTTGATCGCTTTGACAACTTCACCTAATGCTTGGTCAATAGCTTCTACAGCTTTAATCGCAGCATCCAACATTCCTGTATGCCCAACCATATCGGGATTAGCAAAATTCACCACAATCAAATCGTATTTTTGACTGTTTATTGCCTCTACAATTTTAGACGTAAGTTCGGGCGCAGACATTTCTGGTTGTAAATCATAAGTAGCAACTTTTGGTGAGTTCACCAAAATGCGATCTTCACCAGGGAAGGGTTCTTCACGACCGCCATTCAAGAAATAAGTAACATGAGGGTATTTCTCCGTTTCAGCAGAACGAAGCTGTTTTAACCCAGCTTTAGAAACCACTTCACCTAAGACATTGTCAATAGATTCTGGCGGAAATAAAACCCCCATATAGTTTGTAAGAACATCACTATATTGCGTCATTCCTAAAACTTTGGAGAATTTAACTATTTTGGAGCGAGTAAATCCATCAAAGTCAGGAAATAAGAACGCATTCATTAATTGACGAATACGGTCTGCACGGAAGTTAAAGGATAAAATACCATCGCCATCTTGCATGCCTTGGTAGTCATTGATAACCGTTGGTAAAATGAATTCATCAGTAATTTTTTCATCATAAGAATCTGTGATAGCTGATAAAGCATCCCCTTTATGTGGACCTTCACCTGAGATCAGCGCGTCATAAGCTTTTTGTACACGATCCCAACGTTTATCACGATCCATGGCGTAATAGCGTCCAGAAACGGTTGCAACCTTCACTTCTTTAGGGAGTTCTCTTAAAGCTTCTGTAACAAATTCCTTAGCCGATTCAGGGGGGGTATCCCTACCATCTGTAAAGATATGCAATGCAACTTTGATGCCTGCTGCATGTAAAGATTTAGCCAAACCAACTGCATGATCTTGATGGGCATGAACCCCACCAGGAGAGAATAATCCAAGCAAATGGCAAGTACCACCATTTTTCTTTAAGGTATCAATAAACTCAACCATTAATGGTTTTTGAAGAATAGAGCCATCTTTGACCGCTTTGCCAATTTTCGGCAACTCTTGCATAATGATACGACCTGCACCGATACCCATATGACCGACTTCTGAATTACCCATTTGACCGTCAGGCAAACCAACATCTTCGCCACTTGCTTCAAGTAGAGCGTGTGGGCATTCTTTTAATAAATAATCTAAATTAGGCGTATTTGCGTTTGCAATCGCATTATTTTTACGTTCTGGATTATATCCAAACCCGTCAAGAATGGTTAACATGACTGGGCGATATTTATATTGAGTCATTTTGATATCCTATTCCTTGAAACAAGTAAAAAATCAAATAAATGTTTTATAATGTGTATGTTAGAATGTACTAGTAAGAATATTATGGAGATGACTATAACATAATAACAGACATTGCTTGTGAATTTTTTCTATAAAATGAAGAAATGTTTTTTATAGTGAATATGATAATTTTTCTCATCAGGAACAATATAAAGGTATATTATAATGACAAACCAATCAAAAAAAGAGTTTTTATGGGTTTCTGATCTGTCTGCTGAGCAATTAAGAGTTATGCGCGATCATGGGACAGAACCCCCAGGTAGTAGCCCACTTAATTATGAAACGCGCTCAGGGATTTATTATTGTGCAGGGTGTCATACGCCATTATTTCATGGGGATATGAAATATGATAGCGGTTGTGGTTGGCCAGCTTTTTTCACCGTTATCGATAATGCGGTTGAGACGGAAATCGATCATAGCCATCACATGGTAAGGACAGAAGTTCACTGTGCTAAATGTAAAGCGCATTTAGGGCATGTTTTTCCAGATGGTCCTCAACCAACGGGTGAACGATATTGTATCAATGGAATTTCTTTGAAATTTAAAAAAGAAGATTCTTAAGTATTAAGATATGTTTGAAAATGATTTTGATGTGTTTGCAATCAGCCAAAAACTTAATCCGATGATGGCAATGATGGATAACGCTAAAAAGGCTGTGCCATAGTTATAATCTTTTGCAATGATGCCAGCAATAGAGGGGCTGAAGGCTGCACCGATTCCTTGAACCGTCACAATAATGCCTATGCCCGTATTAATCCGTCCCGATCCATCAAGGATGCGAGCGGTTAAACCAGGCACGGCAACGCCCATTAATCCAGCACCGACACCGTCCAGCATTTGTACTGGGATTAAAATATAAGGATGTTGGATGAAACCAGCCAACAATCCTCTGACGGGTAAGGCAATTAAGGCAAAGATAAAAATAGATTTATAACCCTTTGTTTGCGCGACTTTGGCAGCTAATAAAGCCATAGGAACCATTGTAAGTTGAGCAATAATAATAGTTAATGCTGTATAAGCTCCAGGATTGCCTGCAGTGCCTCTGGCAACCATTGCTTGGCTTAATAAGGGGAGCATAGCAGCATTTGCTAAATGAAAAAAAGCAACGGTAATTGCGAGGACTATCATTGATCTCTTTTTTAATAAATCCAAGATAGATTGAGGATCTTTATGTGTTTCACTTAGACCTCGGGCTGCTTGATAATTAATGTTTTCGGGGCGAATAAATTGAATGGTTATTATAGATAATATTGTCCATACAATCATGAGGGCAAAAACAGCTTTTAATCCGAAATAATAACTAAAAACCCCAGCCATCATTGCTGAAAAAGCATTGCCACCATGATTATAAGATTCATTGCGCCCCAGCTGATGATTATATCCTTTTTGCCCAACCAATCCTAGGGTTATTGCATTAATCGCAGGCGGAATAGCAGCCCCAGCAATAGCTGCTAAAATTTGTGCCGATATCGTCATATAAAAAACAGGATAAAAATAATTTAAACAACACGCGAGAATAATAACTAATGCAGAAACAATAATAACAGCGCGTTTAGCATGGATGATATCAGCCAAGGTACTAATAGGGGTGGTAACAATCATTCCTGTCAGACCACTGATGGTCATCACCCATCCAATTTGATCAACTTCCCAATGATGTTGTTGCAGAAATATAGCCAGAAAAGGCCCTAATCCATCCCTTATGTCTGACAGAAAAAAATTAAGAAGATTTAATGGGAGCAGGTTCATGATCGTTCTATAGAATATTAAATATATATAAAATGTTAATCTGTTTTCGAAATATTGAATAGAACATTGTTTTGTTTGGTGAGCATATATTATATAATTTGACAGCTTCAGATGATTCATCAAATGAGTAATAAATGACCGAGATAAATTCACAAGCTCAAGAACAAATCTGAAAGAAAATTATAAAATATTTTTCTGATGAACTAAAGAGTTTTCCTAAGGAAATCAAGCTTGGTCTTGTTATAAACAAAGGTCGATATATTTTGAATTCCGAGCAAATTTATACGATATTGGCACATATCTCAGATGATACGGGTATATCAACGGTTTTATTACGAAGTATTTTCCCATATAGTCGTTTTTTTTTTACAACTAAAGTAGATATTTCTATATCATTTGGGGTATTCTGTTTAATTATTGCTTCGATCACTTTTTTTATAGATCGAGATAATAATATTTTCTTTTTTTTGTTTTTTTATCATGTTTACTTTTTACATTTGCACTTTTAAAATTTATTATAATCAGTCTTATTAGAATTCTTAAACCAGTATTAACAATTGCATCGTTTATCAAGACTATTACTGTTATTATTGATGAGCACCGTGATAAATTAACTTTTGGAATATCTATTCAAGATCGTCAAATATGGCGCACAAAGATTTATGAAATATGTTCTCGATATAAAAGTATATTTTGGTCAAAAGGCGAGTTTCTTCCTGCGTTGATCCTTCCTTTATCAGATCCTGATGGATATACGTTATCGCTTATGATTGAGGAGTGCGCTGAAATAATGTCGCTTCCTTTTGAAATAATTGATTGCTCAAGAATATATGAAAAATATACTGACCTTAATGAGGATCAGTTGTTAACCGTCGTGCATTTTGCAGATTTATTAATTGATTTTTGGGCAGAAAATCAAATAAAAAACTGACTAAGCTCTATGCGCGATTTGTTATAATAAATCAATTATAAATTAAAATATTTTCGTAAAATCAAAAATTAATCGGATCAACAAAGTAGCTTAATAAACTATTTTTTTGTTGATCCAGATGGATGATTAAACTCGTTCGACTTTGTATTTAGCTTGCAAACATTCGACAATTTCTTGAGAATGTTCTGCACTGCGTGCTTCAATCATAATTTCTAGTACGGCTGATTGTACGCTGGACGTCGTAAATAAACGTTGATGAGAAACTTCGATAATATTACCGTTCATTTCTGTGCCGATGATATGAGAAATATCAGCCAATACACCAGGACGATCAGGAATAAAGAACCGTAATCTCAGCAAACGCCCTTCACGTAATAGGGTACGTAGCAATGTGTTGGCTAAGATACGTGTATCAATATTAGCACCACTGATAGGGAAAGCAATATTCTTATTTTTGAAACGCTCTGGATAGGTCAAAATCGCAGCTAAAGCATTGGCACCAGATCCTTCAGTGACTTGTTTAGCGTGTTCGGCAGTTAATGTAATGGCATCTTCAATCGCCTGTTCAGGAACGGAGATAATATCATGCACATGCTTTTTAATGACTTCGAACGGATATTGTCCTAATTTCCGAACAGCTGTTCCTTCGGCAATAGTGGCTCCGCCTAAAACAGGTAAATCTTTGTTCTGTGCCATGGAATAAGAAAAGAATTGCTCACTTTGCACGCCAATTACTTTGGTATATGGACGTAACGCAGCGGCGGCAATTGCAAACCCTGAAATTAATCCACCACCGCCCACGGGAACAAGTAAATAATCAAGTTCACCAGCATCTTCAAAAATTTCTAATGCCGCTGTGCCTTGCCCAGCCATAACAGCTGGATCATCATAAGGGTGAACAAAAATACGCCCTTCTTTGGCAGCTAATTCATCAGCGAATAAAGAGGCTTGGGCAAAATCTTCGCCTTCTAGGATAATTCTTGCGCCCCATGCAGCGGTTCGATTGACTTTTGCAACGGGGGTAAATTTTGGCATAACGATAATGGCATCAATACCCATTACTTGTGAATGACGAGCAACCCCCTGAGCATGATTACCAGCAGAAACGGTGATTACACCACGTTTCTTTTCTTCTTCAGTCAGCATTGCCAAACGATTAGCAGCACCACGTTCTTTAAAAGAACCGACAGACTGTAAGTTTTCAAGTTTTAACGTAAGATTGGCACCCACGCGCTTTGACAAAGATTGACAAGCAATGGTTGGAGTACGGGTGACGCGACCTTTGATCCGTTCTGCGGCAGCATAGATATCATCGATAGAAAGCATTATTTTTAACCAGACCTAGGCACCATAAGTAATATCAAGGATTTCATAAGAGCGGTCTCCACCTGGTGCAGGAACGGAAACTGTTGATCCTTTTTCTTTTCCAATTAAGGCTTTTGCCAATGGTGACGAAATAGAAAGCAACCCCTGTTTGATATCTGCTTCATGAACACCGACAATTTGATATGTCATTTCTTTGTCGGTTTCTTCGTCGACCAACACTACTTTAGCACCAAATTTGACAGTGCTTCCTGAAAGTGTAGAGGGGTCGATGACTTGTGCAGAAGAAATAATTTGCTCAAGTTCTAAAATACGTCCTTCAGTAAAAGATTGACGATCACGAGCAGCGTCATATTCTGCATTTTCAGATAAATCACCATGGCTGCGTGCTTCAGCGATCGCACGAATAATTTCAGGGCGTTCTTTATCTTTAAGGCGACGAAGCTCTTCTTCCAGACGTTGAAGCCCTTGTGCCGTCATTGGAAATTTTTGCAAGATTTACTATCCTTTAAAAAACGAACAAGAAGATACTATACCGAAAATCAATATAATAATAAATAACTTTCTACGGAAACGAAGTAATGATTATCAAAATATTATTTATTGTTCAATAAATATGAAATATATCTGTAAAATATAGATTATAGAACAGGATTACAAAAGATGCAGTATCCGATGGTTGTGGGGCTTGTTGGTTTAGGAATAGGGCTGAGTTCAGTAACATATGCTGATAAAGTTGCGTATCCTAGTTTTGAGTATAAAGATTGGCAAATCGTTTGCGATAACACTCGTACATGTCGTGCTGCGGGATATTCTGCTGAAGAGGCTTCAAATCGTGTGAGTATCCTGTTAACCAGAAAGGCGGGTGCAGGGCAAGATGTATCAGTCAAAGTAAAATTTTCAGACATTTCTGATGATGGTAGTACTATTAACGAGCCTCATATAATTACCTTGAATATCAATAATCATTCTTATGGTGTAATTGGTAAGGTCATTAGTACAGAAGATAGAGCCCATTCATTAAATAAAACCCAGACAGATGCTTTAACCAAAGCGTTAAAAGGCACATCAACAATCACATTTACTGGTGAGGGCAAAGAGTGGGTTCTGTCAGGGAACGGAGCTGCGGCGACCTTATTAAAAATGGATGATATTCAAGGACGTGTTGGAACGCCATCTGCGTTGATCAAAAAAGGCGCTAAGTCAGAGGATAGTGTTTTACCGGCACTGGCTCAGCCTGTTATTCACCAACAACCTATTCCTAAAGAAGAACCAAAATTATGGCAAAGCAAAATTGATTGGAATATATTGAAAAAAGAACTTCTTGTAGGCAAGACATTCGAAGATGATGATCGTTGTGAGTTACTAACTGAAGAAGATACAGATTTAGGAAAGTTTGATCCTCAAGTTATTGCGGTATTATCTCATAAACGCCTATTGGTTAGTGGTCTATGTTGGCGAGCAGCCTATAATGAGGGATATGGGTATTGGATTATTCAACAACAACAGCCTTATAAACCTCAATTGATCACAACGATGGCAGATATTACGTTGGAAGGCGACTTTAAAAAGAATAACACAATTGACTCTTTTATGAAGGGCAGAGGGCTTAGTGATTGTATATCTCGTATGTCTTGGGTATGGGATGGAGAGAATTTTATAAAAACCTATGATGGTAACTCTGGAATGTGTCGGATGATCACTCTTGGTGGGGCATGGGATTTGCCAAGTTATATTGCCAAAGTTCAGTGAGTTTTATAAAATGATATCGTTAAATTGGTCTACTTATTCTGAACTATCAACGCAGCTATCGAATATAGAAGTTGATTGGCTGTTTGATCAAGGATCACTGACTAGACGTTTGATTAAACTCAGCGACGATCAATTTTCTCTTGAAATTTTGTTCGAGAAAACACAAAAGTTGCGACAAGATGAATATGAATATTTAAATATATCTTCTTTATCACAACAAAACGTAAGGGAAGTGCTTTTAAAGGGAAAAGAAATTCCTTGGGTCTATGCACGTAGTGTTATTCTTTGTAACAATATGGATCAAAATATTACAAATATCTTGATTAATATAGGCCCGAACCCACTTGGTTCGATTTTATTTGAAAAAGATCAATATAATCGCTCTGTTATAGAAGTAACAAAGTATCCAGTTGACCTTTTACCATTTGAGCATTCCGATAATGATTTATGGGCTAGACGCTCAAAATTTAATAGCGATACGCACATTGTCTTGGTACAAGAAATATTTTTATCCGACATTTGGAGAGTTATACAATCTATAAAATAATGGATGATTGCATCATCATTTTATAGATTAGAAATTAGTTATTACACTAAATTATTCGGAAAATCTGCTGGTAACTCATTTGCAGCACAATTAATAACATCTTCATTATCGATCCCGCGATCTTTAATAAAAGTAATATTAGCAAACTCATCAATAATTTCGATTGGATAGGTTGGTCCAGCTTCGCGATAAAATTCCATCAAAGGCAAATTGTCATTTTGAAAGCCTCTAGTTCTTTCGGGATGATTTAAAATCCAGCGAGGAAAAAATATGGTTCCTTGGTAAAAATTATCCTTTAGATTAATGATTATGCTGACATTGGTTCCTGTGGGTTCCGTCCAAGAAATTTTACATATTTCTGTGGCAATTCTGGCAATATGTACAGGTTGACTTTTTACCCATCGTTGCCCGATAAGACCGTTATGAATGCGATAATCGACGATATTTTCGTTTTTGATATAAAGTTCGTAATTCCAACCATTATCATAGGTAAAAATTAATTGTCTACCAAGAAAATGTGAAAGATCTTTTCTATCAAAATGAGGCATGGAGATTTCCTTTAGTATTACCAGATCAAAAACATATAATAGAATTAGCTATTAGATTGTGTAATTATATTCAAATTACAATAGTTTGGTTAGTGAAATATTTTAGCTAAGCGCATTTTTGAGATAAATTGATAGCAATCTCTTATGAAATTTAAAAGAACAACAACTTTCACGAAAGGGATAGTTGTTGTTCTTATATTTATCTTAATGTTTAAAATAAGATTGTAAAGGCGCTACGTCCAATTGTCCAGCCCGTAATGCAGAAATCGCATGAACGGCAGCAATTGCCCCAGCCATTGTTGTATAATATGGTATGGCATGGGTTAACGCAGAATGACGAATATCGAAACTGTCCGCGGTGGCTTGTGCCCCTTGAACAGTGTTGATAATCAGTTGAACCTCGCCTGAAAGGATGGCGTCAATGCAGTGGGGACGACCTTCAAGCACTTTATTCACGATCTTTGCTTCGATGCCAGCTTGCTTTAAGGTTTCCGCGGTTCCTCGAGTTGCAAGAATTGTAAAGCCCATTTCTGTTAGCTTACGTCCTATTGAGGGTAAAGATACACGATCGTTATGACGAACAGATAGGAATACATTGCCAGATAAAGGCAAGGTAACTCCTGCGCCAAGCTGAGATTTTGCAAAAGCGCGTTCGAAAGATGTATCAATACCCATAACTTCACCCGTTGAACGCATTTCTGGACCTAGGATGATGTCAACATTGGGGAAACGTGCAAATGGGAAAACAGCTTCTTTAACAGCCACATGACCCGAAGATGAACGTTCAGTCAAATTGAATGATTTCAATTTCTCACCCGCCATTACTCGAGCCCCAATTTTAGCAACTGGAACACCCGTCGCTTTCGCCACAAAAGGAACGGTTCTGGATGCACGAGGATTAACTTCTAAGATAAAAATTTCATTATTCTTAATAGCATACTGAACATTCATCAGCCCAACAATGCCTAATGCTTTAGCGAGGGTTGATGTTTGTGCTTTTAGCTCAGTTACGACGGAAGGCGCCAAAGTATATGGCGGGATCGAGCAAGCGCTGTCGCCAGAATGGATGCCTGCTTGTTCAATATGTTCCATAACACCAGCAACATATACATCTTCGCCATCAGCCAGACAATCGACATCCGTTTCAATAGCATCACTCAGGTACTGATCGATTAATAGTGGACCAGAGCTGACATCGATACCTGCTGATTGCAGAACATCACGTAAATAACGATGTAAGCTATTTTTATCATAAACAATTTCCATCGCACGTCCACCAAGAACATAAGAGGGACGCACAACGACAGGATAGCCAATTTCTTCAGCGATTGCTTCTGCTTCGTCACCATTGCGCGCAATGCCGTTTAACGGTTGACGTAATCCTAATTTTTTCAGTAAAACTTGGAAACGTTCACGATCTTCAGCTAAATCAATCGCATCTGCAGGCGTGCCAAGTAATGGAATATTGGCTTCTTCAAGAGCTTTTGAAAGTTTTAATGGGGTTTGACCACCGTACTGAACAATACAGCCTTTGACAGTGCCATTTTCTTGTTCACGACGGATTAAAGAGATCACATCTTCATTGGTTAAAGGTTCAAAATATAACCGATCGGAAGTGTCATAATCTGTTGAAACGGTTTCAGGATTACAATTGACCATGATGGTTTCATAGCCAGCTTCTCTGAGTGCATAAGAGGCATGAACACAGCAATAATCGAATTCAATCCCTTGCCCAATACGGTTGGGGCCACCACCCAAGATAATGATTTTTTCACGATCTGTTGGGTTGCTTTCACAAACAGGTGTATTGAAGCTGCCTTCATAGGTGGAATACATATAAGAAGTCGAAGAAGCGAACTCGCCAGCACAAGTATCAATCCGTTTATATACTGGCATGACTTTAAGATTAGCACGGTGTTGTGCAATATCTGCTTCTGTTTTATTCGTAAATTGTGCTAGCTGTTTATCAGAGAGCCCAAGCGCTTTGATCGCTCTGAGTTGATAGGTATCATTGGGTAATCCATTGGCTTGGATTTCTTTTTCAACGTGGATAATTTTTTCAAGCTCACGTAAGAACCAAGGATCTAAACGACATGCTTCGTGAATGCTTTCCAAAGAGATACCTGCACGAATAGCTTGTGCTGCCATTAAAATACGATTAGGGCGGGGCTGAGAAAGCGCGCCGCGGAACGAATCAATATCTCCATCACCAGGAATCTCAACAGGATCAAGTCCAGAAAGCCCAATTTCCATTGAACGTAGCCCTTTTTGTAAGGCTTCTGGGAAAGATCGACCAATCGCCATGGCTTCACCAACAGATTTCATGCTGGTGCTGAGCAACGCTGGTGTTCCAGGGAATTTTTCGAATGTAAAACGAGGGATCTTAACAACGACATAATCGATTGTAGGTTCAAAAGAGGCTGGGGTTGTTTTGGTAATATCGTTTTTAAGTTCGTCCAGCGTATAACCAATCGCCAACTTGGCAGCAATCTTAGCAATTGGGAACCCTGTTGCTTTGGAAGCAAGTGCTGATGAGCGTGACACGCGAGGATTCATTTCGATCACAACCATACGGCCATCAACGGGATTTAACCCGAACTGAACGTTTGATCCACCAGTATCCACACCAATCGCACGCAAACATGCAATTGATGCGTCACGCATGCGTTGATATTCTTTGTCTGTTAAGGTCAAAGCAGGCGCAACGGTGATTGAATCGCCTGTATGAATCCCCATTGGATCAATATTTTCGATGGAACAAATAATAATACAATTATCCGCAGTATCGCGAACAACTTCCATCTCGAATTCTTTCCAACCTAAGATACTTTCTTCGATCAGAACTTCTGTTGTTGGGGATGCATCCAGACCAGAGGTTACAATTTGTTCGAACTCGTCTTTATTATAGGCAATACCGCCGCCAGAACCGCCAAGTGTAAAAGAGGGACGAATAACAGCGGGAAGACCTGTAAATTTTAATGCTTCTCTGGCTTCTTCAATGGTATGTGCAATGGTGCTGCGAGGACTTTCAATCCCAATTTTTTCCATGGTTTCACGGAATTTTAAACGATCTTCAGCACGATCAATCACGTCTGCTTTGGCACCGATTAGCTCGACATTATGTTTTGCCAAGAACCCAGATTTATCCAACGCCATTGCTGTATTCAAAGCAGTTTGCCCACCCATGGTTGGCAGGATCGCATCTGGTTTTTCTTTGAGAATAATTTTTTCAACGGTTTCTGGCGTAATAGGCTCGATATAAGTCGCATCGGCCATATCAGGATCAGTCATGATCGTGGCGGGGTTAGAATTCACCAAAATCACGCGATAGCCTTCTTCTCTCAACGCTTTACAAGCCTGAGCACCAGAATAATCGAATTCACATGCCTGACCGATCACAATCGGTCCAGCACCAATAATCATAATAGAGGATATGTCTGTCCGTTTAGGCATAGGAACACCTTATTGTTTTTTGTTAGGAGAGTGTTGGTCCATTAATTCCGCAAAGCGTTGGAATAAATAATGGCTATCGGTTGGGCCAGGGCTGGCTTCTGGATGATATTGCACAGAAAATGCAGGATATTTATCCGAAGCAATGCCTTCATTTGATCCATCAAATAAATTAATATGAGTTGGATGCGCATCAGATGGCAGGCTTTCTGGATCAACGGCAAAGCCGTGATTTTGGCTGGTAATCTCAACGCGACCTGTTTTTAAATCTTTGACAGGTTGATTAGCACCACGATGCCCTTGATCCAGTTTATAGGTTTTGCCACCCAAAGCGTGAGCCAAAAGCTGATGTCCCAGACAAATCCCAAAAATAGGAATGCGTTTTTCAAGCAATGTTTTTAAGACAGGCACAGTATAATGTGTAGTTGCTGCAGGATCAGCAGGGCCGTTGGATAAGAAAACACCATCAGGATTATGGCTCAGGATTTTTTCGGCAGAAGCAGTGGCGGGCACAACGGTAAGGTTACAGCCGACTTCGACAAGATTACGGAAAATATTATGTTTGGCTCCATAATCAATTGCAACCACGTTATATGTTTTGCTTGGTTTTGGTGATGTCTCATCACCCCAATGCCAAACGCCATTTTTCCACTGGTGTGATGTCGCACAAGTGACTTCTTTGGCTAAGTCCATGCCTTGCAATCCAGGCCATGCTTTTACTTGTTCTTGCAAGAATGGAATATCAAAGATGCCATCTTCTGGGAAATATAATAATGCATTTTGTGGCCCTTGGTCACGAATACGTAAGGTTAAAGTACGCGTATCAATGCCACAAATCCCAGAAACGTGATGTTGTTTTAACCATTCTTGTAAAGGACTGGTTGACCGCCAATTGGCTGGTTCTGTAATGGGTTGTTTAACAATTAACCCTTTGGCAACGATTTTATTGGCTTCGTTATCATCAATATTTGTGCCAACATTTCCAATGTGAGGAAAGGTGAAGGTAATGAGTTGTCCAGCAAAAGACGGATCTGTCAATGTTTCTTGATATCCAGTCATGCTGGTGGAAAAGCAAATTTCACCAATAGAAAGATTATCTTTGGAGGAAAATGCCCCAAATCCGATCCCCCATAAAAAAGTACCGTCCTCTAGTAAGAGAACGGCATTGGCACCTGTTGGACAGGTATGAGGGGTAGAATCGGAAAGTTCATTTGGTTGTAAATCAGACAATGTTAAACCCGTTTCTTGAATAATTGTTGTCCAATGTTTGGATGGAATGGCACGGGCTTGTTTCCATTTGCGGATAGCCTCTGTGCTGACTTTTGTAATGCGGGCGGCGTTTTCAATCCCCCCAAGGCGAGAAATAATTGTATCAATATCCATCATGTCCTTATGTCCTTTGCTGGACGAATGTCGTATACTATATATAAAGCATTGGGAAAAAAATTCCCAGAGTATTTGTAAAATTTTTCTTTTGGGAAATTTATTCCTGAATTAAGTCATGCTATACAGTATTTTAGTTTATTATATGGAGAGTTATTGTGGATTTACGCGAGCGTTTCAAAGAAGAGCTTAAAGTGGCGATGAAAGCCAAAGAAGCTGAAAAAGTTTCAACCTTAAGAATGATTGGTGCAAAATTAAAAGATTTGGATATTAATGCACGTCCAAAAGGAATTGAAGCGGTTGGAGAAGATGAAATCATTGCGATGCTAAAAGGCATGATTAAATCTCGTCGCGAATCTGTGGAAATGTATAAGCAAGCCGACCGTCCTGAATTGGCAGAAAAAGAGGAAAGCGAAATTCAAGTCATTGAAACATTTTTGCCTGCGCAGTTAGATGATGCTGCCATTGCAAAAGTTGTGGATGAAGCCATTGAAAAAACAGGAGCTTCTTCTGTAAAAGAAATGGGAAAAGTCATGGCTTATTTAAAAGAACATTATGGCGCTGTGTTAGATTTCTCTAAAGTCGGTCCATTAATTAAAGCTAAATTTTCTTAATATATTAAGGTGATGTGTGGCGTTTGATCAGCGTTTTCTTGAGGAATTACGGCAACGTATTCCTTTACATAGTATAATTTCAAGAAAAGTAAAAGTTGCCCGATCAGGTCGCCATTGGAAGGCGTGTTGTCCTTTTCATGGGGAAAAAACGCCTTCATTCTATATCTATGATGATCATTTTCATTGTTATGGATGTGGCGTTCATGGGGATGTTATTTCCTTTGTGATGCAAAATGAAGGTCGAACCTTTAATGAAGCGGTCACAGAGCTTGCTGCTTTGGCAGGAATAGAAGTTCCAGAACAAACTCCTCAACAAAAGCAACGTCAGGAGCAACAGCATAATTTATACGAGCTGATGGCAGCAGCGCATGAATATTACTTATCTGAATTCCAAACCAATAAAGCCAAAATTGCGCGAGATTATTTATTGGATCGTGGAATAACGCCACAGACGATACGCCACTTTGGTCTTTGTTGGTCGGGTGATGGTCGAGGAGGGCTGATCCAACATCTAAAATCCAAAGAATATAGTTTGGAGATGATCGGAGAAGCAGGTCTATTAAGAAAACAGGCGGACGGGCAATGGGGGGGAGAGCTATTTTTTAATCGCGTGATGTATCCCATATGTGACCGGCGTGGTCGTGTGATTGCTTTTGGTGGACGTATTATTGGTGAGGGACAGCCAAAATACCTAAATAGCCCAGAAACGCCGTTATTTTCGAAACGTCGAATTTTATTTGGATTAAATCATTTATCATCTGTTTTTTCACGCAAAGACATAGATCCACTATTTAATACTATCTTGGTTGTTGAAGGTTATATGGATGTGATTGCTTTGTATCAAGCAGGGTTCCATGGCGCAGTTGCCCCTTTGGGAACAGCATTAACTCAAGACCAATTGGCTCTATTATGGCGGGCAAGTTCACAACCTGTTTTGTCCTTTGATGGTGACGGCGCAGGGCGCAAGGCAATGTTGCATGCTGCTGAAGAAGCATTGTCGATTTTGACCCCAGAGCAGACTTTGAATTTTATTACCCTTCCGGAGGGTGAGGATCCGGATAGTTTCATTCAACATAAAGGGGTGAACGCCTTTCTTGAAATTATACGTCATAAACTAAGCCTTAGTGAAATATTGTATAATTTGTCTGTTGATGCCATGACGAATCGTTCACCAGAACAAAGAGCTGCGTTAAGAAAGCGATTAACGTCTATTGCTGAACAGATCAAAGATAAAAACCTTGCTAAGGAATATCGGAAAGTATTATTGGATCGGTTTTATGAGCAATTCTATTCTAAAAATAAACAATCAAATTATCAATCTCCTTACGGAAAAAAACAAAAAGATAAATTTAATGAACAGTTAATGCGTCCTGTATTGCAAAAAGATCAGGTTGAATATCAACGAATGTGTATTTTGATTGCTTTGTTAATATATTGTCCAAGGATTATTTCGAGTGTTGAAGACGCACTTTGCCGTTTGGATTTGCCAGAGGAATTATCGAAGTTAAGGGAAATTTTATTAGATTTCCCCCTTGATTGCGATAATATAAATTCATATTTACAAGAGAGAAATATGATTGAGGTAACTAAAAAAATCCTCAGCCATTCCAATCTAACCTTGATAAATCATAATAATTACGATAAAATCAATGATTTTGGATTGTTTGAAAAGCAATGGTGGCATTATTATGGGTGGTTAAATATTCATGAATTGGAAAATCAAGTTACACAAGCGCAACAGGACTGGATTAATTGTCCAGATGAGGAACACCAACGAACATTAATTGCTAGACTTAATGCTTTGGATGCTGTTAAACGTGGTGAGATTGATGTTTAAAAACGTGTTTAAGATAATGTGTAAGAATAATTTTGATATAACTCTTGATTTATTTTAATGAAACACCATTTGTAATAACAAATTATTTTTGGCTATGAAGTTGTTCCGCTAACCCTGCGTAAATTCAAGAAAGTGATAAGGGTCTATAAGAGAGCCAATTTTAAGAGAGTCTGCATAGGTTTGTGTTATTTATTGATTGGTGATTTGTTAATATTTAGAAATAGTGCTATTTGGTAGTAAACTATTTATTCTTTGAGGCGGAAAATGGTTGTAAAAGCAGCAGGTAAAAGTGAAGGAAATGCAAATGATCGGGATAATGACACCAGTTTGTTAGATGTCAGATCTGCAGATGTTAAAAAATTAATTAGCAAAGGGAAGGAAAGGGGATATGTAACTCTTGATGAGCTGAATGCAATCCTTCCACAAGATAAAATGTCTTCTGAACAAATCGAAGATGTGATGGCTGCTTTTTCAGAGATGAGTATTCAGATTATTGAGTCTGAAGAAAGCGAAGAAGAAGCTAGTGAAGATGATAATGAAAATAATGCTTCCGAAGATGAGGTTGGGGAGAATGATGACGAAGAAGTCGTCGTTGCAGCAACCGAATCAACTGCTGGAAGAACGGATGATCCCGTACGTATGTATTTGCGTGAAATGGGTGCAGTTGAGCTCTTGTCACGTGAAGGCGAAATCGCCATTGCCAAACGTATCGAAGCGGGTCGCAATCAAATGATTGGAGGGCTTTGTGAAAGCCCCTTGACATTCAAAGCTATTATTGGCTGGCATGAGCAATTAAAAGCCGGTGATATTCTACTTAGGGATATTGTAGATTTAGAGGCGACACAAACAGAATACGATCAAGCAGGTTTGCCAGATATGAGCAGTGCTCTAAGTGCATCTGACGATGATGACGAAGACACTGATGAAAATGATGATAGTGATGAAGACACAGATGAGAACGGAGAAGATTCTAATGAAGAAAATAACCTTTCTCTATCAGCATTAGAAGAAAAATATAAAGATGAAGTTTTAAGCCATTTTGCTGAAATCGAAACAATATACACCAAACTTTATCAACTTCAAGCTCAACGTTTAGATTTTATTCAAGCTGGGGAAAAATTAACCCCGGCCTTTGAAACGGAATATGAAGATCTAAGAAATAAATTGATTATTGAAGTTCAACAAGTTCATTTACAAAGCAGCAAAATTGATTTTCTGGTTGAACAGTTGAAAGAAGTTTCAAAAAAATTAGCGACTTTAGAAGGCGGTTTGTTGAGAATGGCCGAGAAATGCAAAATTTCTCGTGACGATTTCTTATCCAAATATCATGGTTATGAATTAAATCCAGATTGGATAGATGCAGTCCGTGCATTGCCAGGAAAATATTGGAAGTTATTTATTGAGCGATATGAAGAAGATATTAATAAATGTCGTGATGAAATAGCCGAACTTTCTCAAAGAGTAGGATTGCCAATTGGCGAATTCCGTCGCGTTTTTGCGACTGTTTCTTATGGTGAACGTGATTCGTCCAGAGCTAAAAAAGAGATGATCGAAGCCAATTTGCGGTTGGTTATTTCGATTGCTAAGAAATATACAAACTGTGGATTACAATTCTTGGATTTAATCCAAGAGGGTAATATTGGCTTGATGAAAGCGGTTGATAAATTTGAATATCGTCGTGGTTATAAATTCTCGACTTATGCGACTTGGTGGATTCGTCAAGCAATTACGCGCTCTATTGCGGATCAAGCCAGAACCATTCGTATTCCTGTACATATGATTGAAACCATCAATAAATTGGTTCGTACTTCTCGTCAAATGTTGCATGAGATCGGTAGAGAACCAACCCCAGAAGAACTTGCTGAAAAATTGGGAATGCCCTTAGAAAAGGTCAGAAAAGTTCTGAAAATTGCTAAAGAGCCTATTTCTTTGGAAATTCCAGTGGGTGACGAAGAAGACAGCCATTTGGGTGATTTCATTGAAGACAAAAGCGCGGTTATTCCTTTAGATGCTGCTATTCAGACCAATCTTCGTGAGGCAACGACACGTGTTTTAGCCTCTTTGACACCTAGAGAAGAACGCGTTTTGAGAATGCGTTTTGGTATCGGGATGAATACAGATCATACGTTGGAAGAAGTTGGTCAACAATTTAACGTAACACGTGAACGTATTCGTCAGATTGAAGCTAAAGCATTACGGAAACTTAAGCACCCAAGTCGTAGTCGTAAGCTGCGTTCATTCTTAGATGATAATTAATTTAATTTTAAATTCTAATTCATAAGGGAAGAGGGCTTGTCGCCTTCTTCCTTTTTTTGTTAATTGAAATGTCAGCACTAAATAATATTCATCCCTCTACACCTGTAACGGTTTCTATCACTTTCTTGCGAATGGATTATTTTCCAACTTACGAACTGTTGGATTTGCCTGCTGGATATTCTTTGGAAAAACTGTCTTTTGTTCCTGTACCACTATATCGTTATCTGTATGGGAATGTTGGCAAAAGCTGCTGTTGGTGGATGCGCAGGGTACTTTCAGATCAATATTTAGAGCAATTATTTTCTGATCCGTTGATTGAAGTTTATATTTTAAAAGATTCAGAAAATATAATTTCTGGTTTTTTTGAACTAGATTGTACACTTTTTACCAGTATCAATGTTGCGTATTTTGGTTTGATGCCTCATTTAGTCGGTCAAGGGATAGGAACTGCTTTTTTTCATCAAGCAATTCGACAAGCGTGGGAAAAGAAACCAAGTTGCCTACGCATCAATACGTGTAACCTTGATAATCCAAGAGCATTGGAAATTTATAAAAAAGCTGGTTTTGAGCCATTCAAAGTAGAAACCGAGCTTTGGAATATTCCAGATGTTTTAAATTTACCTATTCCTAAAAAATATCGAAAAAAATAAGATAATCCCTTGCTTTTTATGAGAGTTTATGGTTTTAAAAGAGTTCTTCCCTGCCAAGGTTTTACGGCTATGCCTTGGCTATACCCAAAAGATGGAAGAATAATCAGGTTCTATACTGATTTTATTGGGTTGAAGTCAGCCGAAGGGAGATAATATGCCATTATACGAGTGCGTGTTTATTGCACGTAATGATGTCACTCAACAACAAGTTGAAGATATCGCTAATGGAGTTGCTTCTTTGATCGAAAGTGAAGAAGGCTCTGTACAAAAACGTGAATATTGGGGATTACGTAACTTAGCATACCGTGTTAAGAAAAATCGTAAAGGCCATTATATGCTATTAGGTGTTGATGCAAAATCAACAACTATCAAAGAAATTGAACGTCAATTGAACTTGAACGAAGATGTTCTTCGTTTCATGACATTGCGTATTGATGCGATTGATGAAGCACCATCTGCGATTCTTTCTCGTAAAGGGGATGATAGCAGAGATCGTTCAGATCGTTCTTCAAATAATCGTTCTTCTAAATCATCTGGGCGTTATGAAAGCGGTCGCAAAGCCGTTGAAGAAGATGATCTAAGCTCTGATAACAGCAGTTTTGCTGTTGATCATGCTGATGATGAAGAGGAGGTCTAATTCATGTCAGAAACAGCTCAAGTAAATCCAGCTGCACGTCGTATTGCTGTGGGGGCACGTCGTCCTTTCCATCGCAGACGTAAAACATGTCCTTTTTCATCTGCAAATGCACCAAAGATCGATTATAAGGATATTCGTTTATTGTCTCGTTTCCTTTCAGAAAGAGGCAAGATCGTTCCAAGTCGTATCACTGCAGTTTCTGCAAAGAAACAACGTGAATTGGCACAGGCAATCAAACGTGCTCGCTTTTTAGCATTATTGCCTTACGTTCAAGACTGAGGGAGAAGAGATTATGGCTGCAACTGAAGTTATTCTACTTCAAAGAGTAGAAAAACTGGGTCAAATGGGTGATGTCGTTAAGGTAAAACCTGGTTTTGCTCGTAACTACTTGCTTCCTCAAGGTAAAGCAATCCGTGCGACGGCTGCTAATCGTGACCGTTTCGAAAGAGAACGTAGTCAATTAGAAGCACATAATGTCAAACGTCGTGAAGAGGCTGAACGTCTCTTGGAACGTTTACATGGCTTGTCAGTGGTTATTATTCGTCAAGCTGGCGAAAGTGGAAACCTTTATGGTTCTGTAACTGCACGTGATATTTCTGAAGCTGCTGCAAAAGATGGTGTATCCTTCTCTCGTCAGCAAGTTGAAATCGCACATCCAATTAAATCATTAGGTTTGTACGAAGTTAAAGTTCAACTTCATCCAGAAGTTCATTTGGATGCAAAAGTTAATGTTGCTCGTTCTGTTGAAGAAGCTGAACGTCAAGAAAAAGGCGATGTTACACAAGTTGAAGCTGCACATACACATGTGGATGCTGATACTGTTGAACAAGCCAATTCAGAAATGTTAGAAAATGCACCTGTTGTAGATGAAGCTGCTGATAAAGCAGAATAATATAACATTATTTTTTGATATGGTTATAAAAAGCGAGGGGATTAACCCTCGCTTTTTTTATGGTTTTATCTTTGATTAAATTAAATTTTTATTAAATCATCATAACTTATTTGAATTTTCAGTTAAAAAATAAGATACTTATTTCAAGAGTAATCGTTGTATATTTTATAAATTAAGAAAAGCTTTATATATTTAGGAGCTAGATATGTCTGGGTTATTAGACGCAGTTTTAAAAAAACTCATTAAGAATGGTCGTTTAGAAGTTATATTTCCAGATAAAAGAAGAAGAATATATGGGGATATGAATGCCAAAGATATTGCCGCGATGGAGATTTTAACAGCGGATACCTATGCTCACTTATTAGTTAATCCTAGCCTTGCTTTTGGTGAAGGCTATATGAATGAAACTATCAAACCAATTAATTGCTCAATTTATGATGTTTTGAATGTGATCTTACAAAATGATCTTGCAGCTGGTCATTTTGGAGAAAAAATTGTTTCTGTTTTAAGGTTTGGAAAGCGTTTTTGGTCTCAGTTCAATGGTTTAAAAGCTTCACGTAAAAATGTTGCACATCATTATGATCTAAGCGGTGCTTTGTATAGTTTGTTTTTAGATGAAGATCGTCAATATTCATGTGCTTACTTTCCAACAGGTAATGAAACTTTGGAAGAAGCTCAGTTGGCTAAGAAACGTCATATTGCGTCTAAATTAAACTTAGATCGTCCTGGGCTTAATATTTTAGATATTGGATGTGGTTGGGGTGGAATGGCGTTGTTCCTTGCAAAAGAGTTTGATGCCAACGTAACTGGAATTACTTTGTCACAAGAGCAACTGCAAGTTGCTAAGAAACGTGCTAAAGAAGAGGGGTTAGAGGATAAGGTTCGTTTCGAGTTAAGAGATTATCGATTGGTAAATGAACAATATGACCGTATTGTTTCAGTAGGCATGTTTGAACATGTGGGTGTGAATTTTTACGATCAATTTTTTCGAGATGTCAAAAAAATTCTCAAACCTGATGGTGTTATGCTGCTACACTCGATTGGACGCTCCGACGGTCCAGGCTCTACAAATGCTTGGATTAATAAATATATTTTCCCAGGAGGGTATTCTCCATCATTAAGTGAAGCTTTTGCAGCCGTTGAAAAAAGTGGTCTGTGGGTTACTGATTGTGAGATACTTAGATTGCATTATGCCAAGACTTTAAAATTATGGCGTGCACGAGTAGAAACACAAAAACAAGCGATTATCAAAATGTATGATGAACGTTTTTATCGAATGTTTGACTTTTATTTGTCTTCTTGTGAATTATCATTTTATTATCATAACCACATGAATTTCCAACTACAGATTAGCCCGACAATCGACAGCTTACCAATAACAAGAGATTATATGTTTCAAACGGAACAGAAGCTATTTATCGAGCATTAATACTATGGTGCAAGCGAGCAAGTTGGTCGAATTCTGAAATCGTCAATGTTTCTGCTCTTCTTGTACCGTCAATATTTGCGGAAGTAAGTAATCGTTCCCCGCCAATATTTTTTAATGCACCTTTTAACATTTTGCGTCTTTGTCCAAAAGCAGCGGCAGTCACCTGTTCCATCGCTTTAAAAAGGGCTGGTGTAGGCTGCTCTGATTTGGGAATGATATTGATAACAGCAGAATAAACCTTAGGTGGTGGGGCAAACGCACCAGGTGGAATACGCTTTACAATCACACATTCAGCAACCCATTGTGCAATAACAGATAAACGCCCATAATATTCAGTATTAGGAGCAGCACATATACGCTCAGCGACTTCCTGTTGGAACATTAACGTCATGCGTTTCCATTCCAATCCTTGCTTTAGCCATCCCAATAATAATGAGGTGCCTATGTTATAGGGCAAGTTGGCGATGATTTGACGAGGTGTGTCACAAAGCGTTGTTAGGTCAATTTTTAACGCATCATGCTGCACGACTTGAAAGCGATCTGGGTAAAACCCTTGTAACTCATGCAGTAACTGTAAAGCACGCTGATCGACTTCAACGCCAATGATTTTGTTGGCAACACTATCCAACAAAGCTCTGGTTAGTCCACCAGGGCCAGGACCAACTTCAATCACATTTTTATTGGTTAAATCTCCAGCCAAAGCAATAATTTGCTGATTTATCATGGGGTCTAACAGAAAATGTTGCCCCAATGATTTTTTGGCAAGAAGATTATATCTAGTGATGCTTTCTTTTAGGCTGGGTAGCTGGTTTTGTTGTAGAGTCATTGGTATTTGTATGCATTTCAATAATGGCTTGGCGATGTAAGTCGCGATCTAATTGTTGAGATACTTGCTCA
Source organism: Commensalibacter communis (assembly GCF_947179105.1). Taxonomy (NCBI): domain Bacteria; kingdom Pseudomonadati; phylum Pseudomonadota; class Alphaproteobacteria; order Acetobacterales; family Acetobacteraceae; genus Commensalibacter; species Commensalibacter communis. The sequence continues at coordinate 249,214 of NZ_CAMXCK010000001.1, forward strand.
ACACGTTGGCTTAACAGTTGGTTAGCGATTTCACTGGTCGAAATATCAGCGATATTCTTCTTTTCTTTTGTACAAACCATAATTAAGGCAATACCATCAATTGAAACCAATGGTTTACTGACTTGACCAGGTTGTAATCCTTGTAAAACATTACCCATTTCTGGATTCATACGCTCTAACTGCATTGGGCCAGGATCAGAAGGACGCGTGTTTCCCGCCTTTTGGTTTGCTTCTTCAACTTGTTGGCAAGTATGTAAAGAATTTTTTAATTGGTTGACCTGATTTAATACACTGATTTGCTGTGGGGTAGGGTTTTTCGGGTTTAGTTTAGAAGAGAATGGGAGGAACACTTGCCGAATAGTCATTAACGTTCCCATTTCATTACCGATCGTACGTTTGCCACTGAGCATTGCAATAATATATCCACCAGCAACTTGAATAGGGTTAGAAATTGCCCCAATAGGCATTTTGCTGACTAGAGAAGCAACTTCTGGATCTAAATTATCCTTCTGCACCCAGCCTAGAGCTCCACCTTGTAAGGCACTTTGTGCTTGAGAGAATTGAGCAGCAACGATTGGAAAAGGGGCACCATTTCGAAGTTGTTGAATGATGGTTTTGGTAAATTGTAACTCTTGTTCTGGATGACGTGCGTTTTCAACAGGAATGAAGATTTCATTCAGAAGATATTCTGGTTGTCCAACCTCTTGTTTTAAGGCTTTTTGTCTTTGTTCAACTTCTTGGGCTGTAATGCGACTTTGGCTTCCAAGTTCTTGTTGAAGGACTCTACTCCATCCTAGTTGTAGCCGGATTTGGTCAATCAAGGTGCTCATAGATACACCATCGGACGAAAGTTGGTTTCTTAGAGCATTAGGGGGCATACCATTGCGTTTTTCAATGTCAGCAATGGCTTCGGCGATTTGCTCAGGGGGAACATTCACATTTCTTCTGAGCATCTCTTGAGTATGAAGGCGTTCAGTAATTAATTGCTTAATTAATTGTGGACGCATCCGCTGTAATACATCAGGAGTTAATCGGACACCTGCGGTTAATTGGAATAATTGTTCTCTGTTATTTACATCTCTTTGGGTTAACAGATTACCATTAATGATCGCAATAATCTTGCTTTCTGCATTATCTTGAGCGTCAGGAATGGAGTAATCTTTACCCATAGCTTTCGAATTAACACTGGAAGAGGAGGAGGGAATATGATTTTTATGCTCTGTTGTTGCAAAGGAAGTCGCGGAGCTTAAAAAAGTACCAACCATAGTTAGGAAAATACTCAATTTATATGGAGAGAGTAAGGATGAAAATCTATGTGTTTTGTACATTATCCATTAATTCCAAAAGTGCCAAGTGTTTTAAAGGTTAGCATAAATAACACTGTATCGCTATTTCGTTCACCATTAATCATTGTATATTGTTTAAGATAAATTACATCTAGACCGAAGCAATCATTGCGATAGCCTGCATTACCACCGATTGCGACATTTTGTTTTCTTGATAAGCTGCGTCGTCCAAAGGCAGACGCGTGCCAATGTTCCCAATCTGTGGAGGCACCTAACGTTAATTCACTTGTTTTTTCATCGTAAAGCTTAGATGGACCTGCAGATGTAAAGGGGTTTCCAAAATAGTAATAATAAGGGGTAACGGGTTCGTAAATATATCCCCCGTTGATTCCGAAATGTTTGAAGCCTGCGTTAAATATTCCTTCACCATATGTAATATCCCCGCTATATGGGTCAACACGAGTTCGCGCTGTTGTCGCAAAATATTGTGTGGGTGCAAATCTTACACGCGCGACCACATCTGACATATGACGATTGACCCCGGCATTTCTGGGTAAATTTTTGGTTACGTGTTCTTGGTAACTTTGACCGACTAAGAAATCAACTTGCTTACCATTCCATGCCCAATTTCCGTGAATACCGACATTGGCTCTGGCACCACCATCTAAACGATCTGTACCTTGGAAACGATTAAGTGCAAAAAGGGTTGTATCAGAAAATTCGTAAGCAAAGCTATCTTCATTTGGCATTGCCCAATTTCGCCCACCTTTGGAATGAGGGGCAGCAATGAGTTGAACAATAGGCTCGATAACCTGTGTGCCAGTTGTATCGCCTAGTTTAAATTGTCTGAGGAAAGGCCAATTCATTTTAACCGCTAATGTTGGTAATGCTTGTCCTGTAAAATGGCTACCGTATTTATTTAAATAAAGTGGTTGTTGGTACAGATGTGATGCATTATATATGTTCGAATCTACATGTAAAGTTACCAACCATTTTTGTCCAATATTAGTATCAAATGGTCTATCCCAATTTAAAGAAGCTTGTCCTCTTTGATCGTTTGCACCATTAGAACGATAGACTATAAAGTTTGTTGTATCGAAAGAGAAACGACCACCTAACGCATCAGGTTGACCGTAATAACTATATGTATAACGTGGTAGAACGAAAGGTAAATCTGAACTATTAACGGTATTTCGATTAATGCCTTGGTAACCTTGCATAGTAACCTTAGAATAAGCTCCTTCTCCAAAACCCTCTAAATAAAGGTTGGAGTTTAGAGTATCTTGACCATATCCATTAATACGATAATCACGCATATAATCAGCAGAAGTTGCAATATTGATATTTGCGCCATAACGCCAATTTTTATTTAATGCCCACTCTGTTTTTAAGAATAAGTATCCTTGAGCTCCATGACCATCGCTTTTAACCCTGTCTCCCCAAGCATTTGTCCAATCATGTTTACGGATTGTATCATCTGCAACGCCGCCTTCAACACGTAGCATACCTTGGTTAAATCGGGCTCTATAAATCGCACTTAACTGGGGGCCAGTTTTAGTAGCAAATAAAGGGTTTAATGTTAAATCGGACCATTTATTCATCGCCCAGAAATATGGAATGGTCGTATAGGCACCAATATATTTACTATTAAAATTAATGCTTGGGATTAAGAAACCACTTTGGCGTTTTACGGAAGGGTCAACAATAGAGAAGAAAGGCATATAGAAAACGGGCACACCAAAGAAATCAATGAACGTATCAGAGAAATCAATGCGCTGATTTTCCGTATCTCGAATAGCTTGATAAGAGCGTAATTGCCAAAAAGGTGCTTTTTTCGGATTTTTTTCACAAATAGGACAGGCTGTATAAACAGATCGGCTAAAATCATGCACTTTACCACCTGTGCGTCGGGCACCATTAGCAGCAAGTTTACCATTGTCGGCAAGTAATGCATAAACTTGATCCATTACGCCTTCACGCATATTATCGCCAAGTTGCACATGTTGGGTAAATAAAATTTCGCCATCAGGTTCAACCATAGACACATTACCACTGGCGGTAGCGATGTTCATGGTGCGATTATATGTCACTTTGTCAGCGCGTAACATATGGTCATTTTGCCATATATGCACATCTCCAGCCCATGTGACCTCTCCAGTCTTTGAATTATAAGAAACATTATCGGCTTGGAAAGTAATTGGTTCTTTTTCTGAAAAAGGCGTACCGCTTGATTTGCCGATATTGGATTGGGCGATTTGTATTTGCTGCTGTGCAAATACACTCTGGTCTACAAGTAAACCAATGGTTCCTATTGATCCGCTGAAAATACTAATCAGTAATAAGGTTTTATGCTTATTTTTACGAGCAATTTTTCTGGTCAATTTTTTAAAGAGTGAAGGTGAAGAATAATTACGCATCAGCCGTCTTCCAAATGAATAAGAAGAGATATAGCCAAACAAAGTCCAGCAGCCGTCGGGGCCCATGCAGCAATAAGGGCTGGCAAAGCACCAGACTCACCAAATTGTTCAGCGACTTTTGAAATGGTAAATAAGGCAAAACCAGCAGCCACTCCTGAGCCAATCATTTTCGCAACGCCACCTCTGCGTGTGGAACGAGTGGCAAATCCCGCAGCAACCAAAGCCATTGTACTAGCTAATAAAGGTTGTGCCAATAATGACTGAAAACGCAAGCGATGACTGATAGATGAAAAGCCAGATTCGTTTAACAAATGTATGAACCCTGGTAATGACCAAAAGGACAACGTGTCAGGGGATGAAAAGCTTTCTTCTATGTTTGATAGTGACAGATTTGTTGACAATTTAATCGTTCCTAAATTGACAGGCAATTTGTCTGGTTTAATAGATCGTGCATCATTCAAGACCCAATAATGTTGATGTTCCAAATATCCCGAAGCCGATTCAATACGAACCAGTAAATGGTCATTATCGTCAAGTCTGAAAATGCTGATTCCTTTCATATGTAGGATGTTATCTTGCACTTTCACTTCCTGAGCATGTAAAATTGCAACACCTTTATGATCTAGCCCTTGATCAGATTGACGAACCCATAAAGAACCGCTTGAAAGACTTGTTAATTTTCCGCCACTTGTGTTTAAATAAGTTTGATCGAGGATTTCAGCTTTACGAAATAAGTTAGATGAGATAGGGGAAATAATCATAATTGAAAATAATCCCAGACCAAAAGCGCATAGCACAGGTGCAGTTAAGAATTGCCAAGCAGAAATTCCTGCTGCACGGGTTACAATTAACTCGGAAGAACGCGTTAATCTCCAAAAACAAATAATCCCACCCAAAAGAATGCCAAAGGGTAAAATTTGCATACAAAAATTGGGAATATGATAAAGCGCAATAGAGGTTGCTACATTTGTTGAAACATGAGGTTTGGTCGCAACTCGACGCAATAAATCAATAAAGTCAAATAAAGAAACCAGTGCTGTTAAAGCAAGGATCATCGATATTGAAGCAAAAGAAAATTGTTTCGCAATATAAATTGAAATCGTGCGTGCTGAAAACATATTTTACCTTCCTCTTTGTAAAGAAGATAGGGGGATAGGTTTGTTAGTCTTAGATTTTAATTCGGGTATAAAAAGAATAAAAGACGCAACAATGCCTGGTGTGATTGCTACGACCCATATGAATGGGATGAAAATCACGTTTCTTGTTGCTATATTTTGAATAATTAAAATCAATGACATTAACCCAACAATAGTAAAAATAGCACTGAGTGGGCGAAGAATATTACCATATCGTGCAAAACTTCCTCTTAATACGCTGACCAATGCAACCATAGTGAATGAAAATATGGTTAATGGCGAGGTTAATCGTCGATGCGCTTCGACCGCTAGTTTGCCATAATCACGATCAAATACCTCTTGTGCATTAGGATGAAGTAGTTCGTACAAAGACATTTCCGTTGCATCTTTAAGACGTGCAGCTTGTTCTTTGTTTGAGGAAAGATCAATTGTATTGCGTTCAAAATTCAGCACATTCAAACGACCTGTTCTTTTATCAATAACCTCACGAGAACCATTTAATAAAACGACCTGGGGCTTATCATTGATAATAACGATATTCCCACTTTCAGCGAGGATAGTGGCTTTATTATCTGGTTGCCTGGCATCCTCTACTAAAATACCTTTTAAGACACCATTATGATCTTTGGAGCGTATATAGACGGTTAAATTATTTGAAATATTCGTAAAGACACCTTCTTGTAACATAAAGGCAGCCATTTTATTTCGGATTTTAAATTCATTTTGTCTAAAAGAATGATAGGCGGCAGGCACAATCCATAGATTAAGTAAATAACACGCAATTGTTGCAATGAGCGCGCAAATCATTCCGGGCTTAGCCAAAGCAAATGATGACATTCCTGCTGCCCTCATGACAACGATTTCTCTGTCACCTGCTAAACGATGATAAATAAATTGTACGACAACAAAAGTTGTAATAGGTAAAATAACCGCAACAAAAGAAGGAATTAACAATCCAGTTAGTTGAAGGAATACCCCCAGAGACAGACCTCTATCGACAACAAGAGACACAAACCGTAAAGATTGTGTAAGCCAGATAAGCGCTGCTAAGCCTCCTGTTGTTGCCACCAAAGCAATCAATAATTGATGTAAGAGATAGCGGTCAAACATGGGGAGACGCAATGAAGCCAATAAACGCATTTGAAATTACCCCACCTTGTTCCCTAGATGTTTCTTCTTTACTATTAATACGGTTCAAAAGACAATAAGAATTATAAATTAAGTAACTAAATTGAGAATTTTTGCCATTAATACTTACACCAATAGCAAAAATTTTTCATTTAAAGAAACGGATTTAATATAGTTTGTTATAAATGTATAGCTCAACTTAAGCTATTATTATGATCGTTTTGCTAGTTTGGAAAGATTTTTCCAGGGTTTAAAATATTTTTTGGATCCAAACTTTGTTTGATTTTTTCCATTAGCTCTAGCTCTACCCCGCCACGCCATGATGGCATCATATAGTTCTTTAATTGCCCAATACCATGTTCAGCAGAAAATGAACCTTCCAAATCGTAAACGACTGCACAAACAGCATCCATCAAATCATGGCTTTTATTCATAAAATCTTTGCTGTCACCATTGGCAGGTTGAACCAAATTAAAATGAATATTCCCATCCCCTAAATGTCCAAATGGAGCAACCTGTATTCCTGGATAGATTGCTTCGCATGCTTGGGTTGCACGTTCAATGAATTCTGGAATAGAGGAAATAGGAACAGAAACATCGTTTTTAATGTTTGCCCCAGAAAGTTTTTGTGATTCAGATTGTTCTTCTCTGAAACGCCACAAATTAAGTCTTTGCGTTTCACTTTCCGCAAGAACGGCATCGAGAATAATTTCTTCTTCGAAGGCTTTTTCTAAGACGGTTTCAAAGAGCTCTCTTAATCCATCCCCTTGTGCAGGAATGGCCAGTTCGACAACAATATATACGGGTGCTTTGGTTTCAAGTGGGAAATTTAACTCTGGAAAATGTTGGCAAACCAGATCCATGCCTTTTTGTGAAATATATTCAAATGCTTGTAATGCAGCAGGGTTATAATTGTTAAACAGATGTAGTAAACGTAGTGCATGTTGCAAATCTGGCACTGCACACAATGCAACTTCTGTAGAATGCGGGAAGGGGTGTAAATGCAGAACAGCAGCTGTGATAATGCCCAGCGTTCCTTCTGATCCTATAAAGATTTGCTTTAACGCATACCCTGTATTGTCTTTTCTCAGGCGACGTAAATTATGTAATATTTGGCCATCAGCCGTTACAACTTCTAGACCCAAAACAAACTCTCTCGCATTACCATATCGTAACGTATTATTACCACCAGCATTGGTTGCAATAACGCCTCCGATTTGTGCAGAGCCTTGGGATGCAATAACGATCGGTAAATATAGCCCTGCATTTTTCGCTGCATTTTGAGCTTCTTCTAAAATAACACCAGCTTCGACAGTCATCGTAGAATCAATGGTATCAATATTGCGAATTTTATTCATGCGGCTTAGGCTAAGGACGATTTGGTTACCTTGTTTTAGTGGCGTTGCACCACCGACAAGGCTTGTATTTCCACCTTGTGGAATAATCGTTACATCATATTGGACGCACAATTTAACGACATCTGAGACTTCTTGCGTATTCTGAGGTCTTAGTACAGCAATACTATTCCCCTGAAAGATTTGTCGCCAATCAGTGTTATAGATTTCGGTATCTTTGGGACTGGTGATAATTCCTTGTGAACCGACAATAGAGGTCAGGTCATGAATAAAGCTGTTAATATCCATAAGAGTAATCCATTAATGAAGGTAAGTTGTATTATCGGGTTGATACGGTTGATACATAGCAGAATTAAAAACTGAAGTCCCAGCAATTCCAAAAAATAAACCACATAATATTGAAATAATAATTGTGACTGTTTTAAAAGGGAATTTATCAGATTTGGCATGAAGTTCAGTTTGTAACTCAGCTCTAGATCGTTGTGTAAGCAATAATTCTGACTTTAGTGTTTCGTTTTGTCTTCTTAAGTCACGAATGACGATATCAAGTTGAGTGATATTGCGAGTTAGGTTTGAAATGTGGGAACGCGCTCTTGTTAACTCCAGAGAGTCTGATTGATTTTTATATTGAGCATTATTAGCGCTGTTTGATGAAGGGGGATTATTGGCAATATTTTTAAAAAGGTTTTTTAATGCTCCACCCGTAATCGTATCTTTTTTTGCCCTTTTTTTAATCGTTTCGAGCGCATTTGCAGATTGCCCTGGTTGGTCTTCTAAAACCAATGCCAGAATATCAGCAAGGACTTTTAACTCTTTGGGGTCTATTTTTTGGTTCATTTTTAATTATATTGTTCTTGGTGCGGCAGCACGGGTTAACCTGTCACAAATCGCTAATCCTAACCCGATTTGTGGAATGGGCATGACTGCAATTCCTTTTAATCCTAATGCTTGTCCTTGTGCATCTAGATCGCGTAAATATGCAAACAAATTTTGTGCGGCCTCTTCTAAATTAGCATTGATACTTAAGTTTTTAGACAAGCCAGTATGTTCTATTGGATGTCCAAAAGCAAGTAAAGCTTCATCAGGTGTCACATGGATGCAATTTAACCGAACTGGTAAAGAAGGCGCATAATGAGAGCTAAGCTGACCAGGGGAAATAATTTTGGTCTCGATAGGGTGGCTGATTTCTATGGTTCCACAAATAGAGGTTAATGCTTCCAAAGAAATACCACCGGGGCGTAATAGAGTTGGGGTATCACGGCTAAGATCGAGAATAGTGCTTTCGACCCCCACCTGGCATGGACCAGAATCAATAATGGCTTCAATTTTATGGTTCAGCTCTTGGAATACATGTTTAGCCGTCGAAGGGCTGATTTTACCAGAGCTGTTCGCAGAGGGGGCAGCAATTGGTTTTTTACTGAATTGAATCAGTTGTCTTGCGACCCTCGTGTTGGGAATACGCACTGCCATTGTTGATAAGTTAGCAGTCGCAATAGGACTTATTTTGATAGGATTATCTGTTCTTTGGTTCAAAACTAACGTCAAAGCGCCTGGCCAGAATTTTGATGCCAGCTCATAAGCAAGTTCTGTTTTTTGAACAAATTGAAAGAGATGTTCTAACTCGGCGAAATGAATGATTAACGGATTAAAGCTGGGGCGACCTTTAGCTCGATAAATTTTCTCTACAGCCTTTGTATTGGTTGCGTCAGCACCCAATCCATAAACAGTTTCTGTGCCAAATGCGACGATGCCCCCATGCTGAATGATAGTGGCTGCTTGTTGGATTTCAGATAGTGAATCAGAAAATAAAGAAGTCATCAGGAATTAATCACTCAAAATTACTTAAATAATTATCAATCAATGTACCAGAACAAAAGAAAGGCGGAATGCGTGATCCTTCTTTGCCATATTGTAAAGGTTGGTTATCAAAACTGCGCAAATACCCACCAGCAGCCTCAAGAATTGCTTGAGGAGCAGCCGTGTCCCATTCCATAATAGAGTTGAGGCGAAAATGCAAATCAGCTTTTCCTTCGGCAATGCGTATAATTTTGGCAGCAGATCCCATTGCTTTGATCGAGCAAGCTGGAAAATTTTCAAGCTTTTCGCTTAGCTGGGGATCATTTGAATGGTTATGAGAGGTAATAATGCGAAAACCGTTTTTAGGAAGTGTGCTGACATGAATAAGATTTTTTTTGCCGTTCTCAATTCGCCAAGCTCCTTGACCAACAATACCGCAAAAGATTTCATTATAAGCTGGCAAAGCAACAACGCCCATAACAGGTTTGTGGTTGCGGATCAGACCGATATTGATGGTAAAGTTCTTACTGCCTCGGATGAAACCCTTGGTACCGTCCAGGGGATCAATTAACCAAAATTCAGAACCAATTTTAGTATGGATGCCTTCGGATGCCTCCTCCTCGGCAATAATGGGGATAGAGGGGACGGCTTTTCGTAAACCTTGTAAGATTAGGGTTTCTGAGGCTTTATCTGCTTGGGTTACGGGGCTGAGGTCAGATTTCGTAGAGACAATTAACCCTTTTTCACGGATTTCATTAATAATGACTGTGGCTTGTGCTGCCAAGTCAATTGCCAATTTCATTAATTGTTGGTCAGAAAAAGGGTGCATTGTAAAATTTGAACCTAAATTAAGAATTTTTGATTGAGCGTGGAGATAAGAAATTTGATCATATCTAAAGTGAACTCAGTTTTTATAATTCAATTATCATTTAGAGAATATATCAAAAATATCACTGTGAGTAGATATTTATAGGATGCGATAAAGTTACATAACTTTTCTGCATAGATATTATTGCCAAATATGAAACCTGTTTATATAAAGAAACTGCATTTGATTAGGTCATTATTATAAATGAATATTAGTAGGTGAAGCTGTTGTCTTCTCTCGTGCATGTGGGTTTCCCATCTATGTATGCGAATATAAGTTTATAGGCGTATAAATGCTCCAAATCGGTTGTATAGTTCATTGGTAGAACGCTAAATTTAAGATTTAGAAGTAGCAGGTTCGATTCTTGTTATAACCACCATAATAAAATGCCCCAAAATTTTAAGGATGGCAGCCTTAAACTCTTTATAAAATGAAGGGGGGTCTAGGGGGAAGATATTTTCTAATGAAGGTTAAATGATCTTCGGGTGATTTAATCTAACAGCGGAAAGCATGGTCATCACCGGTTAAAGATGATGTTATGATCGCTTTATTATCAGCAAGACGATGGGATTTTATCAGATTGCCCATAGTAAAGTCATCATAACCACTCGCGACAATCTGTCATGATAATGTATATATTTGATACTTAGACCCCCTCATTAAAATCGTTATTTTATGGATATTCACGATGACACAAAGTTTGATCGAAAAAATTACAGGTAAAAAAACCATTATCGTTCAAGAAAATGAACGTATGATTGCGTCGTATCAAGGGCGGGTTTTAGGATTTTACTCATCAGGAACGCATTCTTTGCCTAATCGGGATCATTCTTTGGAATATACTATCTATGATTTAAACCAACCTGTTTTTTCCAGTGATTTAGAAAAAATTATTCGGCGAAAAATGCCTAGAGAACTAGAGCGACACGTCTTCATCATTGTAGCAAATGATAATGAAATTTGTATTATTAAAAATGGTATCTCAGTTTATGAGGTTTTAATGCCTAATACTGAGCGTCTGCTATGGAAAGATGCCGGAGAATGGTCAATCCAAAAAATTGTCATTCCAAACGATTATCGTATGGATGCGAAAGTTGTAAAACAGTTCGGATTGGAGCAGCATGTTCTGCATATTATAACCAATGAAAATGAAGTTTGCATCATCAGAAATGGGAATTTGGTTTATGATGTTCTTAGTCCTAATAAAGAATGTTTATTGTGGAAAGATGGAGAAGATTGGTCGCTTGAAAAAATTACCATTCCAGATGATTGCCGAGTTGATAATAAAGTTGCTAAACAGCTTGTTGTTTCCAAAAAAGCGTCGTTGTTGGTGACCTCCACGATTGAATCTTATGAAAAAGGGATATTAAGAATTGATGGTATTATATATCCACCATTAGAGGCAGGGACATATTACTTTTGGAATATCGCGGTTAATCTTACGGTTAAAAAAATAGATTTGCGTCGTCAGACTTTGGATATTACTGGTCAAGAACTATTAACACGCGATCGGGTAACTATTCGTATTAATCTGACCGCAGATTATACAGTAGAAGATCCAATGATGGCTGTTTCAGCAGTCAAGGATTACCAAGCAGCCCTTTATAATACGTTACAATTAACGTTTCGTAAAACGTTAGGGGAAATGTCTTTGGATCAGATTTTGGATCGCAAATTTGCTATTGGTGATGAAACGATGGCGATGGTGCGTGCGGAAATGAAATCCATTGGATTAGAAGTGCATAATATTGATTTAAAAGATGTTATTTTGCCTGGTGAAATGCGTGATATTTTTAATCAGGTCGTTGCTGCTGAAAAGCAAGCAGAGGCGAATGTCATTCGCAGACGTGAAGAAACAAATGCGACACGTTCATTGTTGAATACAGCCAAAGTCATGGCGGATAATCCGATTATGTTGCGTTTGAAAGAATTGGAAAGTTTAGAAGCTATTGCTGCCAAAGTCGATCATTTAACAGTTCATAATGGTACCGAAGGACTGATGAATGATTTGGTTAAGCTAAGAAGTGATAAATGATAGTTAAGATATATTTTGATTTTTTTCTTGATGCAAAGTCTGTTCAAGGAAAAGAGAAAATACTGAACAAGATTACTCGACTTTTAGACACTCAATATGGTTATGCATCAGTGAACCATATTGAGAATAATAAATTTATCATTACTTGTGAAATAGATGCTTGGGAAAATTTGATATTTCGGTTGATTGAATTTTCTCAAACAATAGGAAGGCAGTGGATTATCACAGGTTCTATCAATGATGATTTAAGTTTGTGGAGTAATGATCCAAGAGTTATTGGGGTTAGTCATATTGGGATCAATGTAGATAAATCAAATAGATAAGTCAATTATGTATTTGCTGCTGCTTTCTATTACAATTGTTTCATTTAGAACGCAATCAACTGTATATGACCTCCATTCTATTATTAATCATAGAGTGAAGGTCATATGACTTTATTGTATTGTCGATACCCAGCCACGTTCAATTTGATAGCCATAGCCTGTTAATTGATATGGTGTCATATTAATTTTGGTTGAGACTGTTTTGCTTGAAAAATTACTCAAGCTACCTATACAATCGGTATTATATTCAAAGGGAAAATACATTTTTGATGTGTTTCCAATGGCGCCGCCAAAATCTGTGGAAGTCACAGGGCCGTAAAAAACACTAATCTTTGCTAGTAAATTACATGATGGAACAACAAATTGGGGAAAGCCAACTTTATAAAATGCATAATATTCTGCAAATCCACTTCCTGATGTTTGCAGATTGCTAACGGTGTTTGGTAAAGTCCAGCTGCCGATATGGACTGTTTGTCCTGTTTGTTCGTCTTGTAAGTCACCACTCCATGTGTTCCCGGTGGTTTTTTTAACGGTAATTTTGTAATTATGACCATAAGTGGTTGGAAATACTACGCCACAGCTTACACCAGGACCGCCATCAGCTCCGTTTGAGCAATTTGGATCTGTTGTGGTTGAGTTGGCAATAAATGATGAAAATACAGCTCTTAGATATTGTTTTCCATTGATATCATATTGTGGTTGAAGTCCAGTATATGCACCATTTCCTTGATTGCCAGAGTTGTTAAAATAAAATTGTTGTGCAAAATAGGTGCCCGTCGCATGTAGAGTATTTTTATTTACTGTAAATCTGAAGGTTAAATTTGTTAAGCCGGTCTTATTATAAGGCTTAACAAATTTACCGATTTGCCAAGAAAATCCAACATTCCCGGCGGGAACATATGCCATTGCACTAGATACTCCAATTAGAAAAGTAGAAAATATTCCTACGATCAAACTAATTATTCGTTTTTGGTTTTTAACCATAATATTGGTTGATCCTTTTTATATAAAATTAATAAAATTTATTAGTAATTATTTAAAATTTACAATAATTACTGGTATAATATAATATCGAATTAAGAATAAATACTCAAGTTTAAAATTATATACTTTGAAAAATATATTTATTACTTATATTCTATTATCTATATTTATTTGTAATTTATTTGTGGTATTTCATTATGTAGGTTTCTGCGTTTGCCCTTTGTCTGACAAAATGCCGACTATTTGTATATGATGTGATCAGCATTTTTTATAAACGTAAATTTCTTTGTTCTTTAGATTTCCTTGTTGGATATTTTTGATATAGTAGATTGAATTAATAATTATTTAATGAAATAAATTTTAAGTTTTTGAAGGATTATACAGATGATACCGACAGTCAGTTTTGCCAGTTTAAAAAAACCAGAAAAGGGTGATGTTGTTCTTTTTACATTTGAGAATGGCGAACAAAGTGATTCTTTTCGTGTAATAAACAAAGCATTGGGTGATGCGTTGACCCGCGCGATTGCAGCAGAAGAGTATAAAGGAAAGTTAGGGCAAGTCTGTAAACTCGTAGCGCCGAATGCTGAATATACTCACGTCGTGATTGTTGGTTTGGGCGAACAAGCTGATTTTTCTATTGCTAAAGCCCGTCAAGCTGGTGGTGTGGCAGCAAAAGCTTTGCAACATAAAACCACCGCTTTAACCATGATGACTGATTGGGATTTTACGGAATATTCGACTTATATTGCTTTGGGTGCATTATTAAGTGTGTATGAATTTAATAAATATTGTACAGAAAAAAATAAAAAAACCGATACAAAACACTTAAAAGAAATCCAAGTGTTAACTTCTGATTTTGAAGCAGCTCAAAAAGATTGGGGTAATATTGCCGCAGTGGCAGAAGGATCTTATTTGACCAGAAATTTGGTTAATGAGCCTGCTAATCACTTAACACCTCCTGAATTTGCCAAACGGATTAAAGAGCTCGAAACATTAGGCATTTCAATTGAAATCCTAAACAGAGCTAAAATGGAAGAACTAGGCTTTGGTGCATTATTAGGGGTTGCGCAAGGTAGTGATGCTGAACCTCAAACCGTGATTATGCAATGGAAAGGCAATCCAGAAGATAAAGAAGCACCAGTAGCATTCCTTGGAAAAGGGGTGACCTTTGATTCTGGTGGAATTTCTATTAAGCCAGCTGGCGGTATGGAAGATATGAAAATGGATATGGCTGGGGCAGCCACCGTTGTTGGGTTAATGAAAACTTTGGCAACTCGTAAAGCCAAAGCAAACGTCATTGGTGTTGTCGGGTTGGTTGAAAATATGTTGTCTGGAAATGCACAACGTCCAGGCGATATTGTCACCAGTGCTTCTGGTCAAACCATTGAAGTCTTAAATACGGATGCTGAAGGACGTTTAGTTCTGGCTGATATTCTTTGGTATACCCAAGATCGCTTTAAACCACGTTTTATGATTAATCTTGCGACCTTAACAGGTGCGATTGTCGTCGCATTAGGCTATGAATATGCTGGATTATTCTCAAATAATGATGAACTTTCAGAACGCTTATCAACGATTGGAAATGATATTGGCGAAAAAGTATGGCGTATGCCAATGGGACCCGCTTATGATAAAGCCCTAGACGCACAATTTGCAGATATGCAAAATATCGGTGGTCGTGATGGTGGGTCTATTACAGCGGCTCAATTCTTACAACGCTTTGTAAATAAAACCCCTTGGGTTCATTTGGATATTGCTGGAACGGCTTATACTGGCAAGGGAACAGATAATGGACCCAAAGGTGCAACCTCTTTTGGTGTCTGTTTATTAAACCAATTGGTTAAAGATCATTACGAAGCCTAAGGATTAACAATATGGCCTCTGTTGGTTTTTATCATTTAACCAAGACTAGTTTAGAACAAGCATTGCCAGCGTTGTTGACACGCACGATGCAAGTAAAAGAACATGGGTTGGTCTTATGCAAAGATGACCAACAGGTTAAATTATTGACAGAGGCTTTATGGCGTATCACACATCCTGTGTGGTTGCCACATGGGTGTCAAACGTCTAAACACCAAGATATTTCCTCTGAATGGCAACCTATATGGTTGACAGTGTCAGAGGAAAATCTTAATCAGGCTGCTTTTTTATTCATTGTGAAAGGGCAGTCTTCACTTTCTTTATCGTCTTTTAAACGAGTGTTTGATTTATTTGATGGGAATGATGAACAAGCCGTTCAACAAGCACGGGAACGGTGGCGGTTATTAAAACAAGAAGGTCATGATTTGACCTATTGGAAACAGACCGACAAAGGTTGGGAACAAGGCGGCAAGTAGTATTTGTGCTTTTTTGTTTATTTCTTTGCCATTTTACGCTAGTGAATAAACAACTCATTTTATATTCAATATCAAATTATCGCTTATCCATGATAAAGGAATAAGATTCTGTCACTTTTTATTCTTTGCTTATTATTGTTGATCGTCATGTTGATGGGATTACAGGGCGGGATAGCAGCAAAGCGGTATTATCAAGGGTATGTTTTAACTGGTCTTGAGAATGTTCCTTTGATAGGATCTTCTTTGGGTTGTATACTCACATTTATTTATTCAATTTTTTATTTGTCTACAACAAGTTTATCTTTACCAATATTGAATAAAATATTTGGTTTCAGCTTTTACCTTGATGCATTAAATTCTTTTTGTTTATTTTGTCTTTTCTTATGTGGTGCATTATTTGTATCCTTTAAACGAGAGTTAGGTGTTTCTCATTATTTTCTGTTACCTTATGTAAATACGTTATTGCTGTTATTATCAGGTAATTTATATTTTCTTGTCGGTCTTTTGTCTATTTTGATGATGATGAGTTATGGTCTTTCAATAGGAAAAACTATTATTCCTTTTATTGGATTGGCGAGTTTATTAATTATAGTTGTTTTATTGCCCGTACAAGTCGGTGCGCAAGGAAATTTTGTTTATTTACCCTTCGAAATATTAAGACAAATTAGTTTCCCATCCATCATATTATTTTTCGTCTTATTAGCCAGTAGCGTCTTTATGGGATTTGTTCCTTTGAGCCAGTGGCGAATGAATATTGCTCGGCAAGGTAAAGGGGATGTCGTTTATAATTTTATGCATCTGTTATTGTCTATGGCGGGGATGTATTTATTGTTACGATTTTATGTCGATCTAGGTCAAAAAAGTGAAGCTTTGTGGCTTTCATTATTGGTAACAATGATGGGTGTCGTTGCCGCTTGTTATGCGGGATGGCAAAGTTTAGTTGTGAAGAGTTTCCAAGAACGGATCAGCTGTTTATATATATTGGGCAATGCTGTTCTTGTTCAAACGGTTGGTATTGTCTCTTCTTTTATGGTCTCTGAACAACAACAATGGATTCCATTTGCGAATGATGTGTTATTTTTTGGTTTATTCATTCAGTTTATAGGATTCAGTTTTGTTTTTTTATTATCGGGTTTGTTAAAAGCCTATCAAACAACATTGTCTGAGAAACAAATCATTCCTTCGCCAATTTTGATTTCTTTACTACTGTTAAGTTTTTTACTATCAGGTTTTCCTCCATTTGCTGGTTTTGCAATATTATGGGGTAATTTACAATTATTATTGACGATGCCAGCAGGGCATCATTTAACCAATACGTTATTAACGACGGTTATTCTTGGGTTAAATGCGATTATTTTAATCGTCTCCATATTAGGATGGATACGATTAATTTTAACAGGCGGCGTGCAATCACTTCAAAAAGCATTATTAGAATTATCAGACTATTTGTCGCTGAAATCCTTTGCAGAAATTAAAATAGGCATTGCTCTTCTCTTTATTATTGCGTTGGTACCAGGATGTGTTTTTGTCCTAGCACGTTCTATTATAACGAATGTTATGGGTATATCGGAAGCATCAAGTAACTTTTTCACTTTTACTATTTCTTCATCACATATTTCATTTACTCCTTTGCTTATTGCGGGCTTATTCATTGGCATTATCTTAATAATAGGATGGGTTGCGCGTAAAGAGAGGAAAAAAGCGCCGACTTTATTATTAAGAGAATCAAATTCACAACCGAATACGAACCGTTCCATTATTGTCGAGGAAACAAGTTTTTCATTTGGACAAGCCAGTTTTCAAGCAATGTTAGAAAGACGTTTTTCGTTTATACGTTATTTCTCTGTTATCAATTATACCGTTTGTAAAAATTGGATACGACTAAAGAAAATTTCTTTACGGCATACGCATCATATCAATCTTTTCGTTTGGCAATATCAGAGTTTGTTTCTGTTGATGATAATTGCGATTATCCTCGTTTCTATCAGTATGATTGCACGGTGATTGCGATGATGTTTTGGTTATTAACTTTTAGCGTCACTTTGCTGCATTTAATGATGGTTTTATTATTGGCTCCTTGGGTAATGGGGTTCCAAAAATGGCTAGAGGCAAAGATACAAGGCCTGCCTGTTGTTCCTTTTTGGTTTTATTGGGGTGAAATCTACTCGGTTAATATTAAACGTTTATCTAGTTTTTTAACGATTACCTATTCATATACCTCTTTATTGCCTTTCATAGCTTTGGGAGCAGCAATCATTGCAGCTTTACTGGTGCCTAGTTTTACGGTGGGAATGGTTACAGCTTCTTTTTCTGATTTGTTGTTAATTATTGCTTTGCTAATGATGATCCCCGTATCTTTTTTCTTGGTTTCCTTGCGCTATGATTCCTTGAAAAGTCTAAAATTATTACAGACCATGTTGGTTGATAATCTTTTATTTTTGCCTGTCTTATTCTTCGTGTTAACCATAATTCGCTTCATTACAGGTAGCACATTCCTTGATGCGGTGGTGATATTTTTCCACCAGTCTGGTGAATTTCCTTTGATGGCGTATTGCCCCTTATTGGTTGTGGCTTTTTCTTTGTTATTTGTGGTTTGGGATATGCCTAATTTTTCACAAAGAGAAGGGATGGATGGCTTTGGTGGGGCAGATAGAGGGTTGCTGCTTTACACGAATGATGTGCAGTTTTTAGTTTGGTTGTCTCTGATCGCGCTGTTTCTATGGCCACAAAGCTTGGTTATTTTACAATTTGGCGATCACTATTTTATAAATTGGTTGCGCGCAGTTCCTTTTGGGATATTGGCTTGGGTTACTAAAATTATTGCTGAATGTTTTATATTGGCAATGATGCGCAGTTTATTGCTGTTTTCCAGTGGTATTTATCGTGTTGGTATTGCAGTTGTTCTAAGTTTTTTGGCAATTATCTTATATTTTGCTGGTTTGAGTGGAGAGTAACGATGTGGCTTTCCTTATTCATTAGTATTTTATTATTGGCAACGATTGGTGGAATGTCCCATCCTTCTGCTCAAAGTTTTACTCATTCAATATTAACTATTTTTTGTCTATTATCAGGAAAAGAAAATGCGCTTGATTCACAGATTACCATAGGGTGTATGATCTTGTCTTTTGCATCAGGTGTTGTTTTAAGTATTATTTTAAGGCGACAATCCTTTCCTCGTTCTTTTAAAGAATTATTCTCTGGGCTTTTGTTCGTTATTCTGATGGTCTCGTTAATCGTATATATTTTGCCACCTTCTTTACCAAGGTTAGAATATGGAATTGCTTTATCCATTATTTTAATTGGTATGGTTTATAGTGTTTTAGGAAAAACAGTTGGTGGGCAAATTATGGGGGTTGCGTGTGCATTAAATGCATTGTCATTGGTTGTTGGGTTAAATGGGCAAGGCATGGCTTTTATTGCACTGGTTTCATTTTACAGTGTTTTTCTATTCATGTCTTACGTTGTTGTTTCTAGATTAGGGCGGTTTTGATCGTGGAAACAATAAATGATCTAGCAAAATTATTATATTGGGGTTGTGTGATTTGGCCTTTGGCTGGAATGGCTGGTATTTTTGCGTGTGAAGGTCAAGCAGCTAGGGCAAAATGTCATTTTGTTATTTCGATTATTTTAATTGTTATTACGGCTGCTTCGGCATGTTTAGCAGATGATTTTTTCTTGTCTACGGTGTGGAGTAGTGATGGGTTAACACGATTTTTGCGTCTTATTATCGCGATTGGGGCCTGTATCTCAACGGTCTTATTAGCTTTTTGGGCACCTAGAAGTCTTTTCTTTGCCAAGGAAGACAAAAGATCATTATGGAATTTATTATTATTTCATTTGCTAATAACCGTTTCAATGTTAGCGGTTGGGGTTAATAATCTTTTCATTGCTTTGTTATTTATCGTCGTGTTAGCTGCGTTACTAATGTTAGGATGCATGATGATGCAAGGAGGCAGCAGCATCAAAGCAGGTTGGGGGTATTTTCGGTTAGTATTGTTGTTCGCAATGATGGCTGTTGTTTCGGCATTTTTACTGGCATCGGTTCCAATTGATAATGCACCTTATTTAGCACAATTGAGCAGCGTACTATTAAGTGTAAGTCTGGTTTTAATTGCTGGATTATTTCCAATGTCTATGTTTTCTTTAGGATTGACAATGGAACTGCCTTTGACATTAGGGGGCATTGGCTCTTTTATTCTTTCTGTTCCAACGATCGCTACTGTTTTAAGGTTATATCAACTTCCAAATTATCAGCCTTCTGCATATCTGTTAATTATTTTGGTCATTATCAGTTTATGTTTCGTGATAATGAATGAACAAAATCGTCAACGCTCTTCCTTGTGCCTCAGCGCTATATTCTTGGTTGCCATGAGTATTTTAGGGGGCATTTTTGCTAATCATGTCGAAGGAGTGTTCAGTGCTTGCTTGTTTATGATGGCACTAGTTGTTTTTGCACCCTTGGGATATATGATGAGTCAAAAGCAAAGGAACAATCAAGAAGCATGTGAAGGTTGGGTTATGTTGGCATTATCTGGGTTACCACCGATGGGTATTTTTTGGGCTTGCTCGGTATTATTTGCTTATTTGATGCAAACGATGCCTGTGGCAGGAATATTGATTATTGGTCTATTTTTGATAAGAGGATATATTCTATTTCAAAAAGGTAGAACGATTTTTTTCTCTCCAGACATGTTTAATAAAGAAATACAATTGATTTTGGGGATTATTATTACGCAAACAATTATCATTCCTTTTGTTACATCCAGTTGGCTATACCAGATTTCTTTGGAATTTATTAAACATCATGGTGGATCATGATACAGTCTGACCCACCGTTAACAACGCATACCAAGGCTGCGGATTTAATCAAGAAACACAAAAGAGAAAGTAAGTTCTTTTTCCGCGTAGAAGAAGATGAGTGGAGAGAAATTGTCTCAAAGCTACCTTTAGATCGTTTGATTTTTTTGGCGATGTGGTGCAGCGGTGATGATATTAATATTTTGTTTCTCGAAAATGGTTTCCGTCCTTTGGGGGTAAGGGTTGCGTTTTCAATTGATCGTTATTTAGCTGTATCTCAAATCCGTCCAGCAGCGATTATTTACGAACGTATGATTTGGGAGTTATGGGGCAAAGAAGCGATGAATGCTGTTGATTTGCGTCCATGGTTAGATCGAGGGCTGTGGAAACATACTTGGCCATTATCCTCTAAACAAGCACCAACTACTTGGCCGCCAGAAAAATATGATTATGAAATGCCTCCTGATATCGTTCAAAAAGGTGGTGAGCTTGCAACGATTGATCCTTCATCTTGTCAAGGCTTTTCTCCGTCCCTATGGCGTTTTGCGATGGTGGGTGAAACAATTATCAAGGCAGAATCGCTATATGGATATACGCATCGTAGTATTATATCCAATTTATTAAATAAAAACGTTTTAGAGGTTTTACCTCAAATTAGCCGTATTAATGCAGTCGACAGTGTGGCACATCAAATTGCGTTTGCTCATGCGATCGAAGATATGGCGCAGTTTATGCCAACCGCCAAAGTATTACGAAAGCGGGTAATTTTATCGGAGCTTTCGAAAATAATTGCCCATTTGCTCTATTTATCGCAGCTATTCCGTCAGTTGGGGATTGGCATCATTGCTTCACGTTGCGAGATTGCGCGTGAACTCTTAATGCGTTGGAGTGCACATTATTATGGTCACAGATGGCTAATGGATTGTGTTTTTCCTGGTACTGTTCGTTCAATCGATGAAATGGGGGAGGAAGCTACCGAAAAATTACCAGCGAAAGTAAAATATCTATGTGTTGAAGCTCATAAACTGATGCATGGTTTCCCAGGATTAATAGATAGTTTGCAAGATATTGGGGTATTAAGCACAGAGCAAGCCATCCAATTTAATATTGGTGGGGTTATTGGGCGAGCTTCTGGGCGGGATGTGGATATTCGTCGATATATGCCTGAATATCGTTTAGAGTGGTTGTCTCCTCGTACTTTTACCAGTGGGGATGTGTATGCACGGATGCAACTTCGCTTTCAGGAAATTGAGAATGCATTGCAAATTATTGAAACAATCTTGCAGGACGTTGAAGAAGAAGCCCCTGTTGAAGATAAGAAAATCATCGTTGAAACCTTATATGGTGAAGGAATAGGGGTTTGCGAAGGGGTGCAAGGGGATCTTTGGTATTATATCAAGATAGAAGGTGGGATTATTAAGGATGTCTTTATCCGTGATCCTGCTGCCAATCAGGCCTATGTATTACAGGGTATTTTGCAAGGCGAACTTTGGGAAAATCAATCCATTATCAGGGCTTCTTTTGGAATATTATCAACAGGCGTTGATCTATAAAAGGATAAAAAATGGCTGTAATCCGAGCATTATTTGATTCTGTTTTTGGAAAAATCAAACCTTTAGATCAAAAAATAGGTCATACTAATCAGATTCTACATCTTTTTCCTGTCCCTTGTGGGGATTGCAATGGTTGTATATTGGAAATAAACGCATTGCGAGGCGCAGCATTTGATATTTCAGCCAGTGGGTTAGCCTTTGTCGACCACCCAGCCATTGCAAATATTTTATTGATTACTGGGGTATTAACCCGTTCTATGATCCCGTATTTAGAAAAAAATTGGGAGTTAATGCCAGAACCAAAAGCGATTGTGACTGTTGGGGCTTGTGCAATTAATAAAAATGTTTTTGATGAAAATTATGCGGTTTTAAAAGAGACGACTGGAGGGGAGGATTGTATCTTGAAAATCGAAGGATGCCCCCCAGCACCTCAACAGATTATGGAGGGGTTATTGGGGGTGTTGGGGCTTCGTCCTCAGTCTGAATTGGATCTTCCTCATCCTCCTCACTCGCCTCTTTATGAAGAGCCTCTGCATCAGCCTTCAACAGACGAAAACTCCGATAGCTCAACGGGATAGTGCATAAATATAATATACCACTAAATGCAAAAGTTCCCCATGGATCTGCAACTAATACAGTTGCATAAATGGTAGTCCCTAAAAATAAAGGTAGAACATAGGCAGTAGGAACTTTAAAATTCTTAAATGACCAAATCGGAATGGTTGAGATCAATAAGAAAGACGTTGTTACCAACATAATAATGGTTAATATTTCTGAATGAGCAATATTAATCAAAAAATCCCATTGCAGTTTATTGGCTTCTAATCCCAAGAATACAGGGAATAACACGATCCCAGCCCCAGCAGGTGCTGGTACCCCTGTAAAAAAGTTACTGGCGTATTTAGGTTTTTCTTCATCTTCTAAAGACGCGTTGAATCGAGCCAATCGTAATGCCATACAAACGGAAAACATCGCACAAGGGACAAAAGCATAACCGCTTTTTATATCTTTTAACGCCCACATATATAAGATAAAACAAGGGGATATTCCAAAAGACAAAAAGTCAGCCAAGCTGTCTAGCTCTGCACCAAAACGGCTGGTTCCTCGTAATAAACGCGCAATGCGCCCATCTAACCCATCAAAACAAGCTGCGATTACAATAGCAATAACTGCTGTGCCAAAATCCCCATGAATAGCACTGCGAATACCAATTAAACCTGCGCATAATCCTAACATTGTTAAGAGGTTAGGAATCATGCGGTTAAACGATATTCCTTTGACCCTAGGGCGTATTTTTTGACGTAATAGCAAATTACGTCGTGCACGAAGCGATAAAGATTTAGGTGTTTTAGAGTTTAGAGACAATAGTTTCCCCACCAATCATAGTTTGTCCAATTTGTACATTCGGTTTACAGTTTTCAGGCAGATATAAATCAACTCGAGAACCAAAGCGAATCAACCCATAAAGATCGCCTGTTTCAAAGTGACCCTCAACATTTGCATCACATACAATTCGGCGTGCAATAAGACCAGCGATCTGAACGACGATTAATTGTTGACCATTGGGCAATGTCATACAAATAGCATTACGCTCGTTATGTTCTGATGCTTTATCCAAAGAGGCATTGAAAAATTTCCCTTTGATATACACTCGGCTGGTAATGGTTCCTTTGGCTGGGATACGTTGTAGATGCACATTCAACACAGACAAGAAAATAGAAACACGCCATACAGGTTTTTCAGGCATCCCTAAGTTGGCAGGGGGCATAATACAATCAATGGCTGCTACTGTGCCGTCTGCGGGGGATACAATCACGTTTTCTTCCGTGGGAATGACGCGTTTTGGGTTACGAAAGAAAAACCAAACGAATCCAAAACCGAGTAAACCAAGTTTACCGATGAAGCGAGTCATTCGCCATTTTGTCATGCGCCCTAAAATAGCTACTATGGCTGTTATAATTAGGAAAGGGTGGCTGGCAGGATGTGGTTTGCACATACTGGATTGTATTGATTTTAAAATAGACATGTAAACGTAACCTTTGGACGTAATATTCTTAACTCAGTCAGAATCTTTTGAATTCAAACTGGATTTGGATGATTTGCTTTGCAGTATATAGTTTTTTTTCAAAGGTGCCACTGTAATTGGTGCATAAAGATTTTTTTCAATCTCAACAAGGTGGTACCCACCCAAATAAGGAACAAAAAACAACCCCGTGAATTCAAGTATTTTATTTGTTCTTAGGGAAACAGAATTCATGATTTTAGGAGGAAAATACAAAACACGTTCATAATGATTGATACGAAACATATGTTGTTTTAAAACGATATTTAATTTTTGAATAAAGAACGCATTTCTATATCGAAAAGAAAGATTTTCAATAACCGACCACCATCCAAGTTTATTGGGTAAGAGTAAGATGATTTTTCCGTGATCTTCTAATGTCTCCCAGCAAGAACGAAGCATTAAGCTAAATTGGTCCTTAGATAGTTTTGCATCATGCACATACAAAATACGGTTAATACTACAAGCTTGCAAAGGAAAAGAATCAATGGATAAATGGCATATATTTTGATTATATAAAGATTTCAAATTCTGAGATGGGAGAGAATCTAATATTCCATGAATATGATATTGAGGGTACCAAGTGTTTTTTGGAATTAAAGAAGATGTTTGCCCCAATGTAAATAGGGATAGTCCGTATAGATTAGGCCACAATTGTGCTAATTTATGTTGAAGATAGGTTGCAATTCCTTGTCTTTTTTTACGTGGATCGGTTAGAATAGAATTAAAGTCGTAAGCCATTGCAACCTTTTCCTCAAAGATAAATTTTAGTTTAAAAAAGGATAATGGTTAAAATAAGGAGAAAGCATGTCTATTATTATTGAACCCATTTCTTTCTATGAGTCAAATTATGCATGGATAATGATCGATGAAAAGAGCAAAAATGCAATTGTTGTTGACCCAGGGGATGCAAAACCCGTTTTAAAATATTTAGAAAAAAAACAATTGTCTTTACAAGCGATTTTGATTACTCATTTTCATGACGATCATATTGGTGGAATAGCAGAATTAAAAAGCAAATATTCGTGTAAAATATATGCGCCTTTAAAAGAGATCAATAAAATTCCAAATATCGATCAAACCGTAAAAGATGGGGATATCATTTCTTTAGCGGCAATGGGACAGGCTGAAATAATAGAAACACCAGGTCATACATTGGGTTCAATTTGTTATTATCTGCCTAATATAAAAGTTATTTTCACAGGCGATACAATGTTTAGCATGGGATGTGGCCGTTTATTCGAAGGAACTCCGCAACAAATGTATAATAGTTTTGGAAAGTTAAAGAATTTACCAGAAGATACTCTGGTTTATTGTGCGCATGAATATACCGCCGATAATGGACGTTTTGCGATATCTGTGATCCCTGAGAGTATAGCTTTAAAAAATAGGGTGGAACAGGTAAAAAAGTTAAGATCTCAATATTTGCCAACATTACCCATCTCATTATTAGATGAAAAAAGAACTAATCCTTTTTTACTTGCGAAAAATGTTGATGAATTCACGGCATTTCGTAAAGCAAAAGATCATTTTGCATAATGTCTGATTAACATTTTCAAGTCATTATACCAACGTGTTTCCAAAGGAATGGCTCCCAGATACAATACACCATCGCGGATTAAGAGCGTTAGATGAATTTGTGATGGCAGTGAGGTCTGGGAAAATTCCTGTTGTAGTTTATTACAACATTTTAAAGATGATAATTGTTCGTAGATTGCTTGATTAACACCATTCAAATAAAGTGATAACTCGCCTGTTGGAGCCATTTTAGGAA
Source organism: Commensalibacter communis (assembly GCF_947179105.1). Classification (NCBI taxonomy): domain Bacteria; kingdom Pseudomonadati; phylum Pseudomonadota; class Alphaproteobacteria; order Acetobacterales; family Acetobacteraceae; genus Commensalibacter; species Commensalibacter communis. The sequence goes on from NZ_CAMXCK010000001.1 coordinate 275,065, forward strand.
AAGGTAGATATAATTTGCCAGAAGAGTTAATGGCTAGATTATTCCAGCTTGAATTAATATTCTGAACTAACAATTTGTATAAATTATTAGGTTCTTGAACTAATGCTGCTTGGATATATATTTTTTTCAGCTTTTGCGGGGATAAATTATTAACATTTACAGTCATTTGTTGTATATTAAGGCTCAGAAAGGCGAGACTGTCTTGAGGTGTTGCTTGAATATTCCAATGCAGCTTGGATCGTAAATTTTTAACCTGTATAGATTGAATTGTCTCTGTAGATTGTGAAGGGCTGGTATAAAAGATTTCATCACATTGCAGGTAAATTGAATTCTGCGAAATATTCTTGAAAATAGATGTGTGGATATTCCAAGAATTACCATGAATTTGGATACATTGGTTTAGGTTATTCAAGGAACAAAAAAGCTGCTCCCCGTTAAGACGAATTGAGATACTCAAAGGATGTGATAAAGAATAAAAAATTATCGCCTGTTTTGCTTGCCAAAGAATTTGGGGGGGGTGTGAAGAAATATCCTTTTGTATTGTTGGATATGCAACGATAACCTGTGGCCAAATCGTCCATTTAGAGGCAGAGGCTGATTGAAATTTAAAGATCAGACCTTGTTTAGTTAAAATATTTTGTTGATTGGTCAAAAACAGATTGATCGTTTGTTTCAAATAGACGTGGGAAAATAAAAAAGTTCCCCAAAAAAGAAAAAACATCAATCCCATTAACAGAAATTTTTGGTAAGATTTTTTTTTACGGTTAAATAAATGTCGTTTATTGTTATTAAACATAGGAAATTCAAAAATTTATATTGGATAGTTTCGATGTTTAGAAAAATCCACAAGAGAGATTCTTAAAAAATCAAGAAGAAAATTAATTATATTTTTTAATTGACTGTTGTAAAACGACAGAAATTCAAGGGTTGTAGAGAATCTATCAAAATAGCCAACGACTCTAAAGATTAAAACTTTTATCAAAAAACCCACAAAGTTATCCACAGGCCTATTCACTACGATTCTAACTTAGACCAACTGCGCTCGATAGCAGCAAGCGTCTCCTTGCGGTTACTCGTATCCGTAATAGCAGGATGAATGATAATGTGGATAGTTCCTGGATATTTGTAAAAAGAATTTCTTGGCCAACAATATCCAGAGTCAATACTGACAGGAACAATTTTTAAATTGAGTTGATTGGCTATAGCAACTGTTCCTGCATGTAATTTTACTTTTTCACCGACAGCGGTTCGTGTGCCTTCTGGAAAAATAATAATTTGTCTAAAATCATTAACAGCTTTTTGACAGTCTTGAATTAGGTTTTTTAAAGCTTTGACACCCCCTTGTCGATCGAGAGGAATCATTCCAGATAATAACAACATTGGTCCAACCAAAGGAATACGGGTCAGCTCTCTTTTCATAATATATGCAGGGCGGTCTAGAAGATTCATCCATACAAACGTATCAAACGCAGATTGGTGCTGAGAAGCAATTAAAAAAGATTTGTCTTGGGGAAGGTTTTCTTGGCCAATAATTTGAGTGGATATTTTACAGATTTTTTCAAGTCCATTCAAAGAGAGACGAGTCCATAACTGAGCATAAGTTAGAGCGTGTTTCTTTGCTATAAAACGAATAACAAAAGCAATAGTACCCATAAAAATGGTTAATGTAATAAAGTAGATTAAAAATAGAATAGAACGAATTAAAATCATCAGAAATCAGCTTCTTATGGAATATTTTGTAATAAATCTTCTTTGGGACGTGTCGTATGGATAAGGCCTGTATAAGCTGCTAGAAATTTATTATATTCAAGAAACAATAATCTTATCGAATGTAAATGGGATAAAGTTTCTTTTTTATCATTACGAGCAACATAGGGATACAGCTTTACATTATCTAACAAAGTTTGCATTTCCACAAGTGCACGACGAATATGATAGCTAGAGGTCACAATAATTAATGAATCCAAATGATAATAATGTGCCCATGCAGCGGTTTCAACAGCATTCCCCATAGTAGAGGTTGCATTATGTCCCAATGTAATTCGATTTCGATCTTGTTGTGTCAAAGCAAAGGGTAGGATTCTTTCTAAATCCACCAAATGAGTGGTTGGTTCTACCCCAGAAATTAATAGATATTTCCCATGATTGGATTGTAAAAGTTTAATCGCAGTCTCAATACGTTTTGCACCACCTGTTAAGACAACAATACCCTGGGCGTTAGGTATAGCAGGATTATAGGTTAATGTATCAATAACAAATACAACAAAGCCCATGCCCCATAGAAGAAAAATCCCCAAAATCACCCATATAATACTCCATTTCGATTGCAAGCGTAGTTTATTCATATTTTACGTTAAACGCCTTAACCAAAAGTAAACAATGATAGTGGTGGTAATCCATCCGATAAAATAATTGCATATTGGCAGCAGAATAAACAGACAAAAAAGTTGAAAAGGGGTCGTTATTAAAAAATAAAACCAACTGGCATTGGACAGAGCTTGCCAATTAGGGTCACTGCTAAATGGTAAGGATAAATATGTTAAGAATAATAGCAAAGGTACTGAAAATACACTGCCTATTGTTCCACCAACACTGGCCAAGAAAGCACTTCTGTTCGCAAAACGAAAAGATATATAGGCATCTGATGCCCCAAGATTATGTAAAATTTCAATTGTTTGTTTACATTGCATTAATCCCGTTCGTGTGGATAATGCAATGACGGTCGCAGCAACAGATATGACAATAATAAGTGCTAAAAAAGCACTTGTTTGCAAGCTATTGGCTAAGGCATTTAATCGTTGATTCCAAAAATTGCTTTGTTCGATTGAAATATCAGGAACTGTTTGTTTCAGAGTTTTTTCAAGTGTAATAGATAAGGGCGGATCATGTTTTAAGTGAAGCTCTATAATCGCTGGAATGGGCAAAGCAAATGATTGAATACTTTCATGTAACCAAGGCGCAAGCAATTCATCAATTTCTTTGCCGGTCATTTGATGAAATGAATCAAGTTCTTTTGAAGTAGACAAGATTGCAATGACGCTTTGTATTTTTGTTTTAGTGGCGGTTGTTGATAGCGTTGTTGTTTGATTGCTGGATGATAACGGCTCATTGGGCATCGGAATTTGTAAGATGATTGTTGACGCTGCACCTGCGCTCCATCTTTTTGCTAGTTGTTGGCTAGCATACGCCCCAGCAATGGACAAGGCAGCAAGGAAAGTCATGGCTGCAACCAAAGGAATTAAAAATTGCCCAGGCAATGCACGGTGCAGTTTCAGACCATCTGATGTTTTATATTTAAACAGCATCATTTATCCATAATCGTCCATTTTCCAATTTCAAGCGCGTTGCTGGAAATTGGCGAATTAATGCATCATTGTGTGTTGCCATGATAATGGTACACCCCAGATCATTCAAATCATAAAACAGATCCATTAGACGCTTGACTTGATATTCGTCTAAAGCGTTTGTTGGTTCATCAGCAAGTAAGAGATTGGGTCTATGAATGACAGCCCTTGCAATTGCAACACGTTGTTGTTCGCCCCCAGATAGGGTTTTAGGATAAGTATATTTTTTATGTTCTAATCCGATCCATTCTAATATACGTGCATTTGAACGTTGTACGGTATTTTCATCGATATTTTGTAACCGTAAAGGAAGTGCTATATTATCAAAAACCGTCAAATTAGGAATGAGTTTAAAATCTTGATAGACTATTCCAATACGTTGTTTTAACCGACAGATCGTTGATCTGCGAGCATGATTAGTTGGTGTATCTAAAATCGTTATTAAACCCGAGCTAGGTTTTTTTTCCAAGTGTAATAAACGCAGCAAGGTTGATTTTCCAACACCAGATGGACCTGTTAACCAACAGAAACCACCCTGAGGAATATGTAAATTTACATTGTCCAACAGAGTAATATCATTTTTATAATTTAAACTGACGCCATCGAGTTGAATCATTCGCTGTGCTTTAAATCTTTTTAATTTTTAGAAGAAGAAAACTTACAAACGTCTTCCCAAAAAGGCTGTGATGGTTGCGCAAAGTGCCGTCAAACCAATCAGTAATAAACCATCAAAAATTAATGAAGATGCAGAAATTGTATGACCAGCGACAGTTAACGATGATGGGATTAGTTCTGTTCCACGGCCAACTATATCACGTATTTGTGGATCAGCTGCATCGACCATGCCGACCGCAGAGTGTAAAACACTGGGTAATATTTTCCAAATAATACCAATAATGAGTAAAAGTGGCGCAAAGATTTCAGCGACTTGTTGAATGAAAAAGAAAGCAAAATGACATACTGCCCATATAACTGTTAAAACCATTTTGGATATTGGAACTCCAGAGGATGGATTTTTTTTTGTATAATGCTGCTCTGACATGGATGTGCTGAGACGTTCGTTTGTACGGGTGGTATCTGTGGGTATATTCACGAAATAATCCTCAAATAAACAATAAATTGGGCTAATTATCTTTCTGTTTTCAGTAATATGCAACCCTATAAAAAGCAATATTTTATATAATTACAGTAATGATACGATATGATTTTGGGTTTGTGAGGCATTACATTGGATTTACTCACCAGCTTTTAACATAAAAAAAGACATAATCTTAAATAATTATTTGATCGGTTACTGAATTCAGATACAAACATTTGATATCAATTTCAGTTCGTTAAAATGTTAAGGAGAACGAGCAATGAATGCGCTTCCAGCCATTTTGGTTGTGGATGATGATCCTAAAATTCTGCAAGAGTTCAAGCAAATGTTAGAGGATCAGTTTTGCGTATATATTACACAATCTCCACATTGTGCCTTGGATATGATTAAAAGAGGTGTTCACTTTTCTGCTATATTATATAATTATTTTATGCCTGTAATGTATGGGAATGTGTTTTTTGCACGTGTTCGGAATATTACGGTTGCCACGCGTATTCTTTTATCGTCTAAGGATCGAACTGATTTTTTAATTACAGCGTTAAATCAGGGTGGGATATCTTTTTTTATCTCAAAACCTCTTGATCCTTTGGAAGTTAAAGAAATTGTACAACGTGCTGTTGCACGCTCTCAATATCGTCGCCAATTACGACATGAACAGATTTTGCTAAAAGGATTATTGGATCATTTGCCTTATGGATTGGCCTTTAAAGACGAGCAAGGCAAATTTACTAAAATGAACGAACTGGCAGCAGCAAGAAGAGGCTTGACCGTTCAAGAATGTTTAGGAAAAACCGAGGAGGAAATAGAACCGTCTTTTAAGCCCCAAGAGCTGTTGGCGTTCAAAGAGCGTTTGCAAAAAGAAGAACGCTTTGTTGCGACACTAGAAGTACCTGCTGCTGATATTCATCAGCCTTCGCAATGGTTTTTGATTACACGGTTGTTACTAGGCAGGGTCAAAGGTGAAATTGCGCATTCTTCCGTTATTATGGAATTAGATATTACCGAGCAGAAAATGCTAGAAGCTAAGCTACAACATGCAGAAAAACTACAAGCATTAGGAACTATGGCAGGGAGTATTGCTCATGATTTTAATAATCTGTTGACAACCATGATGGGATCGTTGGAGTTATCAGAACAATTATTAATGCAAGATCAGTTGCAAGAAAAACAAATTATTTCTATAAAACGATTATTAGTGAATACGCTTGCTGCTGCACAGAAAGGTGCAGTTCTTACGGAAAGATTGTTAAGTTTTAGTCGTCGAAAAAAATTGTCTTTGCAAGAAGTCGATGTTGTTAAACAAATAAAAGAAAATTATGAACTTTTATCCCAAACTCTATCAATGCGTCATGCTTCTCGTTTAAAAGGCGATAAGAAGACCGCGATTAAAGAAAGTATTTATTTAGATATTCGATGCCAGCTTCCTATGGGGGTTTTAATCAAAACAGATCCTTCTCAATTAGAGCTGGCAGTCATGAATTTATGTATTAACTCTGCTGATGCGATGCCTCATGGTGGGAAAATCATGGTTATTTTACACAAGGAAACGATTACAGATCCTGTGAACCATAATCATCAACTTTCATGTGGGGATTATGTTGTGATTACAGTAAAAGATGAAGGTGAAGGTATGTCAGCAGAAACGATTGCCCATATTTTCGAACCTTTTTTTACAACAAAGGGAGCAGGGTGGGGAACAGGTTTAGGATTAGCAATGGTTTATGGGTTTGCACAACAATCAGGTGGAGATGTGATGGTTAAAAGCCAAGCTGGGGTTGGAACAGCGATTAGTATTTATTTACCTATTTTTAGTCAATTAACCTCGTTGAGCGTAAATCGATGAAAGAAGTTTTCTTTGCTTTGGAAGCATCTCAGGACGAAAGAGGTAATAATTATTACATTATTCCTCCTGACTTTCAAAATTATAAAGCGGATCCATACCGGTACCATTATTCAGAATTTGAAACTATATCAACATATCATTTTGATAATTTTTATCAGGCTAAGATCAAAGAAAATCAATTAACTGCTGACTTTTATGTGCAAAGTAATCTGGCATCAAAAGAATTCAATGTATTATTAGATCAGCTCGATATTAGGCATCGATCTATTCCGTTGGATATAGTTCTTTATCGTAATAAAAAGCCGTCAAAGCAGTATTTTTTAACTTTCGTTACAGATATAATTTCTATTCTTGATGAAGGGCAATCTGATTTTCGAATAAGTATCGATCAATACACAAAGAAACCAATTACCGAGAAAGGATTTACAATTTATGAAACAATATCAAATTTTATTATTGATGAAACAAAAGTAAATCAAAAACATTTATTTTATTGTGTGGATATCCAGAGTTTAATGTGTTCATCCTATTTTAAAGACAGATATATAAAACAGAATTTAATCGGGATTAATTTTAAAGAAATTAATAGCAAGTTTAAATATGATCCTTTGGCAGGTTTAATGTAACATTATATATTAGTAAATAGAATCGTTTTGGTTATAAAGTAGAAGATTTAAAACTAAATAAGTAAGAATTAATTGTAACGTAATTGTAATATGACTTTTAATTTTTTGATAATTGATTGTAATCAATGTGTTATATAAAGGCTGTTTGAATACGATTACGAATTTTGCCTAATTATTAAGAAAGCTATTCAAGAGTTGATTGAATATGCACTACCTTAATATTCATTTTGTATTATTTTATAGAAGAGTTAATTTGGTATGTTTTTAAGGTATAATTAAGATTAAGATGCTTATAAAATTTGATGTAAATATTATTTTTCTTCTTTGTTCAAAGGGTTACATTTTATGACAATAGAACAAATTGAAAAGAAATTAATCTTAGTTGTAGAAGATGATTCTGTTTTACGTCCGTTGTTGGTCGAATTGTTAAACGATATGGAGTTCGAAGTTATTGTTGCAGAAGATGGTCAAACAGCATTATCTTTGTTACAAGATTTAAACGAGAGCCAAAGTAACATTGATTTACTACTCACAGATATTGGCTTGCCAGGTATGAACGGCAGTGATTTGGCAAAAATAGCACGAAAAATGTGGCCAGATTTATCAATTTTATTTATTACGGGTTACTCTCATGGGGTTGGAAAACTGCCAACAGATGAAAATATAAAGCTGATTACCAAACCTTTTTCTTTGGGTGTTTTCACAAAGAGAGTTGAAGAGCTCGTCGCAAGAGAATAAAGTAGGGCATACTTATTTTAGTAAAAAGGCTATTTAATACAGATGCAAAATCATATTTTATCTTCACATGATCCAGTACAATGGCATGGGACAACCATTTTATGTGTACGCCGTGATGGTCAAGTCACCATTGCTGGTGATGGCCAAGTCACATTGGGGCACACTGTTGTAAAAGGAAATGCCAAAAAAGTCAGAAGAATAGGTGCTGGTGGCACTATTCTTGCTGGTTTTGCTGGCGCTACTGCGGATGCGTTTACTTTACTAGAGAGATTAGAAAAGAAATTAGAACGTTATCCTAACCAATTAGAACGTGCTTGTGTGGAATTAGCTCAAGATTGGCGTACAGATCGCTATCTTCGCAGATTAGAGGCCATGTTGTTGGTTGCTGATAAACATCATTCTTATACATTAACAGGAAATGGTGATGTATTAGAGCCAGAAGATGGTGTTGTTGCGATTGGTTCAGGTGGAAATTATGCGCTGGCTGCTGCCCGTGCTTTGTTGGGGGTTGACGGATTAACATCCGAGGAAATAGCACGTCGTGCAATGGCGATTGCTGGTGAAATTTGTATTTATACGAATTCTTCCCTTACCGTAGAGACATTGTCAGCAGAAGGTTAATAATGATGAGTAATAATATTCCAACCTATTCTCCAAAAGAAATCGTGGCAGAGTTAGACCGCTTTATTGTTGGTCAAAATGATGCAAAACGTGCTGTTTCCATTGCCTTGCGTAATCGTTGGAGACGTGCAAAATTAGCAGATGGTATTCGTGAAGAGGTTGTTCCTAAAAATATCCTTATGATTGGCCCAACGGGTTGTGGTAAAACAGAAATTGCAAGACGCTTAGCACGTTTATCACAGGCTCCATTTTTAAAAATTGAAGCAACCAAATTCACCGAAGTTGGATATGTGGGTCGTGATGTTGAAAGCATCATCAGAGATCTAGTCGAAGCCTCTTTGGTGATGTTACGTGATATTAAACGCCGTGATGTCAAAGAAAAAGCGAAAGACGAAGCTAATCAACGTTTGGTAGTGGCATTAGTGGGCGAAAGTGCTTCTGCGGAAACAAAAAACAAATTTTTACAAATGTTGCTTAATGGTGAGTTAGAAGACAAGGAAATCGAGATTAGCCTTGCCGATGCGTCTTCACCTGTCAATCAATTTGATATTCCTGGCATGCCGTCTGCTCAAGTCATTAACTTTACTGATATGATGAAAGGGTTAATGAGCAAATCCGAGAAAACACGTCGTCTGACCGTTGCCAAAGCCCGCGAAGCATTGATTAAAGAAGAATCTGATAAAATGCTTGATAATGATGCATTGGTTCAAGAAGCGATTAATCGCACGCAGAATCATGGTATTGTTTTCTTGGATGAAATCGATAAAGTCTGTGCGCGTTCTTATGAAGGCAGTGGTGGACGTGGTGGCGCAGATGTGTCTCGTGAAGGGGTACAGCGTGATTTACTGCCTTTGATCGAGGGGACTACGGTTTCTACAAAATATGGGTTGGTAAAAACAGATCATATTTTATTTATTGCGTCTGGTGCTTTCCATTTAGCCAAGCCGTCAGATTTATTGCCAGAATTACAAGGGCGTTTGCCTATTCGTGTAGAATTATCACCGCTGACTTGTGAAGATATGCGCCGTATTTTAACAGAGCCAGAACATTCTTTGTTAAAGCAATATATCGCGTTGATGGAAACGGAAGGTGTCAAGTTACACTTTACCGAAGATGCCATTGATGCCATTGCAGAACTGGCCACAGATATTAATGAACGGGTTGAAAATATTGGCGCTCGTCGTTTGGCAACAGTGATGGAAAGGTTGTTAGAAGAAGTGTCTTTCTCAGCTTCTGATAAGGCAGGGGAGACCATTGAAATTACACGTCAAGATGTTCAAGAACGTGTCGGTTCATTGGCCAATAAAAGTGATCTAAGTCGCTTTATCCTCTAATTTTTTTTCTAACTGACTGACCATGCGAGATTTATAGAATGTCTGATCCTTTTATTGTTCCAGAAGAAGAAAGTGCTGCCGAGGCGATTGAGGCAATTCGTGAAGAATTAGAGTTGTTTGATGATTGGATGCAACGCTATCGGTATTTGATTGATTTAGGCGAAAAGCTACCTGATTTTCCTTCAGAATGGCAAAATGATCAATTTCGCGTGGTCGGTTGTCAAAGTCAAGTTTGGCTCAATTTCCGTGAACAAGAAGGGAAATTGTTTTTCGCGGGCAGTTCAGATGCGGTGATCGTCAAAGGATTAATAGCATTATTATTACGCATTTACTCAGGGCGTGATGCCGTAGAAATATCTCAAATTGACCCTATTTTTATTACTGATTTGGGATTGGCAGGTGCCTTGTCTGCCAATCGCAGTAATGGTGTTGCGTCAATGGTAAAAGCAATCCAAACAATCACACAGCGTTATTTGTAGTTTCCAATATTTGTAAATAAGTTAATGAACGAGTCCGATTTGCATAAGCGCGGAATTGTGATTTTCTTTTACTTTTGGACTAGAGTAAAAATAAATACAAAATAAACATCTTCTTTTATTAAAAAGAATATATTAGAGAGGCATACATGAAAAGGACTATAGGGGATTTCTTACTTGATAGATTATCCCAAATTGGTATCAAAGATATCCTTGGTGTTCCTGGAGATTATAATCTTCAATTTTTAATTCAAACAGAAAGAAGAAACGATATCAAATTCGTTGGCACGCGTAATGAGCTAAATGGTGCTTATGCCGCAGATGGTTATGCCAGGTTGAATGGTATCTCAGCTTTGCTTACAACATATGGGGTTGGTGATCTCAGCGCGATTAATGGCATTGCTGGTGCATATGCAGAGTATGTTCCAATTGTTTGTATTACAGGTGCACCTCCTTTAAATAGTATGTATCGTCGCCGTTCCTTGCATCATACTACTGCAGAGGGGAATTTTGAGGATATAATGAGTTGTTATCGGCCTTTTACTGTGGCTCAGGCAAGAATTACTCCTCAAAATGCTGTTGAGGAAATTGATCGTGTTTTACGTGCCTGTGTTCGTAAGAAACGTCCAGTTTATCTGCAAATACCATCTGATATTACTTTTTTTGAAATTGACGTTTATAACGAAAAATTATCTCTGCGCCAGCAAACCAGTGATTTGCAACAACTAAATGCTGTTGTTGAATCTATTGAAGAAAAATTGGCTAAGGCGGAAAACCCTTCTGCTTTATTAGGGATGGCGTTGGATCGCTTTGGATTACGTGATTTAAGTCAATCCATGATTGAAAATCTTCAGATTCCTTTTGCAACTTTATCTGCTGCACAATGTGTGTTGGATGGGGATCATCCGCAATGGATTGGCGGATATAGTGGACGCTCTTCTTCAGACAAGGTTAAGGCTGCTATTGAACAATCAGATTGTTTATTTGGGTTAAATGTTAAATTTACCGATAGTAATTCAAGCTATTTTACTCAACATGTTCCAGAAAATATGATCAATATCCGTCCATTTAGAACGATTATTGGTCATGAAGTGTATGAGGGCGTTTCAGCGATTGAATTATTAGAACGTTTATCCAAAATCACGCCTCCTAAAAAATACAAAAATTGGCAATCAAACCCTCCAAAAGTGAAGGATGCTTGGAAACCAGTCACTGGTGAAAAGTTAATCCAAAATCGTTTCTGGCAACGTGTCGAAAGTTTCATTAAACCACATGACGTGGTTGTTACAGAAGCTGGTACTTCCATGCGTGGTGTGAAGATTTTGGACATGCCCTCTGGTATTACGATTATCAGTCAACCTTTATGGTTATCGATTGGATATTCGTTGCCAGCATTGTTTGGTTCTTTGATGGCAAAGCCAAATCGTCGTCAAGTAATCTTTATCGGTGATGGATCATTCCAATTAACAGCACAAGAGGTTTCTTCTTTTTTTGAACATGATCTAAAACCTATCATATTCTTAATTAATAATAGAGGTTATACGATCGAACGAGCAATTATGGGCTTTCATTCGAAATATAATGATATTCCTAATTGGAATTATCGTCAGTTGTTTGATGCCTTTAGTGATGGGAAAGAATTTTTCTCTCGTCAAGTCAATACTGAAGAAGAATTCGAAAATGCATTAAATGACGCTGATAAAGTTGCTGACAAGCAATTATGCTTGATTGAAGTTATGTTTGACCCGTTGGATATTCCAAAAGCAGTGCAATCTTCTGCAAACATGGTTGCAGCATTTAACTATGGACCAAGAGGCTTAAAAGAGCTTGATAAAAATATAGATGATTAAGTTGAATTCTATATAATGTAGTTAAAAACCAGATAAATATTTTATCTGGTTTTTTTGTTGCCAGACAGCACAATAATTAAAGAGCTAATTATTGGTTTTATTTTGTTGAGGCACTTCAATATCGATTTCCAAAGTTGAAAAATCATTTCCTCTGTCTACTTTGACATGAATTTTCTCTTGATCGATAGCAATATGTTTCTGTATCACTTCCATAATTTCTTTTTGAAGTTTTTGTAACAGATCGGAATTGCTTGTTTGAGAAGAACGCTCATGAGCCAGTAGTATTTGTAAACGATCTTTGGCAACTGGGGCTGTATTTTTTTTATTGAAGAAATTTGAAAAAAAACTCATTATTTATTCCTTCCAATTAGCCAGTCAAAGAATCCTTTCTTATCAGTAGGAACAGTAACTTCAATTTTTTCACCTTGTAGGCGTTTCACAGCTTCTGAATATGCACGCGCCGCAGGAGAGTTCGGCGCAGATAATGTGATTGGTGATCCTAGATTAGAAGCCTTTAAAACATCTTCGCTTTCTGGAACAATGCCGATTAAAGGGATAGAAAGGATCTCTAGAATATCATCTGTATTCAGCATGTCACCACGGCTGGCGCGGCTAGCAGCATAACGCGTAATCAAAAGATGTTTTGGGATTTTTTCACCTTTTTGTGCTTTGTCGGTAGTACTGTCCAATATCCCGATAATACGATCGCTGTCGCGTACTGATGATACTTCTGGATTCGTAATAATAATCGCTTCATCAGCAAAATGCATGGCCATTTTCGCACCTTTTTCGATGCCAGCAGGGCTATCACAGATAATCCAGTCAAATTTTTCCCTTAGTTCTGCGATAACTTTTCCGACACCTTCTTCGGTCAAGGCATCTTTATCCCGTGTTTGTGAGGCGGCAAGAATATAAAGTGTTTCTACACGTTTATCCTTAATAAGCGCCTGTGATAATGCGGCTTCGCCTTGAATAACATTAACAAAATCAAAAACAACACGACGTTCTGCGCCCATAACAAGGTCAAGATTTCTTAGCCCAACATCAAAGTCAATAACAACGACATTTTGTCCTGTTTGTGCCAAGGCTGCACCTATTGCAGCAGTAGATGTTGTTTTTCCAACGCCACCTTTTCCAGAGGTAACAACAATTACCTTTGCCATATCATCTCCCTTATTATTTACGGTTTAGAAATTTATTATTGTATATTGATTAATTATGCTAGAGACTAAAATTCAAAATTACTTTATTTTCAATAAAGGTGCGACTGTCATAACATCCTTATCTAAATATACTTGCGCAGCTTTCATACTGAAATCATTGTCAATTTCTTCTGCTGTCATATAATATCCATCAATAGCCATCAGTTCTGCTTCGAGTTGATAAGCAAAAATTCTGGCCTTAGGTTGCCCACTGATGCCTGCTATGGCTCTACCACGCAAAGCGCCATAGACATGAATGGATCCCCCTGCAACGATTTCAGTACCAGAAGCGACAGAGTTGGTGATGATAACATCCCCTTCTGGGAAAAGAACGCTTTGTCCAGAGCGAACTTGTTCATCAATAATCAAACAGGGAAGAGCTACATTGGCTGTCTGTGGGTTTGCTGGCATATCGAGATTATCGATATTTTTTCCATTGCCAAAAATAAAGGTTTTTGGCCAGTTTTTTAACTTTTCCCATGTTAAGGAACCACCCTCAACACTAATAATCTGTATATTTCTTTGTGACAAAGCCAAATGTAAATTTTCCAGTCCTTCCTCTTGTCCAGAGAGAAGTTCAAGATTTAAAATTACAGGCTTTCCCAAAAAAAAGAACGAAGAGCGTTCTAGTTGTTTATCCAGGCTGGCAAGCCAACTTGGTAAAGGCGCTTCTGGTGAGAGAACCAAAGATAAAAAGGATCGCCCTCTAATGCGTATTTGAGGAAGAGATGGGGAAGTGTCTGGCACGAATAATAATTCCTATTATACAAGCAGAAAAAGAGATAAAATTAACTTATAATATTTTTATAATAGATAAAAATTAAAATTAATCTTTATATTCATTTTATATTTTTTTGTCACTTAATTATCTATAAATTTGTTAATCACAAGGAAATAGTGCTTTTAAGGCAAGGATATTGGATAAGTTTCAAGATGTTGGAAATATTTTATTGGATTACTTGAAGTAATGGTGATAGAAGAATTAAATTTCAGAGTAAAATTCTATATTTCTGTATGTTCATGATATTTTAGAAAAATGGCTAAGTTATATGCGTATCTTATATCATCTACCTCTTTGCCCTTTTAGTCGTAAAATCCGTCTGATTATGGCGGAAAAGCGCTTGTCTTTTGAACTCATGACAGAGATGGTTTGGAAAAGAAGACCAGAATTCATTGCAATCAATCCAGCTGGCATGGTGCCTGTTCTGGTTGAAGAAACAGGTCTGACCATTCCTGATTCTTATGCGATTTGTGAATATTTAGAAGAGGCCTATCCCGATACTTCATTAATGGGTCGTACGCTTGCCGAACGTGTTGAAGTTCGTCGTTTGACGGCTTGGTTTGATTGTAAATTCAATCGTGAGGTGACCCATAATCTCTTATACGAAAAAACATTTAAACGTTTTTTTGGAAATAATAATCCTAATGCTCAGGCATTGAGGGAAGGGTATGAAAATATCAAATTCCATCTGAATTATATTGCTTTACTGACTGAAAATAGAGTGTGGTTGGCGGGTAGTAATTTATCTATGGCTGATTTTGCTGCTGCGGCACATTTATCGGCACTAGATTATATTGGTGATGTGAATTGGGAAAAAAATCCTGCGGTGAAAGATTGGTATGCTCGGATTAAATCCCGCCCAAGTTTCAGAGCATTATTAAACGATCGTGTCAGTGGTGTTGTCCCTCCTAAACATTATGCTGATTTAGATTTCTAAGTGTTTTGGATCAAAATATGACGTTTGATAAACCTGTTATTTTACAAGTTTTACCTGCATTAAACACAGGTGGGGTCGAACGTGGCACTGTTGAAATGGCACAAGCAATTTTAAATGCTGGTGGTGTTGCACTTGTTGCAAGTGCAGATGGAGTTTGGAAACAATTATTAGAACGGATGGGGGCAATTCATATTCAATTGCCTTTACACTCCAAGAATCCTTTGGTGATTTGGAAAAATCAATTCGCTCTAAAACAAATTATCGAAAAATATAATGTTGACATCGTTCATGTCAGGTCGCGAGCACCTGCATGGTCAGCTTGGCTGGCTGTAAAAAACACAAAGGTGCATTTCATAACGACTTGGCATGGTGTTTTCAGCGAAACTTGGCGTGGTAAGCGTTGGTACAATCAAGTGATGACAAAGGGCGAACGTGTGATTGCGATTAGCCATTATATTGCAGAGCGATTGAAAAATCATTATGGGGTATCAGAACAAATTTTGAGGATCATTCCTCGTGGTGTTGACTTGAATACTTTTGATCCAGAGCTTTCTTTTGGTGATAGAGTGACAGATCTTGCTGAGAAATGGCAGATTCCTGCAACGAAAAAAATTATTTTATTACCTGGGCGTTTAACTGCCTGGAAAGGGCAAGAGTTGCTTGTGCGTGCCATGGCAATGATAAAACGACATCACGAAGATTGGATTTGTGTTTTTGTCGGACCATCAAAACATAACGACCAATTTATAAAACGACTATTATTGCTAGCAGACCAATTACAGGTTCGTGAACAATTATATTTCGTAGGAAATTGTCAGGATATGCCAGCAGCATTTATGTTAGCGAACATTGTTGTGGTCCCTTCATTAAAACCAGAGCCTTTTGGTCGAGTAGTGATAGAAGCGCAAGCGATGGAAAAGCCAGTTATTGTTGCTAATCATGGTGGTGCGGCTGAAACCGTGATAGATAAAAAAACAGGATATGTGTTTCAGCCTGGAAACGTAGAGGCTTTGACTAAATTATTAAAAGAGCTAGTCGAGTCCTCTGACGAAGACTTACATTGGACGGGTCGTTTAGCCAGAGAGGATGCCCAAGCTCATTATGCCCTCACACAAATGCAAGCTGCGACATTGAACGTCTATAATGAGGTTTTGCCTCAAACTAAACAATTAAGAGTATCATGACTAAGCCCTTGAAAATTTTAGTTATTCGGTTGGGGGCTTTAGGGGATTTCATACAGAGTTTTTATCCTTTTGCTGCTATTCGTCAACATCATGCACAAGATAATATTACCTTAATGACAACAGCACCCTTTGTAGAATTGGCACAGCATAGTCCTTGGTTTGATCGTGTTATCGTGGATGATAAACCTCACTTGTTTAATTTCGTCGGAAGATTAAAGTTAAAACAAAAGTTACAGGGTTATGATTTTGTATATGATTTGCAAACTTCTGGGCGTTCAAGTCGGTATTTTAAATGGGCAGGTAGGCCTCAATGGTCTGGCATAGCTGATGGAGCTTCTCATCCTCATAATAACCCTCATCGCAATCAAATGCACACGATTGATCGACAACAAGACCAGTTAGAAAAGGCAGGAATTTCAGTTTTTCCTCAGCTTGATTTATCGTGGTTAGTTTCCGAAACTATGAAACTTCAAAAACCTTATATTGTAATGGTTATTGGTTGTTCTGTAAAACGCCCTGAAAAACGGTGGCCTGTAGAATATTATGCAGAAATTGCACAATATTGTATGCATAAAGGATTACAGCCTGTGATTGTTGGTGGGCAATCAGAGGAAAATATGGTTGTTGTTATGAAAGAGCATTGTCCTCAAATAATTAGTTTAATTGGACAAACAAGTTTGTTACAATTAGGGGGTATCATGAAGCATGCAGAATTTGCATTGGGAAACGATACGGGCCCGATGCATCTGGCGGCAATGGTAGGCTGTCCAAGTGTAGTATTATTCTCATCAGGTAGCGATCCTTTGTTAACGGCACCTCGTGGGAATGATGTAAAAATAATATATCAGGAAAATTTAAAAGATCTTTCTGTAAAAAGGGTTGCACAAGAACTGAAGTGGGTTCATTAGTTTTTGTGATTTTGATAAAATTTGATTTAATTGTTCTGGAGATTTGATTATGCTTTCTATTACTTTGCCTGATGGTTCCATTCGACAATATGAGGGAACGGTAACAGGCTTAACGATTGCACAATCGATTGGGGCAGGGTTGGCAAAAGCAGCTTTGGCAATGGAAGTTGATGGTAAACTGGTTGATTTGTCTTTGGAAATCACAGAAGATTCATCGGTCAAGTTTGTAACCAGAAAAGACGAAGCAGCTCTGGAATTAATTCGTCACGATGCTGCCCATATTTTGGCTCAGGCTGTTCAAGAGCTTTTTCCTGGAACACAAGTCACAATTGGCCCAGCTATTGAGAATGGTTTTTACTATGATTTTGCCCGTGAGGAGCCTTTTAAACCAGAAGATTTAGAAAATATTGAGCGTCGTATGCATGAAATTGTGACGCGCAATGAGGCTTTTATTCGTCAAGTCATGCCACGAGATGAAGCAATTCAGTATTTTGAAAAAATTGGTGAATATTATAAAGCTGAACTGATTCGTGATTTGCCTGAAACAGAAACGATTTCCGTTTATCAACAAGGTCCTTGGTTAGATCTCTGCCGTGGTCCACATATGCGGACAACAGCTGACGTTGGTGGTGCTTTTAAATTAACCAAAGTTGCAGGTGCTTATTGGCGTGGAGATTCTAAAAATGCGATGTTGTCTCGTATTTATGGGACGGCTTGGCGTGATAAAAAAGAGTTAGATGCCTATTTAACGCAAATTGAAGAAGCCGCTAAGCGCGATCATCGTCGTATTGGTAAAGAAATGGATTTGTTCCATTTACAAGAAGATGCGGCTGGCTCTATTTTTTGGCACCCAAAAGGATGGCAACTTTATACAAATTTACAAAATTACATCCAAAGAATCCAACGTCGTTATGGATATGTTGAAGTTCGTACACCTCAACTGTTAGATCGTTCTTTGTGGGAAGCCTCTGGTCACTGGGAAAAATTCAGAGAAAATATGTTCATTGCAACGGTCGAGGATGAGGATCGTACTTATGCACTGAAACCGATGAACTGTCCTTGTCACATTCAGATTTTTAACCATACGTTGCGTTCTTATCGTGAACTACCTTTGCGTATGGCGGAATTTGGTGCTTGTCATCGTTATGAACCTTCTGGTGCATTGCATGGGATTATGCGGGTGCGTTCTTTTGTCCAAGATGACGCGCATATTTTCTGTAGTGAAGATCAAATTACCTCCGAAACGGCGATGTTTGTTCGCATGTTATCTGAAGTTTATAAAGATCTCGGATTTGAAAGTTTTCGTGTTAAATTTTCTGATCGTCCAGAAAAACGTGCGGGAGATGATTCTACTTGGGATAAGGCAGAAAATAGTCTGAAAGAAGCGTGTAAACAAGTCGGTGTTGAATTTGAATTAAACCAAGGTGAGGGCGCATTTTATGGTCCCAAACTAGAATTTGTTTTACGTGATGCGATTGGTCGTGACTGGCAATGCGGTACGTTGCAAGTAGACTATGTTTTGCCTGAACGTTTGAAAGCTTCTTATATTGGTGAAGATAGTGCCAGACATCGCCCTGTTATGCTGCATCGTGCGATTGTTGGATCATTCGAAAGATTCTTGGGGATTTTGATTGAACAATATGCAGGGTCTTTCCCATTATGGTTAGCACCAGTTCAAGTGGTTGTTGCAACGATCGTCAATGATGCCGAAGATTATGCTCAAGAAGTGGTTGAGTTACTACAATCAAAAGGAATGAATGTAGAGCTTGATTCTCGGAACGAAAAAATTAATGCAAAAATTCGTGAACATAGCTTGCAACACGTGCCAGTTATCTTGGTTGTTGGACGCAAAGAGGTCGAAGAACGTAAAGTGGCTATTCGTAGATTGGGTGGCGCAGCACAGGAAGTCCTGGGTTTAAACGAGGCAATTGAACTTTTAGGCAAAGAAGCAACACCTCCTGATTATAATCGTGCTCCTATTGTAAAACAAAAGCTAAAACTTGAATGTGAAGGCTAGATCGTTTGACAAAAATAGATTATAATAACTAGCAAATCATTTTTATACCTTTAGAAAGCGTATCATCCAAAATCAATGTGCATTTATTGCCAAATAGGGTTATGTCTTTCTAAGGTAAACAATTAGAAGGAAAACTAACCATAGTAGTAAAGACAACGACACCTCCCACAACAAACCGCGAAGGTCCGCTTGTTGATGAGGAGATTCGTGCACCTCAGGTTCGTCTCGTTGGTGCAGAAGGCGAAATGTTAGGCATTGTTGCCACTCGTGAAGCTTTGAAAATGGCTCATGCGGTTGGGTTAAATTTATTAGAAGTTAGCCCTAACGCCGAGCCTCCTGTAGCTAAAATTCTTGATTATGGTAAGTTCAAATACGAACAACAGAAAAAGAAAAACGAAGCGCGTAAAAAACAAAAAGTGATCGAAATTAAAGAACTTAAAGTTCGACCTAATATCGATGAAAACGACTATCAAGTTAAACTAAATGCTGCAAAGCGTTTTATTGGTAGTGGTGATAAAGTAAAATTAACGCTTCGTTTTCGTGGCCGGGAAATGGCTCACCAAGAGTTGGGTGTGCAACTCTTGGAACGTTTTCGCTTGGATTTAGAGGCTGATACAAAAGTAGAACAGCTGCCAAAGCTTGAGAATCGTCAGATGGTTATGGTTTTAGCCCCACGTTAAAATAAAGAAAGGTATGTAATTAATTACATACCTTTTTTTTATATCTATAAAAATACTCGCTTTTCTGATAGCCATCAATTAAATTTCTTTTATCAATTGATAATTAATAATACTTCATGAATAAAAAGGATATTTTTTGATGACGATACAATCTCGTTTTACAGGTTTTTGCCAAGAAGTCAGAAAAGATATTATCCTTGGGTGGGCGATTAACGCATCTTCTCCACAAGACCATGTGACTGTGTCAGCTTTTATTGATGATCAGCAAGTCGCAGAAATTAAGTGCGATCAAAATAGAGAAGATATTCAAAAAAAAATTAATTTTTTTCGCAATGACATTGGTTTTCAATTTATCATTCCAAATGAATTTAGAGATGGCAAATCTCATCGACTTTCTTTTCGTTTCCCAGATAATAATATTATTTCCATTTTAACGAAAAATAACTCTACTGAAGGGATCTCTGTTTATCCTTTTCAATTAGAAGAAAAACAATCAGATCAAGTCAAGGTTCTATCTTGTATGGATGGGTGGAAAAATGGGGCCATTCATGGCTGGGTATTAAGGCAAGATATCTCGACTGGCAAATATTCTGGTAAATGTCAGGTAACGGTGACAATGGATGGTCGTCATTTAAAAACAGTTGAGGCAAATCAGTTTCGTGGTGACGTCGCCAGTGCAGTTAATGCCGACGCACGTTGTGGTTTCGCTGTGGTTGTTCCCAGAGCATTACGTAAAAGAGCTCGCTCTGTATTTCGTGTATATGTCATGCCTGAGCAAATAGAGTTGCTGGGCAGTCCTTATGAAACGACGTTAATTGATGATTTGTTAGAGCAGCAGCTTTTGGTTGTAAATAATCAAATTGATTTTCTTTATAAAGAAATGACTGCGTTACGTACTCAGTTTAAACGTTTGGTGAGTGGTTCTGATTATGTAATTAACGAATATGGCACTTGGGCAAAGAAATACTATTTTTTATTACCAAAACGCTTGGAAAAATTACATTTAGAATTGGAAATTAATGATATTGAGTATCAAACACCGTTAATTTCTATTATTTGCCCTGTTTATCAGCCTGCAATTAAGTTTTTTAAAGAAGCTGTAGGGTCTGTATTGGGACAAACCTATCAAAACTGGGAATTAATACTTGTTGATGATGGTGGCAAATCTTCTGATATTCAAAAAGAAATTAAACAGCTGGTTAAACAAGATGCTCGGATTAAATCTGTAATTTTAAAAACGAATAAAGGCATTTCAGAAGCTACAAATGCTGGGATTAAAAAAGCTACTGGGGAGTGGATAGCTTTTTTTGATCACGATGACGTATTGGTTCCTCAGGCTCTAGAAATGATGATTGGCTCTGCGCAGTTACATCAGGCGCAAATGCTGTATTCTGATGAAGATAAAGTGGATGATTACGGTGCTTTTGTTGAACCTCACTTTAAACCAGATTTTAACTATCGTTATCTACTTGGATTAAACTATATTTGTCATTTTGTAATGGTGAAAGCCGACGCAGTAAAGAAAGCAGGGCAATTACACTCTCGATATGATGGTGCACAAGACCATGATTTCTTGTTACGTTTAACGGAGGTTATTCCTCATCAACAGATCTATCATGTGCCAGAAGTTTTATACCATTGGCGTAAAACAGCTGGTTCTACTGCGGAAACGGTGGATAATAAAGAATATGCGATCAGGGCTGGGGTTGCTTGTGTTCAGGATCATCTGAAACGGATTAAAAAATCTGCTAACGTATCTTCTATTAAAGATTTTACAGCGTATCAGATTGAATGGAAAAAAGCACAGTCTGATTTAGTGACGATTGTTATTCCGTTTAAAGATCAAGTCAAGACAACAAAAGAATGTGTTGATCGATTATTAGAATATACAAACTATAAAAATTATCGGATTATATTGGTTGATAATGCTTCACGTGAAGCAGAAACCCTAGCATTTTTAGAGGAATATTCTCAGTATGACAATATTGAGGTGTTACCGATTCATGAGGAATTTAATTTTTCCAGATTAAATAATCTTGCGACACAACAATTTGAAAGTGATTTTTATTTATTTTTAAATAATGATGTTTTTGTCAATGATCCTAATTGGCTTCATATTCTAGTGAATGAGGCTTTATTGTCTAAAGATGTTGGGATTGTTGGTGCGAAATTATTGTATCCTGATGGTCGGGTGCAACATGGTGGCGTTGTTGTAGGACCTGAAGTCATTGGCGATCATATGAATAGGGGTCTGGAAACTGAAGAATTTGGGTATGCTTGTCGTTCTATATTATCTCAAGAGCTAACAGCAGTCACAGCAGCAATGATGCTTATCAAAGCAAGTGTTTTCGAAGAGTTAAATGGTTTTAATGAAAACCATCTCAAAATTGCATTTAATGATGTAGACTTATGCCTACGTGCCAGAGAAGCTGGATATAAAGTGGTTTTTAGTGCTGATTGCATGGCTGTGCATCATGAAAGCTTGTCCAGAGGAACAGATGATTGCCCAGAACACGAAGAACGTTTTTCTTATGAAAAAGAATACATGAACAATAGTTGGGGACGGAAAGCTATTTATACTTGTGACCCTGCATACTCACCTAATTTCGTGGTAAGACCTCCGCTTTTTTATGAATTAAGTAATCCAGAAAAAACGGAGGCTACAGAAAAATAATAAATTATTTTTCGATTTGATTAAAATCAGCGATCAGGCTAGCAGCCTGATCGATTTGAGACAGTAATTTCAAACGATTGCTGCGGATAGCAGGGTTTCCGTCATTAATCGTTACATTTTCAAAGAATAGATCCAAAGAATTTTTTAACGTTGCAATGCTGTTCATTGCTTCACTAAATTGCTCTTGCTCAATGGCTACGCTAATTTGCTCAATGGCTTTACTCAAAGTAGCGGAAAGTTTTTTTTCTTCATCTTGAGCGAGTAATGCTGTATCGACTTTCCCTTGATGAGGACCATCCTTTTTATCTTCAATTCGTAAAATATTGCTGGCACGTTTAACTGCAGCAAGTAGGTCTTTACCATCTGTTGTTTCAAGGAAAGATGTAATTGCTTCGACTTTCTTTAATAACTCTACAAGATCAGTAAATTGCTTGGTTGGTGCAACAGCAGAAAGAATATCATACCGAGATCCTTCACTGCGTGATTGAACATAAAGACGTTCATAAATGAATTCGACTAACGCGCTAAGATCACTGGATGCTTGCAATGCTTGAGGTAAACCAGTAATAGCGAATTCAAAGAGTAATTTGATATTAAAACGCAGCTGATTTTCACGAATAATACGAATAATTCCCAAAGCTGCACGGCGAAGCGCATATGGATCGCCCGAACCACTCGGTTTTTCACCAATTGCAAAGAAAGCAGTCAGAAGATCAATTTTATCCGATAGAGCCGCAATGATCGAAATAGGTGCGGTAGGGACGCTATCACTTGGACCAGCAGGCTTATAATGCTCAGAAATAGCCAATGCTACTTCAGCAGCCTCTTTGTCATGCTTGGCGTAATACCCGCCCATAATGCCTTGGACTTCTGGGAACTCACCAACCATACCTGTGGTTAAATCGGCTTTACTAAGAAGGGCTGCACGTTTTGCGAGTTTTTCATCTTGCTTTAATTGTTGTGCAAGATAGCCAGCTAAACGCTCTAAGCGTTGAATACGTTCGTGTTGGCTGCCAAGTTTTGCATGGAAAATTACATTTTGAAGTTGTTGATTTCGTTGTTCAAGAGATGTTTTACGATCTTGATCCCAGAAATAACGCGCATCTGCAAAACGTGCGCGTAATACGCGTTCATTTCCTGCGATGATTAGTTTACCTTCATCATCAGGCGTAATGTTTGCAACAAATGCAAACGCATTGGCAGGGGAGCCATCTTTATTTTTTAACGCAAAATAACGTTGATTAACTCGCATGGAAACTTGCATGACTTCAGGGGGTAAATCCATGAAGATCTCATCAATTTTTCCCAATAAAGGCACAGGCCACTCAACCAATCCTGTTACTTCATTTAATAAACCTTCGTCAGGAACAAGTTGCAGATTTGCTTTTTGGGTTAATTCTGTTAGTTCATCGAGAATTTTTTCACGACGTTTATCAACATCAGCAATGACGAATTGAGAGAGTAGAGTTTCTTCCCATTGCTCTGCATTTTGAATTTCAAAAGCTTGTGGTGCTAGGAAACGATGACCTTCGCTTTTATTATTACAAACCAATCTATGTGCATCATCATTTGCAGTGGCAAGGTCTAACGGAATGATTTTTCCATCAAGCAAGCAAGTAATGTAATGTAAAGGTCTTACCCATGTAAATTGGCTGCCATTGCCCCAACGTTGAGATTTTGGCCAAGGGAACTTCCACAGAATTTGAGGAAAAATTTGTGCAATAAAATCAGTTGCAGAAACTTCCGCGATCTTCTTTTGCAAAACCCAAAAGCCGTTTTCTTCGATCAGATCAGATTGCTGGGCTTGATGTTTACGCAAAAATCCTTCCAGTGCTTTTTCAGGTGCAGTCGTTCGCGGCCCACGTTCTTGCACTTCTTGAGCAGGAATGGTATTTTGGATATCTAGACGAATAGCAATCCGACGAGGGGTGCTGAAAGTTTTGATATTTGTTGGGGATAAATTACCCAATGCATCACAAAGCAGACGTTGTAAATTCTCGGTCGCTTGTCGTTGCATGCGTGCAGGAATTTCTTCGGAAAAGAGCTCGATAAAAAGTTCTGACATCTTATTTCTCCTCCGCTAACCAAGTTTCACAACAATGCTTGGCAAGGTTGCGGATACGACCAATATAAGACGCTCTTTCATTGACACTAATGACCCCACGGGCATCTAATAAATTAAATAAATGACTGGCTTTTAAACAATAATCGTAAGCAGGTTGTGCTAGTTTTTGATTAGCTAGTGCCTCAGATTCTTTTTCTGCATCTTTAAAATGGCTAAAGAGGATTTCTGTGTCGGCACATTCAAAGTTAAAACGGGAATAATCTTGTTCAGCTCTTAGGAAAACCTCACCATAAGTCAGCCCATGATCGTTAAAGGCGAGATCGTAGACATTTTCAATTCCTTGGATATACATTGCCAAACGTTCTAAACCGTAGGTTAATTCGGTCGATGGAACAGAAGTTGTAATACCGCCTACTTGTTGGAAATAGGTAAATTGAGTGACTTCCATACCATCGCACCAAACTTCCCAACCAAGTCCCCAAGCACCAATGGTTGGATTTTCCCAATCATCTTCTACAAAACGAATATCATGTTTTTTGGGATCAATACCGATGGCTTTATAACTTTCCAAGAGAAGCTCTTGACTGTCTTGAGGAGAGGGCTTTAATAACACTTGATATTGATAATAATGCTGCAAGCGGTTTGGGTTTTCTCCATAACGCCCATCCGTTGGTCTGCGACAAGGTTGCACATAAGCAGCCTTCCACGGCTTATTTCCTAAAGCTCGCAACGTAGTATGAGGGGATAAGGTTCCCGCGCCAATTTCAAGATCATAAGGTTGTAAAATCGCACATCCTTTTGAATCCCAAAATTCATGCAATTTCAAGATTAGTCCTTGGAAAGATAAAGCACCATTCTTTGATGATGGAAGCGTTGTATTCGAAGGCATGAAAAATATAATTCCTAGAAAACAATATAAAAATTAAATTACATTTTATAGTGTTTTCTGGAAAAAAATAAGAGTAATCTTAAGTAAAAAATCGAATAAATGAATTTAAATTTAAATCATATGGATTATAATTCCTTATTTAAAGGTATTTATTTAATATTCGTATCTTTGTAATCGTAAAAACCTTGACCTGTTTTAACGCCAAGTTTGTTTTTGGATAGAAAATTTTCTTTTAAATATTCTCTTGGTTCTTTGGGAGTATCTTTTCTGACGGTGGCATAATGTTCTTCGATATCATACACAACATCTAATCCGACTTCGTCCATTAAATGAAAAGCACCATGGCGGAAATCCCCAATCTGAGAAAAGATTTTATCAATTTCTTCAGGTGTAGAAACGCCTTCTGCAGCAACATATAAAGATTCTCTTTTAATTGCAGCCCAAATACGATTGAAAATGAAGCCAACACTTTCTTTTCTGACATGGAAAGGGCTGAGGTGCAGTTCTTCAAAAACTTTGATAATAAAATTAATAAGATTTGGATCAGTATACCCACATCCCATGATCTCTACCACTTTGATTGCAGGAGGGCGATAAAAATGTGTATTGATAACGCGGCTTGTATTTTTTACTTTGCCAATCAGTTGACTGGAAGGGAATGAAGAAGAGTTCGTCGCTAAAATAGCATCAGGTGGAATCATTTGATCTAGTTGACCCAAAAGATCGACTTTGGCATCAAAAATCTCTGGAATTGCTTCAATCACTAACCAAGCATTCTCGGTAGCTGCTTTTAAATCATTAAATGCTTTGACGGTTCCAGCTTTACCATTCGGTGTTTCTTTGACAACTTCAGGAAGATATTGATTAATATATTCGATAGATTGTTTTGTTTGTTCAGGGGATGAATCGTAAAGATGAACTAAATTTTTTTTTGTGGCAAGTAATGCTGCCATTCTGCGTCCCATATTTCCAGAACCACAGATTACGATAGGGCGGTTAATGTAATCAATCATGATTAATCCTTTTATATAAATGATGCATTTGGATTAATAAAAAGAATATATATTTTTATTATCTAAAAGTAACAATATGAATAATTTATTAAAATTTAACCTAATTAGCATAAGCGGTAATTTTCTTATATAAAGAATCACTTTATTGTGATGTCTGCATAGTTTGAATTTTATAAAAGGTTTTTAGAGAAAAAAAACTTGTTAAACTGCTTACAAAAACTACATAATGTTAAACGTTTATTGTTTTATAAAAGGATTATAAACAAATGAATAATGAAGAACGTGAGCTTATTAACAAATTTTTTGATAGGGTCGGGGGTAATACTTCATCCCAATCTGGTTCCGTTCCTACGACGAATCAGATGCCACCTGTCGATCAAGAAGCGGATCGGCTCATCAAAGATAATTTGCAAAAATATCCCGATGCAGGGTATCGCATGACCCAAATGGCGGTTGTGCAAGAGGCAGCTCTGGCAGAAGCTCAAAATCGTATTCGTCAACTTGAGTGGCAGTTGCAACAGGCTTCTCAGCAAGTACAGCAAATGCAACAACAACCTCAAAATCAACAACAATCTTCATCAGGTGGTTTTTTAGGTGGGTTATTTGGCGGTAACCGCCAGTCAACTCAATCCACACAGCAAAATCAGGCGCTTCCTCCTGGATGGGGTGCACCGAATCAGCAACAATTCCAAGGTCAACAAGGGCGTCCGTATCCTGGCCAACAAAACGCTTATGGTGCGCCACCTCCACAAAATTACCCTCCTGGATATCAACAAGGCATGTTTAATCGTGGTGGCGGTGGCTTTTTAGGCAGTGCATTGACCACCGCAGCAGGGGTTGCCGGTGGTATGTTTGCCTATAACGCGTTAAGCGGTTTATTCGGTGGCAGCCATGCTGGTGGTGCTGGTGTTGATCCAACAGCAGGAGCAGCAGATCCTTTTGCTGGTGGTGACCCATTTGCTGGGGCAGGTACGGGTGTCGATCCGGGTTTTGATGCGGGTGCTGGTACTGACGCAGGCTGGGGAGCAAGTGATAACTCTGGTTGGGGTGATAACAGCGGTCAGGACGATAGTGGCTGGGGTGACAGCGGCGGTGATGACAGTAATTGGGGAGATGATAGTTTCTAGGGTATTGAAAGTTTAATTGATACTGGGCAATGGTCTGACAATTGATTTTGCTGATTAAAGCCCTGTTCTTTATATTTTAATACGCTGAGAGAGTTTGGAATAAACCATTTGGTTGTATGATGATCTAACATGAAGCCATCAATAAAGTAACTGCCTCCCCAACACGGATTGGCTTGATAAGCCGTAGGAAACGTTGGGGAGGTTATTTTTTCTGATAAACTTTTATAAAAGAACTCATTCGGGGAAATAACTCTGTTAAAATCACCCAAGATAATAAACGCTTGCTTTTCCATTAAACGTTTTCGTATCCATTCTTGCAAAATAGGTAATTGTTCTTTGAGGAATTGACAAGATGGTTTAAGAGCCTTGTTCGTTAAAGGATAATCTTGGCAACCAGACTTTAAATGCAAAACAAGAATCCTAAGGCTATTCTTTTCTTTAGTATAAAAAGTTAAATCTAACCCACTACGTAAAGGGTGTGATCCGTTTATATTGCCTAATTCTGTTAAATCTGGATTTTGTTCAATGTGCGCAAAAACACTATGTCGTACTGCAAGAGCTGTATGCTGAGCAATAGGGTCTCTTGATATAAAGAATAAATATTCATTTGCAGGAAAAACGAAACGTAATGTTTCCAAAGAACCGATTTCTTGTAGTGCAACGATGTCTGATTGTAATTTTATTGCATATTGTTGTAGTTGCTGAAAATCAGAAGTATTTCTAAGATTTACATTATGTGGAATAGGGGTGTTTTGGATATCTTTTTGAGAAACTAACCACTCTAAATTCCAAGTGGTTAGTTTTAGTATTTCGGCTTGTGCTGAAGCACTATTTATAAGACATAATGTATAAAGAATATAGACAAAAATCTTATTATACATTGATGGCTAAGGTTATTCTTGTAAACGACGTTCATCTACTTGATTTTGCAAAATCTCAATGGCTTGACTGACAGTCATATCATGGCGTGTTTCTTCGTTTAGGATATAAACTTGCCCATTAGGAATATCATAATACCATCCTTGAAGTGCGATCTCATTACGAGCCAATGCTGCGGCAATAGAGGGGTGTGTGCGAAGATGTTGTAATTGTAATAAAACATTATGTTCTGTTAAAGTTTGGATATTTTCAGGTCCAACATCGGTTGCGGTTAACGCATCGGTTACAGCATGGGCTGTGGCTGCGAATTTAAGCCAACTTTTAACAGCTGGCATAGAATCCGTTTTTTCTGGATGGATCAGCGCATCCATTGCCCCACAATTTGAATGTCCACAGACAATGATGGTTGATACTTTTAAAGCGCAAACCGCATATTCGATTGCAGAGGTAACACCCCCCATAGCATTTCCGTATGCAGGGATAATATTACCGATATTTCTTAATACGAATAGATTTCCAGGATCTTGATCGGTTAAAAGTTCCGGATGAATACGACTATCTGCGCAGGTAATAAAAAGAGTTTTAGGCTCTTGACCATTTGCCAGTTTACTAAAGAGCTCTTTGCGTTCAGGGAATTTCTCTGTTTTAAAGCGTTTAACACCGTGTAAAATGCTTAATAAAGTCTGTTTAGGATTTAGATCTGGCATGTAATTTCTTTCATTTATGTAAAACCAAGAAGCTGTTATTCAGCAAGAAGATATTAATATTGTAGATAGATCAAAATATATTGCAATTTAATTTTATGTAAATTCTTGTTTACAAATAAAAAAGCGGGCTTTTAAGCCCGCTTCTTAAAGGTTTTTACACAGAAAGTTTTTTTATTTCTTTAAGAATTCTATCAAATGCTATTTGATAGTCACATGCATTTGGACCTCCTGCCTGAGCCATATCTGGTCGTCCGCCACCACCCTTTCCACCAACAGCATCACTGGCAATTTGAACCAAATGGACTGCATTAACCGTCTGAGAAAGATCTTTGCTGACAGCAACCACAAAAGAAGCTTTGTCTCCAAAAGAAGAAAAGACAACTGCAATGCCGTTATCCATTTTTCTGACCAATCCTTCAGCTAAGGATTTTAATTCTTTAGGAGCGACGTCGCCTAAATTACGCATGGCATATTCAATATTGCCAATTTTCTCTGCGTTATTTTGCTCATTTCCTCCAACAGCAATCTGGTGTTGAAGTTTAGATACTTGTTGTTTAAGAGATTTACGTTCTTCAAGTAATTGCTGTAACCGTTCCACAAGCTGTGTCGATGGCGTGTTTAATAAAGAAGCTGTTTCGTGCAATGTTGCTTCATTTTGTTTAAAATATGCTTCCGCAGCGGTACCTGCAACGGCTTCGATACGGCGAATACCCGCAGCTACCCCAGTTTCAGAGATGATATGGAATAAACCAATTTCAGCCGTGCGGGTGACGTGAGTACCACCACAAAGTTCAATCGACCATGCTTTTAGTTTTTCTTTGTCATTACCCATGGCAACAACGCGCACTTCGTCACCATATTTCTCGCCAAATAAAGCCATAGCACCCAGCTTGACTGCTTCATCAGGGGTCATAATACGGGTAACAACAGGTTCATTCTTGCGGATTTCTTCATTAACAGCAGATTCAATGGATTGAAGTTCTTCGGGTGTTAATGGTTTTGAATGACTAAAGTCAAAACGTAACCGATCGACACTATTTAAACTGCCTTTTTGGGTAACATGGTCACCAAGTTGGTTGCGTAATGCTTGGTGAAGTAAATGTGTCGCAGAATGATGGGCTTTGATCGCTTGGCGTTCTTTATGGTCAAGAGCAGCAGCAGCAGGCTCACCAACTTTAATGGAACCTTTTGTGATTTTTCCATAATGAACAATCAAATCACCTAGTTTTTTTTGTGTATTGATAATGGTTACTATAGCATTTTTGCTGGTAATATATCCTGTATCGCCAGCTTGACCACCACTTTCACCGTAAAAAGGGGTTTGATTAAGAAGAATGGCAACCTCATCACCTTCTTTGGCTTCTTGAACAGATTGATTATTCACAATAATGGCTTGGATTTCAGCATCAGCGGTTTCGTTTTTATATCCAAGAAATTCTGTTGCACCACATTTTTCTTTGAACTCGAACCAGACGGTTTCGGTGGCATTATCCCCAGATCCAACCCAAGCAGCTCTCGCTCTGCTACGTTGTTCGTTCATGGCACTGTCAAAGCCTTCTTGATCGACCGTAAAGCCTTTTTCGCGTAAGGCATCGGCAGTTAGATCAAGCGGAAAACCGTAGGTATCGTACAGTTTAAAAGCAACATCCCCAGGAAGTTTTCCTTTGCTTGGCAATTTATTGGTTTCGTCAGCCAACAAAGAAAGCCCTCGATCAAGCATTGTTTTAAATCGTTCTTCTTCGCCTTTTAAAGTTTCTGAAATCAAGGCTTTGGCTTGAATCAGTTCAGGATAAGCACCACCCATTTCAGTAATTAATGCAGGTAGCAATTTAAAGAAAGTAGGCTCTTTGGTGCCAATCATATGTAAATGGCGCATCGCACGGCGCATGATGCGACGTAACACATAACCACGACCATCTTTGGAGGGTAATACACCATCAGCAATCAGAAATGCGGCTGAACGCAAATGATCGGCGACAACGCGGTGACTTACTTTATGTGTGCCAAAAGGATCCGTATTGGTAACTTCAGCAGAAGCACGTATTAAAGATTGGAATGTATCAATATCAAAATTGTCTCTTTTCCCTTGCATAATTGCTGCAAAACGTTCCAATCCCATGCCTGTATCAATTGATGGGCGAGGGAGAGGCGTGCGGGTTCCTGGTGGGTCTTCGAAATATTGCATAAAGACCAAATTCCAGATCTCTACAAAACGATCACCATCTTCGTCAGGAGAGCCAGGAGGGCCACCGAAAACATCCTGACCATGATCGTAAAAGATTTCAGAACAAGGTCCACAAGGTCCCGTATCGCCCATACGCCAAAAATTATCAGAGCTGTTAATACGAATAATACGATCATCAGAAAAACCAGCGATTTTTTTCCATAATTCAGCAGCTTCTTCATCATCTGCATATACGGTCGCAAGAAGTTTATCTTTGGATAAACCAAATTCTTTTGTAATTAAATTCCACGCAAATTCAATCGCACCTTCTTTGAAATAATCGCCAAAGGAAAAATTGCCCATCATTTCAAAAAAAGTATGATGGCGGGCGGTATAACCTACATTGTCCAGATCATTATGCTTACCACCAGCACGCACTACTTTTTGAGCAGTTGTTGCACGCGAATAAGAACGTTGTTCCTGCCCAGTGAATACGTTTTTAAATTGAACCATTCCTGCATTGGTAAAAAGGAGTGTTGGATCATTTTGAGGAACGAGAGGGGATGACGGAACATGTTGATGATTATTTTTGGTAAAATAATCTATGAAAGTAGAACGTATTTCGTTTGTACTGGGCATGTTAAATAGATAATCCTAATCAGATAAAAACATAATTTCTAAGAATATTCCTGAGCAAACAAGTAAAATAGAAATTTTATAAACTATTTCACAATTTTTTTGATAATTTGCAAGATAAAGCTCTTTTAACTTTAATGAAAAAGGTAAATTTTTATGTCTAATGTTATTAAAAGTACACGTTCTTTGTTAGATCAAGGCTTAATTGGGCGTTTACGTCGAGATTGTCAAGCTGATTGGACACAATTCACTAACCATCGTTTTATCAAAGAATTAGCGTTGGGGACTCTGCCAAAAAATGAATTTCAACAATATCTTTTGCAAGATTATTTATATTTACTAGATTTTTGTCGAGTGGAAGCATTAGCTGTATATAAAAGTCGATCTTTTGAAGAAATGCAATATTTTTCATCTGTATTACATGATCTGTTACACGTAGAGCTGCCTTTACACATATCCTATTGCCGCGAATGGGGCATTCAGCAAGAAATAATTGATAATACCCCCAAGACCCTAGAACTATTAGCTTATAGTCAATATATATTGAGTAAAGCAATGCAAGGGGATTTATTAGATCTGATCGTTTTATTGATGCCCTGCGTTATTGGCTATGGAGAGATTGGATTGAATATTATTTCAGATTCTGAGTCAAAAACTCAAAATAATCCATATCAATCATGGATAGATATGTATTCTGGTAAGGAATATTTGGAGATCATACAAAAAACGGTGACTTTTTTGGAAAAGATTTGCACAAAATATGGTGTAGAACAAAGATATTCAAATTTACTTGAACAATTTCAAACATCAGTAAGGTTGGAAACTGCATTTTGGGATGTAGGTCGAGCAAATCCACTATAAAATGAATGTCTTCATTTTAAGCAAAATTTTTTATATGAAACTCTGTAAGATTTATTATTGCTTAACAAGATTTGTATAATCTTTTGAATTCATTAAAAATAAGGCCAATAACACATATTATGCTATTGGCTTTTAATCTAATATAGCTAAGCGCTTAATTGCATTACTTTTGAATTACTTTTTTCTTTTTCAATAAAAATAGTTGTCTCAACGACTTTGATAACAAGACATGAATTTGTTCCAGGTTTGTTGTTTAAGGGTAAAAGGGCTTTGCCAGTAGTCCAACGACAATTTGATTGATTTAGATCATGCCAACCTTCTAATGTTGGTTGATCTAAGTGCGCTGTAATCTTCTGTATATTTTGATTATTAAATAGAGTGATTTCTCCTATGGATACCCCAAAATAACGGCGATCATCAATATACGGACCGATTACATCACTTGGGCGACTTGCGTTTGAGATAAGATGAACAGAAGTTACATCGCTTGGTATAACGAATAAATAATGATCATTGTTATTTTTACCATATATCGTAATGCCAGTATCAGTAATAAGATGTAAATCTGTTTCTTTTGTGAATGTATAAGGCAATGTTTGATCAATAAAACCACATTCCTTGGCTCTTGTTTTAAGTTGATTAAAAAGAGGCTCAACAAAAACTTGAGATACATCCAAAGATACTGCTGAGTCGTTCCAAGTTTTAAATGCATGATTGTGGAGTGAAACGATATTACCTTGTTGATGGAATAATCGATGATTTTCAGTGTTTAAAAACGATTCAGCAAGCATTCCATTGGCAAATAATACAGAATGCTCCTCTGTCTCAATATGATATACATCAAATGTTTTTAAACCATAATCATAATAAATTGATGTACCATTAACAAGCATACGAGCAGGTACAAACTTTTTGTTCAAAAACAAACAATGTTCAGAAGTTACCCACGTGTCTTGGTAAGGAATATTGGATGCAATAGCATCCTTTTTGATGCAAACGGGATATCCGGCCAAATCATCAGGAAAATTCGGGCTTACGGTAACTGTTCGATTACCAACCCATATTATTATTTTGTTTTGATGGTTACTGGTAACCACATCAAAAATTTTTATATGATCGCCAATTTTAAGTTGCTCCACAGGGACATCACCATTTGGAGTGCTAATCATAGAACCGGCTAAGTAACATGGAGTATCAATGTCAGGGGCATCGCCGTTATATTGAATCGTTGTTCCAGAATAGACAAAAAGTGCAGGGTCATAGCCAAGTCCCATATCAAACTTATATTGTGTGTTTGCATAGGTAACGGTCAAAATACCCGTTTGGGGATCGTATATTTGGGTTCCTGCAAAACCTAAATTTAGTTGATCCGTTTTACCAAATCCACGAATCTTTCCTTGGAATGATTTCGCTGTTGCCATAGAGAAATTAAAGACGTTATTGCCATTAGTGAAATTAATCGTCTGGTTCAAAAATGTGGGTGTGTAAGTATAATTATTAATATATGCCCCGCCAACCAGATTTATATAACCAGGTTTATCGCTTGTAGAGCTGATATCTGTGACATTTAAATTTACACGTGTATGATCGAATGTTAACGAGCCATTGTTAATAAAACCTTTTGATGTTGAGTTTAAAGTAACTGTTGAACCATCGGTGGCACCGCTTTTAGCACTGGAAGAATAAGTAAAATTACTGTTATTAATGAATCCACCCGCACCAGCAGTGACATGGACAGTGCTTCCAGGTGTGTAATTTAGTGTAAAATTACCATCATTTACAACTTGACCAAAATTAATATTTATTGTCGTTCCACCAGTTGCAGATCGATTATCAATATTAAAGGTCCCAGTATTATTAAATACACCTCCAGCCGCTCCATTTCCCCAGTTCGAGGTCATGGCTCCACCGTTATTACCTATACCTTGAATAATACCTGCATTTGTTAAGTTTTTAACATAAGGGGCACTGAATGTGGAAGATGCACCAGCATTAGATATAATTTTACTATTTGCATCATTGGTGATGGATGAATAGTTCAAATTAAATACGGTTCCAGAAGTATTGTCTGGTTGATCAAATTGAATTTGACCGTTTGTTTGGGTCAAACTGTTTGTTGTATTCGCATAACCAAAAGCTGTATTAACACCTGCTCCAGGGGTCTGAGGATCGATTGAAAATAAACCATTATTGATCAGGTTACCATATATATTAAACGTGGTACCAGGTTGGGTAAATATGAATGAACCATTCTCATCGTTCGTAATTGTATTGCCAGTACCTCCACCTATATAGGTAGTTCCAACGTTGTTAAACAGCTGTTCTGTGGAATTGGTTCCACCATTTGGAAACGTGTTGGCCATAAAACCTCCTTAATAAGATTAAAAAATATTGTAAATTTTATTTTTTTTGTGCATTCAATTGGTCTGTATTCAATAAATGTATTTTGAAATTCACAATTATTAATTAAAAATAATTATTGCAATATTTTAGATTCTAATTTGAATCAAATTTGAATCAAATAAAATTATCAAATAAAAGAGGGGTTGTAA
Source organism: Commensalibacter communis (assembly GCF_947179105.1). Classification (NCBI taxonomy): domain Bacteria; kingdom Pseudomonadati; phylum Pseudomonadota; class Alphaproteobacteria; order Acetobacterales; family Acetobacteraceae; genus Commensalibacter; species Commensalibacter communis. The sequence continues at coordinate 310,272 of NZ_CAMXCK010000001.1, forward strand.
ATAATATTCCTGTAAGCGTACGAAATTTTTATTTGTAATCAGATAGATAAATGTAAAAAACACACTAACGCAGAACAACTAATCTGATGACGAGTTGACTAGATATAGTATGAAAATTAAGGAAAAATTGAAGTTAGGAATTATGTTTAATTTTTTAAAAAATTATGTAAAAAATATGGACTATACTGATCTAATAATAATAATTTGGTATTATCTATAGACCAGTTTGCGAGATAAATTAAAATTGGCAAACATACCTGCGGCTGCACCGATGATTAAGGCAACAATAGGGTGAGCCACACAAGTCGGGCTGAAATGGAAAAGAATTAAAACAGTGCCTCTATTTAGACAGAAACCCAATATATTTGTAATTAAAAAAGTTAACCATTGATTTATATACTTTTTCTTTTTTCCAACACCGCGAAAAGTCCATATGCGGTTTATCAGCCAATTTGATGTCGCTGCGATGAAATATGCTAATAAAGTAGAGGCGGTTAATCCAATAATATATCGCAATAAGTAAACAGTGCAAGTATCTAGGACAAGGCCAGAGAAACCAACTAATCCAAATTGGATGAATTGGGTCATTTTTGTATGATATTTTTCAGGTTTAAAGAGGCTTAATAACCTTTGAAACATATCAATTAAATCTTTTGTTTATAAATGATTAAAATAAAAAAAGGAGATATCAAAAGATATCTCCTTCTTATAAATTACTAACTAAGTAATAAATTACTTAAGAATAATTTCTACGCGACGGTTTTGTGGTTCACGTACATTTGGTCCTGTTGGAACCAATGGATGAGATTCACCGAAACCTTGAGTAAAGATTGCACTAGCAGGAACGCCATCACGGATCAACTCTGATTTAACGCTTTTTGCACGGCGTTGTGATAGACCCATGTTGTATTTCGCACCAGCTGCGCCACCACGAGCAGATGAAGTATCGGTGTAACCGTTAACTTCGATACGTGTTGTTTGAACACGTGTAGATGCTTGAGCAGCTTCACGAACGATTTCACGAGCGCGAGGTGTCAAAGTATATTTATCGAAGTCGAAGAATACTAAATATGTACGAGCTGCCGTTACAGTAGGAACTACTTGTGGAGCTACTGTAGGAGGAGCTGGTGGAGCTGTGTCAAACGCATAACGTAGACCTAGGATAAATTGGTGATTGAAACGATGATCAACTTTACCATTACCTTTGTAAACGCCATTACCAACCCAAGATGTTGATTTATATGTAGATTGGTCTAATTGACCCATCATACGATATTCTGTTGTAACAGCAAGACCTGGTACACCTGGGATGTCATATGCAGCACCAACGATACCTTGGTATGCAAATCCACCATTTGTTCCGCCAAGACGGTTTACGCTGCCATTACGGTAATTGGTTTGTAATGGGCCCATATCTTGCCATAAGTAACCAGCACCAACACCAACAAATGGAGTAATAGGAACATCGATTCCGAATTGACGTAGATCGATATCATAAAGAACGTTTACTAATCCACCATAACCTTGGTCGTGACCTTTGGTTTTATATGCAGGTGATTCAGTGCCTTTACGACCATTAATATTAGAATAGTTGTAAACACCTTCTACTTCAACGCGAAGACCGTTGCCAAATCCCCAACCAGCAGAACCGAATGTTGTGAATCCAGTACCATGACGATACTGAGATTTGCTTCCAGCAGCACTGTTTGTGCCATTAGCACGTGTGCTTGGTGAGAAAGTAGCGTGTTGATTTTGAACTAAGTTATAACCACCACCCAAGCTAACATAAGGGCCAGTAATTGTGCTAGCCATCGCTGCAGCGGGTGTGGCTACTGCAAAAGTCGTTGCAAGTAATGCTGTACGAAGACGCATCTTGACTTATCCTTTTAATTACGTTTTGAGCGATAGACCGCTGGTCAAAGCGGTAGCTCTTTTGAAACAATGAAACTCTATAACTAGATGTTAATCTAATCTATTTTATTGTAAAACCAAGGTGTTTTTGTATTTTACACGCAATTCTATATCACATGTAATAAAAATAACACAATAACTTTTCTTGGCCTTTCAACCACTAAAGATTAGACGGTATATTAATTAAGTTTTAATAGAATGACAATCACCGAAATATCATTGCGAAGCTAGATTTTTAAAGATGTGCTTTCTATACAACAATAAATGCATTATATACAGCCATCCTCAATTAGTAACTCATGTAAATCTTTTTCGTTAACGTCTTGAGAAGTAAATGTTTTTCCAATGCCATTCACAAGAATAAACAGTAGCTTACCATCTTTTACTTTTTTATCATGTTGAAGATGTCGCAGCAGATTTTCAGCTTTCATCGGTGAGTTGAGATCTTTAATAGAGATAGGTAAGCCAACTGATTGGAAATGTTTTAAGACACGATTTGTGTCTTCTTGGGAACATATTCCCAAGCGTGTACAAAGTTTAAAAATAAGGCAACATCCCAGTGCAACGGCTTCGCCATGAAGAATACGACCATCATATTTTAGCTCTGCTTCTAAGGTATGTCCTAAGCTATGACCTAAATTTAACAAGTTTCTACCTTTGGAACTTTGTTCAAATTCATCGTTTTTAATAATTCTCGCTTTGAAAGCACAAGCACGTTCGACGGCTTCATCAAGATATTGATGATCTTTAGATAGAATCTTTTGACCATTTTCTTCGCACCACTGAAACAGCTCTGGATCATCAATTAAACCTGCTTTTACAATCTCAGCATAACCAGCTACGAGTTCTCTGTGGGGAAGGGTATTTAGAGTTTGTGTGTCGGCAATTACAATCTGGGGTTGATAAAACGCGCCAACTAAGTTTTTGCCTGTGCTGGTATTAATTCCAGTTTTTCCACCAACGGATGAATCGACCTGTGATAATAGGGTTGTTGGAATTTGAATAAATGGAACGCCTCTTAAAACACTCGCAGCGGCAAAGCCACTTAAATCACCAGTCACACCACCACCCAGTGCAATAATCGGTGTTTTTCTTTCAATATTTTTTTCGAGTAATTGGTTTATAACTTGTTCGAAATGTTTAAAGGATTTTGTATTTTCACCTGGAGGGATCAAAATCGTTTCATAATGTATTTGTGCATGGCTGAGGCTGTCTGTAAGAGTTTGCAAGTGAAGTGATGCAACATTCTCATCAGCGATGATAAACACTTTCTTTTGTGATAAGATTGGAGAGATCAACGCACCAGCTTGTTCAAGCAGTTGAGAGCCAATCATTACGTTATATTGAGTATTTGAAAGTTGGATAGGTAATGTACGCATGTTACTTGCACGCTCCAAAGTTAAAAGAATCTGTGTTAAAGTGGTTTCGATTTTATTGTCGTGACAAGGTATAATAAGGTCAGCTTCGGCATAAACCGGATAGCGTGTCGCCATAAGGTTAGAGAGGATCTCATGTTTATCACCTGAATTTAACAAAGGGCGATGGGTATGATGAGAGATTCTTTCCAAGAGCGTTTCAACATTGCAATGTAACCAAATTGTTGTCGTTTTCTCTTTTAATAATGCTCTTGTTTTAGGGTGCATAAAGGCACCGCCACCTGTGGCTAGTATAATAGGGGATTGTCTAATTAAACGTCGAATGACTTCGTGTTCCACACGTCTAAATTCTGCTTCTCCATATTGCTCAAAAATATCAGCAATTGTGCAACCTGCTGTTTTTTCGACTTCTTGGTCAGAATCAACGAAAGGGATGCAAAGCTCTTGGGCCAATTTTTTTCCAATTGTTGTTTTTCCAGCGCCCATTAATCCTATTAAGGTAATAGGTTTATTAATTCTTTTCTCTTTATTAAACATTAAATATACCGAAGATAGCGTAAGTTACATGAAACATACTGATTTAAATGAACAATTAAAAATATAAAATTTGGCTTTATTTTTCAACACAATCTATCGTAAAGGCAACGCTCTTATGCTATGAAAAAGTTTATTGTAACGACTTATATACAGAAATCATAGATTTAAAATTGTTAAGGAAAGATGATGCGTCGTCCTATTTTTATTATTATTGGCTTGATTGTTGTCGTATTTGCCATTGTTATCGTTCTTTTTGGGCTAAAGGGTCCTGAAATGCCGATTCAAGAAATACATAAAGTAATTCCTTTAAGCAAATTGCAACAGCAATCATCAGCACCAGCTCTGCCATCGATTCCATCAATGCCTGCTGCTGGTAATCCTGTTGGCCAACAACCAGCTGTGAATCCCTCTCAACCTATTCCTGCAATGCCACAACCTAATGCCACACCTGCGGCAACACCTAACACTAGTGGTCAGCCTGCGATGAATATGCCAACACCTCCCGCACAGCAACAAGCTGTTGTTCCAAATGCTGCAACAGGAAATACGACGGTAATGCCTCAACAAACACCTCAATCAACAGTACCTTTGATTATTCCCCAACAAGGCGCTGGAACTGGGATTACAGCTGGTCAACAGCCTGTAAATCCACAACCTACTGCTGTAAATCCATCTCAAGCCATTCCTGCGATGCCACAGCCAGCTAGCGCTTCTGGAAATGCAACAGGGGTTCCTGCACAACGTTAAAATAGTTAAACTAATAATGAATAATACGTATCTCGAATCTTTTCTTGAAATGCTGGCTGCAGAGCGTGGCGCTAGTAAACATACGTTACAAGCTTATCAAGCGGATATAGAGGATTTTCTGAGTTATCTTATGACTCAGAATGATAATGATAAACAGCCTCTAGAATCCGCTTCGAAAGAAGTTATTCAGGACTATTTTCAGTGGATGGGTAAAGAAGGTAAATCTGCGCGAACAGCAGCGAGACGGTTATCCTGTTTGCGCCAATTTTATCTTTTTTTAGTCAAGGAAGGAATTAGAAGTGATAATCCAACGTATTTATTGCAAAATCCTTACCTACCTAAGACTTTGCCAAAATATTTAACTGAACTTGAAATTGGTCTTTTATTGGATGCTTGTGTTCTTTTAGAGGATTATCGTCGTGGCTTAGTGGCGAGAGCAGCTTTAGAAATTCTTTATAGTGCAGGTTTGCGAATCTCAGAATTATTAAAGATTAAAAAAGATCAAATTCAGTCCGATACTAAAATCTTACGAATCTATGGGAAAGGGGGAAAGGAGCGGTTGATTCCTGTTTCTGATTCGGCAGTGGAGGCCGCTATGGATTTAAAGAAAAATGACCACCATTTACAAAGTATGTTTTTATTCCCTGGTCGCGACTCATCAAAAAATTTAACACGGCAAGGATTTGATAAAATCCTTTATCAAGTTGCATTGAAAGCAGATTTGGATCCAGATCGTATTTCACCCCATGTCTTGCGCCATTCTTTTGCAAGTCATCTTTTAGCTCATGGTGCTGATCTAAGATCTTTGCAAATGATGTTGGGGCATGCTGATATTTGTACAACACAAATTTATACGCATGTTCAGACTGAACAACTACAAAAAACGGTGCGTAATCACCATCCTTTGGCTAAAGTGAAAAAATAAAACGTTAAGATTGAAAATCAGTGCTAAGATAAAATGATAGATTTTTGGACGAATAGACTATAAGATTTTATTTATTTATGGTATTTTCGAATAATGATGCGTCAATTTTTAGATTTTGAAAAATCAGTTGCTGAACTTGAAACAAAGATTTTTGAGTTGCAGCATGTTGAACAATCCTCTGATGATGTGAATATCTCCGAGGAATTAAAGCAACTCGTCGAGAAAGCAGATAAGCAACTCCTTGCTCTGTATGCTAAACTGACCCCTTGGCAAAAGGTTCAGGTGGCTCGTCACGCACAACGTCCACATGCGTTGGATTATATTAATGCTTTTATTGAGGATTTCACAGCGTTGGCTGGGGATCGTTTATTTGCAGAAGATCACGCGATTGTTGGCGGAATTGGACGTTTTAATGGTCAGACTGTTATTGTGATTGGTATTGAGCGTGGCTCTGATTTAGATACACGGTTAGAACGTAATTTTGGAATGGCCAGACCCGAGGGGTATCGTAAAGCACAGCGTTTGATGCGATTGGCCAGTCAGTTTAATGTGCCGGTGATCACATTGGTTGATACGCCAGGTGCTTGGCCAGGAATCGACGCCGAGGAAAGAGGACAAGCGGAAGCAATCGCAAAGTCTATTCAGATATGCTTACGCACTTCGGTGCCTATTGTTGCGGTGATTATCGGTGAAGGTGGCTCTGGTGGTGCAATTGCTTTGGCAACGGCGGATAAAATTTTAATGCTTGAGCATTCTATTTATTCTGTGATTTCTCCAGAGGCTTGTTCTTCAATTTTGTGGCGTGATGCTTCTCAGGCCGCACAAGCAGCAGGGGCATTGTGTTTAACTGCCCAAGATTTGTTAAAATTCAAATTAATTGATCAAATTATAGAAGAACCAATGGGCGGCGCTCAACGTGATCCCGAAGCTGCCGTTGCATCCGTGAAGAAAGCTATTCAAGAATCGCTCGATGAACTACAAGCAATACCTGCACAAATTTTACAAGCAAAAAGAAGAGACAAATTCTTGGCGATGGGTCGCCAAGAAGTAGAGTAAATATTTTAAAGGGGTTCACCTTCTTGAGGTTGATACCCCATACGAATTAATAGTTCGTAAATTGCTTTTGCAGCTTGCTCAACGGCGTGTTGGTCCTGACCTTTTGTGACCAGAGCAACACCATTTTGCTTTTCATTTTTGTAAAATGGATATGATCCAATGTCTGTTTGTGGAAATTGATTTTGAATATTATTTAGATCAGCAGCAACTTTTCCTTCAGAGGCATGATACGCATACCAAGTTTTGGAGATAATAGGATCTCCGTGGCGTAATGTAGGAATGATATTATCCAACATTGCCTGCATAATTTGTGGAACGCCAGCCATGACATAGACGTTGCCAATAACATAGCCAGGTGCAACAGAAACTGGGTTAGCAATTGGCGTCGCGCCCAAAGGTAAGTGCGCCATTCGTTGACGTGCTTCGTTGAAGTTTTCTTTCCCGATATAGTCTTCTAACAATTTAAAAGATTCGGGGTGGATCTGGTTGGGGACTCCAAATGCTTCTGCAATACAATCAGAGGTAATATCATCATGGGTTGGGCCAATGCCGCCTGTGGTAAAGACATAATCCACAGCTGCTCTGATTTCATTAACAGTATGAATAATTACTTTTGGATCATCGGGAATAACCCTTGCTTCTTTTAACTTGATCCCTGCAATTGCCAAGTGCCTAGCAATATAGTTAATGTTAATATCTTGCGTACGGCCTGACAGTATTTCATTGCCGATTATGATAATTGCAGCTGTGGGATTCATTGATACTTTCCTATGATACGTAAATATGAAATGATCTATAAGGTATATAGAGTTCCCTTGTAGTATAGCGAAGGATTGAGAATGTTACATACAAAATTTTTCGAACCCGTTTGTGTATGGGATGTCAAAGCTTCATTGGGTGAAGGCGTAGTCTGGATCGAAAGTGAACAATGCGTTTATTTTGTAAATATCCTAGAAAAGAAGATCTATCGATATCATCCAGAAACACAGGCAAAAACAGTTTGGGATGCACCCAAAAAGCCAGCCTTTATCTTTCCAACAACAGGTTTTGTCTTATTATGTGGTATGGAAGATGGATTATACTGGTTTGATCCAGTTCAAGGCACTTTTACTCAATGGTTTGCCATGAACGAAACGCATCCAAATAATCGTTTAAATGATGGATATATCGACTCTTTGGGCAGACTCTGGTTCGGCACAATGGATAACGAAGAGAAAGAACCAAGTGGGTCTCTTTATTTATTAACTTACGACGAAGATGGTAAAATATCTTCTGTGCTACAGGATAAAGACTACGTTGTTACCAATGGTCCAGTCATTATGGAAAATCATGATATCTTGTTCCATAATCATTCCAATGAGCAGGTTATATACAAATTTGATTGGCACGAGTCAGGATCTATTTCTAATAAGACAAGTTTTGCTGTGCTTGAAAATGGATATCCCGATGGGATGGCAAGTGATTCGCAGGATAATCTTTGGGTTTGTCTATATGCGGGTAATCAAATCAATGTTTATTCACAAGATGCAACATTACTTCAAACCATTCCGTTTCCTTGCCCTAATATTACAAAAATTACGTTTGGAGGAGAGAATTACCAAACGGCTTATGTAACAACGGCAATAAAGGATATGACGGTTCAAGATAAACAGGAATATCCTTTGGCAGGTGGTTTATTTGCGTTTGACGTATCCGTTCCAGGGAAATCTCAAAATTTATTTAAGATTTCCGAACATGTTTTATTAAAATAATAGATCTTTGAGTAAAGGAATAAAGGGTTTGTCTGCTTCCATCACTAAATAATGATCCAGTTCTTCGGCAGAAACCCATGCAAGTTGTTGATTTTCTCTAGGTTCTGGTGGGTTATTCCATTTGTGACAAACATATAATGGCATCAGCAAATGAAAATCTGCATACTCGAAAGAGGCAAACGTAAAAGGAGCTAAGCAGCTTTGGGATACGTCAACGTTAATTTCTTCTTTCAATTCCCTTACCAAGGCTGCTTCTGGCGTTTCCCCTGGCTCTATTTTTCCACCAGGGAATTCCCACATGCCAGCCATAGATTTGCCTTCTGGCCTGCGAGCCAGCAACAAGCGACCTTCTGTATCGATTAAAGCAGCTGCAACGACCAGTAAGATTTTTTTAGGTGTAGAAGAAGACGGTATCATAGAAGGTGTTTGTCCAGGGCAGATATCTTCGCGTTGTAATAAGAAGTAAGAAACGGGTTGCTCCGTCGCTCGTGCAAGAAATTTTTCCTTGCCTTGACCAAAAGGTTGATAACCGCATTTTTTTAATACAGCGATCGAAGCCATATTATCATCTGCTGCCGTAGCACGAATGTAATTGATATTAAGATTTGCTAATGCCCATGTACTAATGCGTTGTAATGTTTTACTGGCAATTTGTTGCCCCCAATATTTATGAGCAATCCAATATCCAATTTTTCCAATTTGATCTTTGCTATCTACGCGAAGACCAATGCAGCCGACAATTTTCTGGATGGTCTCATCGATAATAGTGAAATGATATGATGTTCCTTCCTCAGATTCTTTTGAAACCGAATCGATCCATTGTTCTAAAAGGGGTTTTGGATAGGGAAAAGGAACTTGGCTGAGCATTCTAACGACATTCCAATCATTGATTAAAGAATGGATCGAATGAATATCCTCTGCTTCAATCAGTCGCAAAATATAATGATCGATTTTTAATGGCGGTACGGAAACATTATGGATCGTCATTGTGCAAAGCCTTATTATAAAATTATATTTTTCGAGCGGCAATGAGGAATTCTACATTGCCTTCTGGGCCAGTAATAGGGCTGGTTTCGATGCCCAAAATATCCCAGTTTTCTAAACTTTCCCACCAAGATCTGATTTCTTGGCATACTTTTTTGTGGATTATAGGATCACGCACCACTCCTTTGGAGCCAACATGCTCTCTGCCAGCCTCAAATTGTGGTTTAATTAATGCCACTGCCCATCCACCTGACTGACACAAAGCAAGTGCAGCTGGTAATACGGTTTTAAGGCTGATAAAGCTGGCATCACAAACAACAACTTGCACGGGATCAGAAATGATTTCATCGGTTAAATAACGTGCATTGCATTTTTCATGCACGATAACTCTCTCATCACTGCGTATTTTCCACGCAAGCTGTCCATGACCCACATCAACGGCATGGACTTTGTTGGCACCATTGGTCAGTAATACATCTGAAAAACCACCTGTTGATGCCCCAACGTCAATACAATTTAATCCTTTTGGGGAAAGGTTAAAGGCAGATAAAGCATGATCCAGCTTAATACCGCCTCTGGAAACCCAAGGATGGGGTTGTTGTTTGACACTTAGTTCAGTATCTTCACGAACCATATCGCCAGCTTTATTAACGCGTTGCTCTTTGTTGAAGACGAGCCCCGCCATAATTAAAGCTTGAGCTTTGGAGCGGCTTTCGACTAACCCTCTATCAACCAAGAGGACATCAACACGTTTTTTAGCAGCCATCAGATCAAAGCTCTTTTATATGTGAATATGACAAATATACTAGTTCTTACGATAGACAACATATTCTGCTAACGCACGTAAATTGTCAGCGGAAGTGCCAAAAGGTTCCAAATGACGGATAGCTTTGGCAACCAAACGATGTGCTTCTTTTCTGGCGTCTTCGATTCCTAATAATGAAACAAACGTTGATTTTCCAGCAGCATTATCTTTTCCAGCAGTCTTGCCAAGTTCTTCCGCACTAGCAGTCGCATCCAATACATCATCTGCGATTTGGAACGCCGTTCCTAAATCCCTACCATAACTGATAATATGGTTTTTTAGGTCTGGGGTTGCTTTTCCTAAAATAGCACCTGCTTCGGCAGAATAACAAATAAGACGTCCTGTTTTCATCGCATGCAAGTTCAGAACTTCTGGTAAGGTAAGATGGCGATTTTCACCTTCCATATCAATTACTTGACCACCAACCATACCAGTTGAACCGCTGGCTTCAGCCAAAGCTTTTACCAATTGGATACGAATGGTGGCACTTTCGTGCACTTCTTCCATTGCTAATAATTCAAACGCTTTGGTTTGCAACGCATCGCCTGCTAAAATCGCAATCGCTTCACCATATTTGATATGAGTAGATGGTTTTCCACGACGTAAATCATCATCATCCATTGCAGGTAAATCATCATGAATCAAAGAATAAGCATGAAGCATTTCAACAGATGCGCCAACATATAACGATTGAGTCAATGACACATCAAATAAGGATGCTACTTCTGTTACCAGATATCCTCTGAGGCGTTTTCCCCCACCCAGAACAGCATAACGCATCGCATCAATTAAATTGGCTTCTCCACCCTTCATGCGAGGGAATTGTTTGTCCAATGTTGTCTCAAGTTCTTTTGCGCGTTGGGTTAAAGAATCACGAAGAGATTGAGCATTATAGGTTGTAGGGGAAGTCATGAGAGAAAGGACCTTCAAAATTATTCAATAGTTTCAGTATCAAGGCTGTTATCATCTTTTTTTACAATGATTTGAACACGAGCCTCTGCTTCATTCAGTTTTTTTTCACAATAACGGCGTAATTGCGCACCACGTTCATAAGAAACAATGGCTTCTTCCAACTTTTGTTGACCTGTTTCGAGGTTATGAACAATTTTTTCCAGTTCGCTTAAAGCATCCTCGAAAGAAAGAGAGGATAAATCATTGGTCATCGGTATTTTCCAATAGCTCTTTTTAATGTTAAAACAATCTTATTGTTTCTTCAGAAAATGGTTTTCTTGTTTATAAGACGACTTAATACAGTTGTATAGAAAATATTGACGTTATTTTCGTTTTATTAGAAAGGATAATGCCGTTCCTTGATCTGAAAAGGCAATTAATGCATGTCCAGTTTGGCGACAAAATTCTTGAAATTCTTTGATTGTGCTGCGGTCTGTTGCCAGAATACGTAGACTATCGCCTTTTTCTAGGGTTTGTAATGCACGGTTTGCTTTTAAAACAGGCAAAGGGCACAATAATCCTTTAACATCTAAAACGATCTCGCTCATGAAGATATTCCTAAAAAAAGACCTTGTTTCCAAGGTCTTTAATACTATATTTACAACGACTTGTATAGAATTTTCGTATTATTTTAATTTAGAGTGCTTCATTTCGCCTGTTTTACTATATTTATGAGTGAAAATACGAATAATTCCGATAATCGCTAAAATTAAACAGGTAATAATAATTTGGGCACGCGAAGTATCGTTAAAAAGCATTGCAACGATAACGGCTGCTAGGGATAAAACGGTAATCCATGATAAATATGGGAATAACCACATTTGGAAAATAGGAAGCTTATTTACGGTTTGCATTTTCTTGCGAACATTAATCTGGGAAAGACCAATCGCAATATAAACAAACAGAATGATAGATCCCGCACAGCTCAATAAGTAAGAAAAAGTATGGCTTGGGGAGATATAAGAGGCAATTGAAATGGCAATACCAATAACGGAAGCTGTAATAATTGCTCTCTTAGGAACCCCGTTGCTGGTCGTATGAATTAACCATCTTGGAGCATCATCATATTCCGCAAGTTCAAATAAGGTTCTAGATGTTGCATAAATTGAAGAATTTAAACACGATAAAATTGCAATCAAAATAGTAAATTCCATAATTTCAGAAGCGTAAGGAATTTTAATCGCTTGTAATGCCATTAAAAATGGAGAGATACCAGGAACGACTTGATCCCAAGGAACGATTGATAAGATGATAGCAATTGAAACAACATAAAAAGCAACAATCCTGAAGATGATTGTTCTGGTTGCATAAGCAACGTTCTCAGCAGGTTTATCAGATTCAGCCGCTGCAATGGTGGCAACCTCTGATCCTGTTACGGTAAATAAAACTGTTGGAATAATGGTAAAAATCGCAATAACACCATTAGGGAAAAAACCATGATGTGACCAAATATTACTGACACTGCCTGTTTTAAAACCAAATAAATGAGATAAAGCAATGCCACCAATAATAATAAAGGCAGCAATAGCAACAATTTTAATCAATGCGAACCAAAACTCAAATTCACCATACCCACGCACAGAAAATAAATTGGTAAGCATCATGGCAATGACCAATAAAGGCCCTAAGACCATGGTGGCGGCAAAGCTATATTCTGGGGGAATATGCATGTAATGCTGTAACATTTCCCCACCAGCGATTGATTCAGCAGCAATGGCGGAAATCCAAAATAGCCAATATCCCCATCCTAAAACAAAAGTAACATTATGTCCCATTCCTCGGCGAATATGATTTAAGAACGAGCCGATTTCAGGTCGTTCAATAACCAATTCCCCCAACATTCTCATGACAAAGAAAATCATCAATCCCGTGATAACATAGGATAATAAAACAGCAGGCCCTGTGGCATGAATAGAAGCAGATGCACCAACAAAAAGGCCAGCGCCAATAATCCCCCCCATAGAAATCATGACAACATGACGACGTTCAAGGGTATGGGCAAGTTCACCATCTTTTAAAGGGGGAGTAGAAACTTGTTCTTTATGTTTTTTGGGTATCAATGATTCATCCTTTGTTACGTTTATAAATTTTACAATTTAAATAGAGTGTTGTTAAAATATATAGTGTATCAACTCCTTTATAATACAAATATAAGCATGTTATATGAGCATATCTGTTGACTAAATCAAAGCATCAGATAAATGCACAAAACATATTAAGGCATTTTTGTGACTAAAAAAGTAATGCTTACTTATTTTGATTTTTTTTGCAAATAGATAATTGGGAATTGTATAGAAATTTATGATAAAGTTTCTCACACTAAATAAAAGAATATTTTAAAATACTGGTTGCAAAATATTAAAAATGAATATGATATGTCGTGAAAGATTAAGCTCATGCTCGGTTATCTGACAGCATCTGGATACGATCAAACAAGCATAAAGTATTAAAATAGCCAATTGGACATGTAATTATATAATTGGCTTTGTAAAATATCTATTGACCTAAATTATTTTCAGGACAATTTTTTTATAAATAAATTCGATAATTCACCAAAAAAAGAAAATAAATATAAAGTGCCATTGAATTCATCTTGCTTAGTTCTGGATCATTTTTTAAAGCACGACGTTGAACATATAGTATTTAATTCTATTTTGTTTTAGATTGATTGTTATATAAGGATCTCTTGCAGAAGGATCTTTTCTCCCAAAACTATATAATTTAGCATAATTTTTGTAGATAACGTTTGTCTCAATTGAAGTCATTGCTTGATCAGCAAGAATACATTGATCAAGTGTTGGATTATTTTTTGGGTTTCATAGCACTTTTAGACTGCATCTTTTGGTGTATTGATGCTTTCTGTACAATAAATGGCACCATATTTATCTATTGTGCTTGTAAGACTTCTTCTGACATTTTAAGGGTAACAGCATTTACGGCTATGGGTAGAAGAGAAGCGATTAATGTTAAAGTAAAAAATTGTTTTCTCATTGTGATATTTCCTTGTCATTTTGTACTTGGAAATATCACAAATATATATTAATGAATATAAGTCAATAAAAGCCAATTGTTTTATTTTTTATCTTCAACAGAAGTATTTTCTGCTTTTTTAACAGCAACTTTCGGTAAATTCAACGCTAAAGAAAGCTCTTTTAAACGTTCTGGTGTTGTTGGTGCAGGGGCACACATCATTAAATCTTCGCCTTGTTGATTTAATGGGAACAAGATGACTTCACGAATGTTTGGTTCATCCGTTAATAACATTACAATACGATCCACACCAGGAGCCGCACCACCATGAGGAGGTGCTCCATAACGGAATGCGTTCAACATCCCACCAAAGCGTTTTTCAACTTCTTCTTCTGGGTAACCAGCAATTTCAAACGCACGGATCATAATGTCTGGGCGGTGGTTACGAATTGCACCAGAAGAAAGTTCAATTCCATTACAAACAATATCATATTGATATGCATTAATTTCCAAAGGATCTTGACTGTTTAATGCTTCTAAACCGCCTTGAGGCATAGAGAATGGGTTATGAGAGAAATCGACTAATCCTGTTTCTTCATTTAACTCATACATTGGGAAATCAACAATCCAACAGAAACGAAATGCATTTTGCTCTATTAAATTAAGCTCTGTTGCAATTTTTGTACGGACAGTTCCAGAGAATTTAACCATTTCAAGCCCTTTGCCAGCCACAAAGAAAACAGCATCACCATTTTGAAGATTACATGCTTTTTTAATTTGCTCACAACGTGCTTCATCAAGATTCTTAGCAATTGGACCCTTAGCTGCGCCTGTTTCATCAAAAGTAATATAGCCCAGACCACCCATCTTTTCTTCTCTAGCCCAACCATTCAACTTGTCAAAGAAAGAACGCGGTTTGCCACCAGCACCGGGGGCAGGAATGGCACGCACTTCACCACCTTCGGCTGTGATTTTAGCAAATAAGCCAAAGTCAGAACCATCAAAAGCGCTAGTCACATCGGTAATTCTTAATGGATTACGCAAATCAGGTTTGTCACTGCCATATTCTTTCATCGCGGTTTTATAAGGGATGCGTTCAAAAGGGGCAGGGCTAATTTCATGATTTGGTGCAAATTCTCTAAAGATGCCTTCCATCACAGGTTCAAGGGTTTCAAAAACATCTTCCTGTGTAACAAAAGACATTTCAAAATCAAGTTGATAGAATTCACCAGGAGAACGATCTGCACGTGCAGCTTCGTCACGGAAACAAGGAGCGATTTGGAAATAACGATCAAATCCAGCGACCATTGCTAGTTGTTTGAACTGCTGTGGTGCTTGAGGAAGAGCATAAAATTTGCCAGGATGTAGGCGTGCTGGCACCAAAAAGTCTCTTGCTCCTTCAGGAGAAGAAGCAGTCAGAATAGGCGTTTGAAATTCAGTAAAGCCTTGTGCGATCATACGGTTACGAAGGCTAGAGATAACGTTGGATCGTAAAAGGATATTACGATGAATACGTTCACGGCGTAGATCAATATAACGATAGGTTAAGCGTAAATCTTCTGGGTAATTTTCATTACCATTAACTTGGAAGGGAAGAACTGCGGCTGAAGATAAAATTTCAATATCGTCAGCTTGGATTTCAATTTCGCCAGTAGGCAGTTTGGGATTTACGGTATCACCTTCACGTGCGACGACTTTACCTGTCACACATAAAACGCTTTCCACTCTGATTTTTTCAACTGTTTCTAATAAAGTGGAATCTGCAGGAATAACTATTTGAGTAACGCCAAAGTGATCACGAAGGTCAATGAATAATAACCCGCCATGGTCTCTTTTACTATGTACCCAGCCAGAAAGTTTAACAATTGATCCAACGTCACTTGCCCTGAGGGCAGCACAATTATGGGTACGATAGCGATGCATTATTTTATCCTATTATTAAAGAATCGATATTATAATTTTATGATATGAAAGGCATGATTACAATAAAAATGCTATATCATTTTATTTAAGGGGATAATTATAAATGAGATCATGAATTCTTTCAAATTCATTCATGACTACTTAGAATATTTTTCTAAATACAGGGCACGTTTGATATCAGGACGAATAAAAGAATATATCGAATACTTGAATACCGATCATATCATTGATATGCATCAGAACTCTGTGTAAGTATTTGCTACGATAAAGTCAAACTGTTAAGCAGGTAATAATGAAATGAGAAACTCTTAAATTGTTATAGATGCCTTACAATTTATATTTTTTGGTTTCGTGAATGTTAGCAATTCTTGTAATTGGTCATAATCTTCTAGTACACAGTCTAGAGTATATTTATCGAGAACTGTATAAAAGGCTTCAAATGCGTCATAAATAATTGTTTTTATAGTGCAATTTTTTTGAATAATACATTTTCCACATTTAATCGGTTGTTCTGTATCTTCTGTGTGTCTGACGATGCTGCCCAAGGTAATATCACACGGCGGCTTATTTAATTTAAGCCCTCCACGTCGTCCTCGAACAGTTGAAATAAAGTCTGCTTTTCCGAGGTGATGCACCACTTTCATAAGATGGTTTTGCGAAATATCATAACAAGTAGCAATTTCATGGATAGAACTGAGGCGATCTTGATGAATGCTCAGATAAATCAAGACGCGTAGTGCATAATCTGTATATAAAGAGAGTTGCATAATTTAGGTCTCCACCAACACATAGACATTCTATAATTAATAGTTTCAAAATAGGGTTTAAATATGTTTAATTATTTAAACCCCTTATATTTATATAGTCATTAGTTTGAGCGTTTCCACCAACCAGCACGCGGTGCTGGAGACGGAGCAGCATCATCAATCACAATTGGCTTAATTGTAGTATCTTGTTGATTTGGTTGTGTTTCTTCTTTTATTTCTGATTTAGGCGTTTTTGCTTTTTTACTGACTGTTTTTCGAGAAGTAGTTTTTGCTTTTTTAGCATCAGCACTGTCAACAGTAGTATCAGTGGTCGTTTTTGTGGTTGATGTTGCTTTTCTTACTCGAGTTGTTCTTTTTACAGGTTTCTTTTCTGTTTCATCAGTAACAACAGTTAATGCAACAGCATCGGTGCTATCATTGGCGTCTTCTGTTTGACTTACAGCTTTTGCCTTTGGTGCTGCAGCTTTCTTTTTCGCCGTAGTAGAGACCTTTCTAGTTGTCTTACGCGTTGGTTTGGATGGCGTCTTTTCTGTAGCTGCTTCTTTTTCTGTATTTTCCGACACTATTGGTTTTGATGTTGGGATTTCAGAAACAGAAACAGTTTTCTCCTGTATGTTATTTTCAACCTTATCTGTAATATCGACAGCGATAAAAGGGGCAGAGCTTGCATCATTATCTGTTTTTAGCGCATTTACAGATGCTGCTGTTTTTGTTTCTGTAATTGGAACAATATTAACAGTAGTTGCAGTTTGATCATGAGGTGTTTCCTGAGTATTATCCTCGTTAGATTGCTGATATTTGTTTCGTTTCCAACGAGGTTGTCGTGGGTAACGATTTGAGCGTTTAGGACGATCTTCACGTTTAGTTGCAAAATATTCGTCTTGATTAACCACGGGATGAAAGCTGATATCAGGCTGTTCATCTTGTTCAGCAGTTATAACAGCTGGTGGGTTATCTTGTATAACTTTTTGAACATCTACAGATTCAATAATGTCCTCGGATTGTTGATCAGGCTTACGTTGCTTATAGTTATTATAACGAGAACGTCTATTATTATTACGACGTTTTTGTTGATAGTTTTCTCTTTCCTCAGAAGCCTCTTCTCCTTCAGAAGATTCAGATTGGATTGGAATTTCTCTGATGAAAGGACTTTGACTTTCTTGTAATAAGAAATTTGCTTTTTCTTGTTCTACTTCTGGCTCTTGTTCAAGAGCTTCATTAACTTCATGAGAGAAAGAAATCTTTGATTCGGTTAAGGTTGAATCGATTTCAAGTATAATTTGAATTTTGTATTTACTTTCAATATCTAATAACCAACTGCGTTTTTGATTCAAAATATAAAACGCAATATCATTAGAAGATGTATGAACTGTTAAAACACCAGGTTTAGACTTGCGAGCTTCTTCGTCAATTTGGCGTAAAATATGCAAGCAAGCACTTGGGATGCTGCGAATAATTCCTGTTCCATTGCAATGATGGCAAGGAATAAAGGAAAATTCAGAAATAGAAGGACGTAACCGTTGGCGCGTCATTTCCAACAAACCAAATGAGGAAATAGAGCCAACTTGGATACGTGCACGGTCTTTGTGTAAAGCATTTTTAAGACGCTTTTCAACCATATAGTTATGTTTTCTATTTTCCATATCAATAAAATCAATAACAATTAGCCCAGCTAGGTCACGTAGGCGTAGCTGTCTTACAATTTCTTCAGCAGCTTCTTGGTTAGTACGTAACGCTGTTTCTTCCAAATCTTTTTCTTTGATAGAACGCCCAGAGTTCACATCAATGGCAACCAAAGCTTCGGTTTGATTGATAACCAGATATCCACCAGATTTTAATTGTACTGTAGGGGATAACATTTGTTCGATCAACTTTTCCACTTTATAATGAGAGAAAAGGGTTTGTTTCTGATCTCTCCATAAATGGAGTTTTCTCATATTTTGAGGCATCAGAGCACGCATATACTCTCTGGCGATGTTCCAGCCTTCTTCACCATCAATCAAAATTTCGCCAATATCAGAAGTATAAATATCTCTGATTGCACGTTTTAATAAACTTGAATCTTCGTAGATTAAAGAAGGGGCAACTGCTTTCATCGTGCGGTCACGAATTTCATCCCATAAGTGCAAAAGATATTCACCATCTTTTAATGCATCAGGTTTAGGACATTGAGCACCAGCAGTGCGAACAATCATTCCCATATGAGAAGGAATGTTTAATTCAGCAACGATGTCTTTCAGACGCTTTCTTTCGGAAATAGAAGTGATTTTCCTTGAAATCCCACCCCCTCGAAGAGAGTTTGGCATTAACACACAATAGCGACCTGCAAGAGATAAATAAGTTGTTAAAGCAGCGCCTTTATTTCCTCTTTCCTCTTTAACGACTTGGACTAATAATATTTGTCTTTTGTGAATAACTTCTTGGATTTTATAGTTTTTGATAATATTTGCAACAGGCTGACTAATATCATCATCGTCATTAAATGTAGTAGGTTGTTGATCGTCGAAATTTTCATCGTCTAGTTGATTATCATCAAGATCAATTTTATTCAAATCAAGCAGTTTGTTACGGTCTGCGATTGGAATTTGATAATAATCAGGATGAATTTCACTGAAAGCCAAGAAACCATGACGGTTGCCACCATATTCAACAAAAGCAGCCTGCAAGCTAGGCTCAATTCGGATGACTTTAGCTAGGTATATATTACCTTTTAATTGTTTTTTAGTTGAATTTTCAACGTCATAATTTTCAATACAATTCCCATCTAGGGTAACAACACGTGTTTCTTCTTTATAGCTGGCGTCAATCAGCAATTTTTTAGTCATAATAATTTATTACTCCGGCGATTGTGTTTAAACAATCAATAATAATTTCAAAGTAATATTTGCGATGGGAACGTGCATTTCATATTATTTTTTACGACGTAACCATGAAATTTACCTGAAATAGATAAAAAACTTAAAATCTTGTTTAGCAAATTTAGAAAATAATTACACTACTCAAATTAAATTTTGTTTCATATTTATACAAAGTTATTGTTAGCAAAGTTGAACAAATGTTTTAGCTCTTAGATATCATTAAGGATACTCTTTAAATAAGTTGTTATAAATATTCAAAATAATATTGATTTGACATATAGTTTTGCCACTCTACGGTGCAGAGTATTTTCCACTAGAAAACAATATCTCAGAATTATATGACAACGCAAAGTTTTTTTTGTTATTTGCAGACTAATAAAGTTTTTTTATTAAAAAAAGAACTTTTTGAATTCTTCAAAAGAATCGGGCAATATAAGCTAGTGAAGGTTTCAATTGAATTAATTTGGTCAAAAGTGTCAGTAGGAAAATGATCGATAACTTAAAAAACTGTAATGAGATTATAAAAGATTCTATTCCTCAGATTTCAAGACGAATTATATTATCAGCATCTGTGACTTTATTTGTACCATCCGTTGCAATCGCTGTAGATAGGGTTTCGCAAAAGTCGACTATTACAAAACACGTAAAGACCTCAACAAAGCAAACTGTAAAAAGCAAGGCTCCAGCAATTGTTGGACGTGCCAGGCCACATGTACCTGTTATCATATTAGATCCTGGGCATGGAGGAAAAGATCCTGGTGCAGTTGGATATTCTGGAACTTATGAGAAACATGTAGCTTATGCAACAGCGGTAGAACTTTCAAAGCAATTGATGCGAACAGGAAAATACCGCGTTAAATTAACACGAAATTCAGATAAATTTGTTCCGTTAGACGGTCGTGTTGATTTTGCCCAATCAAACAAAGCAAACTTATTTATTTCAATGCATGCAGATGCCTTGAATAACCATTCAATCAGAGGGGCCAGCGTCTATACATTATCTAACCATGCTTCTGATGCGCAATCTGCTGCACTGGCTTCTGTGGAGAACAATGCTGATAGATATGGAGGCGCGAATGTACATGTCGCGTCACCTGCAGTGCAAAAAATTCTAGCAAGTTTGGTAAAGTTAGAGACTAAGAAAGAGTCCGTTGCAATGGCGCGAAATATTGTAAGCTCTTTTCATTCCCGTGTAAGTTTATTACAAAATCCGAAACGTTATGCTGCTTTTGTAGTGTTAAAATCAATTAATATCCCATCTATATTGGTGGAGATGGGGTTTATGTCTAATCGAGTTGACGAAGAAGCTTTAAAAAGAGCAGCATATAGATCATTGATTGCATCCTCGATGTGTCAAGCTATTGATAGATATTTTGCAATTGGTGGAAGCGTCACGCACTTAACAGGTTAAATAAAAATTTGATTTTATATCAGAAAATGATATATTTCATTTACACAATTTATGATATTTAACCTTTATTTATAAAGTAAATATTTATGTTTTGTTGGATCTTTTTAATTTATTTTCTCTATATAATTTTGGTTTTTTTCAAAAATTATATAGAGATTTTTTTTATTAGTAACCTTGGTTATAATTACCTTGCTTAGGTCTGTTTGGTGTTGTTGCAGCACCTACACCCGCCCCAAGAGCACCGCCAGCTAATGCGCCAATAGCAGCACCGCCGCCGCCGCCAGCAAGTGCGCCAATGGCTGCACCGGTGCCGCCACCAATTAATGCGCCTGTGCCGGCACGTCCACCCATACTGTAGCCATTATCACATGCAGTTAAAAAAGATGTTGAAAGAATGACAACAGCCAGACCTGCATAAGTCGATTTTAAAATTTTCTTCATTTTGGTTCTTTTCTCTCTTAAGGTTTAACTCATAAGACAACTACTCTTACAAATCTAATATAACAAAATGGCTTATTTTTGGCAGCTTTTTTTTAAAATTCGTCAATGATTGCGATTCTTTTATAAAATCATAAAGTATGTCGTAAAATACAGGCTTTATAAGAATTGGAATTTATTATTTATACATTAGAGTTGAGGTTTTTTGATGAATTTGAATTTTTTATTAAAATTTGACTACAAATTTTATTTATTTACGGTTATATATTTATATCTCTTTTGTGTTGTTTTTTTGTAACAATGTTGATGTTGTGCAATGTTTATTGTTAAAAAATATAAAAATTAAAAAAAACTTTTTTTTTTATAAGATTAAGGCTTGCCCCGAGCGTTGCAAATGGGTAATTCCAAGAGAGAGCTTTGTAATTTAGGGGCTGGGTGTTTCTATTTCAAAATCGTGATTATAGAAATTATTAATTAAAGTTTGATTAAAAGCATATAAAGTTTTTGCTGTCGGGAGTGGTGGATGTTTTCTCGTCTGTTCGGTTTTATGTCTGCAGACATGGCGATCGATCTTGGAACTGCTAATACATTGGTGTATGTCAAAGGTCGTGGAATAGTTTTGAATGAACCTTCAGTGGTTGCGATTGCTGAAGTTCGTGGGAAAAAACAAGTTTTAGCAGTGGGTGAAGAAGCCAAAAATATGGTGGGACGTACTCCTGGCAATATTACTGCTATTCGTCCTATGCGCGATGGGGTTATTGCTGATTTTGAAGTCGCAGAGGAAATGATTAAGCATTTTATTCAAAAAGTGCATAATCGTCGTATGTTTGCCAGTCCTCAGATTGTTATTTGCGTGCCCTCTGGATCGACAGCGGTCGAAAGACGTGCTATTCAAGAGAGTGCGGAAGGCGCTGGTGCACGCAGAGTTCTGTTGATTGAAGAACCAATGGCTGCAGCAATTGGTGCAGGGTTGCCTGTGACAGAACCTTCCGGCAGCATGATCGTTGATATTGGCGGTGGAACTACCGAGGTAGCTGTGATTTCATTGGGTGGTATTGTCTATTCTCGCTCGGTGCGCGTCGGTGGTGATAGAATGGACGAGGCTATTATTGCATATATTCGTCGTCATCATAATTTGCTGATTGGTGAAACGTCTGCTGAAAAAATTAAGATGGAATTGGGGGCGGCGATAGCAACCCCTTCTGCTGATGGTGGTCCTTGGCGCGAAGTCAAAGGACGTGACTTGATGAACGGTGTGCCAAGAGAAGTCTTGGTGTCTCAAGAGCAAATTGCGGATAGTTTAGCTGAACCCATCGCACAAATTGTCGAAGGTGTATCTGTTGCACTAGAAAACACACCGCCTGAATTAGCTGCAGATATTGTTGATAAAGGGATTATGTTAACGGGTGGCGGCAGTTTATTAGCACGTTTTGACGATGTTTTGCGTCAAGCAACAGGATTGCCAGTTATTCTTGCGGAAAATCCTTTGGACTGTGTTGCACTCGGTACCGGTCGTGCCCTAGAAGAAATGAAACGACTTAGAAATATTCTAACAACAATGTATTAAACTAAATTTGTTCATTGAAGCAATTTTATTAATTGAATAGTGTGTGTTGATTGAACACACACTATTTATATATTCAAGTAAACAACTGTAACTGTTGGTTGTCCAAATGATCCCTTTATCTATTCATCTTAAACAAGGCTTGACAAAATTAGTATTACCATTTTTGTTCGTAATGGCTTGTTTAGTTATGCTAATAGGACAAGCTAAACCCAAATTGGTGGAGGCAATGCGTCTAAAGGTGACAGATTTTTTGGCTCCTGGATATGCTTTAATAGAAGAACCCTTTAATTTCATTTATAATCTTGCACATAGCCTTAAGGATATCCAAAATTTATCGACAGACAATAAAAAATTAAAAGAAGAAAATTTACAGCTTCGACGTTGGTACCACGTTGCTATGGGGCTAAGTGAAGAAAATATTAAATTAAAAAATCAGTTACATTGGATACCAGAGCCCAGGTTGTCTTTCGTCACAACCCGTGTCGTTGCAGATGTAAGTGGCGTATACCACAAAGCTATTCTAGTCATTTTAGGTGAAGATCACGCCGTAAATCCCGGTCAAGTTGTTTTGGATGGGTTTGGACTAATTGGCAGAGTCACCGAAGTTGGAAATAGATCGGCACGCATATTACTAATTAATGATGATTCTAGTCGTATTCCCATACGCCTGTCTGAATCACATGCGCAAGCAATAATGGCTGGTGATAATAGTTTATATCCTAGACTGATTTTTTATCCAGAAGATAAACATCCTATTGAAGGAGAAAAAGTGTTAACCGAGGGGCAAGGGGATACTTTGCCTGCGGGAATTCCAATTGGGTATGTTCATTATATAAAAAAAGGACAGCCTGTCGTTGTTCCATATCTACCCTTAGACCATCTTAGAATCGTCAGAATTGTTGATTATGGAAATAAAGAGGTTACGCCTCCAGATGCACCTGGACGAATTACACCTTCGAATAAAAGAGTGAGACAAGGTCCCGTTGCAAGTCCTACAATGCTTGAACGTGATGAACAATGATAAAAAAAGAGAATACACATACTATTATAAATGATCGTAAAAGCCCTGGTATACGACCAGCATTTAATAGATTTCAACGTATTGATATGTTGGTTCGTTCGTTTGTACCCATGCTTTTTTCAATTTTTGTAATATTATTTTTATCGATACCGTTTGATATTCCTGGCAGAAATGAGTTATTGCCTGCGATTATTGTATCTTCCGTTTATTTTTGGTCTATCTACAGACCTAAATCAATGCCTGCGATTGGGGTTTTTTTTCTAGGATTATTGATTGATCTTTTAAATTTTACACCGCCAGGAATAGTAATTTTAATATTATTGATTATTTATGGTATAGGCGTGACACAACGTTTTCGCTTGGTAAAGTACAATTTTTTATTGATTTGGTTAATATTTTCTTTTGCTGCAACGGGAGTATTTTTGTTGCAATGGGTTTTAATATCTGCGTTTAGTTTAAGAATAGTGCCTTATTATTCATTTTTGTTCGAAATAATTTTTTCAATTGGCATTTATCCTTTGCTGTCTGTTTTATTTACGTGGGCACATCAAACGATTGCAAATCCTGCGAAAGTATAAGTTTTACAGTTGAAATGAAAAAAAAGAAACTCTCTCGCGGCAGTAAGCAAGCACAACAAGACGTTCATTCTTCGCGCCGTGTGTTTACGCGCAGAGCCCTATTATTGATAGCAGCGCAAACGGGAATTTTATCTTTATTAGCTAATCGTCTTTATAAATTACAAATTACTGAGGGCGATAAATATATTAAAATGGCTAAAAATAATTTGATTAGTAAACGGTTGTTATCTCCACCTAGAGGGAGTATTTATGATCGTTATGGAGATGTGCTTGCGAATAATAAAATTAGTTGGCGAGCTTTATTAATTCCAGAAGAAACAAGTAATTTATCCGATGTTATTGAGCGTTTTAGTCAGTTTATTACGTTAGATGAACATGATTATGCACGTATACAGTGGGCAGTCGATCATCAAAGACGTTTTATTCCAATTATGTTAAAGGATTTTTTATCTTGGGATGAAATGGCTATGATTGAAGTGAACTCACCCACTTTACCTGGGGTATTGATTGATACTGGCACAAAGCGTGTTTATCCAACAGGCCCTCTATTAGCCCATTTGGTAGGGTATGTCGCACCTCCTAATGAAAAAGATGTAGCTGCAAATTCATTTTTGGCATTACCTGGTATACGTGTTGGTCGAGCCGGTATTGAAAATACTCAAGATGACGTGTTGCAGGGAAAAGCAGGAGAGGTAGAGGTAGAGGTTGATTCTGTTGGGCGTATCATTACAACAATTGGCAGAAAAGAAAGTGTACAAGGGCAAGATATCCAACTAGCAGTTGACATGCAATTACAACAAGATGTTGTCAATTTAATCGGGGAAGAATCCGCCAGTGCTGTTGTATTGAATTGTCAAAATGGCGAAGTGATGGCGATGGTCAGTAATCCATCCTTTGATCCATCTTTGTTTGACAGTGGGGTTAGTCATGCACAATGGAAAGCATGGATGACTGATGAACGTAATCCTTTGATGGATAAAGCAGTTGCTGGATTGTATCCTCCTGGGTCTACATTCAAGCCAGCGGTCGGACTAGGGGCGTTGGAAGCAGGAACCATTAATGAAAATGTGCGCATTACTTGTCCTGGCTATTATGATTATGGTGGCACACGGTTTCATTGTTGGAATAAATATGGTCATGGATCTTTGAATCTTCATGAGGCATTAAAATATTCTTGTGACGTTTATTTTTATGAAGTGGCACGTCGTACTGGAATGGAGGCGATCCATAAGACTTGCCAAAAATTGGGGTTAGGTGTGTCTTTACCTATTGAACTAACTCATGTGAAAGCAGGATTGATCCCAACACCTGCATGGAGAGAAAAACACGGGCATCATTGGAATATTGGGGATACCATTGTCAGTGGGATTGGCCAAGGATTTGTGCATGTTTCGCCTTTGCAGTTAGCAACTTATACTGCACGGATGGCAACTGGTAAAATGATTAATCCCCATTTAGTTCGCGCAAGAGACCATAATCTTATTCCAGAAGCAAATTCTGAATTTTGGAAACCAATTGATATTAAGCCAGAATTTTTAAAGATGGTACGCTCTGGGATGTATGCTGTTGTAAATGAACCTAGAGGATCTGGGGCAAAAGCGAAGATTGATTATAATGGTATATTATTAGCGGGGAAAACAGGAACAGCTCAGGTCAAAAGGGTATCAAGAGCATTGCGTGAAAGTGGTCATTTTAATTCTGCGAATTTACCTTGGAAATATCGCCCTCATGCTTTATTTATTTGTTTTGCACCTTATGATAATCCGCAATATGCGATTTCTGTTGTTGTCGAGCACGGGAATGCAGCAGCTTCTGTTGCGGCACCTTTGGCGAAAAATATCATGTTAAAAACCCTTCAACGAGATCCTGCAAATAAAGCAACAAGAGCAGAGCAAACGAAACCTAAAGAGCCAGAAGAACCCAAACCTTCCGATCAATAAATATCGATACGCTTTATATAATTTCTTTAATAAGAGTCAAATATATGGTTTTTGAAAAACGTTTATTAAGAGCAGAGCCAAACTTAAAGATATTAGGTAAATTATGGCGTATTAATTGGCTATATGTTGGATTAATTTGTTTATTAGCAGGTGTGGGTTATATTGCGCTTTATTCAGCGGCTGGTGGTGCTGATTATCCTTATGCACGCCCTCAGATGATGCGTTTTGCGGTGGGATTTATTGTTATGATCTCGGTAGCTGTAACCCCATTAAGGTTTTTAGCAAAATTGGCGTGGCCCTTATATGGTTTGGGCATTGTGTTGTTATTAGCTGTTTTACATATGGGTCATGTTGGCAAAGGGGCGGAACGTTGGATTGTTATCGGAGGGATCGCTTTACAACCCTCGGAATTAATGAAAATTGGGTTGGTTTTGTTATTGGCAACTTGGTTTCATAAAATTAGTTGGAAGCAGATGGGAAACCCTTTGCGTTTAATTATCCCAGCAATTTTGGTCTTAATTCCAGTTGCCTTAATCTTAAAGGAACCCAATTTAGGAACAGCAGTGATTGTAGGTTGTATTGGGGCATCGATTTTCTTTGTTGCTGGGATGCGTTTATGGCTTATTTTGTTGCTAGTATGCCCTTTACCATTTGCATTTGAATTTATTTATAGTCATTTACATGATTATCAAAAAGCAAGAATTACAACCTTTTTACATCCAGAAAGTGATCCTTTGGGGGCAGGGTATAATATTATTCAGTCTAAAATTGCTTTGGGATCGGGGGGAATGTGGGGACAAGGCTTTTTACATGGAACTCAAGCACAACTAAATTTCCTACCTGAAAAGCAAACCGACTTTATTTTTACGATGTTATCAGAAGAGTGGGGGTTTGTCGGTGGTATTTGTATTATTGTATTATTGTTAATGATAATTCTGGGGGGAATGATTTTTGCGATACGTTCAAAGAATCAATTTGGTCGTTTATTAGCATTGGGACTAACGATGAATTTTTTCTTTTACTGTGCTGTTAATCTTTCAATGGTGATGGGGGCTATTCCTGTTGGGGGTGTACCACTACCGATGGTGTCTTATGGTGGTTCTGCGATGTTGACGGTGATGTTTGGCTTTGGGCTATTATTATCGGTACAAGTTCACCGAGACTCGACTTTTGGTATGGAAAAAAAAAGTAAAGATTAGTAAAGTGCCAAACATATTGCCACCGACCTTAGAGATAAGTGCTGCTTATAAACAAAGCCTTTATCAAGCAGGTTCTGTAGTAACCAGAATTAATCAATATCCTAAAGGCATTCCAGTTAAATTACATCAATCAACTTTGATTATGTTAAGTGCTTATAATCCTGGGGGGCGTTTAAGACTTTTGGGTTGGAATATAAAAATGATGCGAAAGCTCGAGCAAGAATTAAAGCAATATGAATATTTTATCGGTAAAGGATCTTTAAAAGAGGTGTCTGAACCTCTTTTTATGGTGGTCCTTTCTTTGCCAAAAGCTGTTGTTTTAGCAAGAAAATTTCGTCAGAATGCCATTGTGATGATCCGTCATCAACGTTTATCTAAACTGATATTTCTCGCTTAAATTGGGATTAAAATAGCATCATAATTGCGAATTGAGGTTGGATAAAATCATTTGTGTTATGTCCGTTGACAGTTAAAGCAGTACCGACGATAGCACCAATTTTGGGTGTCCAATTATACTCAATGGCTGGAGCTATTTGGATATCATGGGATGCCCCAGTTATATTACGATTATAAACAGCGTTTTTATTTGTACCTCGTACTCTAGTTCCCCGTGCCCAATCATAGACAAAATCAAAAGAAAACAGCCATTCTTTATTAAAACCATATTCCACAGAAAAACCGGTATTGCCAAATAAACCTGGTCTTGCGTTCCCTTGATATCCTAAGGAAGTACCATAATTGCTTATATTTTTGATATTGACGGAGTTTAATGGTTGCCTACCAACTCCCCAAACGCGAATACGTAACGCTCGATTAAATATTTTATAAGCAGCTTGTGATTGAAGCCCGAAACGAACAGTATATGTGCCATTACCCGCCCCATCCAAAGAACGCCCCAAATTGGAATAGTTGCCCGTTGGAAAAGTCATTCCTAAGATTGTGGTTAGACTGGGTATATATTTTGGATTATTTTGGTCAATCAAGCGATATTGTAATTCAACAGGTAGATCAGCAAAATGTAAGCTGCTGGCGGTGGTACGTCCATTCCATGCATAACGAATTTGAGGGGTACTTTGAACCGAAAAATGATTGGTAACGGCATATTTTACCAAAGTAAAATTAATAAAATTATCTGTTCTATTTTTACTATTTTGTACATTACCATTTGATAAATATCGACCACGGCTAATAGTTATTTGGGCATAGGGTTCAATAGCCCATAAACCTGCTGTTGTCATAGCCCCAGAGGGGGATAACAAAGAGCCTGTATAACGTTGCTCATTCAAAGTATTAGTGGTTTGTTGAGAGGGTGGCGTTACTTGAGCATCGGCATTTGTAAGGATTGTATACGAAATAATACAAACAGTTTGAATATATAGTATATAGCGATATTTGTTGATGGATATCATATAAGATCCCTGATACGTAACAATTTTAAATAAAATTAATTATTACCTGATATAATCAACAAGGAAATAGTTATCTATCACTATTAAAGTAAAGTTGAAGTGTGAAATAGTTGGTTATTAATTTAAGAAAGAAAATTGAATATCGAATGATCTTTCTTAAATTTGATTTATTAAAATGCAAAGTTTATGGCGAATTGAGGTTGAACAAAATCGTTAGTGTTATGACCGTCAATGGTCAATGCTGCCCCAACAATGGCACCAATAGTTGGTGTCCAGTTATACTCTATCGCTGGTGCAATTTGAATGTCATGAGAAGCAGCACTGACGTAACGTTCGAATGGGCCATTGGTATAAGCACCTCTCATCCTTGTCCCTTTTGCCCAATCATATTGGAAATCAAAGGCTAGAACCCACTCTTTGGTAATACCATATTCTAAAGAAAAACCCCAGTTACCGTATAAACCCGATTTGGCATTTCCTCTGTATCCGATATCAGTGCCATAATTGCTGATGCCACGAATATCAGCAGAGGTTAATGGTTTTCTAGCCACTCCCCATAATCTGACCCGTAAAGCATGGTTATTGATATCGTAGGCTGCTTGGCTTTGTACGCCGAAACGTAATGCATAAGAACCACTTCCCGCTGCGTCAAGTGCTCTACCAAGATTCGTGTAATCTCCTGTTGGAAAGATCATGCCAAGATAAGTCGTAAAGCTTGGTATATATTTTTTGTTATTTTGATCAATCCATCGATATTGCAACTCCACAGGTAAATCGGAAAAATGAACAGTACTCGACGTTGTTCTGCCATTCCAATAATAGTTCACTTGAGGTGTAATTTGGACGCTAAGATTATTCGTCACGCCATATTTGATCAATAGAAAGCTGTCGGCAGAGTCTGTTCTGTATTTATTACTTCTGACACGACCATTATTCAAATATCCTCCACGACTGATGGTGGATTGAAAATATGGCTCCATCATCAGTGCGCCAGCTTGTGTTACCGCACCAGAAGGAGAGAGCAAAGATCCAGTATATCTTTGAATATCCAAAATACTGACATTAGATGATTTATTTAGTGTCGTTGTATCAGTAGCTGCATTTGTTGAAGGAACAGGTGTAATCGCAGAAAAATCTTTTGTTAACTTAGCATGGCTGCTGGGTGCTAATGCGCATAAAAAGCCCATAGATAAAAAAGAGATTTTAAATTTTTGAGTATAATTTGAGAATAATGTTTGTGAAGGGTCTTTAAATAAAAAACGCATCAGCCTGTCTCCAAAAATGGGGAAAAAATTAAGGTTGAAACGATGAGCAATCGTTGAGTAGTAACAGAATATATCAAGCTAATGAATATAAAATAAAAATACTATATGAAAAAAAACATACAGATTTTATTTCTGACAGCTTGTGTGAATATACAACACAATAATTCGTATTATGTGAACTTATATAGAAATAATACTTAACTATTCAAGATAATTTGTAAATTTTAAAATATTAGTTATCGGCATCCTTTGGGCGATGACCAACAGTGGTAACGATATTAAATTTTCGTTTATTGCGTTTAATTAGCAATTCTATTTTTGAGCCAGGATGAGCCATGGCGACTGTTTTCATAAAAGTACGGACGGTATCAACATGTTGTGAATTAATCATTTCAATTCGATCTCCAACTTTGATTTTTGCATCATAAGCAGGACCTTTGGCATCGATGTCAACGATACGTACGCCATCGCGCTTGTCGTCATCGCCCAACGTCACTCCAAGCCATCCACGATCAATAAATCCAGTTTTACAAAGTTGGGTAACGATAGGAGCAACAATTTCAGAAGGAATACCAAAACCAATCCCGACAGAACTGCCCGTTGGGGAAACGATTGCGGTGTTTAATGCAATAACTTGCCCTGCTAGGTTAAAAGAGGGGCCACCTGAATTTCCAGGGTTCATTGGGGCATCAAGTTGTAAAAAATCATCAAATGGACCCGATCCAATATCTCTGCCTCGAGCAGAAACAATTCCTGCGGTTACAGAAGAGCCAAGCCCAAACGGGTTTCCCGTGGTTAAGATCCAATCCCCAACTTCTACTCTTTTGCTATCTCCCCATTTGACATAAGGCAAAGGATGATGAGCATTAATTTTAATGACGGCAATATCAGTTAACGAATCATTTCCGATCACTGAGGCAGGAAGTTGTGTTCCATCTTGCAAGGAAACGGTTATATCACTTGAATCACCAATAACATGAGTATTGGTGACAATAATTCCACTGGGATCAACGATAAATCCAGAGCCTGCTTCTGTAATTTTTTGCTGTTGTTGGTGTTGCCTTTGTCGAAATTCTTTTTCCAAAGGTGTTCCTCTCACCGAAGGAGGAATAATTATTTTCTTAGGATGTTTAATGGGAACATTTTGAGAAACAGCAATATTAACAACTGCAGGAACGACTTTTTTTACCAATGGGGAAAAAGTCAATGGTCCATATTCCACCAATAAAGGTGAGGTCTTTGCTAATTCATCAGAAGGAATAATTTTTTCAGGAGCAGGAGCAGGAGCAGGAGCAGGAGCAGGAGCAGGAGCAGGAGCAGGAGCAGGAGCAGTGTTTTCCTTAACAATATTGTCTTTTGAAGCTTGTTCTTGTGCGCCAGCAGAGTAAGCATATAAAGCAGCCAGGACGCTTGATATGCCTATCAATAAGATAGTTTTATATGCGATGTGAGAATAGGGAAATGAAGAGGATTTAAACAGTTTCATTAGGATTTACGCTCTGTTGCAGAAGAAATGCTTCCAGGGTTTTCTGGCCAATGATGTTTTGGATACCGTCCTTTCATATCTTTTCTCATATCTTTCCATCCTTCGTTCCAAAAAGTTTGTAGATCACTGGTAATCGCTTGTGGACGATTAGCAGGGGATAATAAACAACATTGTAATGTAATTTGCCCTTTGGCAATGCTGGGAGTAGTGTTTATACCATAAAAATATTTGGCTGGTGCAGAAATTGTAGGTCTTGATTGCGTATAATCAATATAAATTTTGTGATTATTGAATGAGATAGATTTTGGTAAGAGCTTATTCAGTTCTTGACAGAGTGTATATCCCAAATAGGCTTCCAGCATTTCTGCGACATTGAGTTGTTTGATTTCTGCAAGATTAGTGATGCCATTCATCCAGGGAAGAAGCCATTCTTCACATGTTTTTGCTAATACATCATCAGATAAATTGGGTGAAGCTGAAAATCCAAAATCAGATTGGGCGAGGGCATATCTGGCTTGTAATTGTTTGCTATGCTCATTCCAATCAAGGGTTTTGGACAAATTATTTGCAACAACCTGTAGCAAGATAGGCACAGCTTCTTTAGAGGAGGCAGGGACATTGCGATCTTGTAAAGTTAATCTGCCAAATTTTAGTCGTTCGCGTAGAATAACTTTGCCACTGACGCTATCTAACGTTGTTTCTTGCTCAATCTCTGCACGTTGATCGATAAAATTGGATAATGCTTGTAATTTAACAGGAAACGCCAAGCAAATATTGGTGCGTTTATGCACATGAACGCTGGCAACCGCTAACAAACTTTCTTTTGCAAAAGGGTCTTGAGGGGATAAATGCGCTGCCCCACCGCCAGCCAAGCGAAAAGATCCAATTTCACTACGTCTTTGAGCCAAACGATCAGGAAAAGCTGCACAGATAAGTAAAGATGGGCTAAGTGCAGGGGGCTGAGTAGCAGAAATACGTAGTCTTTTACGATAATCTTGGCTGATTTTACGAATGCGATGCCATAATCCTTGGTCATTTTTTGAATTTGGCTGATTGCGCATCCATCCTAAACGAGATTGAATGTCGACTGATGCAGGTTCTTCGTGACGCAAAGGATCTCGTTCTTCTAATAGTGCAGCGATATCAGCAGCCAGAGCTTTTTCTTCATTGGATTGTGCGCTTAGCATCATGCTGGCTAATCTGGGATGGGCACCAAATTGTGCAACTTTTTGACCAAAAGGAGTGATATGACCTTTTGAGTTCAAACATCCTAATAAAATCAATAGCTCTTTTGCAGCTTCGATGACACCCACAGAGGGTTTGTCAGGAAAAGGAATATCAGTGATGTCTGTTCCCATAATATCTGACCATGTCTGACAAACCAGTAAAAATTCACTAAGTTCAGCTTCAAGTATTTCAGGGCGGTCATGTAGTGGTAAGCTACGCTCTGTGGCTTGTGTCCATAATTTATAAACAACACCCGCACCCTCACGTCCTGCACGCCCCGCGCGTTGTGTTGCAGCAGCTTTTGAAATACGTTGCGTTTGCAAGCGTGTTAATCCTGTATCTGCATTTAACTGAGGTAATCTGCGATATCCGCCATCAATCACAATGCGCACACCTGGAACTGTCAGAGAAGTTTCCGCAATAGAGGTTGCTAAAACAATGCGACGTGGTGTTTGAGGTGTGACTGGGCGCAGGGCTTTATCTTGCTCTGTAGCAGGCAAATCACCATAAAGAGGAAGGATCTCAGCATTGGGCAGAGAAAGAAGATTCATTGTTTTATGGATTTCCCCCGCACCAGGGAGAAAGGCAAGGATATTGCCTTGTTCTTCTTTATAGGCTTCGGTAATTTGTGCAGCCATGACAGAGGGAAGCTCTCTGATATGGGTTAAATCTCTTTTGCGATGATGTGTTGTAATGGGATAATAGTCTGTCTTACTTTCGATAATATCGCATTGCAGAATTTCTTGTAAGTTTTTCAAAGATGGCGTTGCTGACATGGCTATCAGGCGAAGGTCAGGACGTAGATTTTGTTGTAAATTACGGCATAGCCCTAAACATAAATCAGCATCTAATGAGCGTTCATGGATTTCATCAAAAATTATTCCAGCAATGTCATCTAATAGAGGGTTATTAAGTAAATGTCTTAAAAATAATCCTTGGGTAACAACTTCTATCTCAGTATTAGCACTAATTGCTTTATCCATACGGGTTCGATAACCGATTTTCTGCCCAATTTCTTCGTTTAACAAATGGGACATTTGCCTTGCTGCTGCTCTGGTGGCAATACGGCGAGGTTCCAGCATAATCAGCTTTTTCCCTTGTTTCCAAGGAGCATCCAATAATGCCAACGGAACCAAGCTGGTTTTACCTGTTCCAGGAGGGGCAACTAAGATCACATTTGAATGTTGATTCAAATATTCATAGAGATCGGGAAGTGTATGTTGGATAGGAAGTGAAATATTTGATATACTAAACATAGAATTTGTGACGACAAAATTATTAAGAAGAGATTTTACACCTGATTTATCTTTATCTTCTTATATAAAAGACAAAATAATTTTTATCAAAGGATAGTTTCATTGCGTGCTTGGTTGTTAAGTTTTCTTTTGGTTATTGGATTGGTAACCTTAAGCCCTTATTCTGTTCTTGCCAAAGAAACAGACGCGATCATCAATAAGCACGATCATACAACTATTATTTCAGAAAGTGATACGTACGATGGTCGTAAAGCGTTAACGCTAGGGCTGCGGATAAAGTTAGAGCCAAAATGGCATACTTATTGGATTAATCCAGGGGATGCAGGCGAGCCAGCTTCGGTTTCTGTAAAAATTAATGATCATCCCACCGCACAAGAAGGTAAAATTGAATGGTCTTCTCCAGAGCCTTTGTCTGAAAATGGATTAATGTCTTATATTTACAAAGGGGATGTGGTTTTACCTTTTAAAATTTCTGTGCCTGATGAAGAAATGAATAAGCCTTTGAATTTGAAACTGAAAGCTAGATGGTTGGTTTGTGCTGATGTTTGTATTCCACAAGAAGGCGAGTTTGCTTTAGAGATTCCAAAAGGCGCAGCGTCAGCCTCAAAAGAAGCCTCTTTGATTCAGCAAGCTTTGTCCCAAAAGCCTAAGCCAAGCCCTTGGGATATCCATATTGCACCCACAGGTGAGTTATGGGTTCAGAATGATGCGATCAGCCCTTTGCATATGATTCATGCGTGGTTTATGCCTGACAAAAATGGTGTGATTGATCAAATTGCACCGCAGACACTAACAGTCAAACCAGGATTATTAATTTTAAATTTAAAACCTATTCATCAGCTTAATTCATCAAAGCCGTTCAGTGGGATTTTAGCGATACAAGACGATCATCAAAAACTGCAGCATTTTTCTGTTGAAGCATCAGTTGCTCCCTTACCAACATCAGCACAATCACAAACAAGTTTATTGATTTTGATTGGCAGTGCTTTTCTGGGAGGGATTTTATTAAATTTGATGCCTTGTGTTTTTCCAGTTATTGCGATGAAACTCTTGTCGCTAAGCCGTATTGGACAAGAGCATATCAGTGTTCGATATAAAAGCAGTTTTGCTTATACAGCGGGGATTTTATGTTGTTTTATAGCAATGGCAGTCGCATTTGTGGCATTACGTTGGATGGGATCGCAACTTGGATGGGGCTTTCAATTCCAATCGGTGGGGTTTGTAGTCTTATTATGTTGGCTCTTATTTGGAATATCTTTGAATTTTCTTGGCGTATTTAATATCCAACTTTCCTTTAACAGTG
The DNA here is from genome assembly GCF_947179105.1 of Commensalibacter communis. NCBI lineage: Bacteria > Pseudomonadati > Pseudomonadota > Alphaproteobacteria > Acetobacterales > Acetobacteraceae > Commensalibacter > Commensalibacter communis. The sequence goes on from NZ_CAMXCK010000001.1 coordinate 345,933, forward strand.
TTGGTTCAAATAATAAAACTACTGGATACTCCTCTGATTTCTTTACTGGATTATTGGCGGTATTGGTGGCAACGCCTTGCACAGCACCTTTTATGGGAATTGCCATTGCAGGGGCTTTGAATGCGTCTTTATGGATCAGTGTTTTAATCTTTATCGGAATGGGATTAGGACTGGCAATGCCTTATGTATTATTTGCTTGTATTCCGTCTTTTGCACGGTTGTTGCCTCGCCCTGGATTATGGATGGATATTCTTAAACAATTCTTGGCGTTTCCATTGTTGCTTAGTTGTTTATGGTTGGCTTGGGTAGTATATCAACATCAACAACCGATGAGCTTCTTGGTATTATTAACAGGCTTTGTTGGATTAGGGTTTATAGCGTGGGGCGTTGGCATTATTCAACAGCTTTATATGCAGGGGACTTATCGTAACTTACGCTTGTTCATTAGTGGCTTGATTTTAATGATTGTTGGCTTATTGGGTAGTGGTTTTTATTTCTTTGTGCATGATGAAGCCACACACTCGGTTGCGGGTATCAAAGAAGATGCTATCCCATTTTCAGAACAAAAACTTGAAGAATTACGTCGAGAACACAAGCCTGTTTTTGTTAATATGACAGCGTCTTGGTGTTTAACCTGTATGGTGAATGATAAGGTTGCTTTATCCTCTGAAAAAGTTCAAAAAGCATTTCAAAATCAGCATATTACTTATATGGTTGGAGATTGGACGCAATATGATAAATCGATTGGTGATTTCTTAAAAGCACATGGGCGAGAAGGGGTGCCGCTGTATATTTATTATCCAATCAAGGGTAAGCCAAAAATATTACCGCAAATTCTGACGCCGAATATTGTGATTGATTATTTGTTTGACCCCAAAAAGTAGAGTTATGTTTAAAAAGTTTTAGATGCCTCTTTATAAATTTTTTTGCAAATAAATTAAAGTTTTTATGTAGCTCTATCGTTTCAGGAGTTACGATCTTTTTCTCAAATAATGTTCTGATTGCTAAGTTGGCTTTTTCTTTTAATATTTCCAGAAAAGCAATTTGCTCAAGATTTATCCTATATTTTTGTTTATTGTTGATGAAGAATCCTATCAAAAATAGATTGTTTTGTGGTGTCATCACATAGTGACAGGAACCCTCCATGAAAATGCACCGAATTTTTGATCCATGGAAACAAGCAATCGCTTTTTGAATCCATTCGTTTAAAAGGATGATGATAAAATCGTCCCAATGCTCATCAGGGAAGAAGGCATCCTGATCTAACTGAAAATATATTTCTCCAAACACTGTCGTATTATGATTGGTGGGGACATAATTAAGTCGAACATATTAAAGTGATATCTTTGAAGGAATTATTGTAATCATTTCCGATTCTGCAGTATATTTTCATATATATAACGAAGTAAACTAATAAATAATAATCACATTTACTTTTCGAAATAATGATATTTAATTTATATAAAGGATTGATAAGATGGAAGTCGGGTTGTTTATTCCCTGTTACATGGATGCTTTGGAACCAGAGGTTGGCATATCGACTTTGAAATTACTAGAGCGTTTTGATATCAACGTAACGTATCCATTTGATCAAACTTGCTGCGGGCAGCCGATGACGAATACGGGATGTCATACAGAGGCTGCCGAAACAGAAAAATTATTTGTTAAAAATTTCTCACAATTTGATTATATCGTGATGCCTTCAGGCAGTTGTACAAATCAAGTCCGCCATCATTTTGATGCGATTAAACAAACGGACGAGGTTCAGCATGTTCGTAAAAATACTTATGATTTAGTTGAATTTTTACATGATATTCTGAAAGTTGAAGATTTCCCTTGGGCAAGTTTCTCTCATAAAGTAGCGATTCATTATAATTGTAATGCGTTGCGTGGATTACGTCATGCCAGCATGTCTGAACGCAGGGAACCTTTTTTCTCTAAGCCAAAAGATTTATTATCAAAAGTTAAAGGGATTGAGTTCGTAGAGTTGGAACGTCCTGATGAATGTTGTGGCTTTGGTGGAACTTTCTCTGTTTTTGAGGAAGGTGTTTCTGCCAAAATGGGACAAGATAAAGTCATGGATCAACATCGTAGTGGTGCAGAATATGTTATTTCTGCCGATAGCTCTTGTTTAATGCATCAAAAGGGCTGTGCGATGCGTATGGGGGTTGATTTAAAATATGCGCATATTGCCCAAATCTTAAACGGAGATTTATCATGAGTGATCTTCAACAAGAGGTTCAGCCCAAAGGGGCTAAGATCAAAGGGAATAAACCTGTTAATCAATTAGAAGCTGCTAATCGTTTTATTGCTGCTTCTGCACATCAACAAATGCATGACCAACGCCTATGGGATTTACGAAAAAAGCGTGATGCACAAATGCATTTAATCCCTGAATGGGAAGCGTTGCGAGATCTAGCTTCTGATATTAAATCCCACACTTTGGGTCATTTGGCGGACTATTTAGAAGAATTCGAGCGTAATGCCAAAGCTAATGGTGTGCATGTCCATTGGGCTAAAGATGCGCAAGAAAGTAACGATATTATAACGACCATTCTAAAAGAGCGTAATGCCAAGAGCTTAGTGAAAAGCAAATCCATGCTGGGTGAAGAATGTATGTTGCGCCAGCATTTAGAGGAAGAGGGCATTACCGTTATTGAAACTGATCTCGGGGAACGTATTCAGCAATTGGATAAAGAAGATCCCAGTCATGTTGTTGTCCCTGCGGTGCATAAAAGCAGAACTGATGTCTCCAAAGTATTTGTGAAAACATTAAATGCTGAACAAGGCAATAATGATGTGCATTACTTGGCGGAAACTCAAAGAGAAACCACTCGACCATATATTTTAAATGCTGATGCAGGCATGACAGGTGGAAATTTCCTTGTGGCAGAGACTGGTGCTGTGGTTGTTTGTACCAATGAAGGCAATGCTGATTTGTCAGCGAATACGCCGTCATTACATATTGTAACGGTGGGGATCGAAAAAATCATCCCTAAAATGGAGCATTTGGCAGTCTTTATTCGTCTTTTATCGCGCAGTGCTTTGGGATCACCAATCACACAATATACTTCTTATTTTCGTGGCCCTCGTAAGGGTGGCGAAATGCATGTAGTATTGGTCGATAATGGTCGATCTACACGTCTTGCCAGTCAGAAATTTAAAGCTGGATTAAAATGTATTCGTTGTGGCGCATGTATGAATACATGTCCTGTTTTCCGTCGTAGTGGTGGGCTAAGTTACGGTAGTACATATGCAGGACCAATTGGATTAATTCTAAGTCCTACTTATAATGCACATAAATATCGTAATTTGCCTTTTGCATCGACGTTGAATGGCAGTTGTACGAATGTTTGCCCTGTTAAAATTAATTTGCATGAACAAATCTTTGCATGGCGCGAAACATTGGCTGATGAAAAAGAACTCTCTTTGTCCAAACGCATTATTATGACCTCGTTAGGTAAATTATTTGCTCATCCCAAAGCCTATCGAATGGCCGTTCAAACGGGGGATAGAGTATTGTCTTATTTGCCTCATTTTATTGTTTATAATCAACTCAATGCATGGGGAAGGCAGCGGGATATACCACAACCACCCAAAGAAACTTTTCATAGTTGGTATGCAAAAAATTACATGAAGAAAGGAAAGGCTGATGAGTAGTCGTGAATTTATTTTAAACCAAATCCGTCAATCTTGTCAGACAGAGCATTCTGAAGCTCCAACAGTGCCTTTGTTTCATCAAAATTCCGTGGGTATTGTTGGAAAATTTAAGCAATCTTTAATTGCTATGGGAGGACAAATCATTGAAGCAGATCCTCAAGACCCTTATAAATTTGTAAAAGAAAGAATAGCAGAAAGCAAAGTTATCTGTTCTGTTGTTCCTGAAATACTGGGCAATAGACATTTAACGGAAACAACTGAGCCTAAAGAGTTGCAAGATATAGATTATGGGGTTTTACGTGCTAGTTTTGGCGTGGCTGAAACAGGTTCTATTTGCTTAACCGAACAAGATTTATTCATTAATACGTTGGGATATTTGCCTCAACATTTGATTATATTCCTTGATCCAAAACAAATAGTAGAGAATTTGCACGACGCTTATGCACGTCCAGAATGGAAACAAATTCATTATGCAGCATTACATAGTGGGCCCTCAGCGACTGCGGATATCGAAGGCGTATTAATCCGTGGTGCGCAAGGGGTGCGTTCTTTATCTGTGTTGTTGATAGAATAGCTTATTTATTATTTAGCAGAGTTATCTATATTATAATTATAGGTAGAAATAATTGGCCATTTTTTCTGCATATAGTTCAATAAGGGAAGGTTCTTTTGTAAGTTAGAGCTGATTGAAGGTTTCCTCTCGCCTCCAAATTTATCCTTTCCTATAATAATAGTTTGTTCACCTCTCATGGTATATTTTTGACCATTTTGATATGCAAAATATTTTATATCTTCGGGGTCAATACCCCCTCGACAGCTGATGCTGTATGAAAAAAGCAGGTAATGATTATTCGTTTTATTAAGGTCAATATTCTCAAATGATTTTGGGTTTATTGTTATATTTGCATCGACAGGACAATCTTTAACAAAATCATGGATAGTCCACTCTGGTTTATTATTAATAGAACCTTTTCCTGATAAAGATACTTGTTGCAGGTCATCTGAAGCCATTTCTTTGACGATAAGGATAACATCATGCTGTCCCTTTGCGTCGTTCCATGTTTTTTTATACGTATTTGCTTGCGCGATAAATGGGTTCAAAACCATAGAAATGATAAATGCAATGGCATTTTTAATGAGGTGCATTTTATTTTTAAACGTCATCGTTTTTTATCGATTTATTACCAACCTTACTTATGAAGTTCAAACGTGCTTCATAAGTAAGAATTGCATAAAAAAACTTAATATCCCTTAGGCGTAGAGCCTTCAGGTAAAGTGCCTAAACTTCCAACGGGAAATTTACCACTGTTTGTTTTACTTGAAGATTGTTGTCCCTCTTGTGTCGTCTTATTAACAGTATCGGGTTTTCCACCTGGAAAAATAGCACTGAGATCATCGTCGTCTGATGATGGGGATGATTGAGGAGTATTGGTTTTACCACTTGATTGCGTAGTAGGTGTGGTGGTAGGGGGTTGTACTGTTGATCCAGGTTTTCCAAGGTCTTGGGTTTGGATGCTTCCAGTAACAGGGGTACCAGTCGCATCAACAATCCAGTTTCCTAAATGTTTACGAATTTGGAATTCTAATTCGACATTCATGTCTTGCATCAGTTTTTGTGTAGCATCGTATAAATTAGCTTTACGGCTTGCTGCGCCTTTAGAGGAATCAATATTATAGGTATGATTGACACTGGCAGCCACAGAAGCAACTTTTTTATTGCTACTATCAAATATATCTAAAGTCGCATCCATTTGCCCGTAAATGCCATTGTGACCTTGTTCTTGCAACGATGCACGATTGATGATGAACGTTGCATTGCCAGAGGACCCACGAGCTTGGAAACGCGTTTTAGCCATATTTTCCAAAGCTGCTGCTGGTAAAACTGGACTAAGATTCGTTACATCACGCGGATATTTTTGATTTTCAGCGAGATTTTGAACGTTAATTTGACCAACATTGAAAAAAATAGGGGTTAGATAGTCGTAAGTTAATGGTGCAAATGTTTTAGGATCATCGCTAGAACATGCGGTTAATCCAATCAGTGGAGTCATCAGCAATAGTGCAGAAGCACATAATTTTAATTTCAAAGATAATGTGTTTTGTTGTTTTAATGACATTGAATGTTCCTTTGTGTGAAATCAAAAGCAGACATTGATGGATTGGAATGAAACTATAAAGAGAATTACCAGAAGATACACGCTTTATTTGTATGTATTAGATTTCTGTTGGTTTGAAAACAAAATCATAACGACAAAATTCACAAGTCATTGTAATATTTCCATCTTTATTCATGGTATCAATGTCATCTTTGCTAAATGTTTTTAACAGGTTTTCAAGACGAGAACGAGAGCAACGACAGCCATAAGATACAGGTTTTGCAGTTCCGATAGAAATAGAGGTGCTGTTAAATAGACGATAAAGCAATTGATTATTATCTATGGTTTGATCCAGCATTTCTTTGGCAGTCATGGTTTCTGCCAAAATAGTCAATGTGTTCCACTCTTCAGCCTCATTGGCAATTTCTTCTTCATTTTTAACAATGATAGAAGGATCATTAGCAATCTTTTCTAAAATTAATCCAGAAGCTTCCCAGCCATCTGACGTGTGTTCACAATATAGACGTATCCAACTGGAGAGCTGTTCGCTGTTTTCAAAATAATGGCTAGCCATTTCAGAGAGGCTATTGCCAGTAATTTTGACCATTCCTTGATAGGTGTCTTTATCATTATGTTGGTCAACAGTAAGAGCAAATAGACCTTTTTCAAAAAGTTCTAAAGCGCTTGCCTCTTTTGGTAATTGAGCGACTTTTTCTTCATCAAAACGTGCATAAAAACGAAGTTCTCCATTATGTGTGCAATCAACAACCAGCAAAGAAACGGCACCTTCGCCTTTGACTTGTAAAGAGAAAGAACCTTCAAATTTGAGCGCTGCTGCCAATCCAGCAACCAAAGCAAGTGCTTCGCCACCTAATTTAGAAATCGCATAAGGATATTGATGACGTTCTAATAACGTATTCGCCAAAGCACCAAGGCGAATTAAACGACCTCTGGCTGAGGGGAAAAAGAAAGGGGTGATGCCTTCTGGAATTGTTAATTCAGGAACATCAGGGCGATCAGAATATTGTGTATGTTCGGTCATTATTTTGTTTCTTTTTTTCGTGTGGTAAGGGATCGATATATTGCTTTTAATTGTTCTTTGATAGTTTTTTTATCTTGAAACAAGTTACTATTCTTTAGAAATCTGAAATAGATTTCAAAACACCATAATTTACGGCGCACTCGTTTGCAGTTTTTTTACGTCAGATGTATCAAGGATTACATCAAGAAGGAATATAGATGATCACATAAATGTGGCTGTGCAAAAATTTTCATACTCCACAAATCATTATCTAAAAAGCGAAAATAAATCTTGTTCAGATGCTGAATAGCAAAATCAGACACATGATCTACAGTCTCATCGAAATAATCACATAAATATTGAATGTTCGAAATGATAACTTCCTCTTTGTCAGGTGAAGTGAAAATTACATAATATGAACACTTAATATAGAAAACAACCGTTAAGAACACAATTAAGTCTTATAGCTATTTAAATAAATAATGCGTTTTCCACTGGAATTACCATCAGATTTATATATTGTTCTTATATCTAATTCACTTTTTTGGAATAGGGATGATAGACATTGGTAAATCTTGAGCTACTTAAAATTTAAAAATGGACCTACAAATATTATAGATCCATTTTATTGATAAAGATGTAAATTAATTACAAACTCTTATTTACCAGAGCCATATTGACGCCAATCATCATCCATCATAGCCCAAATCAAGATGGCTTTATGTGCATGAAGACGATTTTCGGCTTCATCAAACACAACAGATTGCTTGCTTTCAAAAACTTCTTCAGTAACTTCTTCGCCAATATGCGCAGGCAAACAATGTAAGAAAATCGCATCAGAAGCGGCTAATTTCATTAGATCTGCATTCACTTGGTAAGGTGCTAATGCCTTCAAACGGACTTGTTTTTCATCGTCGCTGTCTGACATACTAACCCAAGTATCGGTTACAATAGCATCAGCGTTTCTGACGGCTTCTTTAGGATCGGTTGTGACGTTAATATTGCCACCGTTTGCTTTTGCCCAATCAAGAACTTCTTGAGAAGGGGAAAAAGCATGAGGGGTAGCAAGGTTTAATGTGAATTCAAATTGTGTCGCTGCTTCAATCAGAGAACTTGCAACATTGTTACCATCACCTAGCCATGCCAGTGTTTTTCCTTTGATTGAACCTCTATGTTCCTCGAATGTCATAATATCAGCAATGATTTGTGATGGGTGAGAAGTGGGGGTTAATCCATTGATAACCGGTACAGAACTCAATTCAGCAAGACCCAAAAGGTCATTTGTGCACCCTGTTCTTAAGACCATCGCATCAACAAATCGAGATAAAACACGTGCTGTATCAGCAATGGTTTCCCCACGACCAATTTGCATTGTATCGGTTGACAAAACAACAGAATCCCCACCTAATTGACGAATGCCCACTTCAAAAGAAACACGGGTTCTGGTCGAGGGTTTAGAAAAAATTAGTGCAACATTTTTGCCTTTTAAAGGTGCTGTAGGATGCAAAGGATATTTACGATTTTCTTGCATATCCTTCATTTGTTTTCCCAAAACAACCATATCTTGTAAATCTTTTTTTGATAAGTCACGAATATCAAGGAAATGTTTGCATTTTTTACCGTGATGGTTGTTTGGATGAGTTTTTGATAAAGAGCTCATTAATTTTGTTCCATAATATTTTGTAATTGCTTTGCGGCTTTTGCCAAACGATTTGCACCCTCGTGACATTCTTCTTCAGTAATAATGAGAGGGGGAACAATCCGAAGCACATTATTTCCCGCGGCAACCGTCAATAAATCTTGATGTAAAGCAGCATTTTGAATTTCAGCAGGGGATAGTTTTCCTTTAAGACCCAACATTAATCCCATCCCTTTGACTTCTTCAAAAATCGTTGGGTATTGTGCAATTAATGTTTGCAGCTCATTTCTTAGATAGTCTCCTGTTTTGACAACTTGATCTAGAAAATTAGGTGATAGTAAAATATCTAATACAGCATTCCCAGCGGCACACGCCAGCGGATTCCCACCAAAAGTCGATCCATGCGTCCCTGGTGTTAAATGTTTGGCAATAGATTCTTTAGCAAGAAACGCGCCCATTGGAACACCACCTGCAATTCCTTTGGCCAAAGACATAATATCAGGTTCTACATCTGTCCATTGATAGGCAAACATTTTACCCGTACGACCCATACCGCATTGAATTTCATCAAAGCCAAGATATAAATTTTTTTCGTCACAGATTTTTCTTAGTTCACGCAAAAATACTTCTGGAACAACATTAATACCGCTTTCCCCTTGGATTGGCTCAATCAGGAAACCAGCAGTATGTCCATCGACAGCCTTGTGTAAAGCCTCCAAATCTCCAACAGGAATATGCTTAATCCCAGGAAGTCTTGGTTCGAATCCTTCCAAGTATTTCGGATTGCCTGTTGCAGTTAATGTTGCCAACGTTCTGCCGTGGAAGGCATTTTCAAAGCAAATAATATCTGTACGTTCAGGATGACCATTTTGAAATTGTGCTCTACGGATTCCTTTAATTATTCCTTCGTTGGCTTCAGCACCGGAATTGCAGAAAAAAACACTATCAGCAAAACTGATTTCAACTAGTCTTTGTGCTAGTTTTTCTGCTTGTGGAATGCGATATAAGTTGGAAACATGCAATACCAGTTTAGCTTGTTCAGCGATCGTATTGGTCAAATGAGGATGGTTATGTCCAATAGAAGAGGTCGCGATGCCTGCACCAAAATCTAAAAATCGTCGTTTATCTTCCGTAAAAAGCCAAGCACCTTGACCTTGCATAAACGCAAGATTTGCACGATTATAGGTAGGCATAAGAACGGATATCATGGTTACTCTTCTTCATGAATTGGTTTAAAGAAAAGAATCATAATCTGTGATTGTATTTGTAAAGTCAATTTTTCTTTTTATTTTGCACGGCTAAATGTATACAATAATATTATCATTTTTGATTATGCAATAGAGTATTCATCCTGTGAAATATCCAGATCTTCAAGAATATGCAATGGCTTATCTAGCACGATACAGTAATACTGAAAAAGGGTTAATTCGTGTGTTGAAAGCTAAACTACGCCGTTGGGCGGCAAAAGCTGAACAGGGTGGTATCGATCAATCAGAGATTGATGAGGGATTACGTCAAGGATTACAACAAATTCCTCAGATCATTGCAAAGGTTAAAAAAATAGGGATTATTGATGACCATACTTTTGCTGAATATAAAATAAATTCATTGATACGCTCTGGACGCTCACAAAAGGTAATACAAAACAAATTATTACAAAAAGGTGTTGCTTTTGAAGTTATTCAGTCGGTATTAGATCAATATCAGGACAAGAATTCAGAATTATTAGCCGCTTTGGTTTATGCCAGAAAAAGACGCTTAGGTCCTTTTCGTCGTATAGATCGTGAGGTTAATAATGAAACCAAACAAAAAGAACAAGCCTCTTTTGCTAGGGGAGGATTTTCTTTTGTTATGGTTGAGAGTGTTTTGTCAATGGAACTGGCAGAGGCTGAAGAAACGATACAAAGATTACGGGCTTTATAGATTAGGTTGTTATCTATGACGATTTTTAGATCATTGATTATATTGACATTTCTGTTACCTCTGCTTGCAGCATGCGGGGGTGGTCGCAGTTATAACGGACCATTACAATGTGCACCTTATGCCAGAAAATTAACGGGTGTTCAGCTCAGAGGCTCTGCCTATACGTGGTGGTATAAATCTCAAGGAAAATATCCACATACGAAGCAACCTAAAAAAGGGGCTATTTTAGTCTTTCGTAAAACATCCAAATTGCCCGATGGGCATGTTTCTGTTGTAAAAAAAATTAAAGATTCGCGCACAATTATAGTCGATCATGCTAATTGGGATGCACAGAGAATTAATCATAACGCATCTGTGGTGGATGTTTCCTCTCGGAATGATTGGTCTTTGGTTCGCGTTTGGTGGCCACCAACGAATAAGTTAGGAACGCGTAAATATCCAACTTATGGATTTATTTTGCCAGGAAAGACTTAATAAGTTTTTTGTAGAGAAAAAATGATAATCATTAAAAGTTAGTGCGTTAGAATGTTAATGATTTAGTGTTAGCCCCATCAGAAAAATACAAGATTAGTAATCAAGATTGAACCGTAATAAAATTAAGGTATGGATTTATAAATTTTGCACCCTCGATAAAATTATAGTATTACCCGAGAAATCAAATTATACTGTAATTCTTTAGGTATCACAAAATATTTGGTTGTGATGTTTAAATGGGTTGAATATTGGGTGTAGTGTATTAATTGATGGTGTAGTGTATTATGGGTGATCTTACTGTTTTTCATTGGCTAGTTGTTTTGTTAATTCTAGTTGTATATGCTGCTGTAATTGTTTTAGTGATTACTCTACTTGTACTTGCTATCAAAGCACTTAAGAAGTATTTGAAACAATAGAGATATTGATTTAACCCAAACATAAATATGAGGATACTATGGGTAGCTTAAGTATTTGGCATTGGCTGATTGTATTAATTGTTATTTTGTTATTATTTGGATCAACCAAAGTATCTTCCCTAATGGGCGATTTTGCCAAGGGGATTAAATCCTTTAAGAAAAATATGGCTGATGATGAATCATCGCCGAATTCTTCAACGACCCAACCAAATAAAACATTATCAGCAGCAGATCACAAAGATGACTCAGTGCCTTTTAATGAACCCCCGAAAACGACTGTCTCTTCTGATTCTGAAAAGAAGTAAATTTATCAAAGGAATATATAGTCGTTTATGACTGTGATTTTTAAAAATAGCCAATCTATTTCCCAAGGTGCCAAGGGAAGTGTGGCTGCATTAGGAAATTTCGACGGTGTGCATCGTGGACACGGTTATTTGATACAAAGTCTACGTGAGCAATATCCCAACCGCCCTTTATCTGTTGTGACGTTTGAACCCCATCCTCGACAGCTCTTTTTTAAAGAGGCTGCACCATTTCGTTTGACGAATGCCGATGAACGGAATGCGGTTTTAAAAGCGCTGGGTGTAAATTTTATTTTTCAGATCGATTTTACACAGAAATTCGCGTCTCTAAGTGCTTATGACTTTGTGCATCAAATTTTACACGATCAATTGGGGGTGATGCATATTGCCTGTGGTAATTGTTTTGCTTTTGGTAAAGGGCGCAGTGGAACCATTGAATATTTAGCCTCTGAAACACAATCCTTGGGAATAGGCTTGACGGTTTTGGAGCCTTTACAAGATGGCGATGAAGTTATTTCCTCCAGTCGTATTCGCCATTTGTTAAGAGAAGGGCATCCTCGGAAGGCAGCTGAATTATTAGGTAGGGTTTGGAGTGTTCGAGCCATTGTCCAACACGGGGATAAACGTGGCAGAACAATTGGTTTTCCAACTGCAAATTTATTCTTGGGCGAACATGTTGAGCCAATGTGCGGTGTTTATGCAGTTAAAATTGCATTGCCGAATGGTGAAATGCGTGATGGTGTTGCAAATGTGGGCTATCGTCCCACTTTTGGTCAACAAAATGAATGCCGTTTAGAAGTGCATTTATTTGATTTCAATCAAGATATTTATGGTCAAGAGCTACAAGTGTGGTTGCATCATTTTATTCGTTCAGAAAAACGCTTTTCTGGACTGGATGAATTAAAAGATCAAATTGCCAAGGACGCACTGGACGCCAGAGATTTTTTTAGTAATCTTGAAATAATTAGATAATTTGTAATTATGAATTGAAAATAATCTGAAAAATAGGTTATTGATTGATGTTCGTGACTATTGATTTTTATCGTTATTTAAGGATTAATAGTCGTTTTGTTTATTATTGTCACAGTTAGAATAATGTTATGACTGAATCCAAATCGACTGATCTGTATCGCGATACAGTATTTTTACCTTCTACTTCCTTTCCTATGCGTGGTGGCTTACCTAAAAAAGAACCAGAAATTCTGGCTCATTGGAAGAAGATAGGGTTGGATGAAGCCATACAGAAAAAATCTGACGAGCGTCTGGCTGCAGGTCATAGAGTCTTTACATTGCATGATGGTCCTCCTTATGCCAATGGTCATTTACATATTGGTCATGCATTAAACAAAATTATAAAAGACGTTATTAATCGTTCTCATCGTATGAATGGTGAGGTTGTTCGGTATATTCCTGGTTGGGATTGTCATGGCTTGCCGATTGAGTGGCGGATCGAAGAACAATATCGTAAAGCAGGTAAGAATAAAGATGATGTTCCTGTTTTGCAATTTCGTGCAGAATGTCGTAACTACGCCAAAGAATGGTTGACCACTCAATCTTCAGAGTTTCAACGTTTAGGGGTTCAGGCTGAATGGGATAATCGTTATGCAACGATGGATTTCTCTTCTGAAGCAACGATCGTTGAGGAAATTGGTCGCTTCTTATTGAACGGTAGCCTCTATCGTGGTTTGCGTCCTGTAATGTGGAGCCCAGTTGAAAAAACAGCTTTGGCTGAAGCAGAAATTGAATATCACGACCATACTTCTGTAACGATTTTTGTTGCGTTTCCAATTGTGAAAGATTCGACTTCAAATCACGCATTAGACGGCGTTTCAGCGGTTATTTGGACAACAACACCTTGGACAATCCCTGCAAACAGAGCAATTGCTTATAATAACGACATTAATTATCAAGTCATTATTGCTCAAGCTGTCAGTGATGAATCCTATGTCATGGTTGGCTCTAAATTTCTGGTTGCGCAAGATCTTGCTGATTCTTTTTGTCAACAAGTCGGGATTACCGATCATCAAGCTTTACATACATTCTCTGGTCAAGCGTTAAAAGGCACCGTTGCGGCACATCCTTTCCGTGGGAAAGGGTTTGATTATGACGTACCATTACTTGCAGGCGAATTTGTAACAACAGAGGCTGGAACGGGATTGGTTCATTGTGCGCCTGCTCATGGTGAAGATGATTTTTATCTTTGTCGTGACCACCAAATCGGCGTTGATGAATTGGTTCAAGATGACGGTGTATATGCACCTAATGTTCCATTATTTGCTGGTATCCACGTATTTAAAGCAGCAGAACCCGTTTGTGACCAGTTAATTGAATCGTCTCAAAAAGCTCAAACCGAAGGAAAAGCTTTCACAGGATTAGTCGCCAGATCGTCGATTGTTCACTCTTACCCACATTCTTGGCGTTCAAGAGCACCAGTTATTTATCGTGCGACACCGCAATGGTTTATTGCGATGGATGATGACAGAAAAATTCGTGAAAACGCATTATCTGTATTGGAAGATGTAACTTTTGTCCCTGCACAAATTCGTAATCGCTTAACCAGCATGGTGGCATCCCGTCCAGATTGGTGTATTAGTCGCCAGCGTGCTTGGGGCGTTCCGATTGCGGTGTTTGTCAACAAAGAAACCCGTGAAGTATTACGTGATGAAAACGTTATGCAACGCATTGTCGAAGCATTCAAAGTTGAGGGGGCAGATGCTTGGTACACATCACCAGCTTCTCGTTTTCTTGGTGGTAGCTATAATGCTGATGACTTTGAACAAGTATTTGACATTGTTGATGTTTGGTTTGAAAGTGGTTCAACCCATGCGTTTGTCCTAGGTCAAGATAAACTCAATTTCCCAGCAGATTTATATCTTGAAGGCTCAGATCAACATCGTGGTTGGTTCCAGTCTTCTTTGTTAGAATGCGTTGGCACCAGAGGCATTGCCCCATATAAAGCAATTGTTACGAACGGCTTTGTTATGGATGAGCAAGGGCGCAAAATGTCTAAATCTTTGGGAAATGTGGTCGCGCCACAAGATGTAAATGATTCATTGGGAGCGGATATTCTTCGGCTTTGGGTGATGAACTCAGATACGAATGATGATTTGCGTATTGGTAAAGAAATCCTGAAACAACAAGGGGATTTATATCGCCGTTTACGCAATACGTTGCGTTGGTTGTTGGGGGGCTTGGATGATTTCTCTGAGGCTGAAAAAGTGCCATATGCAGAATTACCAGAGCTTGAAAAATGGGTTTTACATCGCTTGACCGAAATGAATAAAATCATTCAACAAGCAGTAACCTCTCATGAATGGGTTGGGGTTTATCCAACGTTACACCATTTCTGTACGGTCGATTTGTCCGCATTCTATTTTGATATTCGTAAAGATGCGCTCTATTGCGATGATACAAATAATGTCCGTCGTAGAGCTGCTAGAACTGTTTTGGACATTTTGCATCGTTGTTTATGTGCTTGGTTGGCACCTGTATTATGCTTTACTGCAGAAGAAGCGTGGACAGCTCGTTTTGGTGAAGACCAAAGTATTCATCTAGAAGATTTCCCAACCTTGCCAGCTGAATGGAATAACGAAGCCTTAGCAGAAAGATGGTTACAAGTTAGAGCTATTCGCCGTATTATTACCATTGAAATTGAAAATGCAAGAAGAGAAGGGATGATTAAATCTTCTTTACAAGCAGCTGTTGAATTGGCTTTCTCTGAAAAAGAAGTGGCTCTTTTTGGACAATATGATTGGGCAGAATTAGTGATTGTTTCTCAGGTCGATATTCAGATCGTGCCTGGTTCAGCATCTCTTTATACAGAGGATGAAGAACAACAAGGTGAGCCGCATGCACCGCCAGTGGTCACGGTTGCTTCTGGTGAAAAATGTGCGCGTTGTTGGAAAGTTTTGGATGAAGTGGGTGAAAATACTGAACATCCAGAATTATGTCTGCGTTGCGTAGATGTAGTCAGCCAATAAAGATAGAGATTGTAGAAAGTAATGAATATAGTCTCGGCACATTCGGCGAAAACCAAGCATTGGCTTTTGGGTATAGTAATGTTGGTGTTGGTTCTCGTTTGCGATCAGTTAAGCAAATATTGGATTTTAAATATTTTTGACTTGCCTGAAAAAAGGTCTGTCGAGATACTTCCTTTTCTGAATTTTACAATGGTATGGAATAAAGCGATCACATTTGGCATGTTGGGTGATGCATTAGGTCAATACGCCCCAATAATTTTTGCTGTTGTTGCTTTTTCTATTGCAGTTGGTCTGTTTGTATGGATGATAAGAGCATCTAAACGATGTGTTGTTTTAAGTTTAGGTGCAATTATTGGTGGTGCTGTCGGAAATATTATCGATCGTGTACGTTTTGGGGCGGTTGTGGATTTTATACATCTTCATGTTAGCGGCTGGTCGTGGTATGTATTTAATATTGCCGATAGTGCAATTGTTTGTGGTGTAGGGGTATTGCTAATTGATGCTTTTTTCCGTAAGGATTCAAAACATTAGTTCGTATTGTCGTCTATTGAATGTTTGTTGATTTTTATTGTAAGTTAGGGGTGAGGCAAATTATGGTGCATAAGTTAAGCCTGAATTCTTTGATGCCAGTTGGCTGTCTTATGACGGTGTTTCTTCTTTCTGCATGTTCGGGAGAGGATGTTTCCCGCGCTTTTGGAATAAAACGTTCTATGCCTGATGAATATACGGTGACAACACGTTCACCATTATCTATGCCTCCATCGGAAAGTTTGTTGTTACCTGACAGCAATGGGGGACGTCCCGCAGGACAATCTATTCGTCAACAAACATTAGAAATTTTATCCCCTGATGTGGCGTTGGAAAGAGATAAAGACGTTCCAAGTCCAGGACAATCAGAGTTGGTAACACAAGCCAATCAATCTGCTGATGTTAGCCGTCAACATGAATTGGTAACGGATCAAGGTTTTGTTGATCAAATTATGTTTTGGAAAAGTGGCAAACCATCTGATCTAGCTGTTGATGGTGCTGCTGAAAATAAACGTTTACATAATAATCTAAGCCTAGGGGTCAGCCCAGATCAAGGGGCAACGCCTACAACAGATAAAAAATAACTTTTTCTTTGAGGTGATTGATATTGGTTGAAGATAGTGATAGAGAAAATATTTCTTTTCAAAATCATAATAAAATTCGCCAATTATCTGAACATACAATAAATCTAATTGCTGCGGGTGAAGTCATCGAACGCCCAGCAGCAGTTGTTAAAGAACTTGTTGAAAATGCACTTGACTCTGGTGCCGATCGTATTGTTATACACCTTGTTAATGGGGGTATAGATCGTATTCAAGTGATTGATAATGGATGTGGAATGTCATCCGATGATTTATCACTTGCGATAGAACGACATTGCACTTCTAAATTAAAAGAAGAAGATCTAGTCCATATTCAAACACTAGGATTTCGTGGTGAGGCATTGCCTTCGATCGGTGCCGCGGCACGTTTAAAAATTATTTCCCGTATAGAAAACGCATCCCAAGCATGGCAGATCAGTGTTGAAGGTGGAAAAACCAAGGGTATCTCACCAGCTGCTGGGCAAAGGGGAACTCAAGTTGTTGTTGAGGATATATTCTTTGCAACACCAGTGCGGCGCAAGTTTTTAAAAACGGCTCGTGTAGAATTTTCTCGTTGTGAAGCGATGATACAGCGTCTTGCTGTAGCACGTCCAGAAGTTTCATTCTGTTTGATTCGAGACGACAAAACAATTTTTGATCTGCCGATTCAAACTCAACAAGAACGAATTCTTGCAATTTTAAACGATATTCGTAAAGAAGAACTAATTGCGGTTGATTTTAAACGTGAGGAATTATGTCTAACGGGGTTTATTGGTGCTTCTTCTGTAAATCGATCTACGACTAATGGTCAGATTATGGTGGTTAATAACCGCCCTGTGATTGATCCAGTAATGCAAACAGCTATTCGTGTTGGGTACAGAGATGTTTTAGAAAAAGGACGTCACCCCGTTGTTGCTTTGTTTTTAACTGTGCCGTTAGATCAGTTAGACGTTAATGTTCATCCCGCTAAAACGGAATTACGATTTTCTGATGAAGCCAATGTGCGTGCATTATTAATTGGCAGTATTCAAAAAAGCCTAGCGATGGGTGCAGGAAATATAGGGGTTCATCCTGAATCGTTACATGTAATCCCCAGGCAATATCAATCCAAAGTAACAAATATACAATACCCATCTTCTATACCGCGATCTTTACCTACTCAATCGGATTCTCCTCTTGTGGAGCAAGCGCCTAAACAACAACTGAATGTTTTATTTAATAGGGGTGCTTTGTCGGCCAGAGATGTTGGAAATAGTTTAGTAACCTTTTCCAATCCCGTTTTTGGAAAGGAATTTAATGACACATCATTTCCTTTAGGAACAGCCATTGCACAGATATTTAAAACTTACATTTTGGCGGTCACGGGTCAAGATGAATTGGTGATTGTCGATCAACATGCTGCACATGAACGATTAACGCATGAATTATTAAAAAAACAATATTTAGAACAAGGAATTCGTTCTCAGCCTTTATTATTACCCGAAGTAATTGAGTTATCAGATTCTCACATACAATGTTTATTGGATTTTAAAGATAGTTTAGAAGGATTAGGGATCGAGCTCGAATCTTTTGGTGGTAAATCTATATTGGTTAGGTCATTACCCCAATTACTGGGTGCAATTTCTGCAAAGCCTTTGTTGATTGATTTGGCAGAAGAATTAGAAGCTGACGAGCAAGCACACCCCGAAGAGACGGAATCTCTCCACCATCGCCTAGATGCTATTCTGGCAAGGATGGCTTGTCATCACAGTGTTCGTGCAGGACGTTCGTTAAAAATAGATGAAATGAATGCGTTGTTACGACAAATGGAGGAAACTCCTAGGGCAGGAACTTGTTCACATGGTCGCCCTACTTGGTTAAAATGGTCGAAAAAAGATATAGAAAAGCTCTTTCATCGTTCATAATTCAGTCTGTTGATCAGGTTGAATTCCAAAAAATTAAAATCATTTCTGGGCAATTCTGTTATAAAGATGTATAAACTTTTTATTATCGTATTTGAATCAATAAATTAATGAGAATACAGTGCACACAGTATTACTTACGCTCGTAACGTATTTGCCCTTACTTGGGGCTTTAATTATCTTCCTGATGCGTGGATCTTCTGAAGAGGTTGCACGTACAGCAAGATGGATCGCTTTATGGACTAGTGTTGTTGTCTTTGGTTTATCTATTGTAATGTGGAGCAAATTTGATCCAACATTGCCTGGATATCAATTTGATTACCAAAGTACATGGTTAGAAGGCTATGGCGTATCTTATCATGTTGGGGTCGATGGAATCAGTCTATTCTTTATTATTCTGTCTACCTTGCTGACATTGGTTGCTATTTTAGCCGCTTGGCAAATGATTATTGATCGTATTCGTGATTATATGGTCGCTATATTATTGCTTGAAACGACATTAGTTGGTTTGTTCTCTTCACTAGATATGGTGGTTTTTTACTGTTTCTACGAAGCAACTCTGATCCCAAGCAGCATGCTCATTGGGATTTGGGGCGGACCAAAGCGTATTTTCGCATCATTAACATTCTTTTTATTCACATTTACTGGATCATTATTCATGATGATCGGTATTTTGTGGATATGGGTTCATACAGGCACCACCGATATTCCAGTGCTAATGCATCAATCATTTTCTGGCACTGTTCAAGGGTGGTTATTGCTGGGCTTTGTCTTGGCGTTTGGTGTTAAATTGCCGCTATTCCCATTACATTCTTGGTTGCCAAACGCATATTCTGAAGCTCCTGCACCCACAACATTATTAGTCTCAGGCGTGATGTCAAAGGCCGGTGCTTATGGTCTATTACGGTTTTGTATTTTGATGTTACCAGAAGCTTCGCATCGTTATTCCATGTTAATTATGATCTTGGGTGTGTGTGCTGTGATTTATGGTGCTGTGATTGCACTGGCACAGACGGATATTAAGCGTATGGTAGCTTATTCGTCTTTTTCACACATGGGATTGATTGCAATTGGTTTATTTTCGTTCACTGCTGAAGGTATTAACGGTGCTTTGATGCAAGTTATTTCTCATGGTGTAACGATTTCAGCATTATTCTTATGTATTGCAGCCGTGACCTATCGTGCAGAAACACGTTCTATTACCGAATTTGGTGGGGTGGCTAGTCAAATGCCTAAACTTGCCTTACTAGGGATGATCTTTATCATGGCAAATGTTGGTTTACCTGGTACGGGTGCATTTGTTGGTGAATTACTTGTTATGGTAGGGGCTTTACAAGTTTCTTTCTGGATTGCTTTGTTGGGTGGATCCACCATGATTTTAGGGGCAATCTATACCTTAGTTTTATATCGAAAAGTTATTTTTGGTGCCGTAGTAAAGCCAGCTGTTAGCCACATGCGTGATTTGAGTGTCAGGGAATTAACTATTCTTGTACCACTAGCATTGATTACTTTGTGGATGGGGATTTATCCAAATAGTTTCCTATCCGTTTTTGATCCAGCAGTTGTTTCCTTTACCAGTTCAGGTAGAGTTGCCGAGTTAACATCTCAAGTTCATACTGTTGCAGTGAATAGTATTGATACTCATTCAGCTGTTGTTCGCTAAAATGTGAAGGAATTTATTTCTTTAAATGATGAAAAACCCATTGCAGCCCTTGGCTTTGCAGTGGGTTTTTTTTATGATGTATTAATCTATAAATAAAAGGATTTTTTCAATGGCTCAGGATAAAGCGTCTTATAACTATGTAGAAATCGGTATTCAAGCAACAGGAAATCGTCAAGAAAGCGATTCTATGGGTGCTGTTGAAGTACCTGCTGATCGATATTGGGGCGCACAAACTCAGCGGTCTTTACACCATTTTAATATTGGTGGTGATATCATGCCACGTGAGGTCTATCATGCTTATGGTGTGGTTAAAGGAGCTGCAGCAGAAGTCAATGCCGCAGCAGGACGTTTGGATAAAACAATAGCTGAAGCGATTGTGCAAGCTTCAAAAGAAGCTGCTAATGGCAAATTGGATGATCATTTCCCATTATGTGTATGGCAAACAGGGTCTGGTACACAAACCAACATGAATGCTAACGAAGTTATTGCTAATCGTGCCATTCAATTATTGGGTGGGAAAATTGGATCGAAGAAACCTGTTCATCCAAACGATCATGTGAATATGGGACAATCTTCCAATGATAGTTTCCCAACAGTAATGCATGTGGCTATGGCTTTAGAATTAGAGAAAAAATTCTTTCCAGAGTTAAACAAGCTTGTTAAAGCGATTGAAGCTAAGGCAGAGCAATGGTTTGAAGTTGTCAAAGTGGGTCGTACTCATTTACAAGATGCTGTGCCATTAACCGTGGGTCAGGAATGGTCTGGTTGGGCTTATCAATTAAAAGATGCATTACATCGTGTTAAAGAAGCAGAAAGAGGTGTTTTTGAATTAGCTGCTGGTGGAACTGCTGTTGGAACTGGGATGAATGCTCCCAAAGGTTTCTCTAAAGCAATTGCGGCAAAAATCTCCGAAATTACTGGACAGTCTTTTATCACAGCGCCTAATAAATTTGCTGCTTTGGGTGGCGTGGACGGAATGGTTGCAGTGATGGCAGCCTTGCGCGGTGTTGCAACAGTATTAATGAAAATTGCCAACGATACACGTTGGTTAGCTTCTGGTCCACGTTGTGGTTTAGGTGAATTACATTTGCCAGAAAATGAGCCTGGTTCTTCAATTATGCCAGGTAAAGTTAACCCTACACAATGTGAAGCCATGATTATGGTTTGTATCCAAATTATGGGGCTGGATGCTGCTGTGGCACTTGCAGGGTCTCAAGGTAATTTACAGCTTAATGTTACACGTCCTTTGGTGATTATGAATACATTGCATGCAAGTCGTTTATTAACTGATGCTGCAAAAGCTTTCCGTGAGTTCTCAGTTGAGGGAACTACATTAAATGAAAAGCGCATTCAGCATTATATTGATAATTCATTGATGTTAGTAACAGCATTAGCTCCAGTTGTTGGGTACGATGGTGCTGCAAAAATTGCGCATCTAGGAGATGTAGAGGGATTGAGCTTGAAAGAAGCTGCTTTGAAAACTGGATTGTTAGACGAAAAACAATTCGATGAACGCATTAAACCACGCCTGATGGCTGGTGAAGGTGTTGAGGGCGCATAATTTATTCGCTATAATTTAACTTTATTTATAAAATCAGCTAATTAATTATATTGGCTGATTTTTTATGTTCATTAAAATAGTAAAACTAGGAATAAATAATGGGGCAAGCATATCAAAAAGATGACGATAGATATATATTGACATATCAGCTGAATCAAAACGACATAAATATAATTTTTAAAGTGTTTAATAAGCTTTTTCTATTACAGAGATGGTTTATTTGTTCAGTTTCATTTTATTGTGCTTTTATTCTCTTGTTTCCTACATTTCATTTAAAAGGGGTCTTACTTTTTATAAGTTCTATCGTAGCAGGAGTATATTTTTCTTCTAATTTGTTTGTTAAGAACTGTATTAACTGTAGATAATGATTGCATTACAATTGATTATTTAGAAAAGTTAAAAAGTATTGTTCAATGGAAAGCGGTTATAAAAATAATTGAAAAGAAAGATTATTTTTATATTTATATTGAAACAAAAAATTATTTAATCATCCCTTGTTATGTATTTGAAACAGAGCTAGATAAAACTAATTTTATCCATTTTGTAAAAACGCATATATTATTAGCAGAAGAACAAGATAAATTGAAAAATGAGGATATAGTTTTGAATACTATAATGGATCTTAACATTTAAGATTTAATTAAATTTTTAGAGTAGTGGTGATCGTTAGTTTAAGTTTCAACCGAGATTGCTCTACTTTTGCGTTAGAGGCATTGCTTTCTCATTCCTATAATAATTTGATAATTTTTACACTTATTACGGTCGAAAGAAATAATCTAAATATCTAACGTTTCTATAGAGCCTGCATGTTCCTGAATGAATTGAAAACGCATTTCAGATTTTTTACCCATTAGATTAGAAACGCGTTCTTCAGTAAAGTTAGCCTCTTCTCGAGGAATGGTGACTTTTAATAAAGTTCTATGTTTAGGATCCATTGTTGTTTCCTTAAGGTCTTTTGGAGGCATCTCTCCAAGACCTTTAAAGCGAGAAACTTCGACCTTTCCACGTCCTTGACTAAGTTTACTTTGCTTTTTCTCTTTATCTTTGTCATCCATTGCGTAAACGCTTTTTTCCCCTTGGGTTAGGCGATACAGAGGAGGTTGAGCTAAATAAAGTTTTCCTTGAAGAATAAGCTCAGGCAGCTCTTGGTAGAAAAAAGTCATCAGCAGAGATGCAATGTGAGCGCCGTCAACATCAGCATCCGTCATAATAATAATACGACCATAGCGCAATTTATCTATATTGAAATAAGACCCAATACCACATCCTAGTGCTTCGATTAAATCTTTCAACTCTTGATTATTATTTAACTTTTGATTAGAAGCACTGGCAACATTCAGAATTTTACCACGTAAAGGAAGGATTGCTTGGGTTTCACGATTACGAGCTTGCTTTGCAGATCCTCCAGCAGAATCACCTTCAACAATAAAAATTTCAGTAATTGCAGCGTTTTCTTTGGTGCAGTCTGTTAATTTTCCAGGTAAACGTAATCGTTTTGTAGCACTTTTCCTAGGTGTATCTTTTGCCTCTTTGCGACGTAGGCGTTCTTCGGCTTTTTCTAAAATAGTTGCAAATAAGGTATCTGCTTGGCTTGGATCAGCAGCTAGCCAATGATCTAAACGATCACGTAATGCTGTTTCAACAAGCTTTACCGTTTCTTTGGAACTTAATTTTTCTTTTGTTTGCCCCTGGAACTCAGGGTCACGAATAAAAACGGATAATTTAGCTGCAAGTGATCCCAATACATCATCACTTGTAATGACAGAGGTTCTTTTGTTAGAACGCTGATCACCCCAAGCTCTGATACCTTTGAGCAAAGCATTTCTAAAACCTTGCTCGTGCGTTCCACCCAATGGAGTGGGAATTGTATTACAAAAAGAACTAAGAGAAGAATCGCCTTTGGTTAACCATGCGATAGACCATTCAATACGACCTGTATCTTTGCCCTCTGTGTCTGTTGGGAGGGAAACATCGCCCGACCAAATGGGACAAATAAGAGCATCGGTATCAATTTCTTCTTTTAAACTATCTTCTAGTCCATTTGGAAAATGTAATGTAGCTTGAGCTGGAATGTCGCTATTTTTTAAAAGCGTTTCATCACATGACCAGCGAATGGTAACGCCTTTAAACAAAAACGCTTTGGCACGGCATAGTTTAAAAAGTTGTTTAGGTGAAAAATGAATGTCACCAAAAATTTCTGTGTCTGGAATAAAACTAATTTGGGTGCCACGTCGATTCTGAATTGCGCCTACTTCAATGAGTGGGGTAATTGGGGTACCACGTCCATAGGTTTGTTTCCAGAGGATTTTATCTCTGGCAATTTCGACTTCCATCCAAGATGACAGCGCATTAACTACAGAAGAGCCGACACCATGTAACCCGCCAGCAGTATTATATACTTTATTGGAGAATTTTCCACCAGCATGCAAGGTTGTGAGAATGACTTCTAACGCTGACTTATCTTTAAATTTGGGATGAGGATCAACAGGGATACCTCGACCGTTATCGCGAATGGTTAGCTTATTGCCCGTATCTAATCTTACGTGGATCAGATTAGCAAAACCACCAACGGCTTCATCCATAGAGTTATCAAGAATTTCGGCAGCCATATGGTGGTATGCCGCATCATCGGTACCACCGATATACATTCCAGGTCGCCTGCGAACAGGTTCAAGACCTTCTAAAACTTCAATATCATTAGCATTATAACTGTTTGTCGAGGGTATGGTCGCACCTGATTGCTGAGGTATCTTAGAATTATCAGAAGAAAATAAATCGCTCATATTGTTACTGTTCCTTTAAACGGTACAATGTTACACACTATTTTCTTTATCTTTCTTGATTTAAAGTTTATTTTTTGCTTGTTTTTTTAGTATGACGTACTGCGCGCTTTTTACTTGTTTTTGCTCTACTTTTGGAGGAAGAAGCAGGCGCATCACAAACTTCGATTGAAGTTGGTTGTGCAATATCTTTTGCCTCTGCGTACTGAGACAAATCTGTAGCTGTTTTTAGAGGTTTAAGCTCATCAAACATACTCATTCTTTGTAAACAGAAAATAGTTCCTGCTTTTAATCCTTGAGAGGATTGAACGTTAGCTAGTTGGGTAATATAATCATCTTGTGCTTTTTGAGCACTACGTCCGTAAGTTGTACGAAAATGACGCTTTAATTGGCTCTCTTGGTCATTCACAATAGAACCAAATTGTTTAATAAACCCGTTATATTGATCTTGTGCTTTACAAGATAAAGCAGTCACCATAAGCTCGCTTTTTAAACCTTCAACGTTGAAAGCTTCATGAGCAGAGGATGAACGGCAGGCTGCATTTGCAGTACTAATTTGACCGACAATAAGGCCGCTAAGAATAACCCCAGAAAGAGCAAGACGTTTAATTGAAAAAGACATTCAATTCTCCAAATCAGGACAAAGGACAATGATTATAAGAATATATCAAATGAATATATAAAATAACCGATTCGGTATTTTTTTTCAGCTATTTTTATTTTCTTAGCAACTCAAACCTGTATCAGTTCATATGATTTGCTTTTTTGATATAGCAGGTATTCAATATAATGCAATAGTTTATTATTATTTACCTTAACTGAGCATTCAGTAAAAAAAAGCATTGTTTTATCTTTGATAAATGATTAAAGATTATGTAAAATATTAAAGTTATATCGATATATTCTGTCATTAATAAACAATGCTTGGGATCAGGATAAGTCTTTGATATAATTTTTTATAAATAAATGGTTTGATTAGTAATCATAAAACGAAAAATAGTTTTTCGTTGAATGCAATGGGGGCTAGTACGTGCGTCTTCAATTATCTTTAGTTTTGGTTGGTTTAGGGTTTGCCTTAACCGCATGTCAAAATCAGCAGCTTACCTCTTCTGATAGTGAGGCAAATAATCCGTTTAAATACACAAAACGTTCCGCTGTGTGTAAAGTAACGCCAATTGTCAAAGAAAAAGATGGTAGTTGGAAAACAACTATGGCTGTACGCAGCGATGACGGGCAATGTGAGTTCGTTGTTAAAGATCCAGATTCAAGCGGTTCATTTGCCTCTTTCGGTATGACGATTGCACCTGAAAACGGTAAAACATTTTTGTACAATTACGACAATCGTACTTATGTTCGTTATACACCAACAATGGCATATGCAGGTGCCGATAAATTTACAGCAAGTTTGATAGGCAAAGATGCTGTTAAAAGAACACCATTGCTTGTCGATGTTACTGTTGATAACACAGGGGTGCAAGTTGCAAAACCTGTTGTTGCCACAGCACCTGTAAGTAGTAGTAAGGCAAGCAGTAAAAAAGCCAAAACTACTCGTAAAAAAACGACACGTCGCTCTACAGCTAAGAAGAAATAGTTAAATATATAAAAATTGAATATGAGATTAATAAATTTCATATTCAATTTTATATTGTAAAATAAATTGGATTAGGACGAGGTCTTTTCATTCCCTTTTCTTCAGCTGATTTGATTAAATCTTGCAACGTAACTTTTGTAGCTTCTTTTAGTATTTTGTGATCTGTTTCTTCCCAAAAAGGTTTTATAACCTGTTGATATAAAGGGGAGGAAATTTCTGTATATTTTTCTTTTTCTTGAACTGAAATCGCTTGTATTATACTAGCAACAGTAATTAATCGCTTTGGTTTGGCAAGGTGATATCCACCGTGGGGACCTCTAGTACTTTCCAAAATAGAAGCTTTAGAAAGTAATTGTAACAAAGGCTCAATACTTCGTTTAGGCAAAGTTGTTCTTGTCGATATATCAGCAGCACTGACTGTATTGTTTCGACTTGAATAAAAAGCAACATCTGTCACAATTAAAAGAGCAATGATTGCTCGATCTTGTCTTAAAAGCATAAATCTTTCCAAAGTTAGTTATTGAACATTAAAAAATATTTAATATTATTAAACATAGATATTATATTATTTTAGTAAAAAAAATAGGTTTTTGTACAAAAAATTATATTATATACAAAAAAATATAGTAATATATTGAATTATAATATTTATAATTGGGGATTAAATTAGATGGTTGATATACAAGGGAATGACTTTGGCTTCTCAAAGGCAAGAGGTAAAATTTATAATTCGTTATTGGAAACCATTGGTGGCACGCCGTTGGTACGTCCTTCGAATTTATTAAAAAAGGATCAAATTGCTGCTGATATTTTATTAAAATTAGAATGCTTTAATCCTTTGGCATCTGTAAAAGATCGGTTAGCGGCAGCTATGGTTTTACAGGCTGAAGCTGATGGAATTATCAGCCCACATAAAACAATTTTGGTTGAACCAACATCTGGAAATACTGGAATTGGTTTAGCGTTCATTGCTGCGGCAAGGGGGTATCGCTTGATTGTAACGATGCCTGAAAAAGCGTCGATAGAACGTCGAAAAATGATGCGTTTTTTAGATGCTCAATTAGAGTTAACTCCTGGGCATTTAGGAATGGCAGGGGCAATTGCACGTGCAGAGGAAATTGTTGAAACAACTCCAAACGCATGGATGCCAAAACAATTTGAAAATCCAGTGAATGCAACAATGCATGAATTCACAACTGCTGAAGAAATTTGGCAAGATACAGAGGGTAAAGTTGATATCGTTGTTGCTGGTATTGGAACAGGTGGTACGATCACAGGAATTGCAAACGGGCTTAAAAAACACAATAGTGCTATTGAAATCTATGGTGTCGAGCCTGCAGAAAGTGCTGTACTAAACGGTGAGGAACCTGGTCCTCATGGTATCCAAGGAATTGGTGCTGGATTCAAACCAAAAGTTTTAGAAATGGATTTGATTAAGCAAGTATTAATGGTTTCAGAAAATGATGCCTTAGCTGCATCTCGTAGACTAGCTAGTCTTGATGGTATTCCAGTTGGAATTTCTTCGGGTGCGGCATTACATGCTAGTTTAATGCTGGCAACTCGCCCTGAAAATAAAGGGAAAATGATTGTTGCCATAGCGCCTTCATTTGCAGAGCGTTATTTATCGACACCTTTATTTAATAATTTGGGATAACAATATTATATTAATTCAAAAAAAGCGGGAGTTACCCGCTTTTTTTTATTTGTGATCGTTAATTAACGTAGAATAATTTCTACACGTCGATTTTGTGCTTCGCGTACATTTGGACCTGTTGGTACTAATGGGTTTTCTGATCCATAGCCATGAATATCTATGTTACTTGCTGGGACACCATTTTTAATCAATTCAGCTTTGATTGAACGTGCTCTTTTAAGAGAGAGAGCAATATTATAACGTTTGCCTTGTTCATTAGGAGCTGCAGAAGTATCGGTGTATCCGTCAGCTTCAATACGTGTACTACGAACACTATTATATGCTAGTGCCGCTTCTTTAACGATAGATACAGCATGATCGTTTAAAGCATAACTGTCCCATGCAAAGAATACCAAATATGTGCGTGACTTTCTTGAGGATGGAACGGTTGGTGTTGTATCAACAGGCTGTGTAGGAGGAGGGGCTGGATTGAATTCGTATCTCAACCCTAATAAAATAGAATGATTGAAATAGGTAGTTGTATCTCTATTTCCACGTGCTTGGCTATAGGCATGAGTCGTATTATAGCCACCTTGTGTTCCCCAAACATCGGCAGTGTGGCTTTGTGGACCTAGCATCGTCCAAAAACGATATTCCGTCGTAAAGGAGAGCCCGACAACCCAAGGCGTTGGAAAGGACAAACCACCAATTGCTTGATAGGAAAAATTACCAAATGTTCCGCCGAGATGTTCTGTAAGACGATTATCTGTGGTGCGAAGTTTTACACCATTCATAGATGACCATCCATACCCAATACCTGCACCGAAATAAGGAAAGATATAGGGGCTACCAACATCCATATCAAAAAGAGCATTTGCCATAAAACCATAAGTTTGTTGGCGTCCTTGGCCCCAGGCTTTATAAGAGCCTAGATTCTGATATCTTAACGGATTGTTACGATAGTTTCCTTCGATTTCAACACGGAAACCATTTCCAAGGCCATAACCAAGGCTTGTGACTGCGGTTGCACCAGGTGTATATTTATCCCGTCCACCTGGCATAAATTTATTTAATCGTACAACTTGATCTTGGTTAAAGCTTACTCCGCCTGCTCCTGAAACGTAAATCCCTCGAACAGGCTGTGCTTTAGCAGTAGAGGATAAAAGAGGCATTACACAATAAGATGCTGAAAGGCTGAATAGGGATGTCATTAATAGACGAAAGCGTAAATTCATCTTAACCTTTAAACTCCTGTTAAGTGTAGCTGCTGTTGTTTATAGTACAATAATCATTTTGGAATAGCGTGTTTTTTTATAAGAAAGAAGCAAAAAATTATTTTTTTGAAAAAAGTTTTATTTTTGTCATACAAACATCACATATTACTCATGATTTTTAAGTATAAGAACTAAGTTAAGCTGATAGAAATTATTCGCTAGGAATAAAATTTAGTAATTGTTTATAAAGTGTTGGTTTAAGGATTAACATGTTCGCGATATCAAGATCAGCATCAGTTCCCAAAGCAGCTGGGCAAGCACTGCGGATATTTTGAATAATTTTTGCATCCAGGGGGGCTCGTGCTTTTCGAGAGGATACAACGCTGTCTTTATAAAAAGATGTAGGTGTTTTTAAAGAATCTAATTGTTTTTTTATAAATTGCTCGCCTCGGCTGGTGCATAGTTGTGGCATGACACCCAATCCTTGGAGGGGCCATCCTAATGGTGCTAGAACGCGACTCCATGTAACGAATAATTCCCCTTCATCAGGCAATTGTGCAATGGTTTGAACCAATCCTTTTCCTAAGGTTGTGCTGCCTACAATAACTGCTCTTTTATGGTCAGAAAGAGCAGCTGCCAGAATTTCTGCTGCACTCGCGGTGTGTCCGTCAACTAAAATGACAATAGGTATTCCTTGGGTCAGATCTCCTCCTTGAACAGCCCAAATATGATTTGCATCATCAAAGCGCCCTTGAGTGGTTGCAGCAATACCATTATCTAATAATAACGCAGCACTTGTAATCGCTTGTTGTAATACGCCGCCACGATTACCTCGAAGATCAATAATTAGGCCTTTTATTTTCATATCTTGCATTGCTTGATCTAGGTATTGGCTAATTTCCTCGGCTGTATCTGTTGAAAAAGAAGTGATTTTTAGCATCACAATATTATTACTGGTAAATGCGAAAACAGTTTCTGGGGGAACGGATGCTCTTTTTATATGAACTGTTTTGGTTTTTTTGTTATTAGCCATACCAACCATTAGCAAAACAGTTGTATTTTCCTTACCCCTTAACCATTTTTTAACCGTGTCTAATGTTTGTTTGGCTGTTTTTTTACCATCCACTGCATATAAGCGCTGACCTACCATTAGCTGCGTTTCCCATGATGGACCATTGGGATTAATGGAAGATATAATAAAATAGTTGCCTTGTTTAATTAAAGAAATTCCTGCACTGGCGTCACCACCATCGCGTATGTCTCGATCGGTAACGGCAGAACTAGGGGCGACATAACGAGAATACGGATCCATATGATCGAATAGCTCGTCAAAAAACGCCTGTATAATTGCCTGCTTACCAATAGATTGGATTGTGTTTGAATTCTGCCAAGCATTGTACCAGATATTTATAACGCTTTGTGACCATAATTTGATATTGTCAGTTGAAGGAGGAATTGGCGTACTATAAAGCAGTTTTTGGGCTTTATATAAATTTAATTGTCCTTTTTCCTCTTTGATAGAAAAGGCAGGATCGATCGCGTTTAAGCCATTCAACCCCCATAAACATAATTGTTCGATAGAATGTTCATCTAGCGTTCTGGGTTGTAAAAATGTCAACGCTGTGGCGATAATATTAATGTAATTATTTTGATCGAAATCTTTGTCGCTTGAATGCACTGTGCTGGGTTGGGGCTGTTGTGCAATGGCAAAAGAACAACTCACTGCTATTAAGAAAGTTACGACAAGTAATATCTTTAAGAGTCGTTTGCAACAAGGCGTTATTGAAAGAATAAGTTGCATCGCAATAGTTTCAATCAATGGAAATGTTACATGCCTTAATAGGACTAGAATCGTATTTCTCCGATTAAAGTAGAGTGAGCAATTAAATTACAAAAGATATTAAGTACAGAACTTCGTCAAAAAGAACAGTGATTATTGATACAAAAGTAAAAGTTGTAATAAAATTACACTGATTGTTACATAAAATATACATAACAATCATGTGGATTCAGTCTTTTTTTGTCTTTTTACGAGAAGTTGTTTTTTTTACTGTAGAAGTTGTGGCTTTCTTCTTTTTAGCTTTTTCCTTGATGGATTTGCCTTTCTCTTCCAAAATAGACAACGCAGCTTCTAGAGTAAGCGTGTCGCCATTATCCCCTTTCGGTAAAGGGGCAACTGTTTTTTTATGTTGCAAGTAAAATCCAAAACGACCTTTGCGTAACAAAATAGGTTCTTTATCTTTTGGATGGGCGCCTAAATTTTGAATAGAGGCCATTTTTTTCTCAACGACTTCCAATGCACGGGGAAGATCAACGGTTAAGACATTATCCGATTTATCCAAGGAAGCAAATATATTCCCGACTTTGATATATGGTCCAAACGGCCCCAAGCCTGCTTGAATCGCTTCTCCAGTGGTTGGGTATTGGCCTAAAGTGCGTGGAAGGGATAGTAATCCAATCGCATCTTCTAGAGTTATGGCATTTCCATCCATTCCTTTTGGAATAGTGGCACGCTTGGGTTTCTTCTTTTTATTTTCAGGATCTGCTTCACCACATTGAATATAGAGTCCATATGGGCCACGTTTAAGAACAATCGCTTCATCTGTATCAGGATGGTTTCCCAGAATGCGAGAACCTTCTTTTAATGTATCCTCTTCTTCTGGATTAGCACCATCAACCCCTAATCGGCGAGTATATTGGCATTCTGGATAGTTTGTACATCCAATAAATGCACCATATCGTCCCAATTTAAGATGCAGCTTGCCATTGTCACAAGCAGGACATTTGCGCGGATCAGATCCATCGGTAGACTCTGCAAAGAAATGGTTGCCTAGATCATGATCTAATGCATCAATAACATCTGAGATTTTAAGATCTTTTGTTTGTTCGATTGCTTTGGAAAAATCATCCCAGAAATTGCGTAAAACCGTTTTCCAATTGACTTTACTATCAGATATATCATCCAGTTTTTCTTCTAGATTAGCAGTAAAGTCAACGTCAATATATCGTGTAAAGAAAGAAGTTAAAAAGGCGGTAACCAATCTTCCGCGGTCTTGAGGGATAAAATAACGATTTTCAAGCGTTACATATTCTCGATCACGTAGCACTCCCAAAATAGACGCATACGTAGAAGGTCTACCAATACCCAACTCTTCCATTTTTTTAACAAGGGAGGCTTCGCTGTAACGAGGGGGTGGCTGCGTAAAATGCTGTTCTGGGATGATTGTTTTGGTTGTCGTATGTTCACCTTCTTTCATAGAAGGTAACATTGTTGAGCTTTCCTGTTTTGATGGATCTTTTTCTTGATCGTCAACAATATCTTTATAGAGTTTTAAAAACCCATCAAATGCGATCATTGAGCCTGTGGCTCTAAACAAATGCTCTTTGTTTGGATTAGCAAGTGTTACCGCAACTTGATCCAATTCTGCGGATTGCATTTGACTTGCAACGGCACGTTTCCAAATCAATTCATAGAGCTTTTTTTGATCTGGTGTTAAATATGCCGCGATTTGATCTGGAGTATAGCTAATATTTGTTGGCCGTATTGCTTCATGTGCCTCTTGGGCATTTTTGGCTTTGCTCGTATAGTGACGGGGTTTGGAAGGTAGATATTTATCCCCAAATTGAGTTTCAATATGTTGACGAATGGACGTAATAGCTTCACTTGCCATTTGTACGCCATCTGTTCTCATATAGGTAATTAACCCGACCGTTTCCCCACCAAGATCAACTCCTTCATAGAGTTGTTGGGCTGTGCGCATTGTGTTTTGTGCGCTCATATGTAATTTACGAGAAGCATCTTGTTGTAAAGTCGATGTTGTAAAAGGGGGAGCTGGATTACGTTTTGTTTTTTTACGCTCAACAGCTTGAACAGCGAATTTTTCTTTTTGAAGGGTTTGTACAGCTTGCTGAGCTAACTCTTCATTGTTAAGATCAAATTGCTCTAACTTTTTACCTTGGAGTTGTGTCAGTTTCGCTGTGAATGCTACATTTTCTGAAGTTAAAAACGTGCCACTAATCGTCCAATATTCTTTGGATTTGAAGACTTCAATTTCAGCTTCACGTTCACAAATAAGACGCAACGCCACAGATTGCACGCGTCCAGCACTGCGAGAACCTGGTAGTTTTCGCCATAGAATAGGAGATAATGTAAATCCAACCAAATAATCCAAGGCACGACGAGCAAGATAGGCTTCAATAAGCGGTTGATCTAGTTCTCGAGGGTTTTGCATTGCATGCTGGACGGCTTGTTTGGTAATCTCGTTAAAAGTTACCCGTTCAACATTAATGTTTTTAAGGAGTTTTTTATCCTCTAACATTGCTCGAACATGCCAAGAAATAGCCTCACCCTCTCTATCCGGGTCAGTTGCGAGATAGAGGTTTTTAGCACCTTTTAAGGCTTGTGATATGGCTTTAATCTGTTTCGTGCCACGTTCATCCGCAGCCCAATCCATAGCGAAATCTTCATCAGGACGAACACTGCCATCTTTGGGTGGCAAGTCGCGAACATGACCAAAAGAGGCAAGAACAGTATATTGATTGCCAAGGTATTTATTGATTGTTTTGGCCTTAGCAGGTGATTCTACTATAATGACGTCTGTCATTGCTTCTCCAGGCGAGAATAAGATGAAAAGTGTAAAGTCGAAAATATAAAAAACAAAATACTATCGTTTTTTTTTAAAGAAGCAAATGTTATTTAATTGCCTTCTAATAATGTTTGGTAATCTTTTTGTAAAGATATGAAAGAGAATTTTAACAAACCAGCAATAATTTTAAGTAGTTAAGATATAACCATTATGCTGAAAGATAATTTTATTATTGATCTCAAGTAAAGTAATTGTGCTAAGTATTTCAGTGGCTGAATAAGAAAGATGACGAATAATTAAATCGATGGGGATCGGTGTTGTCGATAATAAAGCAGTGATTTCATCTTCTATTGAATTGCATGTTGTTTCCTGAATGGTATCCATTGATTGTTTATCAATTGTAGCAATAGAAGGCTCTATATCAGTAAATAAATCTGGTTTAAAAGGTTTATGATTGTTTGTAATGAATGGTGAAAGCTCTGGAATAATATCCAACGCACTTTCCGTAAGAACTGCACCCATTCGTATCAGATTATTGCTGCCTTTACAGCGTGGATCCAAAGGTGATCCAGGCACAGCAAAGATAGGTTTGTTATAATTTAACGCAAGTTTGCTTGTAATCAGACTGCCAGAATTCAGAGCAGCTTCAATAACGACACATCCATGACATAGCCCTGCAATTAATCTGTTTCGACGAGGGAAATGAGTGGCTTGGGGAGAAGTGCCAAATGGAAATTCTGATATAATAACGCCTTTGTCGGCAATTTGCTTTTGTAGTTTTTCATGCTCTGTCGGATAAACAATATCGATCCCGCATGCAATGGCTGCAATTGTAAAGCCTGTATATAAAGCACCTTTGTGTGCAGCCTGATCGATGCCTCTGGCTAAACCAGAAGTGACACCAATCGAATGTGCTGCTAAATCAGCAGCAAGACTTTCTGCAATACGAATACCGTGCATTGACGCATTTCTGGCTCCAACAATTGCAATATTTTGCTGATGTAGAAAACCCGCGTTTCCCAAAACAGTAAGGACTGGAGGTGCATCATCTAATTGGGTCAATAATGCAGGATAGTCATCAAAGCCGTGAATGAGAAATTGTCCTTGAAGTTCAAAAGTTTTCTCAATTTCCTCAATGATAATAGAGAGAGGCGGTGGCGAAAAATACGTAGAGGTTTTTTTATTTCTGAGTAACGAAGGTAATACGTCTAAGGCTGCATCAGGTGTGTGATATTTTTTTAATAGCTGATGAAAGCGAATAGCTCCGATACCGTCTGTTCTTGCTAACCTTAAATAGGAAGATAGCTTTTGAATAGACAGGTTTTTGGATATCATTTTAGTCATTCGATGACTTTGATAAGGAAGATTGCTCTTTTTTATCTCCAATACGGGGTTCCGTGCCATCCATCAGACGTTGAATATTGGCGTGGTGCCGCCAGATAACCAACAGACTTATGATTAGGCTTGGAAAGAGTAGAGGTGCTTTTAAGTCAAACTGGGATTCAATCATAACTAATAATGGCCACGCGATAAACGCTGATAATGCACCCATTGAAGAAATTTTCGATAATTTAGCGCCTAAAAGCCAAATAGCACAGCATAAAGCGCCAGAAATTGGTGTTAACGCAAGTGCGGCACCAAGGCCCGTTGCGACACCTTTGCCGCCTTTAAAGCCTAACCATATTGGGAAGCAATGTCCAAGCACCACACAAATAGCAGCAATCGAAATCGCGGGATTAAGATTAGCCAGGCCAAAAATATACCCGCAAGCTATTGCAAATGTTCCTTTGCCCATATCGCACAATAATGTGAGTGCTGCGAGTTTTTTATTACCTGTTCTTAGCACATTGGTTGCCCCAATATTGCCAGAGCCAATTTTACGAATATCCCCCATTCCGCCGAGTTGGCTGATAAGCATCCCAAAAGGAATGCTGCCAATAAGATAGGATATCAACGCAATTCCGCTCATTAAAGGCATTTGAGAAGGGGGGATATGCCACATCATGATGATTGCCTCGTATAAACACGACGACCAGATTTCCACGTACCTAAAACAACCCCAGGCAGTTCACGATTATCAAAAGGTGTATTTTGTGCACGTCCTGGTAATTTGCCAGCTTCAACCAGCCAAGTTTGATCGGGATCAAACAAACAAAGATCAGCATCAGCCCCTATATTCAAGGTTCCAAAATGTTGATCTAATAACGCTGCGGGACGATAGGTTAATAACGATAATGCATCCGATAAGGAAAGATTGCCTTCTTTAACCCGTAATAAAGTGACACTTAATAAAGTGACTAATCCTGTGCCACCAGCAGCAGCTTCAGCAAAAGGTAGTCGTTTATCATCAACATCACGGGGAAGATGATCTGATGCAATCGCATCAATTGTTCCATCGGCAAGCGCTTGGCAAACAGCTTGACGATCTTCTTCGGATCGTAATGGTGGTGATAATTTTGCATAAGTACGAAAATCACCAATAGCTTCTTCATTAAGATCGAAATATACAGGTGCGGTATCGCAACTGATGGGTAATCCTTTGGCTTTAGCTTGGCGAATTAACTCCAGCCCTTCGGCGGTGGATATATGACCAAAATGTAAACGGCATCCCGTCAATTCAGCAAGACGCAAGTCTCTGGCAATCATGATGGCTTCAGCAGCAGCAGGAATAGAAGGTAATCCTAATTTGGTAGCCAACTCACCGCGAGTGGCACTGCCATTTCTAGCAAGAGAAGGGTCCTCTGGATGTTGCACGACAAGGCAATTATATCCTCTGGCATAAGCCATGATGAGCATCATGAGGCGTGTATTTTCGAGGGCTTTGTTTCCATCAGTGAACGCAATTGCTCCCGCTTCATGTAACAAACCGATTTCAGCCATCTCTTTGCCTTCGCACCCGACACTCAGCGCACCGTAAGGCAAAATATTGACAGAATGTGTTTCTTCCCCTTTGGCTTTGAGTAGAGTTACCAGTGCGGGGTTATCAATGGCTGGTTTACTGTTGGGTAGAATTGCCATAGTAGTAATACCACCCGCAGCACTAGCTTCGGCAGCTGTAGCAATTGTTTCACGATATTCATAACCTGGTTCGCCAACAGTGACGCGCATATCGACTAGACCAGGACACAGTACAGCGCCTTGCCCATCAATAAGTTCACATTCTTCGGGTGGCTTTTCTGTTT
Organism: Commensalibacter communis; assembly: GCF_947179105.1. Classification (NCBI taxonomy): domain Bacteria; kingdom Pseudomonadati; phylum Pseudomonadota; class Alphaproteobacteria; order Acetobacterales; family Acetobacteraceae; genus Commensalibacter; species Commensalibacter communis. The sequence continues at coordinate 382,664 of NZ_CAMXCK010000001.1, forward strand.
CTGGAAGATCGACAGCAGCAATCTTGCCTTCTTTGACAAGTAAACGTCCCAATTTATCCAACCCAGATTTAGGGTCAATTAAGCGCACATTGGTAAAAAGCAATGGTTTCATGGTTGTGCCTTTATCTGAGAGAATTTTTCAAGAACAGCCATGCGAACAGCAACACCCATTTCAACTTGCTCTTGAATAACGCTTTGTACAGGGTCGTCTGCTACATTACTGTCGATTTCTACCCCGCGGTTTAATGGACCAGGATGCATAACCAAAGCACCTGATTTAGCAAGGTTAAGGCGACGGCGATCCAATCCAAAGAAACGGAAATATTCTCTGCTACTGGGGACGAGACCAGCTTGCATTCGTTCTTTCTGCATTCGTAACATCATAATAACATCAACGCCTTTAATCCCTTCGTCCATAGAATAGTAAGGGGTGGCGCCCATTTTTGTAATCGTTAGTGGCAATAAAGTTGGTGGACCAATGACGCGTACGTTGCAACCCATTGTATTTAAAAGTAAAATATTTGAACGAGCTACTCGACTATGTAAAATATCACCACAAATTGCAACGGTTAATCCTGATAATTTCCCGTAATGGCGACGAATAGTAAGCGCATCTAACAATGCTTGTGTGGGGTGTTCATGCATCCCGTCACCTGCATTAATGACGCTGGCATCGACTTTTTGAGCTAAAAGGGCTGGCGCGCCAGAGTGAGCATGTCGAATAACCAATAGATCAGCACGCATTGCGTTTAATGTATAAGCTGTATCTAATAATGTTTCCCCTTTGCTGACAGAGGAGGTGGAGACAGACATATTAATCACGTCAGCGCCTAGTCGTTTTCCTGCTAATTCGAAAGAGGTTCTGGTTCGTGTGCTATTTTCAAAAAAGAGCGTAATCAGAGTACGTTCTCTTAATAAGGTCCTAGGCGTTTTTCTGGATCGATTAAGCAAAGCATAATTATCCGCTCGATCCAATAAAGACTCTATGTGATGAGGGGATAAGCCTTCTATTCCAAGAAAATGCTGTCCAAATGGATTATCCATTGGTTACGGCTCCTAATCTAGCCAAAACTTCCTCTTTACCCAAAGCGAGTAATGTATCATCAATTCCAGGAGACATGGTGCTGCCTGTCACGGCTGCGCGCAGAGGTTGGGCGACTTTACCCAACTTTAACGATTCTTTTTCTGCAAATTCGTGAAGAAGATGATTAATGGTTTCTTTGGTAAAAGGAGTTAATGTGGCAAGTTGCGATGCAAGTTTGCTTAACATATCACAATTTTCTTCGGTCAGTAATTTTTGTGCTTTATCTGTAAAAGATAGAGGGGTTTGAGCAAATATAAATTGTGAATTCTCAGCGAGTTCTACAAGGTTTTTAGCACGTTCTTTAAGTCCTGGCATCAATGTTAATAAACGATCTTGATGGCTTTGATCTAGGATAAGATCAGGATTGTTTGAAAGGCGACTTACAACATCTTTAACGAGTCTTTGATCGTCCGCTTGGCGGAGCCAATAGCCATTGACATGCATTAATTTTGCATAATCCATACGAGAGGGTGAGCGTCCTACACCATCAAGATCAAAGAGTTTAATCTGTTCTTCACGGTCTAGAATCTCGTCGTCTCCATGTCCCCAACCCAAGCGTAATAAATAATTACAAAGCGCTTCTGGTAAATATCCTTCATCTCGGAATTCGACAACAGAGCTGGCACCGTGACGTTTGGAAAGTTTTGCACCATCAGGCCCGTGAATAAGTGGCAAATGTGCAAAATTTGGAATATCCCAGCCCATTGCGCGATAGATCATCAGTTGGCGGAAAGTGTTGGTTAAATGGTCATCTCCACGAATAACATGGGTAATATTCATGTCATGATCATCACATACAACCGCATGTTGATAGGTCGGCGTTCCATCGGCACGCAGGATAATCATATCATCCAGTTCAATATTTGCGACAGTGACTTCGCCTTGAACTAAATCATTGAGAATGGTTTTTCCTTCGTGAGGTGCTTTAATTCTAACTGTGTAAGGCGCACCTTCCCGGGCTTCTGATTCGTCACGATCGCGCCAATAGCCATTATAACGAGGGGGTTTTCCCTCAGCTTGTGCCTTGGCACGCATATCGGCAAGCTCTTCTTGGGTACAGAAACATTTATAGGCTTTACCTGTTTCTAATAAATGTAAAGCCACTTCTTGATGCCGTTTAATACGGGTTGATTGATAGACAGGTTCTTCGTCTGGGGTTAATCCCATCCATGCTAATCCATCAAAAATAACATCTACGGCTTGTTGTGTAGAGCGCTCTTTATCTGTGTCTTCAATACGTAATAAAAATTGACCATTATGATGCTTGGCATAAAGATAATTAAAAAGTGCTGCGCGAGCATTTCCAATATGGAGTAAACCTGTGGGGCTTGGGGCAAAACGTGTACGAACTGTCATAAGCGTCTTTCTTGAGTGCGCAAATTGAAAATAAATTTTGTATAAACGATCATACTATAATTATTTAAATCATATATGTGAAGTCTAGTTTCGTATTTGTTGTTATATTTTTCATCCCGTTAAGGATATGGGCGTTTCTTGACCGAATAATTAAAAAATCGATTAAAGCTGTTCAATTTTAATGATGTATTATGATCTGAGAATGGAGATGCAGAATGGATGAGCAAAAAGAACGTCAGGAAAGAAAAATTCAACGTGGTAGAATACCGGCGCCGCGTTTATATGGAATATTGGCAAGATCAAAGAGAGAGGGAGTGATTTTGCGTCGAGGCCCTAAAGAATGGGTGCAACTTATTAGCTGGAATCTTTCTAACGATACATTGGAACATGGGCAATGGTTAAAAGGGCGCGTTTATGAAAATCGGTGTGATTTATCGCCATCTGGAAAGTATTTGATATATTTTGCCACAGGCCAGCACGGTACTCGCAGAGGATATGTTGGAACAATGGTGTCAAAACCGCCTTTCTTTACGGCGTTGGCATATTGGAAACATGGTGGTCATACATGGGGTGGAGGCGGTGTTTTTGAGAATGAAAAAACTATTCAATTAAATCATTATTTGGATGAGCAAATACTAGCAGATGGATTTTCCGTGCCTTCGTCTATTCGTGTTAAACCTTTTGGAGAACAATCGGGCAAAGGTGAAGATTGGCCTGTTTATTATCATAGGCAATGTCGTGATGGATGGGTAATGATACAAGAAGGGAAATGCCATCGTGCGTCCGCTGATATGACATATTTTTGGTATTTCGATCCTGTGATGATTTTTGAAAAAGTAAATAAAAATGGCTTCAAATTACAACAAATATGGCGCTGGATAGGAAGGCAAAATAAGCCTCATCTAGAGTCCGATTATGTGATTTTAGATCCGAATACTCGAATTTGTTTACAACTTGAGAATTTGACTTGGGCAGATTGGGATCAAGGGGATTTGGCTTTTGCTAAAAATGGATGTTTGTATCGTCTTTCATGTAGTAAAAAAGGACATTTTCCACCTGTAGAAGAACAATTTTTTAAATTGATTTATAATTTTAGAAAGAACTCTTTTACACCATTAAAAGCGCCACCTAAAGCATGTAAGTGGTGACTCTTTTAATCCATCGCTTATCTTATTTTTCAATCCTTTCAAGATAAGTTGATCTGCCGAAATATATTTTCTTATTGTTGTTCTTTGAAATGTTGTTTACCAATAGTTATGGAAATTTTTTTCTATTAGAAGAAATTTATATCCTAAAATAGAATTATTTTTCTACGATTGTGAAAAAAGTAGAAAAATGATGGTCATAATTTTTAAACTAGGTTTTGGGGGACAAAGATGAAATTTGCATATGATCCCAGTCACTTTAGAGATAATACAACAATAACTGAAATGATTCACAAGGTTGCTGATCTCGGATATGAATATATTGAGATGTCTCCTCGTGTAGATTTTTGCCCTTTTTATGGATTTCCTAAAGTCGACAAAGCAATGATACAAACCGTAAAAAAAACTCTGTCTGAAACAGGGGTAAAGATCTCTTCTTTATTGCCTTTGTATCATTGGGCTGGACCAGAGGAAGATCGCCGTCAAGCAGCGGTACGCAATTGGAAAAGAGCGATTGAAATTGCTGTAGAGTTGGGCGTTGACCTGATGAATAGTGAATTTTCAGGATCAAAATATCAAGCGGATGTTTCAGAGGAAATGTTTATTCGCTCGATGGATGAATTATTACCTATATTTGAAAAAGAAGGCGTTCGTCTAAATTTACAAGCACATCCTTATGATTTTATTGAAACCAATGCGGGTGCAGTGAATATGATTAGAGCACTTGATAAACCTTGGATCAAGCTAGTTTATTCAACAGCACATGCTTTTTATTATGATGATGGTGTTGGTGATATTAATGCTCAGTTTGATGAGGATGGGGATCTAATAGACCATGTTTTATTTGCAGATACATATAATCATAAAGCGGCCTTTGGATTACGGTATATTGTTAATCCACCCGATGCAAAAGTAACTATTCATCAGCATTTAAATATCGGTGAAGGTGAAGTCGATTTCGATACAATTTTTAAAAGACTGCGAGCCATGAAATTTGATGGGATTGCAACCAATGCTGTCTTTGCATGGTCTGATAAACCACAAGAATCTTCAGATTTTATGAAGAAAAAATTAAAAGAAGGTCTTGGAATATAATGTTTAACATTGATGCTGCCTTCGTTTAACGCTGGATAAAATCATACTATTTTCACTGTTTTTCAATGCATGGCAGCATTTTGATTTCTTAACAAATTTAAATAATAAAGGTTTAAGAATATGATTAATGGTGAAAGTAAAATTGCACGGTTGCGTTGGGGTATGATCGGTGGTGGTCGTACGGGACAAGTCGGCTATAAGCATCGTACAGGCGCGTTAAGAGATGGAACTTATCAACTCATTTGTGGCGCTTTCGACCTTGATGTAGAGAGAGGTCGTGAGTTTGGGGTAAATATTGGTGTTGCATCAGATCGTTGTTATGCGGATTACAAGGAATTAATTGCCAAAGAAACAGCACGTCCAGATGGTGTGGAGGTGGTTTCTATTGCAACGCCTAATTTCACGCATTTTGAAATTACCAAAGCATGTTTAGAAGCTGGCTTGCATGTTATTTGTGAAAAACCTTTATTTTTCACGGTGGAAGAATGTGAGGAAGTTCGAAAAATTGCTGAAGAAAAAGGATTAATAATCGGGGTAACTTATGGATTCACAGGGCATCCATTGGTTGAACAAATGGCTGTGATGGTTAAAAAGGGAATGCTTGGCGATATTCGTATTGTTGATTTGCAATATACACATGGATTTAATGCTGGGGACGATACCAATGCCAGCGAAGCACAAAAATGGAGAACCAACCCCAAGACTTCTGGTCCAACATTTGTGCTAGGGGACATCGGAACACATCTTTATTATCTTACAGAAGTCGTGTTGCCACATTTAAAAATCGACAAACTGCTTTGTGATCGTAAGGCATTTATTCCAACGCGTGAACCTTTGGAAGATCATGCAACGGTGTTAATGCATTATGATAATGGTGCTCGTGGACATTTATGGGTTTCTTCGGTTGATGCAGGGAATATGCGTTCGCATCGTTATCGTTTTGTTGGGTCTAAAGCATCGCTTGAATGGACAGATTCTTTTCCGAACCAATTAAGCTATGAAGTGCAGGGCGAGCCTGTCAGAATCTTGCATCACGGTATGCCTTATCTAGAAGATGAAACGAATGCGATTGATCGCATGGGGGCATTACATACCGAAGGGCTAGGAGATAGCTGGGCAAATATTTATTTATGGATTGCTCAAGCTATTGATGCCAAGAAAAGAGGAGATGAAGCCTTTTTGAAAACGCATCGTTATCCTGGGATCGAAGCAGGGACAGAGGGTGTTCGTTGGCTTGAAAACTGTGTTCGTTCTGCGGATGCAGGGGCAGTATGGGTTGATTTTAAATAAACTATTATAAGAGAAGTGAATAGAATGAAATTATCAATTTGTACTGATGTGATGGCGGATCTTTCTTTTGTAGAAATGTTGGATAAGTGCGTCAAACTTGGTGTTGAAGGCATTGAGATGACGGGTGGCGGCTGGTCTCGCGCACCACATTTTAGAGCCGATGAATTATTGGCTGACAAAGGGTTGCTCAAACAAAAACTAAATGAAATTAAAGCCAGAAATCTTGAAATTGCAGCGTTAAATTGTTCAGGCAACCCATTGGATCCAGGAGGGATGGGAAAACGTCATTTAAAAGAAATCGAAGATACTATTCGATTGGCTGGGGAAATTGGCGTTAAGAAAATCGTTACTATGTCTGGTTTGCCCGAGGCTGCTCATGGCGATACAGTTCCAAATTGGCTGGTTTATACCAAAAGCTGGCCAGGGGAGATGCCTGAGCGAGATCGCTATCAATGGGAAGATAGAGCTTTTCCTTTGTGGCATCATTTGGTAAAATTGGCTGACGAAGTGGGTGTCGAAAAATATGCCCTTGAGAATTTCTCGGCAATGTTGGTTTGGAATCCAGAAACACTTTTTCGACTTCGCAATGAAGTGGGAGAAAAAGTCGGAATGAATTTAGATCCTTCACATTTAATATGGATGGGTGCTGATCCAATTGCTTCAGCCAGAGCATTAGGAAAAGCTATTCATCATTGTCATGGTAAAGATACCCGTATTGAACGTGGATTAGCGGATGTGAATGGGTTGCTTGAAACCAAAGAAGTGACAGATGTTGCTAATCGTGCTTGGAACTATGTGGCGGTTGGGGCAGGTAAAGATTTGCAATGGTGGAAAGAATTCTTCTCGGTCGTCAGGATGGTTGGATATAATGGTTGGGTCAGCTTAGAAATGGAAGATTTTACGATGTCTACTGAAGCTGGTATTCAAACATCTATTGATGCTTTGCAAGCAACGATTAGTCGGTAATTTTATTGTATCACCTATAGAATATTTGTTTAAAAGATTAATATTATATATTAATATATACCTTATCTATATATTAATTTTATTAAGGCTAACAATATTCAAGCTATATTCTATAGGATATCTCAATATTTATATATTGAAACTGAATCGCTGAGATTATGGATTCCTATTGCTTTTGCCGTTGGATGTTTAGCTTATTTCTTACTACCTTTTGAACCATCTATCATTTGGGGATGTATATTTTCTGTTATAGGATTAACAGCAGTAATCATAATCCGTCGTTATTACACGGCGTATTTAGGTCTTTATCAAATCAGTTGGACAATTACACTAATAGCGTCGGGGTTTTGCTTGGCATGGTTGCAAACCTACCGCCAAGAACCTTTTTATGCGGTGCCCTCTCGTGCGACGGTTGTCCAAGGACAAATTCAGTCTATTGAATATTTAAATAACGGTAAGAAACGGATTACGTTACAGCAAGTTCGTTTTAAAACAGCACCAGAATCAGATCAACAAAAATGGGAAAGAGTGATCTTATTCACGCTTTCTAAAAAAGATAATCAGTTTTTACGAAATGGTGATTTGGTGCAGGCGAGGGTTATGTTGCATCGCCCTGCACCTCCTCAATATGTAGGAGGCTATGATCTACAATTTCGATCTTGGTTTAACAATATAGGAGCATATGGATACGCTCTAGAACCTGTAAAACTTATTTCTGTTCACCCTATTTACTCGATACAAAGTCTAAGAGAGAAAATTGCAGCACATATTCGAGAAATAAATGCTGGTTCTGCAGGGATTATTGCGCAAATCTTGCTGACAGGCATGGGTGGAGAATTATCCCCTGATGTGCGTCATGTATTTGCTGCTTCTGGACTGGCGCATCTATTGGCAATTGCTGGATTACATTTGGGCATTGTGATGGGGATTGTTGCTTTTACAGTGCGGTGGTTATTGTTGCGCAGCCAAACTCTGACATTATACTGGCCGATAAAAACGATTGCGATTATCGTTGGATGGACTGTCGGATGTGGTTACTTGGTGCTAACAGGATTGCATATTCCAGCAATGCGAAGTCTATTAATGGCCAGTATTGTGATGTTGGCTTTACTTTGCAATCGTTCGGTGTTTTCTAAATATAATTTGATGCTGGCTGCCTTATTTCTTTTGTTGCTTTCGCCAGCTTCTGTATTGGATGTGTCATTTCAGATGTCAATGACGGCGGTGATGGCTCTGGTTTCTGGATATCAGTTGATTTATCGGTGGTTAGAGAAATACCAACAGATTAACTCTTATTTATTCCGATTTATTAAAGTTTATATTCTGGAAGGGGCATGGGTTAGTATTTTGGCAGGAACCGCTGTGGTTCCTGTGGTGATGTTTTATTTTCACGAATTAAATCTATATTTTGTCTTTGCAAATTTAATTGCAGTTCCTTTAATGGCTTTGTGGGTTATGCCTTTGGGATTATTGACCTTATGCACAATGACTTTTGGGTTTGATTATATTTTCTTAAAGCTCATGACCTTTGGAATAGATTGGATTATTTGGTTAGCAGAGCTTGTTTCCCATTTACCTTATGCCAGTGTTTCAGTTCCTAATTTTCCTGCTTGGGGATACGCACTTTATTTTCTAGGGCTTTGTATTCTATGTTTATGCATAACAGCCATGCGTTGGTTTGGTATAATCGTGATGATAATCGGCATATCGTCTATTTTTTGTATAACCACACCAACTATTATAACGTCACCTAATGGAAGAATGATAGGGATCAATCACCAGCATCGATTGTTGATGGTCTGTCAAGGAGGATGTGATCCGATAGCCGTGGAAGAATGGCGTAAAATTACAAAACTTACAGAAGCCAAAGTAATATCTTCCAATACCATAGAGGCAGGAATATATTGTAATAAGGATTATTGCTTTATCAAAAGAAAGAGGATTTTGATTTTATTAAAGAGTATTCCAAAGGATCAACAAGAGAATTTATGTCGATCAAGTCTCATTGAATTATCTTTCTTGTGGAATGAGTCCTCTTGTAAAAATATTCCTGTTATCAATAAAAAAGAAAATTGGATTAATGGCGCACATAGTATCTGGCTAGATCCTCTAATAATAAACACCGATATATATAATAGGGGGCAGCGACCTTGGGTTATGGAACCTATTCAGAGGGGGGTTCCTAAAATGCCGATGGCACAGCAGGAATAATATTATAAGGTAGAATTAAACAAAGAGTTTTATGAATCAGTTACTATTCTTAAGTTTGTATAGTCATAAATACTTAAATAAATTTTAGGCTAGCCAATATACTTAAATTGCTAAATTTTTATTTGGATAATGGCAAACAGCAGTAGCAGGACAACGCCAACATTCGGGTTTTCTGGCTTTACAAATATATCTTCCGTGTAAAATCAACCAATGATGAGAATCTCGTAATAATTCTTTAGGAATACGCCGAATTAATGCTTTTTCAACCGCAAGTACATCCTTTCCTATAGCAAGACCTGTGCGATTTCCCAATCTAAAAATATGGGTATCAACAGCCATGGTGCTTTGATTAAAAGCGATATTTAACACGACATTTGCTGTTTTTCGACCTACGCCAGGTAAGGCTTCTAACGCTTTTCTTTCTCCAGGAACATCACCATTATAATGTTCTAACAGCTGAGCCGACAAAGCAACTACATTTTTTGATTTCGCACGCCATAGACCAATGGAATTGATGTATTTTGCAACGCCTTCTTCGCCTAAGGCAACCATTTCTGAGGGAGTAGATGCAGCTTGAAATAGCTTGTCCGTTGCTTTATTGACTGATGCATCTGTTGCTTGTGCCGATAAAACAACAGCAACCAGCAATGTATAAGGAGAAGTATAATTTAATTCACTTTTTGCATCTGGGTTTTCTTTGGCCAAAAGTTCAATAAAAGTTCGTACTTCTGCCAATGACATGGCGCTTACTTTTTTATCTGCTTCTACGTTTTTGCTCTTCATTGCGAAAAATTAAACTAACCCATAAAGCCCAATTGTTTTCCACCCATAATATGGAAATGGAAGTGGGGAACTTCTTGCCCAGAATCTCTGCCTGTGTTGCTGATGATACGATATCCATTATCTTCAAGTCCCAATTCTTTGGCGACATGAGCAATGGCTTTGCTAAAGGCAACAAGCTCTTCTGGTGCAGCACGTTCAGCAAAATCAGAATAGCAAGTATATGGATTTTTAGGAATTACCAACGCATGGACTGGGGCTTGTGGAGCAATATCATGAAATGCAAGCACAAAGTCGTTTTCGTAAATTGCTTTGCATGGGATTTCTTTTCTTAGAATTTTTGCAAAAATATTTTGAGGATCATATTTTGAGATATTAATAGACATAGTTTGCTCCTTGCATAATTTATTTCAAAGGATCACTAGAACGCGCAGCTTTTTCTGCAATGCCGCTGGTTCCTTCTCTGCGATGTAGTTCTTGCCAAACATCATCAGGGGATACGCCTGCACTGACCCACATAACGAGTAAATGATATAATACATCAGCACTTTCGGTAATCAATTCTTTTTGATTGCCAGTGGCACATTCAATCAGACATTCAACGGCTTCTTCACCGAATTTTTCAGCAGTTTTTTTTGAACCTTTGGCCAGTAATTTTGCAGAATAGCTGGTATTGGGATCTGCATTTTTTCTTGAAAGAATGGTTTCATAGAGTTGATTAAGGATATCGGCGCTGATTTTTGGGCTCATCATTATCTTCTTTTGATCTAATTCTTATTTCGATAAACGAACAGGAACGTTGTTTTGGGCGAGTTCTTGTTTAACTTGAGAGATCGTAAATTGCCCAAAATGAAAGACGCTTGCTGCCAGCAGGCCTGTGGCTCCTGTCTGTGCTCCTTCGGTAAAATGATGTAATTCACCGACACCACCACTGGCAATCACAGGGATCTTAATGGCATTACAAACTGTTTTTAATAGTTCCAAATCAAACCCTTTTCCTGTTCCATCACGGTCCATGCTGGTCAGTAAGATTTCACCAGCTCCACGTTCTGCCATTTGTTGACACCATTCAATCGCATTAATGCCCGTTGGATTACGCCCCCCATGGGTATAGATTTCCCAAGATCCTTTGCCATTAGAACGTGCATCAATCGCGACAACTACACATTGACTACCAAATTTATTTGCAGCTTCGTTGATAAGTTCGGGGGTTTTGACGGCAGCTGAATTGATTGCACATTTATCAGCCCCAGCCAGTAAAAGTGCGCGCATATCTTCTACACGACGAACGCCGCCACCAACTGTTAAAGGTAGGAATATTTTCTCTGCAGTGCGAGTCACGACATCCAGAATGGTATCTCTGTTTTCATGGCTGGCGGTAATGTCAAGAAACGTCAGTTCGTCTGCACCTGCTTGATCATAAACCAATGCTTGTTCAACGGGATCACCAGCATCACGCAATGAAACAAAATTGACCCCTTTAACAACGCGACCATCTTTTACATCAAGACAAGGGATAACCCTGGTTTTTAACATGTTTCCAAGACCTTTAATGCTTCGGTAATATTCACACGCCCATCATATAATGCCCGACCAACGACAACGCCCTCAATACCCGGTTCTGTGTTGGCGACTTCACGTAAAGCACGTAAATGATCTAAATTGCCTACACCACCACTGGCGATGACAGGGATAGATAAATGGTGCGCTAATTCAGCCGTTTGTTCTAAATCTAATCCAGACAACATGCCATCTCGCTGAATCTCAGTAAAAATAATTGCTCCAGCGCCGCTGTCTTGTAATTTTAAGGCAAGATCAAGAGCTTTCATTTCAGAGGTCTCCGCCCAACCTTCGGTAGAAACAAACCCCGATTTAGCATCAATCCCAATCACGATTTGATTAGGAAATGCTTTACAAGCATCGTAAACCAGTTGTGGGCTTTTAACCGCGACACTGCCCAGAATAACGCGAGCAACCCCTTGAGACAGCCAAAACTCAATGGATTGAAGGTCTCTGATGCCACCGCCAAGCTCTACTGGAACCTTTGAATTCGCAAGGATGGCTTGCACTGCTTCGATATTGACAGGTTTTTTAGCAAAAGCACCATCCAAATCCACAACATGTAGCCATTTACATCCTTGCTGATGCCATTCTTTGGCTTGGCTTCCTGGATCATCTGAGTAAATGGTGGCTTGATCCATTTCCCCTTGGCGTAACCGAACGCATTGCCCGCCTTTTAAATCAATTGCAGGATATAAGGTTAATGGACGAGGAGAGGGATGTGATGTCATAAAAAAAGAGCTTTCCTGATTATGAGGAGGAAGTATTTAAAAAAGATTTATAAAGCAATAAGCCTTTAACAATTTGACCGTCTATTCTTTGATAATAAGGGTGAGTTGCCCAATGTTGATATTCATTTTGTAGATAAAATTGAAATAATTTTTTCTGTGTTTCGTCAATGATCACATTGATGATCGGAAATCCGAGTTGCGAAATACAATGCTCAACTTTTGATAAAAGCCTCTCTTCAACCCCTGCATTTAAAGCATAGGGTGCAACGGTAAAGATATCGATCATTGCAGCAATTGAAGACGAATCTTTTTGCTTTGGTGGCGTCGTGACTTCGCAAATTCCTGTAATATTCCCATCTAAACGTGCAATGAATAAAATCTTTTCAGGTACTAACAACACGCCTTTGAAATAGTTTTCTACCTGATGACGAGGAGGGGGCTTTGTCCATTTACAATGATATCCAGCAATAATCGAGGCCTCTAATGCTTCAGATAGAGAATGAAGATCGTCTTCATTCTCCCAAGATACGAGTTTTTCGATTTCTATTTTAGGTAAAAGACCAGAAGTAAAATGATCCATTTTAAGTCTTAATATGAATGATTAGGATAAGCGGAGTTTGTCTTCCATGTTAAAAAATTAGCAAGAATTCTCAGCCCGACTTCTTGGCTTTTTTCAACATGAAATTGTGTTCCAACCTTGTTGCCTTGGGCAATAATAGCAGGGACGGTTACTCCATCATAATCTGTTGTTGCGATAATATTCTGTGAATCGGCGTCGGTTAACGCGTAAGAATGCACAAAATAAGCATGATTACCAGGGTCTATTCCTTCAAGAATAGGGTACTGATTTGGTTTAAATTGTAATTCATTCCATCCCATTTGAGGTAGAGGTAAATTCTTGGGCTTCATTTGAGCAATCTCACCTTTTACCCACCCTAGGCCCTTAGTGATATGATGTTCCAGACCTCTTTGTGCCATTAATTGCATACCAACGCAAATTCCCAAAAAAGGAGTTCCTTGGTTGGTACTTTGTTCTATCGCGGTTAAAAGGTGAGGGATATTCTTTAATCCATTCATACAATCTGCAAAAGCACCTTGACCTGGCAATATAATTCGATCTGCATTAAGGATTGTGTCTGGATGGTTGCTGATTTCTACATCAACAGGTAAATTGATTTGTTGGGCTGCATACAGAGCAGCACGTTGTGCAGAGGCAAGGTTGCCGCCATTATAATCAATCACAACGATTTTAAGAGAAGTATGAGACATTATATTATATCTTTTGGGCAAGATCTGGATATTGATCGAGTAATCTTAATAAAGCAGCTTGTTTATTTCGTCCTGCTATAATTGTTTTGATTTTCCATCCTGATAACGTAAGTTCTGTTCTTTGAAAATGATACGCAAAACAGGCTAATAGAAAATGGATCAAAAATAAAATAACAAATGGCGGGTGTAACCAAAATTTTAAAGAAATACACAGGCTTAATATAATTAATCCGTGTATCCAGCTTTTTTGGATAAATAAACCAATTGCGCCCAAGACCAAAACCATCCAAGAAAATCCATTAGGAACAAGTTTGATATTTCTGGGGTATTGTGGATTGGTATAAACGGTAAAAAACTTCACAAGACACCTTTGGTAGATGGAATGTTATTTAAGGCACGAGCATCCAATTCACATGCACAGCGTAAAGCTCTGGCAGTGGCTTTGAAAGTTGCTTCGGCAATATGATGCGAATTACGTCCCGCACGTCTGATTGCATGTAGATTAATATACGCACTCATGACAAAACCGCGAAAAAATTCTTCGAACAGTTCTGTATCCATTTGCCCAATTTTTTGTGTAGGGAAAGATACATCCCAAGCCAAATAAGGACGGCCAGAAATATCAATGATGACTTCGCTGAGCGCTTCATCCAAAGGAACTGTAGCTTGTCCAAAACGACAAATCCCTTTTTTATCCCCAATGACTTGACGAAAAGCCTGTCCCAAAGCAATCCCTGTATCCTCGACACTGTGATGATCGTCTATATGAAGATCCCCTTTGACGACCAAATCAAGATCAAACAGACTATGTTTAGACAAAGCGGTTAGCATGTGGTCAAAAAAACCAATCCCTGTATTAATATTAGATTTTCCAGTGCCGTCAATATTTAGCGTCAACTGAATATCTGTTTCCGAAGTTTGTCTGTGTATGCTGGTTTGTCTTTGCTGGGTCATAAAAGATTCTGTGTCCATTGATAATGATTACTGGCGATACAAGATAGAAATATAAGGCCAAGAAAAAGAAAAGACAATCTTATAGAAATAGAATAATGTAAGAAAAATTATTTTTTATTAGTTTTTATCAGTTTTTAATTTTTTTATTCGAGATACTGTGAGTGTTTGAATACTAAAAATACGATATATGGTTTAATATTCATATAGTGGATTAGCAAATGTCAAATATTGATTTTTTACTTTCACGTTTTTCGAGCGGTGCTTTGAAAGAGCCAGCACCTTCGGATCAACAATTGCATCAAATTCTGTCTGTGGCAATGCGTGCGCCAGATCATGGAAAGCTGCGTCCTTGGCGTTTTATCGTAATTCCAAGGGAAAACAGAGCCGCATGGTTGCAATCGGTTGAGCAATCCATGCAAAAACCAGAATATGATTATCCTGCATCCTATTTGCCAAAAGTGCAGCATAATTTTTCATGCGCGCCGATGGTGATAGCACTTGGCATGCGTCAAATTACGCAAAAAACCAGCGTTTCCGTTGATGAACAACTAATGGCTAGTTCAGCTGCTGTGATGAATATTCTGAATGCTGTGCATGCGTTGGGATTTGGTGCTAAATGGGTTACGGGCCCAATTGCGAATAAAGATATTGTTGAAGGGCTAGGGTTCCAAGAACCTTATCGGATGCTTGGTTTCTTATTTATCGGCAGTTTATGTGAGTCTGAAGAAGCTCCACCTCGCGTATCGGTAGATGATTATGTTGCTATTTGGAACGGGAAGCCTGTTCAATTCAAAGTAGATATTTAAGAGTATATGACCTACTTAAGAATAAAATTATATTAATTTGGGAGAGTATCAAATGCCATTACCAATGGATAAGAAAGATGTTGTTGTTATTGGCGGTGGTCCCGCTGGTTTAGGGGCAGCATTATCCTTAGAGGCATTGGGATTACAGGTTACTGTAATTGATCCAGCACCGTTACATGCTTTAGAAAACCCGTCATTTGATGGGCGTGAAATTGCGTTGACCCATCACACGGTTGCGTTAATGCAATCAATGGGGGTGTGGGATCGTATTCGACCCGAAGATATTTCTGTGATACAAGAAGCACGCGTTGAAAATGGTGATGAAAATGACCCTTTAACCTTTGATACCAAAGGCAAAAATGAAGAGGCGTTAGGATATTTAGTTCCAAATTGTGCTATTCGTAAATCTTTGTTTGAAGAAGCACATAGCCGCGAAGGAATTACCATTTTACCTGAACAATCTTGTGAAGATCTGGCTTGTTTTGTTGATTATGTAACGGTTCAAATTAAAGGCGAGAAATTTACTGCAAAATTAGCTGTGCTTGCCGATGGACGTTTCTCTAAAACCAGAGATCGTCTTGGCATCGGGTATCATTTACATGATTTTCATCGTCATATGATGGTAACTCGTTTAGAGCACGAATTACCGCATCATGGGATTGCATTGCAGTGGTTTGATAAAGGTCAGACGATTGCGTTACTGCCATTGAACGGTAATATGTCATCGATTGTTTTATCGTTACCTCCTGATGAAATGAACAAGGTTCGGTCATTAGACCAAGATGCCTTTACCGCCGATATTAGCCAACGACTACAAAATCGCTTAGGCAAAGTTAAGTCTGTTTCCTCACGTCATGTATATCCATTAAAAACAGTCTTTTCGAACCGATTTGAAACTCGCCATACGGCACTCGTTGGAGATACTGCGATTGGAATGCATCCAATTACAGCACATGGATTTAACTTTGCAATGACCGCGCAAGAGATTTTAGCACAAGAAGTTGAAGCAGGAATCGAACGTGGTGAAGAAATTGGTGCGGCAAAACAACTACGTCGTTA
Source organism: Commensalibacter communis (assembly GCF_947179105.1). Classification (NCBI taxonomy): domain Bacteria; kingdom Pseudomonadati; phylum Pseudomonadota; class Alphaproteobacteria; order Acetobacterales; family Acetobacteraceae; genus Commensalibacter; species Commensalibacter communis. Next base: position 398,970 of record NZ_CAMXCK010000001.1, read on the forward strand.
TGAGCGCCGTTTAAGACAAAAAACTTTCGCAATGTTCACAATTACCAATACGATTGCAACTTTATATACTCGTGAAGAAAAAGGGTTGTGGATGTTAAGACAAGCTGGAATGCGTGCTGCTAATTTATTAAAACCTCTAAAAGATAAAGTTGTGGATCAATTGATTGATAAGAAAAGGCGGTTATCTTCATCGTCAATAGATACGAAATAGTGCTTAATTCAGGAATGATTAATTGCTTGAACGGTTTGATTTGTGATGAAATATAGTTTCAGATGCGCTCTATTTATTGTTATAGCATCGATATATACATTAGCATCAGTTGAAATCGTTCATTCAATTGATCAAATATCCTTTGAGATTCATTCTGTGGGTGGCATATCCAATTTTACAAAAGTAATGAACGGGGATACACTACCCAATGAGTTTAGTAGCGATTTTTGGTCAATACAGACAGCTTTGAAGCCTAGCGATATAATCAATATTATTGCCCCGCAATATAAAAATGATAAATGGAGTCTGGTGGGGATGAAAGCATGGCCAGGGCAGAAAGATCGTTATATTGTTGTGGCTTGTTCTACCAAAATAAAAAAAGACATATTGGACAAAGACCAACAAAATAGTTGTTCGTATGAAGTCGATCCAAGAGATAAAATTGTTGTAGCGGTTCTTGATTATGATGGTTCTGGAATGCCAACACTAGCTGCTGAACCCTATATTGAAACAGTTATTCGCGATGAATACGGCAGAGTAGGTGGTGATGAGAACGGCGACGCGCTTGAAAAAAGTGCATTTAGTTTAAAAAATGATAACAATGAGATGGTTGTAGCACAGTTGCAGCGTTTGGATTTTGCGCATTATCAATTGAATCCGCAAATTTTAGCCTTTGGTATTCGCTATGGTGCTCATGTCGGTTACTCTGAAAATGGTGTTTTTAATCAGTCGATAACTTTGTTTGCTATTATGCAAGGAAAACTACGCCCTGTCTTTAAAACCAATATGTATTATTTTGCCGATAATAAAGGTGAATGGCATGATGATGGAACTGGAGGTCATAATATTATCGAAAAAGAGTATGTTTTATCTCTTTTACCCAATCAAACAAATGGGTTTTACGATATCAAGCACACACAAAAAGGAGTTAAAGATAATAAAAGCAAAATCTATCGATGGAGCAATCACAACTTACAGTATCAATAGTTTGCTTTCATTAACCTTTTATAATTCTGCTTTTCGTCTTTGTTGACGTAATACAGATTCAATCCAGTCATTCAGTTCCCGAGTAGTCTTCTCTGCGGTTTCTAAATCGGGATATATTTTAGGAAAACGCAAAGATAACCAACGCCACGCAACAAGACGTTTATGGCGCTTTTCTGCACGTTCTAACTCTTGACGTGATGCATTGCTTGGATGAGGGAGTTTTCCAGTGCTGGGTGCAGAAATTTCTTTACCAGCGGCATGATCGGCTGCCCAACGCGTCAAGCGTTGAATGCCATTGTCACGATCGTCAACAGGACAGACCGAATACGTCCAGCGATCTTTTAATTCTAATCCTTGCACACCTTCTAATGCTGAAGCAATTGCAAAAGTTTCTTCCATTGGGGCGAGGCGATAATTCGGATCATCAGGACGTAATACGGCACGCTTCAATCGTGTTAAAACACCAAACAAACTGTCAGAGTTAATCTCGTTGGCAATAAGCTGAACAATATCACTATCAGGTTGCACCAAAGGACGTAAGTCCTTAAGGATTTCAGGCGGTGCTTCTAATTGACGGCGAATGAAATCGGGATCACCAGCACCTGCGAGTAAACCAACGGTTCCTGTTTCATGCTTTCCATAACGTCCTGCACGACCCCCAATTTGCTTGACTTCTTGAGACGTAAGGGGACGTCTGCTGGTTCCATCAAATTTATAAATGGTGCTGAAAATCACCCGTTTGATTGACAGGTTCAATCCCATACCAATCGCATCAGTAGCAATCAGGATTTCAGCTTCACCATCATTAAAGCGTTTAGCTTCGGCACGTCGAACCTCTGGACTTAATGCGCCGTAAATGACAGCAACTCGATGCCCTTTTTGCATAAGAATTGCACGTAAATCCAAGACTTCACGCCTGGAAAATGCAATTAACGCATCACCAGCGTGAAGCTGGTTTAGTCGAATAGGGGCAGAAGCTGTTTGTAAAGCACTTTTACGCTCCAGAGAGATTTCTTCCCAAGGGTCATCACAGAGTCGGGCTATATTTTTAACAATCGGAATACATTCAGGCGATCCCAGAACAAAAACTTGTCGTGCTGGCACACCCATAATCGCAGCCGTCCAAGCAGCCCCTCGATCTTGGTCGGTCAGCATTTGTGCTTCGTCGATAAGTGCAACATCGACAGGATTATCCATTGGACACATCTCAACTGTCGCAGCTAAAAACTTGCTATGAGGAATAAGTTGGCGTTCTTCTCCCGTTTTGAGGGATGCGCCGATGTCTCTTTCTGCCAAGGCTTCTTTGAATTCGTGCGCTAATAAACGTAAAGGAGCCAAAGCAATTCCGCTTTCGCTCTCTGCCATCGTTTTTAAAGCAGTGTAAGATTTTCCACTGTTCGTGGGGCCAGTAACAATAGTAATACGGCGTTTTAAACTGCGTGCTGTGACAAAGTGACCTGCATAACGATCCATCGCTGCAACACTGGCAAGGACTTTATTTTTGATATTCAGATCACCCAAATTGATAAAAGCGTTCTTTTTCCCTTTGGTTGGTGTATCATTGCGCCAGTTGGAGATTTGAGGGCGTAACGCTTTAATTTCTTTGGGATCAAAACGCCAAATATCTTTGCCATGTTTTTTTATTTTTTGGGCAACTGGAATTTTATTTTCAGCAATCCAGCGTAAGACTTCTTTATGAGAACAATGTAGCAAAGCAGGGATTTCTTTAAAAGAAACAAGGCTGTCTTCCCATTCTCTTTGCTTTTTAATTTCGTCTTTTTTACGATCACGAGCCTTTTGATGAATTTCTTGATCTTTTTGCTGCTGCTTTTGCTCTTGATAGACAATATCTTCGATGAAATGTTCGGTAGCATCAGGGTCTAATTGAAAAGCCAATGCAATATCTTGTGCCATTAAGCGCAGCGATTTGCTACCAATAATGGGTTTGCCACTATCAAGCAAATCCGTGTAAAGGGTTTGAAACGAGTCATTAGCGTTTTTACCGTTTTGACGTAGCCGTGTATGAAGGGCTTGTTCTAACGCATTATGTAAAGATTCTTCGTTGGGGTCTGGATCATGAATGAAAGAGACTGCCCAAGCAATATCTTCGGATTGAATCCAATGTTTATTCTCTTTTTGAACTTGTTTATTTAGATGTTTTGCCCATTCTTTTCTGCGAATAATGCAAAGTAATTTGTTAAAAGTTGCCGTTGAGATTTCGGTTTGCTCTGGTTGTAAATTACGAGCAATTAATTTTAATAACCGAGGTTCTTCTTGAGCACTTAGGGTAATAGGGCTTTGTTGTAATGCTTTTTGTAAGGCAAGTTCAGCAGGAGATAAATTCATGAATTTCCAAAAAATAAAGGATATGTCCAAAAGTAAAAAGAGAATAAAATCAAAGAAGTTATTGAAAGTGCAAACGGATTTCGAATATAACTAAGAATGATTATAATCTATTGATTTTTATTTTGTCACTTTAAATAGCTTTGAGGCATGATATTAGCTATTATTTAACGAAAAGAGTAGTGATAATTTTTTAAAGTTAAAAAAACTTATAAATACTCTTTGAAATCTGTTCAATTTTGGATAGGAATGGGTTAAAGTACATTCGAAATGTGAATAATTTTTATTTACGCAATAATTTAGGTTAATTTAGTAGGAGCCTCTTTATAATGTCTGAACCAATCGTTATTGATAGTTCTTTTCGTCTGACAGACCCAACCAAAGAATATAGCCATTTAAATGCAGAAAAAGTGTTGACGGTTCATCATTGGACTGATCGTTTATTTTCATTTACTTGTACTCGCACATCCAGCCTGCGCTTTGAGAACGGTCAATTTTGTATGATTGGGATCGAAGTTGACGGTAAGCCTTTGTTGCGTGCGTACAGCGTCGCTAGTGCAAATTATGAAGAAGAGTTAGAATTCTTATCTATCAAGGTTCCAGATGGTCCATTAACCTCTCGTCTATGCCATATGCAAGTTGGCGATACGGTTTTAATTGGGCGTAAACCAACGGGGACATTGGTGCTATCTAATTTAAAGCCAGGTCGTAACTTGTACTTCTTCTCCACCGGAACTGGGCTTGCACCTTTTATGAGTCTGATTCGTGATCCTGAAGTCTATGAAAATTTTGATCATGTGATTTTAACACATGGCGTTCGTACTGTGGGTGAATTGGCATATCGTGATTATATTACCAAAGAACTTCCAAATCATGAATTCCTTGGTGAAGATATTGCTAAAAAGTTGATTTATTATCCAACGGTTACGCGTGAAGATTTTCCTGTTCGTGATCGTATTACAACTTTGGTGAATAATGAGAAATTGTTCTCTGACATTAACTTACCTGTGATGGATCCAGAATTGGATAGAGCCATGATTTGTGGTTCACCAGAAATGTTGGTTGAAATCAAAGCTATTCTTGAAAATCGTGGCTTTACGGAAGGGAACGGGAATTCTCCTGGTTCTTTCGTTATTGAAAAAGCATTTGCGGAGCAATAATTAATGACATATGACTTTGACCTTATCGTAATCGGAGCAGGTTCTGGTGGCGTTCGTTGCGCACGAATTGCTGCTGGACATGGCGCGAAAGTTGCCATTATTGAAAAACAACATTGGGGTGGAACCTGTGTAAATATTGGTTGTGTTCCTAAGAAGTTAATGATGTTTGCCAGCACCTTTGGCGATTTGGTCGAAGATAGTCATGGATATGGCTGGGATACGAAAAAAGGTCAGCATCATTGGCAACAGTTGATTGAAGCAAAAGATAAGGAAATTAATCGTTTAAACGGTATTTACGTATCAATGCTTCAAAAAGCTGGTGTGACGATCTTTAGAGGCGCAGCCTCTTTTAAAGATGCACATACGATTAATATCGCACAAAGCGTTTTATCTGAAGATAATGCTCAAGGTAAATTAAATATTACCGCAAAGCATATTGTGATTGCGACCGGTTCATCACCAAGTCTTTTAGATATTGAAGGCAAAGAACACGCAATCGTTTCTGACCAAGCTTTTTATTTAAAAGAACGCCCTCAGAGAGTATCGATTGTAGGTTCCGGATATATTGGGATTGAATTTGCTGGTATTTTCGCAGGTTTGGGATCTCAAGTAGATTTAGTTTATCGACAATCGGTTCCCTTGCGTGGGTTCGATCAAGATATGCGTGAAGCGTTATATGATGCTATTGATGCACGCTCTAATATTACGCAACATACTAGGGTATCACCTGTTAAAGTTGTTAAAAATGATGATGCTTACCAGCTTCATTTAGATAATGACGAAGTGATTACAACGGATTGCGTATTTTTTGCAACGGGTCGCCATCCTAATATCGAAGGGCTGGAGTTAGATCTGGCTGGGGTAGGCGTGACTAAGAAAAAACAAATTATCGTTAATGATGATTTTGTCACTTCTACTCCTAATATTTACGCTATTGGCGATGTGATCGATAAGATTAATTTAACACCTGTTGCTATTGCTCAGGGACATGCGCTAGCAGATCGTCTATTCGCAGGAAAAACTCGTAAGAGTGCTTATGATGCAACGCCTAAAGCAGTTTTCTTTTATCCGCCTTTGGCAAGTGTTGGATTGTCAGAAGAAGAGGCAGCTGAAAAAGGTGAAGTGGAGATTTACATTTCACAATTCACATCAATGAAGTATGCATTTACCCAGCGTAAAGTTAAAACTTATATCAAGATGATTGTTGATAAAGCCTCACAACATGTTGTTGGATTGCATATGCTTGGTGATGATGCCCCTGAAATTATGCAAGGGTTTGCGGTCGCCATTGCTTCGGGTTTAACGAAAAGTGATTTCGATCAAACGATTGGTATTCATCCATCTTCAGCTGAAGAGCTTGTTACGTTAAGACAAGTAACAAGAACCAGCCAAAAACAATAATACTATAATTATCTTGGGGTTAACCAACCATTGCCAGTTGAGTCCCCAAGTTTACCGCTGCCCATTGGGCCACTTTCCCTGTAAGCAGTTCCGTAACGTGAGAGATTAGCCCCACTGACAGGATCTTTTCCTTCTTTTAACGCCTGCTGGTGCTCTGGATCAGGACCTTTGGTCATATCCATCGAGGGCGCATAAGTATAACCAGGAGGTGGGGCTCTACGACCACGAACGGTAATATGTTCGCCATTACCAGAGTTATTATTTCCAGAGGTTGAGGACTGTGCATTCGTGGACTGTCCTGAAAGACCTGGTAATGTGGCACTGTTAGAGTTCACATTCATCTCTTGTGCATAACTGTTTGTTATGAGTAAAGGCGTGATTAAGAATAGCCCGTATAAGCTATGTTTCAGCCAGTGCATTTTAATATCCTTTTACTTCTTTGAGCGGTAAGAATTGCATATTCTATAATAAATACAATTCATTTTATATAAAACTGATAAGAAAATATAGGTTCAAAATGATTTATTTGTGGCAAGTTCATTAAATCTGATCAAACAGAATAAATAAAATTCATTGTTTTATTAAAGAATAAATGGGTTTATTGTCCAAAATTGAGTTGATGACAGTTCATATGATATTATTGATTCTAGGAATTGAGAGGCAAGCTATTATTTTTATAGATTTTTGCTTAATCTAAAATAGTATTGTTTTTTAGAGGGTAACTGTGATGGATCTTCAAGCAATTAATCCGATTGTTTATAATGCTTGGTTACAAAGAAAAAACGGAGGGTCACGTTATTATACGCCAAGTACAATTGAGCAATTACAGCAAATTGAAGATAGGGTCGGCTGTCATTTGCCTGCGGATTTTACTGAATTTATGCTTAAGTATTCATGTGTTGCACCGACACCGAAAAATAAATGTTCATGCTTTAAAGTGGACTACGTCACAGGTGCTAAACTTGGGATGATTTGGGGTTTAGTAGATTGTGCAAAATCAATTATAGACGCTACGGCATTTTATCATGAAACCTCTCCATATAATGATGAAATTGGCCCTAGATTACCAAAATCTTTGTTACCTTTGACCAGAAGTGAAGAGGCTGCTTTATTGATTGATTTGCGACCAGAAAGTTTTGGCAATATCCTTTATCATCCTGATTTGACTTATTATACGTTTGGCACGGATCTTAATGATTGGTGGAGAGTGGGCTACGTTGCACCAACTTTTACAGATATGCTTAAAGAGTTAAATACTGAAGAAGTCATTTGCCAACGTTATAACTTGCAACTTGGGAACTATGACTAGATTTACTTTGCATATTGACAGTAGGAACGACAAGCTGAAGTTTTATCTGTGATTTACTCTTCTTGCTAAATAATCTCCAACCCATTGAATGGCAGAAATCATAATGACCAATAATATAGTAACAATTAAAGTAATATCATTTCTATAATCTTGATATCCGTATTTAATAGCATATCGTCCCAATCCGCCTGCACCAATCGTTCCAGCCATTGCTGAAATGCCAATAACAAGAATAATGGTAACCGTAAAGCCAGAAATTAATCCAGGTAAAGCTTCGGGTAAAAGAACTTCTCTGATAATGGTTAATCGGCTGCCACCCATTGCTTTGACGGCTTCTATCAATCCTTGATCGACTTCTTTTAAAGAAACCTCAGCAATGCGGGTAAAGTAAGGAATGGTTGCAATGGATAAAGGAATAATAGCGGCTTCTGTTCCAATAGACGTTCCTATGATAAATCGTGTCACAGGGATTAAAGCGACTAATAGAATGATAAAGGGAATAGAGCGAAATATATTGATGATAATACTGACAATTTTATTAGAAATAGGGGCAGGGCGTAACCCGTCAGGTGCAGTAATGACTAAGAATAAAGCAATCGGTAGTCCACCAATCAATGTTAAAAAGCTACAAGCAGCAGTCATTTCTGCTGTATCTGCAATGGCTTGATAGAGTTGCGTTAACAGGTAGGGTGAGAGATGAAGTGTGTTTGCAATAAAAGCGTTCATTTGATCTAAACTAGAGGTTAACATATCCAATTCTTTCAACTGTTTCTACACCCATTGATGCCAAAGCATGAATTGTTTTGTCGCAATCTTTTGCAGGAACAGCCAGGAATGACGTGCCGATAGGGGTTTCCCTGATATGAGAGATACTTCCTTCTAACAAAGAAGCAGAAATAGAAAAATCTTTTTGTAAGTCAGCAATGAGCGGTTTTCTGACGACATTGCCAAACATAATGACATGCAAAATCGCATAATCATTAGGTGCAGGTTCATCATGTAATAGGTTCGTAATGCTGGCTGGTAAAGAAGGTTGTTCTTCGGTTAATAATTGTTTTGTTGTCTCTGTCTTAGGATGAGAAAATATATGAGCAACAGCACCTTCTTCAATAATCTGTCCTTTTTGGAGGACAATAACACGATCTGCCAATAAGCGAATAACACTCATCTCATGCGTAATCAAAACGATTGTGAGCTTTAGCTCTTTGTTGATTTGCAATAATAATTCAATAATTGAACGGGTGGTTTCTGGATCAAGGGCAGAGGTTGCTTCGTCGCAAAGCAGTAATGCAGGATCGGCGGCTAATGCTCTTGCTATACCTACACGTTGTTTTTGCCCGCCTGAAAGCTGTGCAGGATAATTATTGGCTTTATCAGGCAATCCAACTAAATTAAGTAACTCTTGTGCTTTTTGATATCGTTTTGCTTTTGGCATACCAGATATTTTAAGAGGTAAAGCAACATTTTTTAAAACGGTTTTATTACTGATTAAGTTAAAGTGTTGAAAGACAAGCCCAATTTTCTGACGCAAAGGTAGTAATTCTTTACGAGGCAAATTAGCAATATCTTTCCCTTCAATTTTGACCTTACCCGTATCAGGTTGCTCTAATCCAGCCAAACAACGTAAAAGGGTTGTTTTTCCAGCGCCAGAATGTCCGATAATTCCTAATATTTCACCTTTTTTTACAGAGAAAGAAAGGTGAGACAAAGCAATATGATTGTCGAAATTTCGGCAAACATCATCAAATTCAACGACAGGAATATCAGGGGTGTTTTCAGAAGGTAAGGTCATTTTTTAAAAATATATAGTAAAGAAAAGGTTTATTGCCAAGCAGGTAGGATTGCCCCATGATATTTATCTTCCATAGCTTTTTTAACAGCATCAGATTGGAAGCTTTCAACCAGTTTTTTAATTTCTGGGCGGTTCTCATCACCTTTTCTGACCACGATGATATTTGCGTATGGATTATTCAAACGATCTTCTTGTAGAAGGACTGACTTAGGATCAATCTTGGCAGAAATCACGTAATTGGTGTTAATCGATGCCATACTGACATCATCCAAAGAACGGGCAAGTTGAGCTGCGTCAAGTTCAACAAAATCATAATGATGAGGATTTTCTGTAATATCAGCTAAACTCGGTAAAGCAGGGGCGCCTTTTTTAAGTGTAATAAGCCCTTGTTTTGCAAGTAGATTTAAAGCACGACCTTGATTGGATGGATCATTTTGGATGCCAATTTTTGCTCCATCAGGTAGCTCTTTTAAAGACTTAATTTTATGAGAGTAAAATCCTAAAGGTTCAACCCAAGTTTTACCAACAACAGCAAGCTTATATCCACGTGCTTTGACCTGTGCATCCATAAAAGGAATATGCTGGAACGCATTCGCATCAATATCTTTGCCCACTAATGCTTCGTTAGGGAGGTTGTAATCGTCAAAATCAATAAGTTGGACATTAAGATTTTTTGTTTTTGCAACATTTTTTGCAACAACGGCTAGATCTTCTTCTGGGCCGGATACAACACCGACTTTGATCGTTTTGTCTTGTGAATCAGCAGCTCTGGTTTGAAGTGCTGTAAACGAGCAAAGTGCAAAAGCAACAGAACCAGCAAGAATAACTCGACGAGATAAAGAAGAAAACATAAGCAAAGCCCCTTGTGATGCAAGTGAAAATGACCAGTTTATTTATAAAATTGAATTTATATCTATAGTAAAATTTTAAAAAAACAATAGTTAAACTACAACTTATAAAGATAATATCTTTTTTAAGGTGAAATAAAAAACGATTATTTTAAGGTAATTTAATATTTTACTATAGGAAAAATCTAAAAATACGATACAATAATTAAGCCTTATATGTATGAAACTTCTTATTCTAATTCGTGATATAACGTATTATTTAAATTTTGTAACTTTTGATAATTGATTAGGATATACCCGATGAGCGAACCTTCTTCGAACTCTGGAACCAAAAATTCATCTTGGAAGTCAGATAGCTGGCGTTCATTTCCAATTAAGCATGTCCCAGAATATCCCGATCAATCTGCTTTGGCTGAAACCGAAGAGAAGCTCAATCGATATCCACCCTTGGTTTTTGCTGGTGAAACACGCCGTTTAAAGCAACAATTGGCATTGGCATCACAAGGGAAAGCCTTTGTGTTACAGGGTGGACCTTGTGCCGAAATATTTGAAGAATTTACAGCAGATATTATTCGTGATGTGTTCCGCGTGATTTTACAAATGGCGGTCGTCCTAACCTACGGAGCAAAAGTGCCTGTGGTTAAAATTGGTCGTATCGCAGGACAATTTGCCAAACCACGTTCATCAGATAATGAAACCAAAGATGGTGTCAGCCACATGTCCTATCGTGGGGACATCATTAACGGTATTGAATTTTCTGAAGCCTCACGAGTGCCAGATCCAAAACGGATGGAGCTTGCTTATTTCCAATCAGCAGGCACATTAAACTTAGTTCGTGCTTTTGCTAATGGGGGGTACGCGAATTTAAATGAAGTACATCGTTGGAATTTAGATTTTGTTCAACGTTCTCCATTAGCAGAACGATATAGTGTATTATCAGAAAAAATTGGTGAGACATTAGCATTTATGAATGCTTGTGGGTTAACAGGTCACAATACACCTCAAATTAATGAAACTGATTTTTATACATCACACGAAGCCTTGTTACTTCCTTATGAACAGTCATTGACCAGAATTGATTCAACTTCTGGTGAATGGTATGATTGTTCTGCGCATTTCTTATGGATTGGCGACAGAACACGTCAACCAGATGGTGCTCATGTTGAATTCTTACGTGGTATTAAAAACCCGATAGGAATCAAAGTCGGGCCTAGTGCTAATATTGAAGATTTATTAAAATTATTGGATATTTTAAACCCTGAGAATGAGCCTGGACGCATCTCTTTAATTGCGCGTATGGGTGCAGGTAAAGTTAAAGAATTGCTTCCTCCTTTTGTAAAAGCAGTTAATGAATCAGGTAAAATTGTGACGTGGTTATGTGATCCAATGCACGGTAATACCATTTCAACAAGTGATGGTGTAAAAACACGTCCATTTGATGCGATTTTATCTGAAGTGATGGGATTTTTTGATGTTATGGCATCGGAAGGTGCAATTCCAGGTGGTGTGCATGTTGAAATGACGGGGGCGAATGTAACCGAATGTATTGGTGGTGCGCATCATTTAACTGAAGCAGACCTAGGGGAACGCTATCATACATTCTGTGATCCTCGTTTAAATGCTGAACAATCTCTTGAAATGGCCTTTTTAGTTGCAGAAGAGCTGGCTCAACGTCGTGTTGCTGCGAATAAAGAAAAATAACCCAAGGTTTTTGAAAGAGCATTATATATGACTGCCAAGGATAATAACGACTTAGGGTCTGTGTTTGACGATTGGGTTTCCGTAAAACAACCAGCCAATGCCGATAGTGTTGCGCTACGAACAGATGCTTATTTTGATAGAACACAGCAGATTGTTCATCACTATGGTGATAAAGAAGTAGTATATGCTGTCTTTTTACGTCGTCCTGTCTTATCTGCCCCAAGGTTAGTGTTACAGTGGTTGGATCAAATCTTTGAACAAGAAAAGATTAAGGCAACCTATTACGTTGCCTTTCCAGAAGGGGAATGGGTTGGGGCTGGTCAACCTATTTTGTATTTAAAAGGTTCTTTTGAACAACTTGTTGTTTTAGAAACCATTTTATTGCAAAAACTGGGTGTCTGTTGTGTTGCTGCGTGTAATGCGTTTCAAATGGCACAAGCATTACCTGAAGTTGACTTTATCGCAATGGGTGCACGTCATTGTGCAGGCTATGAAATGCAGGAACTGGTTGAATATGCGGCTTGGGTTGGAACACAGGCTGCACAGAAAAAGAGTGGTTCTAAAGGATTTATCGGCACGGCGGCTGGAAGCACAGCGACAATGTTTGGGTTGGACGCTGGTATGGGCACAATGCCTCATGCTTTGGTTGGATATGCGGGTTCTACTGTTCGTGCTGCTGAGATGTTTCATGAACAATTTCCGGATCAAATATTGGGTGTATTGGTTGATTATTTTGGCAAAGAGGTCACAGACGGTATCGCTGTCTGCCAACGCTTTCCAGAGCTTGCCGATCAAGGAAAAATTTCTTTGCGTTTAGATACGCACGGTGGACGTTTTTTAGAAGGATTAAATCGACAAACATCTTATTCTTTGATTATGCGTCATGCTCCAGAAACATTGCAACGCTATTGTTCTGAAAAAGAATTAACGCATTTAACGGGGACGGGGGTTTCAGCGGCTGCAATTTGGTGGATGCGTGAGCGCCTGAATGAAGCGGGGTTTAAAAAAGTTAAATTAATTGCCTCTTCTGGTTTTGATGTCACGAAATGCCGTATGATTGCCGAGGCCAAAGCACCAGTAGATTGTATTGGAACTGGCTCTTTTATTCCCAGTCGCTGGAGCGAAACCTATGCGACGGCTGACATTATTGCCTATAATGGTCAGGCGCTTGTCAAACAAGGAAGAGAATTTTTGATTAATTTTGCACGCCAATATGTTCCTGGGTTATAAGTGTTGAAGAATCAAAAAATGTATAGGAGTAGAGTTTTTGGATAGTCAAAACAATGATGAAAATCATGACAAAGGTGAATATAAAGTTCATGTTTTTGATCTTTCCAGTAATGCCGAGGATAAAGTCGTAGAAATCATTGATGGTTTTTATAATGAAGAACATGCGATTGTTTTTGCACATGCCTACGTGCGGGCAAGTGTAGAACGCTGTCGTATTCCTGGCGTGACAAATCAAGAAATCGTTGATGCGTGGTCTGCGTTCGGTGAAGATATAAAAGTCATGAAAAAGGAAGAAATAGTTTGGAATTCTTCTGACGAAATTATGTCTTTTGTTGAAAATGTTGCGACCCCTATGGAATGTGATTGGCGTTCATTAGACCCCCGCCGATTGGTTGAAGAAGACGAATTCCCAGAAGATGACGACGAATAGCCCCCTTGAGTTTTAAGATAATTTAAATAGCGATAAGTTTTAAAGATGAAATTACGTTTTGCCCCAAGTCCTACTGGTTTAATGCATGTAGGAAATGCTCGTTTAGCTGTTGCGAATGCTTTATATGCACGTCGTCATGGCGGTAAGTTTATGTTGCGTATTGATGATACGGATGTTGAACGTTCCAAGGAAGAATATGTTCGTGAAATTCACAAAGCATTAGAATGGTTTGGTTTTTCTTGGGACGAATATATGAAACAATCTGATCGTATGGATCGTTATAATATGGCGATTGAGCGATTGAAAGAATCTGGACATTTATATCCTTGCTTTGAAACCAAAGAAGAGTTGGATTTTAAACGCGAATTGCGTCGTCGTCAAAATAAACCGCCCATTTATGACCGTGCAATGTTAAGATTAACACCAGAACAACGCGCATCAGCTGAGGCAAATGGTAAAGTGCCACATTGGCGTTTCAAACTTTCTGGTCGTGAAGTCAAATGGGATGATTTGGTGATGGGTCAATGTCGGGTTAAATTAACATCGATCTCTGATCCGATTATGATTAAAGCTGATGGAACTGTGTTATATACATTAGCTTCTGTTGTTGATGATTTGGAAACAGATATTACTCATATTATTCGCGGGGAAGATCATGTTACCAACACGGGTGTTCAAATTGATTTAATTGAAGCATTAACAGGTAAACCAAATAAAATTAGATTTGCGCATTTGCCTTTGTTAATGGATGCCGATGGCGGTAAATTATCTAAACGTTTAGGCAGTGTTTCTTTGAAAGAGCTACGTGAAGACGGCTTAGAAGCCAAAGCCATTGTTTCATATTTGGCTCGTTTGGGAACATCCCGTGATCCTCAATTATTAAGCGTTGATGAGTTGGCACAAGATTACGATTTGTCAACTTACTCCAAATCTCCTGCACGGTTTGATATTCAACAAATGTTAATGTTGAATAAGAAATGCTTGCACGGAATGGAATTTGCAGAAGTCAAAGATCGCTTGCCATCTTATATCACAGAAGAATTTTGGAATGTCGTTCGTCCAAATATCGATCTTCTTAGTGAAGCGAGATATTGGTGGGATTTAATTCATGAAGATATGATTCCAGAAGTGGCAGAAGAAGATAAAGACTATTTACAACAGGCCTTAGACTGCTTGCCAGAAGACCCTTGGAGCGAAGAAACTTGGGGAGAATGGACAGCAAAACTGAAAGACATCAGTGGCAGAAAAGGTAAATCTTTATTTCATCCATTGCGGATTGCTTTGACTCGTGAAGAAAAAGGCCCCGAAATGAAAGGGATGTTACCTTTGATTGGTCGTGAACGTGTTGTTCGCCGTTTGCAAGAGGCAGTTTCTCGTTAATATTCATTATATTGAGTTAAGAGCTAAATCATAAAGGGCAGTTTAGGAACTCTAAATAGCCCTTTATGATATTTTAGGGTTTTATAAATTCATGTATTGAGCGAATTGCTTTTTCCAAAGTGGATGCCATCTTGATAAAGCAGGTCGGTTTAAAATAATATCATTGACTGCCCACATCATACGCCGTTTATCGATTTCAGGAGTTACGGCATTATCGGGACAAAGTATATAAAAATCCTCTTGAAATAATCGCTCGATAAAATAATCTACAAGTTGTTTTGCTGTCCAAGGTTCTTCTGGTTTATCGTCAGACGTTGGGTTCATATCGGGAAAATTCATCGGGGTCCAAGTATAACCAGGAATTAATAAATGCGCCGAAACGATACCATTTGTGCTTTTCAGTAATTCGTGTGCCAGTTGCTCTGTTAATAGTTTAATCGCACCTTTGGCAACGGAATAGGCTGCATTTCCTGGGGGAGTGGTAATCCCTTCTTTTGACCCTAAATTAATTATGGCTGCAGGATTGTTGGCTTTAATCATATATGGCACAAAAAGATGTTGAGCATTTAAAACAGCGGTAAAATTCACATCTAACGATTGACGCCATTGTTCAGGGCTATCCCAAGGCCCAGCATTTAGCGTTATGCCTGCATTATTTATAAGCAATGCAACGTCTTTAAATTGCTCTGTGGTTTGGTGATAGAGTTGTTGTAAAATATGGGGATCACTGATGTCTCCACCCATTATGATGGTGTCGGTATTCAGGGTGCGGGCAAGTTTATTTAACTCGTTTAAATCTATATCAATTAAAGAGAGTTTCATTTTATGGGATGCAAGCTTTTGTGCCAATTCTGCGCCAATTCCTTTGGCAGCTCCTGTGATAACAGCAACTCGATCTTTTTGTATGATATGATGCATTCTTGTTGTCATGATGAATATCCTTTATTTTTGATAAGAATTGAAAAGACAAATAATGGTATTCCACAAATCGCGAGGATGGCTCCCACCACACCAATAGATGCCCAGCCAAAACCTGTTGAAATAGCTATTCCTCCAGTCCATGCGCCAATGGCATTAGAAAGGTTAAAAGCAGAATGATTCATGGCAGAGGCTAAGGTTTGTGCTTTTGGGGCAATATCCATTAGTCTTGCTTGCAATGCGGGAACCAAAGCAAAGCCAGTTCCGATTAGGAATAAGCAAATGGCTACCCATAAGGGGGAATGCGCTATGATGGTGAATAAACCGAGGAAAATTGCATTCCAAATTAGCAAACCAAAGATTGTTTTTAATAAAGATTGGTCTGCCAACCAAGAACCAATGATATTTCCGATCACCATTCCTAGTCCCCATAAGGCAAGGAAGAGAGGAACGCGGTGTTCAGGTTGCTGGGTTACATGTATTAAGGTAGGGGTTATATAACTGTAAACAGCAAACATTCCACCAAATCCAATAGCGGCAGTTGCCAGCGTCAGCCATACTTGTCGTGTATTTATGGATGAAATCTCTTGTAACGAAGAAATCGTTTGATCGGCTTTTATTTTTGGAACGGTAAGGGGAAGTAATAAAAGCAATATGATTCCCCCAAGGGATATTAGCCCAAAAGTAGAACGCCACCCCCATAATTGCCCTATCCATGTTACCAAAGGAACCCCGACAAGGTTTGCAGCTGCCAGACCTAACATAACGCGTCCAATGGCTTGGGTGCGTTGATGGTGGGGGACTAAACTTGCGGCTACTAATCCAGCCGTGCCATAATAAGCACCATGAGGTAAACCAGCGATAAATCGAGCGATGGCTTCTAAACCAAAATGGTTGGCAAACGCAGAAGCACCATTGCCAATGAATACTAAAATCGCAAGGAGATAAAGCAAAAATCGTCGCTCCATCCTTGCGCCAAAAATCACCAGTAATGGAGACCCAACAATAACGCCACAAGCATAAATAGAGATTAAATAACCAGCAGTTGGAATGGTGACTTGAAAAGTTTGTGCGATATTGGGTAACAGCCCCATTGCTGCAAATTCGCCTGTGCCAATAAACAACCCACCCAGAGCCAAAACAAAATGAGCCATCCAAATAATGGTTGGATTATTTCCTTGAGATAAAGATGTCGTTTTCATGTTAGATTACTCTGTTTTAATTTAATTAGAAATTTCATATAAATTAAATAGAGCGCGCTTTATGTAAGTAAGGTAACGGATGAACTCTTTGTTTTCAATGAACTAAAATTGCACATAATGTTGATTTTAGATGAACATTAAAATATGATTACGCTATAAAGATTGAGTCAGTGATTGGGTGAAAATTCTATGTCATTATTAACGCGCAGCGATCTTGGTGATCTCAGTCTTTTTCGCGAAATTGCCGAAGCTGGAGGGTTTCGAAAGGCTGCGGATAGACTAGATATGTCACCCTCAGCACTCAGTCGAGCCATGCGTAATTTAGAGGAACGTCAAGGCGTTCGTTTATTTCATCGCACCAATCGCAGTGTTAAACTAACTCCAGCAGGGCAAGAGCTGTTACAATCCATTCATATTGGCCTTGGTGAGATTGAGTCTGGATTAGAGGCGCTTAATCGTTATCGAGATCATCCTGCGGGGCTACTCAGAATTAATGTGTTAAGCGATGCGGCACGTCTTATTTTGGCACCTATCTTAGCCAAATATACCAAAACTTATCCTGATGTCAGGTTGGAAATCGCCGTTCAAGATACCGTTATTGATATTATTAATAATGGGTTTGATGCGGGTATACGATATGGTGATAATGTCCCAGAGGATATGATCGCCCTGAGGCTATGTAATGATTTAAACTGGATTATGGTTGCTTCTCCTGACTATTTAGAATCAGCACCGCCTTTAAAAATCCCTGAGGATTTACATCATCATCAATGTATTGGTACCCGTATGGGAAATGGCAAGATTTATCATTGGGAATTAGAGCAGGGAGAAAAAAGATTTATTCTTTCCGCGGATTGGTCAATTATTGTAAATGAAACGATCCTTTCGATAGAACTTGCCGAAAAAGGCGGTGGGATTTGTTATAATTTAGAGCATCGCGTTGCCAAACAATTAGCTGATGGGTCATTGGTTCGGGTTTTGCCAGAATGGGGATCAATAGGAGAAGCGTTTTACTTATATTACTCAAACCGTCGCCAATTGCCCAAAGCATTACGAGCACTAATAGATTTTATTAAGATATATCCTTTTTATTTGTAATCAAAATATATTAAATTTGTTTAAGGATTAAATAAATGAACTTGATTTAAATTAGTAGGATGAATCACATAGGTTTGTTTAGATTTATCCTTTGACAAGTAATTATATACTTTTAATTTAGCGTTATTCGGTGTTAGTAAGTAATATGAAACGTTATCATTTTGTTCTTTTTTATCTAGATTAAAAGCTATGATTACTCTTTTCTTTGTATAGAAAAAATACTTTAAATCATTAAATGATGGTAACATATCAAGATCATGTAAAAAATCATTGTAAATAATCTGACCATATAAAACTAATTTGTTTTTCTCTATGAAAATAATTTGCTCTCCAATATCTGTTTCAAAAGAGTTTCTGAGACCCGTTTTATTTTGAATACTATCTTGACTTGCTCTATCAAAAAAATATGTTTTATCCCATTTAAAAGGTAAAATTTGATTTAAATCAACCACACATTCTTTTTGCTCTTTGCAATTATTTTTTAAGTATAAAAAAAGAGTTTGTTCAAAATCTTTTTTTACAGAAAAATATATAAAAAGCGTAAAGACAACTACTCCAATACAAATTATCGAATATTGCTTTAATTTCATATTTTTAACCTAAAACCTAAGTTTTTATATTCTCTTAAATAATTTTGAATTATAGAGCAAAAGATTAATTTTCTGATGCTTCTTTATAAATACATTTAAATAATATATATAATTTGCTAAAAGATCTTTCCTTTATTTTAAAAAACAGTTGTTATTACATGTCAAATCCTTTGAAAGTTGAACTCTTAAGTCCCGCGGGGACATTAAAATCCATGCGTTATGCATTTGCCTATGGTGCAGATGCTGTTTACGCGGGACAGCCTCGATATAGTTTAAGAGTTCGGAATAATGAGTTTAATCACGAGAATCTTAAAATTGGGATTGATGAAGCTCATGCTCAGGGGAAATGTTTTTATGTGGTGGTGAATATTGCCCCTCATAATGCAAAATTAAAAACCTTTATCAAAGATTTAGAACCTGTGGTTGCAATGAATCCAGATGCATTGATTATGTCTGATCCTGGATTGATTATGATGGTGCGTGAAGCATTTCCTGATATGGCTGTGCATTTATCTGTGCAAGCAAATGCAGTAAATTGGGCGACCGTGAAGTTTTGGCGTCAAATGGGCTTAACACGCGTTATTTTGTCTCGTGAATTATCGATCAAAGAGATCGAAGAGATTCATCAAAACGTGCCTGATATTGAATTGGAAGTCTTTGTTCATGGTGCATTATGTATGGCATATTCAGGACGTTGTTTATTGTCTGGATATATTAACCATCGTGATGCAAACCAAGGAACCTGCACCAATGCTTGTCGTTGGCAATATGGTATTGAGGAAGGCACTGAAAACGAAGTTGGTGAGATTGTAAGCAAGAAATCCGAAAAGCAAGATGGATGCTGTCAAGAGAAAGAAGAAGTCCAACCCACATTAGGCGAGGGGCCATCGACTGATAAAGTCTTTGTATTACGCGAAGGCACCAGACCTGAAGAGGAAATGACAGCTTTTGAAGATGAACATGGTACGTATATCATGAACTCCAAAGATTTACGTGCGATCCAACATGTAGAGCGTTTGGTGAATATTGGGGTTTACTCTTTGAAAATCGAAGGTCGCACAAAATCACACTATTATGTAGCTCGTACTGCTCAAGTTTATCGCAAAGCAATGGATGATGCGGTGGCAGGTCGTCCTTTTGACACTAGCCTATTAAGCACATTGGAATCTTTGGCACATCGTGGCTATACCGAAGGGTTCTTGCAACGTCATAAACATAATGATTATCAAAATTATGAAACGGGTTCTTCAGTTTCCATTAAACAACAATTTGTTGGTGAGTTCACAGGACAACGCCAAAATGGCTTGGCAGAAGTTACGGTAAAAAATCGCTTTGAAGTTGGTGATCGTTTGGAAATGATGACCCCAAAAGGGAATATCAGTTTCACACTTGAAAAAATGGAAAATACCAAAGGTGAAGCAGCCACAGTTGCACCAGGAAATAGTCATACGGTTTATATTCCTATCGCTGATGATGTGCAGTTGGAATATGCATTGCTGATGCGGTATTTGGATGGGGAATAAGAGATTATTTCTATAGGCATTTTCGAAGGCTGATCTAATAAAAGATCAGCTTTTTTTATTTTAAAAATATTATAGAATCGAAATAAAATTTTAATAAATAGCTGTTATCAAGATAAATGATATGGGGAGTAATACGAGTGAAAGTTAAGAGTGTCTTTATCATTATAGTTTAGTAGACAGAAATTTTAAAATAAATGAGGTAGAAATAGTTACGATATTTTTATATATATAGTCTGTGAGTTCGTGATGTAATAAATATAGTGAAGTGGGAGAAAATCAAAGATGTTTGCAATTGATGAATCTGGTTATACTGGTTATGATCTTCTTAATAAATCACAACAGTGGCAAGGTGCTTGTGCAATAAATATTGATGATGATGACGCACGCCATCTTATCAAACAACATTTTCCTAGGCTTCAAGCTTCAGAGTTAAAGTTCAGCTCTTTTAAAAGGCGGGATGGAAATTAAAAACCGATTTTTTATTTGCTGCAAGACTTACTCACTAACTTTCAATGTGTTACTTGTATCGCAAATAAACGTTTTATGTTGACTCTAATGTTTATAGAATACGCTGTAGAACCACTCTACTACGATCATAGAATAAATCTTTACGAAGATGGTGGCAATTTTTCTACGGCCTCAATGGCTTATTATGTATGTTCAGGCTTTTTTGGTAATGGTTTTGATATTATTCTTCAAAAATTTCAAGACGCAATGCGTCATAAAACGCCAGCAACAGTTGTTTCACTCATTGCTAGTGTTTTAGCAGTGGATTGGAGGAGTTTATCTGAGGTGCTAGGACCACTTGCTTTGAGACACCCAGATTGTATTGATGCAATAATGAATCCAAATACATCTACTGATGCTGCATTTATTATTCTGAAAGCATTAATATCTCGTACAGAGCAGATGTCAAATGAGCCATATAGTATCAAGCACGATCGTTCGGATAATCTCTTACAGTATAACCATTATCTTACTACGCTTATTAATTGTAAGGAAAATGCAAAATTTAAAGGATCTGAAATTGCTAGTATTCAATTCCCCTTAAAACTAAAAAATGTAAACCAAGTTGACTCAAAACTTAGTCCAAGTGTTCAGTTATGTGATGTTTTGATCGGTCGTACCATATCCGATATTCGTGAATTTGCAGAAAATAAATCATCATCAACTTGTTCTGTTTTAAATCTTTATAGTGATGATCAACTCATTTATTTTGTCCCTAATATAGATTTTGAACAGCAGAAAAAATTCAGGAGTGGTAGCCAAGGAAATGAACTTATTGATTTCGTTGCAAAGCAATTTCATAAATCAGTTGGGTAAGGGATGGTTGTTTCTAAAGCTCTGAATTATGTATATAGAATTAGCTTTTCTATTGCATGATGGTTGGTTTAAATTATTCTCAGATTAAAAATATTTATAAAGTTATTCTTAACGATTATAAAGAAGCATGCTTAATCAAAGATAAAATCACATTTGACTTATATGAAGCTATTGGTGTCGAAAAATGTCAATAAGAGCTGGCAAATATAGCAGGTATTTTTATTGATAATATCTAAATAAAATTTATTCTTCAATTATACTGTATATTTTAATTTCTGACTTATTTTCTTTAATTGTTAATTCATACATTGCTTACTACGTAATATAATAAGTGTTAATTAATTTAGGCTTATAATTTTAATGCCATCCGTTAATTTAATTGGTGAAAGGGTCATTATTATAAGAATTAACAGTGTTTTGTTCAAAGTTAAAATAATTTTGTGTATGACTATAATCATATAAAGGTACAGGCTGAATATAGCTTCCGTCCCAGTTGGGTTCCATATGCAAAATACGTTGATTTAAGGGTGGATGAGTTGAAAATAATTGCCTAGCACTATTGGCAAAAAACATATGGCTATAGGCTTTGCTATTAGAGGTATGAATAGTTGAACCTTCGATACTTCCACCAATTTTTTTTAACAAAGAGGCAACAGCATGGGGCATTCGGGTAAATTGTGCGGATGATGCATCGGCAAGGAACTCTCTTTGGCGGCTGACACTTGCCTGCATAATATTTCCCCACAATGCTAACAATGCCCCCAAAGCAATAAATATCAGGCAAAAGAAAGCCATAATGGCAAGACCGCCGCCACCTTCTTTGGAAGATCTGTTACGGCTTCCTCTGCCCATATTGATAATGAGCTGATAGGCAACAGTCATTAATACATACATTCCACAAATAATAGCTGTGAAACGTAGATTAATACGCATATCCTCGTTTAAGATGTGACTTAATTCATGACCAATCAAAGCCATTAATTCTTCACGAGTTAAGACATCCAAAGCCCCTTTGGTAATTCCAATCCCCGCATCATCAAACGTATATCCCGCAGCAAAAGCATTAATGCCTTGTTCGGCATCCAAAATATATAGGTGAGGTGCGGGAATATTGGCAGCAATCGCCATTTCAGCAACCACATTAATGAGTTGTCTTTCTTGAAAATTTTGTGCTTGTTGTGGATGAATATATCGTCCGCCTAGTTGCTCTGCTATAACGTAGCCCCCAACTTTAAATTGGGAAAATTTATACAAAGCAACAGGAATAACTATGCCGATCGTACCACCTAATAATATTCCGATGATTTCCCAAGGAACACTATCAAAATCTCTGGGTAAATATCTTTTTTCCCAATAATCAATGCCGATGGCCGTAAGAATAGGAAGGATGACCGTACCAATAATAAACAGAACGACAAAAATTGTCGTATTGTTACGCGCATTATGTTGATGGGTAAAAAAACTCATAGGGATCGTAACAGAATTAATTAAAGTTAACTTTGGGAGCTGATTGAATTTGAGCTGAATCTTCAAATTCCAATAATTTTCCTTCTTCGGTATGACCAACTAATGGGGCTATAAATACCGCAGGAAATGTTTTTAATGCAATATTATAGGAGGTAACAGCATCATTATATGCTTGTCTTGCGTAACTGACGCGGTTTTCAGTAGAAGTGATTTCTTCACTTAATTGCATCATATTGGTACTGGCTTTTAAATCAGGATAGGCTTCTAACTGCAAATTTAATCCTGACATATTTCTATTGAGATTTTGTTCAGCTCTATTTAATGCTTGAATATTCTGACCGTTGGTTGGATCAGCGGAGGCATTTTTTAAAGCGCTGATTGCTTGGTTTCTGGCTTCGGTAACTTTGATTAAAGTTTCGCTTTCATGCTTCAAATAAGCTTTGGCAGTTTCAACTAAATTTGGAATTAAATCATATCGACGTTTTAATTGGACTTCAATTTGTGCAAAAGCATTTTTAAACTGTGCCTTGAGACGAACAAGTTGATTATAAATTGAAATCAATATAATGATTCCAACAATAACAATCGCAACAATAATAAGCGTGGTTATGTTCATATCGATCTTACTACCATGTAAAAAAATGTAATGTCGTATCTTAGCAAAAAATAAGCGAAATAAATATTAATCTTTTTATGTTTATACTATGAATATCAGTTATAAATAAATTTCATATATAAGATGGGTTGATTAGACTACTTAGTAAGTAGAATGGTTTTCAAACATGTTAAATACGCAACAGTAAGGCTGCCATCAAAGCAACGCATTCTTTTACAATGGGAAAACATCTGAAATTCATATATGAGTTAGGAAAGCATATATTGAAGGACTTTAAAGATGATTAGCTCAGGCATCAGCACAGGTTTGATTGCTATTATTATTATATTATTTGCTGTGGTAATGACATTGTTTAAAGGGGTTCGTATTGTTCCTCAAGGACAGCAGTGGATTATTGAGCGGTTAGGAAAATACAAAGAAACATTGGGGGCAGGATTAAATATTGTTGTTCCTTATGTAGATCGTGTAGCGTATCGTCTGTCTAATAAAGATCAAATCTTAGAAGTCCCTAGCCAAGATGTAATTACCAAAGATAATGCTGTTGTGACGGTCAACGCTATTTGTTTTGTCAAAATTGCAGATCCACAAAAAGCAGCCTATGGGGTTGAGGATTACGAGCAAGCAACTGCGAGTCTGGCCATGACATCATTGCGTGCCACCATTGGGAAAATGGATTTGGATGAAAGCCTTTCTTCTCGAGACATGATCAAAGCTGAATTATTAGGCGTGATGTCTGATCAAATGACAGATTGGGGCTTGATTTTACGCTCAATTGAAATTCAAGATATTGCCCCATCACCATCGATGCAAGGGGCTATGGAACAACAAGCCGCCGCAGAACGTCAACGTAAAGCAACAGAAACCAGAGCCGCTGGAAATAAACAGGCCGCTATTTTAGAAGCTGAAGGGATTAAGCAATCCACTATTTTACGTGCAGAGGCTGAACAAGAATCTGCAACAAGGCAAGCTGCTGCTGCGATTTCTTTGGCAGAAGGAACAAAAAGAGCCAACCAGCTTCTTGCTGAAAGTATCAGTGGTGAGGGTGGTCAAGCAGCGCTAAATTTCCAACTAGCAACACGTTATGTTGACGCATTATCTGCTTTATCTCAAAGCAATAATACCAAAGTCGTTGCAATGCCATCCGAGCTATCACAATCCATAGGCAGCTTGATTAATGCAGGGGTTGTATTAGGAACAACCGCAGAAGTTGTTGCTGATAAAAAGAAGCAAACTCAAAATCAAACAAGCACTAATTTCCCTTGGAATACCGAAAATAGTTCAACATAAATTATACTCATTAAGTAAGAGAAGATAAAATGGTCATAGATTTACATACACTTTGGTTAATGTGGATTATTATTGGTGCTATTCTTTTACTTGTAGAGTTATTTACGACCACTTTTTTTGCGTTGTGGATGGCTGGGGCAGCGATTGTTCCAGCAATTTTATCTTTTATTTATCCCAATGTAAGTTTGGAATTTCAAATTATCGTTTGGATAATCGCGATGTGTATCTGTGCATTTTTATGGATGCGTTTTTCGAAAAGAGATACACCGCTTGAAAATATCGATAAAGAGTTAATTGGACAAATCGGTATCCTTGCTAAGAAATGTGATGCTGAAAATAAAGGGATATTGTTATTACAAAAACCCGTTGATGGATTATCACAATGGGAATGTGTGGCGAACTATCCTATTCCAATGGAAACACGCGTCGTTGTGATTAAAAGAATTGATCAACGGTTATTACAAGTTGATTTTGAGAAAAAATAATTTAAAAATAGTAATCATTGACTAAACTATGCAAGAGGCATAATGGGTATAGGTCTGTTTGTAGTTTTTCTTTTATTGTTTGTTGTTGTATATTACTCTTGCAACAACAATTCGTATTGTCCCATAAGGGCAACAACTCATTATCGAGCGTCTAGGAAAATATAAAACAACTTTGGGTACAAGTTTAAATATCTTAACGCCTTTTGTTGATAGGGTTGCCCATCGTCTCTCGACCAAAGATCAGATTTTAAATGTTCCAAGTCAAGATGCCATTACCAAAGATAACGTATTGGTAAAAGTAAATGCTATTTGTTTTATCAAAATTATTGATACTCAAAAAGCGGCTTATGGCGTTGAAAATTATGAACAAGCAACCATCAGTCTTGTGATGACCTCTTTATGTGCGACGATTGGGAAGATGGATTTAGACGAAAGTCTTTCCTCCTCTGAATCTATGCAAGTTGCAATGGAACAACAAGCTGCGGCTGAGCGTCATCGTAAAGCAGCTGAAACACAAGCTGCAGGGAATAAACAAGCCACTGTTTTAGAAGCGGAGGGGATAAGGCAATCAACGATCTTGAAAGCAGAAGGAATTAAACAGTCTACCATTTTAAAAGCTGAGGCAGAGCAAGAGGCTGCGGTCAGACAAGCTGCTGCGGCAGTATCTTTGGCAGAGGGTACAAAAAGATCAAATGAATTATTAGCAGAAGGAATAGAAGCGGTTGATGGTCAATCTGCTTTGAATTACCAGCTTTCAAAACAATATATAGAAGCATTGGCTTTGTTATTTAAAAGTGAAAGCAATAAAGTACTAATTATGCCTCCAGAATTATCTCAATCGATGGGTAATTTAATCAATTCCAGTTTTGTTTTGGGTGCTACTAACGAGTTGGATGAAAAAGATAAATCTTAAAGTCAGTGGTTAACTATGAATGTGATGTCTTTATGTATTCTTTCGAAAATTCAATAAAGGCATCGTTTTCATAGTAATAAATTATTGCTTTAAATCAATTTCTAGCGATGGTGCTGTTAATTGTGCTTTGGCATACTCTATAATATCTTGATTAATTGCACCATCTAACAGTTTGATCTTTCCATTTCCTTGCACTTGTTTTGGTAAATTGTCATTGATCAATTTTATTAACCAGATCGCAATAAACGACCTGCATTACTTTTGGCAAATAAGAGCAACAAGATTTCAATAGTCTGTTTTTGTTGCATAGAAGCTTTTGGCTCATATTGAAACCATTGCTCGGACGATTG
The DNA here is from genome assembly GCF_947179105.1 of Commensalibacter communis. Taxonomy (NCBI): domain Bacteria; kingdom Pseudomonadati; phylum Pseudomonadota; class Alphaproteobacteria; order Acetobacterales; family Acetobacteraceae; genus Commensalibacter; species Commensalibacter communis. The sequence goes on from NZ_CAMXCK010000001.1 coordinate 425,534, forward strand.
CCACGCTATATTTAACCATTGTTCTAATCTAATTTCATCAACCACTTTAAAATCAGGAAGTCCAGATTGTCTGCGTCCAGTGACTTCGCCACCGCCTCTGATTTTGAAATCTTCGTCAGCAATTAAAAACCCATCTTCGGTATCTCGTAGCAGAGCAAGACGTTTTTTTGCTGTAAAATTGATTTTATCATCGTGAAGGAGTAAGCAATAAGATTGTTTTTCTCCTCGACCAACACGCCCTCTTAATTGATGGAGTTGGGCTAGGCCGAAACGCTCCGCATGTTCGATAACCATAATATTGGCGTTGGGGATATTGACGCCAACTTCAATAACGGTGGTTGCAACCAAGATTTTGGTTTTATTTTGTGCAAACGCATCTAAAGCATCTTGTCGTTCTTGGCTATCTTGTTGGCCATGAGCTAACCCCACAATATCTTCACCAAAATGATGTTTCAGCTCGTTAAATCGATCTTTGGCAGCTGCCAAATCCATGACTTCGCTTTCTTCAACCAAAGGGCATACCCAAAAGATTTGACATCCTTGAGAGACCATACGTTCAACGCCTTGCAGGATTTGTTCCATACTGCCTAGATTATGCAAGGTGGTATGAATGGGTTTACGCCCTGCGGGCTTTTGAGTCAGGCGACTGACTTGTAATTCTCCCCACCGTGTTAGTAATAAAGTTCTGGGGATTGGGGTGGCGGTCATGACAAGAATATCGGTATTTTCTCCTTTATCCCCCAGTTTAATTCGTTGCTCTACGCCAAAACGATGCTGCTCATCAATAATAACCAGAGCAAGATTATGGAACGCCACGCCTTCTTGAAATAAAGCATGGGTTCCAATTGCAATTTTTGCATCACCATTCTGGATTTTTTCAAGCGCTTCTTTTCGTGCACTGCCTTTGACAGAACCACTCAGAAATACAGTTTCGACTGAACATAATTGTGAAAAGACCTCAAAATGTTGTCTGGCTAATATCTCGGTGGGCGCCATGATAACGGCTTGATATCCAGCCTCTACAGCGTGTAACGCGGTTAATAAAGCAACGATTGTTTTTCCTGAACCGACATCGCCTTGTAATAAGCGCAGCATCCGAAAAGGGCGTTCGAGATCTTGTTTAATTTCTTGTAACGCATGAACTTGCGATTGCGTTAATGGATAACCAAATTGTTCCAAAGCTTGATGAGATAAGGTTTGGTCTCCTATTAATGCTCGACCAGGATTTTTCTGTGTCGCTCTTTTTGCCTGCCCAATAGCCAGTTGTTCGGCAAAGAGCTCATCAAAGGCTAATCTTGAACGTGCTCTACTTTCAGCAGCTTCATAAGATTGATTGTCAAATAACTCTGGAAAATCACCTGGAAAATGTAAAAGATGTAAAGCATCTTTAAACCTCGGCCATTGATTTTGTTGAACGATTGTGGGATCAATCCATTCAGGTAATATTGGGCATTTGGATAAGGCAGAACGGAGGGCTTTGTATAGATTTTTAGGAAATAATCCTGCTGTTAATGGCCAGACAGGCTCTATTAACGGGATCATATATTCATTTTCTATAGATTCCAGATAATGAGGATTTGTAATTTGTAAACGATTGCCATAAGTTTCCAACGTGCCAGATACAATAATTTGTGTATTGGGTTGGATTTTCTTAGCTTGCCATTGAGAGAAAAAGCTGAGTTCGGCGTTTTTAGTGCCATCCGTGACATGAATCCGCCAGGGTTGCTTGCTGCGTAATGGTCTTTCAATATGGATAACTTTTAGTTTTACTGTGACAATCCTACCTGGGATTGCATTTTGCAGTTGAGGGCGATATCGTCGATCGATAATATTTTCAGGCAGGTGAAACAATAAATCAATAACGCGATACCCACCAACCGCTCTGGCAATCAGTTCGCTGGTTTTTGGTCCAATACCATCAAGGGAAGATAAAGGAGCAAGCAAAGGGGATAAAGCAAGTTGTGTTGTCGATGAAATAGAGGTTTCACCCATGAGATGGCTCGGTTATATTAGAGGTCATAAAAGCGTTTAAGATAAGGTATATTGCATCATGGATCAAAAAGAAACAATGACGGATTTAGAAATTCGTAAACGTCGTTTAATCTATCAAGGGAATTATCGTGGATCTTATGAAGCAGATTTGTTAATTGGTCGCTTTGTAAAGCAGCATATTGCAGTTATGGACGAACGAGAGTTAAATGAGCTTGAGCATATTATGAGTTTAGATGATACCGATTTAACCTTGTGGTTGACGGGTGCAAAAGAAATTCCTTCTGAACTATTGGGTATTCCAATGTTTCACAAAATGCGTGAATTCGCAAAAATTATTCATTCAAAATTATAAGATTTAATAACGAGGAGAGATAGAATGAGGGATACCTCATCAAAACAGCAGAACAATTTGTTGCCAATATGGGGTGTTCCAGATGGATATGATGCCTTTTTGTTAAAACGTCACGCTTCGGAATGTTTTATTAAGGATAAGAAAACTTTGGTTCATGTTGCCCGTAATGATGCGGATATGATCCGAATTGCTGATTTATTGAATTTCATTGATCCGAGTTTGGAAGTTTTGAACTTTCCGGGATGGGATTGTTTACCTTATGATCGGGTTTCCCCTAATAAACGGGTTGTTTCTGAACGTGTAGCAACGTTAACACGATTACTAGAGCCTGTTACTTCGCCCAGAATTGTTTTAACAACGATCTCAGCACTTTTACAGAAGGTAGCCCCTCGTTCTGTTTTTTCTGGACGTGCATTAAATATGAAAAAAGGGGACAGTTTAGATCATGAATTCTTAGTCGAACTCCTTGTTTCTCAGGGGTATAATCGAACAGATACAGTGATGGAGGCAGGAGAGTTCGCTGTACGCGGCAATTTATTTGATATTTTTCTTGCCGGTGAAGAAGAGCCTGTCCGTCTGGACTTATTTGGAGATGAGGTTGATTCAATTCGCTCTTTTGATCCTATTAGTCAGCGTTCAACAGGTACGATGGACGCGTTAATAATGCGTCCAACAGCTGATTTTTCTTTGGATGAAGAAAGTATTGCAAGATTTAGAACAAAATGGCGTGATTTATTTGGATCAACGGCAACAAATGATCCTATTTATGATGCCGTCTCTAATGGTCGTAGATATCAAGGTATTGAGCATTGGTTGCCTTTGTTTCATGAGAAAATGGAAACATTGTTTGATTATATCCCAAGATTGTCTTTATCGTTCGCATATCAAGCCGAAGAGGCATTACAACCTAGGTTGGAAATGATTGCAGATCATTATGAGGCTAGGAAGCAACCTGTCAGACCAAACGAAGTTCCTTATCGTCCGCTGCCTTCGGATTATCATTATTTAAATCAAGAAGCTTGGGATCAATTAATCTCAGCATATAAAATAATTTCTTTTCACCCTTTTGCAAAACCTGATGGTGCTGTGGGTGTAGATGTTGGAGGGCGCCCTGGTATTGTGTTTGCAAAAAGCCTTGCTGTATCAGAGCGTGAAAATGTTTTTGCTTTTTTTGGGAAAAAAGTTTCGGAATGGGGATCTGCGGGGCGCAAAGTGATTATTGCTGCGTGGAGCAAAGGCTCCAGAGAGCGAATTGCAACATTATTAAAAGAGCACCAGATTCCAACCCAACAGTTAGCCCGTTGGATTGAGGTAGAGAAATCTAAGGCTGGCATTGTGAATTTGTTAACTTTGGGTGTCGATAATGGATTTATTGCTGATGATTTTGCATTAATATCAGAGCAAGATTTATTAGGGGAGCGAATTTCCCGCCCACATCGTCAGCGTAAAAGGGCAGAACAATTTATTTCAGAGGCTTCTGAAATTAGCGAAGGGGATTTGGTGGTTCACCAAGAATACGGAATTGGTCAATATCAAGGATTAATTAATCTTGATATAGGTAATGCTCCTCATGATTGTTTGTCATTAATGTATCATGGCGAGGAAAAGCTTTTTCTGCCCATTGAAAATATTGAGCTGCTCAGTCGATTTGGTTCGGATCAATCAGGCGTGGCATTGGATAGGCTAGGTAGCCCAGCTTGGCAAAAGCGCAAAGCCACCATGAAGGCCCGTATTCGCGATATGGCTGATGCTTTGTTGCGTACAGCTGCGACACGTTTGATGAAAGAAGCCTCTATTGAAACGCCCCCCGAGGGATTATGGGAAGAGTTCTGTGCAGGGTTCCCATTTATTGAAACAGAAGATCAATCTAGAGCAGTGGCAGATATTATCCAAGATTTATCGTCTGGCCGCCCGATGGACCGTTTAATTTGTGGCGATGTGGGTTTTGGTAAAACCGAAGTTGCTTTGCGTGCAGCCTTTATTGCAGCAATGGGCGGTTCTCAAGTGGCTGTTGTTGTGCCAACGACGTTATTGGCTCGACAACATTATCGTACATTTATGAAACGATTTGATGGATTTCCTATTAAAGTTGCACAATTATCACGTATGGTAACCGCTAAAGATGCGACGCAAGTTAAAAAAGAAATAGCTGATGGTACAGTGAATATTGTCATAGGTACTCATGCCTTACTGGCCAAAGGAATACAATTTGCCAATCTGGGGATGTTAATTATTGATGAAGAGCAACATTTTGGGGTGGCTCATAAAGAAAAATTAAAAGCATTGCGTGAAGATATTCATGTTTTGACCCTTTCTGCAACGCCATTGCCAAGGACTTTGCAACTCTCTTTGACGGGTATGCGGGAAATTAGTCTGATTGCGACACCACCTGTCGATCGATTGGCAGTTAGAACGTTTATTATGCCATTTGATCGTGTTGTAATCCGTGAGGCTCTACAAAGGGAGCGTTTCAGAGGCGGGCAAGCATTCTGTGTCGTTCCTAGGTTGCAAGATTTACAACCATTACAAGAACAACTGATTGATATTATTCCCGATTTACGTTTGGTGCAAGCTCATGGTCGTTTGACACCGACCGAGCTAGAACGTGTGATGACAGAGTTTAGTGATGGAAAGTATGATGTTCTTCTTTCGACCAATATTGTTGAAAGTGGTCTGGATATGCCATCAGTTAATACGCTGATTATTTATAAAGCAGACCGTTTTGGATTGGGTCAATTATATCAGCTTCGTGGTCGAGTAGGGCGTGGTAAGCAACGTGGTTATGCATATCTTACGTGGCCACAAAACCATTTTTTATCTAAAAACTCTGAAAAGCGACTTGAGATCATGCAGTCTTTGGATAATTTAGGAGCAGGATTTACGCTTGCTTCTCATGATCTGGATTTGCGTGGTGCAGGGAATTTGCTCGGTGAAGAACAGTCTGGTCATATCCGCGAGGTGGGTGTTGAATTATATCAAAAAATGCTCGAGGAAACAGTCGCATCATTACGTTCAGAACGTGACAATCAACCTATTGAAAATCAGGAGTGGAGTCCTAATATAGTGCTAGGACTGGCTGTATTAATTCCTGAAAACTACGTTACTGACTTGCCAGTGCGGTTAGGGTTATATCGCCGTATCGGTAATTTAGTGCATGAAGATGAAATTGAAGCAATGCGCGCAGAATTAATTGATCGTTTTGGTGATCTTCCAGATGAAGTGTCTAACTTACTGGCAGTGGTGAAGTTAAAAGGATTATGTAAAAAAATAGGTGTTCAGCGTGTCGATGCTGGTCCAAAAGGAGTGGTGGTTCAGTTTTTAAACAACCAATTTAAAAATCTCGAAGGTCTTATTAAATGGGTAGCAGGAATTGGAGAGGGATATATGAAGTTACGACCAGATGGTAAATTGGTATATTTGAGAGAAACACCATTTGCAAAAAGAGTACAACGTACTCAATTCTTACTAGAGAAACTTCGGGAAATATACAACTTTAAATAAATAATTTATTATGTTTACAAAATACTTTACTTAAGTGTAATAATTATTATAGTTATTTATTATCATTAAATTTTTATTTATTTCGGAGAGTATTTATGTATAAAATAAATATTCTCTGTAAAATCTTGAATACAACTTTGGATTGGATTTTTCTAGTATGTTGCAAAAAAATATTAACGATCTTTTAGTTTTTTTAAGTGTTGCAAAGGAACGCAGTTTCACGAAAGCTGCATCTAAGTTAGGTGTGTCGCAATCTGCATTAAGTCATACAATGCGAAACCTAGAAGGGCGTTTAGGAATTCGTTTGTTGATGCGTACGACGCGCAGTGTTGCGCCAACAGAAGCAGGCGAGTTGTTGTTGAGGAATATTGCCCCTCGAGTAGAGGAAATGGAACAAGAATTAAGCAGGGTCATTGAATTTAAGCAACAACCTGCAGGCACTATTCGACTGACTGCTGATGAGCATGCAGCAAATTTTATTTTGTGGCCTAGATTAAGAAGCTTTTTGAAAGACTATCCTGACATAAAACTCGAAATTGATGTTGATTTTGCTTTGAAAGATATTGTAACAGAACAATATGATGCTGGAGTTCGTTTAGGAGAGCTGGTTCATAAAGATATGATTGCTCTGCCAATCAGCCCTGAAATTCGTATGGCTGTGGTTGCATCACCTCATTATTTAGAAAATAGATCCATTCCCAAAAAGCCAAAAGATTTATTAAAACATCAGTGTGTTAATCTGAGATTACCAACAGTAGGTAATTTATATGCTTGGGAATTTGAGGTCAATCGACGTGAGATCAAAGTGAACGTCGAGGGGCAGGTAATCTGTAATACTTTAACACAAATGTTACAAGCAGCATTAGATGGTTTTGGTTTTATATATGTGCCAGAAGACGAGGTAAGTATTGCAATACAACAAGGTCGATTAGTCCGAGTATTGGAAGATTGCTGCCCTTACATTCCGGGATATTATTTATATTATCCCAATCGTCGTCAGCATAGTTATGCTTTTTCTCTATTTTTAAAAATGTTTCAAAATCAGAATAAAAAATAAAATTAGCTTTGTCTTTAAAATATTTGACTTGACGATACTTGATGATAAAAATCATCAAAATATTTCACAAATAAAGTTATTATATTAATTGTAATATTATTACATCCATTGTTGCTCTATATTATAGGTTTATATATCTTTTTTTTACAAGGTACATCAAATGTATGATGTTGTGGTCGCTCGTGCAATACATGTTCTATCTGTCGTTATTTGGATAGGTGGGGTATGTATGGTGACGACGATTTTATTACCTTCACTGCGGCGTTATTTTCCTATTCAAGAACGATTAAGTTTGTTTCATAAAATCGAAGAACGGTTTGCTTGGCAGGCAAGATTTGTTGTGTTATTGACTGGAATGTCAGGCTTTTATATGGTTTGGCGTTTATCTACTTGGGATCGTTTTCACCATATCTCTTATTGGTGGATGAATGCGATGCTATTAATATGGGTTCTATTTATGGTGATGCTTTTTGTTCTGGAGCCTCTTTTCTTAGAAAAAAAATTACATCAAATGTCTAATGAAAATCCAGAAAGAGCGTATAAATTAGTACAAAGATTACATTGGGTATTGCTTATTCTAAGCTGTATTACCATTATGGGGGCAGTGATGGGGAGTCACGGTTTTTGGTAAGATAATTTAATAGAATAAGGGCGCAACAAAATGCAAAAGCTAATTCGTAATATTCTTTTATTTATAAAGAATATACCAAGAGGATGGATTGATGCATGGCGCCATTATTTTTACTTCAAAGGACGTACCAATCGATCTGGATTTTGGTCATTTGCGATTATGAATAGTTTAGTGGCATATGTCTTGTTTTTGTTGAGTGCCCAATTAGGGCTAGTATATGGTATTAACCTTTATACAAAATATGTAGAATCTTATCTTTTATTTACGATTTATATTATCGCCAGTATGGCACCTTCTTTTTGTTTGTGTATCAGACGTTTGCATGATTTGAATTTGAGGGGGTTTTGGTTTTGGATCTGGCTCTTGGTTTTATTCGTATCGATCCCTTATATGTATGTTAATTTTGTTTGTCAGTGGTTCATATTATTGGTGGCTTGCTATCCTTCAAGTGAAAATGAAAGATTTGGCAGTCCACCACAATCCTCTTTTACCGTATAAATTACCAAACAGGAATTGGGACACTATTAACTTTGAATAAATTTCCTTGCCAGTTAATATCCCATTCTAAAGCATTATTGCCTACGCTGCGCCCTGCAAATTTTGCTAAAATTAATCCAGTTTTGAGCTTACTGTTTTGACTTTCATTACTAGCTGTAATAAGTGCTTGCATATTTGTTATACGCAATACACCATTTGCAGAGGTTAAGTTTGGTTTGTTATTCAAAGTCACATTGCCATTAGCTGTGATGCTTACTTTTGGATTATTTACATTAAGGCTATTAATTTTAACAGGAAATGTACCACTCGCAGCTGTATCCATATTTCCGCTAGTTGCAGCAAGAATTAAAGGATAAAATTGTGCAGTTGTTGTCATATCAATCGTCCCTTGTTGAGGAACAAAAGCAGAAGGCGTATTATGTTGCGATGCCGTCGATAGTCCTGAAAAATTAACGACAACACGAATATTATTACCCTGCGCACTCAGTTGTGCGGCTAAAATTTTTGCTTGATAAGATGCTTTGCTATTTTGAATACGAATATTATTCCACGTAAAATTTACCTTATTACCATTTTGTAGGCTGGTTAGTAAGGGTGCTAAGCTATCAGTATAATATCTTTTATTACAATCTTTCATTTGGTGATTTAATATAAGATTTAAGATACCTGTAGAGGTTATATTTGTTATTCTCTGAAGTTGATCGGTAGATAAATTTTTATTAGATTGGGTTGTGTTCAATTGTTGAGCAATCATTTTAATAGCGGGGTTATTAGACGCTTGCACTGTGTAATTGGTTGCGCTAATAGAATTGGGACTATTAGAACTGTTATTTACAGTAACATTAGAGCAAAAAGATTGCCAAGTTTGTGATGCATGAGCGGTATATGCCGATAGATGGCTTATTGCGAATAATCCAAAGAGAGTAAGTAAATTTGCTTTTTTATTCATGATGATAATATTTTTTTGATAAATGATTGCTACTAATTATTAAAATATATAGAGATTTAATGAGATATCAAAGCAAGAATTATGGTTTTTCTTTCATTTGATATAATTTCATTTAAGGTTCCCCTTCAAAATGTTCAAATTTATTGATCCTTTTTTAGTTTCATTGCTATCGACTGTCTTATTAACCAGTCTATTCCCATGTTATGGCAGTGGTGTGGCTTTTTTTGATAATTTGGCCATTATTGCGATTGCGTTAATGTTCTTTTTACAAGGTGCACGGCTGTCTCGGCAAGCAATGGTGGAGGGGTTATTGCATTGGCGATTACATTTAGTAATTTTCCTTTGCACTTTTGCTTTATTTCCGATCCTAGGGATCGGTTTACATTTTTTCTTTCCTCACTTGTTGATCCCTGGATTATGGAGTGGTGTGATTTTTCTGTGTTGCTTGCCTTCTACGGTTCAGTCTTCGATTGCATTTACATCAATCGCAAAGGGAAATGTTCCTGCCGCCATTTGTTCTGCAACAGCTTCTAATCTGCTTGGGGTGTTTATTACACCTTTATTGGCAGGGTTAATTTTCAGTAGCCAAGGGCATTTGAAATTAGATGGGACAATTAATATTGTCTACCAATTATTACTACCGTTTATGGCCGGGCAATTATTACAACCATGGATTGGCGAATGGGCGGTGCGTAATCGGCGTTTACTGTCTTTTTCTGATCGTGGGTCTATTTTGATTGTTGTTTATAGTGCGTTTAGTGAAGCAGTGAATATGCATTTATGGCAGAAACTCAGTATCGATCAATTGATATATGTCGTGTTGATTGATGTTTTCTTATTATTCCTGGTTTTAACGATTACAGCGATTGTTAGTAAGTTTTTAAAATTTTCTTTGGCAGATCGAATTAGTATTATTTTTTGTGGGTCAAAAAAGACCCTGGCATCAGGCGTCCCGATTGCGAATGTGCTTTTTCCATCTAGCATGGTTGGAATCATTGTTCTACCATTGATGATTTTTCACCAGATCCAACTTTTTATTATCGCCATTTTAGCAAAATATTGTGCAAAATTAATGGATAAGGAATTGGCTGCGAAAAAAGAAGATTAATTTATAAAAAACCGCTTGCCAAAGAACTATAAAATCGTATATGAATGTTTTTACAAATCAGGAGGGGTGGCCGAGTGGTTGAAGGCAGCGGTCTTGAAAACCGCCGTGCGTTAATAGCGTACCGTGGGTTCGAATCCCACCCCCTCCGCCATATATCAAAACATTTCCCCACATAATACAGCATAACATATAGAGAAACATTCATTTTTGACGTTTTTGCTTTGAATTGTGTAGTATTTTATATCATTTCAAAGCATGAATTTTGTTGGTATCAAATCATATTTGTTGATATTGATAAACAGGTTTAATTAATTATAACCCTAATTTAAATTACCTTTACCGTCGTAAAATAATTAATATTATTTTTATATCAACTTCTAATAATTTACCTATATAAACTGATAAATAGAAAAGATGAGAAAAATGAATTATTCTGATTTCACCTTCTTTTGGGGACACAAAGAGGATTCAGTGCATCCAGAATGTAGCCAGTTTTACAAAAGCCCTTTCATTATTGATAGAATAGAATTTAATTGCACTGAGCAATGGATGCATTGGAAAAAGGCTGTGATTTTTGGAGATCAGGAGATCGCACAGAAAATCCTGTTGGCAAAGTCTCCTTTTGATCAGAAGAAGTTGGGGCGCGAGGTTTCTAATTTTAATGCCTCATTATGGAGTGCAGTATCAGTAGATATTGTATTTCGTGGAAATATCGAGAAATTTTCGCAAAATCCAGAGCTTTTAAAACGACTTTCATTATCCAAAGGCACTTTATTAGTAGAGGCCTCACCCTATGATACTATTTGGGGAATAGGGTTGGATGCCTCTGATCCTAAAGCGCTACATAAAGACCAATGGCAAGGACAAAATTTATTAGGAAATATTGTGACACGTGTCAGAGATGTTTTATGTGGTGTCATATAAAAATGAATCAAAGGTTTCGAATTACTTCTGTGTGTGTTAGAGGAACCACTAGCAAGTTTTAAAGAGGTACCATAATGAGTAAAGACAAGAAAGATTTCGGAATAAAAGAAGAATATGAATATGAGCTGCCAGGTCAGCCATTAAATTCTTCTGATGAACCTTTGGGAAGGTCTTTTTTTTCTGACCCTTCTGATATTCCTGCGGATGATAAATATCTTAATACCGATGAATATACAAATTTGGGTTATTTAAAATACTGGTTTCTCTCTTGTGCGGTGATGCTTGCTTTAGGGTTAACGTTCGAGTTTGGAATATTGGGCAAAGATGGAAAGGAAGGTCCTTTATGTCAGTACCTTCCTAAAAATAAAGTATGTTATTATATGGCAGGTGTAGCCCTTAAACCAGCAAGTCCTGCACCATCCTTGGTAAAATAGAAACTATTCTTCAGTTTTTTCTTGTTGTTTATTCGCTCTTTGAACGGTTAGACGTTTAATGACGGGAACCATTAATTCAGTAATTTCCTGGTATGCCTTGGCAGCTATGCTGTCTGGATCTTGGGCAACAATTGGAACACCTGCATCTGCGCCACTACGAATTGCTGGGATTAATGGGATTTCTCCTAGGAAAGGAAACCCTAAGGTTTGAGCTTCATTTTTGGCACCATTTTCACCGAAAATATAAGTTTTCTCATTACAGCATGGGCAAGAGAAATAAGCCATATTTTCGATAATACCTAAAATTGGCGTTTTAGATTTTTGAAACATCGCGATGCCTCGTCTTGCGTCCAATAATGCAACATCTTGAGGGGTAGAAACGATAATTGCGCCATCAATTTGAATTGTTTGGGTCAGGGTTAATTGAACGTCGCCTGTGCCAGGTGGTGTATCAATTAAAAGAACGTCAAGCTCTCCCCATTTAACATCGGATAAAAGTTGTTTGACGGCACCCATAACCATTGGCCCCCGCCAAACCATGGCTTGTTCTTGTGGAACCAACATTCCAATCGACATGGCAGAGATTCCCCAAGCAGTCATTGGTAATAATTTATGATTGATGACTTCTACCTGACCTTCTAATCCCAACATATGCGGAACAGAAGGGCCATAAATATCGGCATCCATCAACCCTACTTTTAACCCTTGCTTAGCAAGGCTGACAGCAAGATTGATGGCAGTAGAAGATTTTCCCACACCTCCTTTGCCAGATGCAATGGCAATGATACAGCCAATTGATTGCAATGTTTCAATCGGACCATTATTGCCAGGTTTAGCAGGTGGATGTTTATGAGGTTGTTTCCAAGCAGGGGCTGTACTTTTCCCTTGTGTAGTATTGGCTGGTTGCCGAGGTGGGAAAACTAATCGTTTACTTGATGCTGTTCCTGAATTTAAAAAAACACGGGCTTGGGTGACATTTTCAAGCTGTTGTAAATGCTGTTCGATTCTAGCTCTTAACGGTTCAGCCGCATCAGGTGGAATAGTTGAAAGATTTAAGGTTAAGTGAACTTTTTGACCCTGAATGGTTATATTTTCGATAATATTAGCATCTAATAACCGTATATCAGGCGACCAAGGAAGCGTAAAATCAGATAAAGTTTGTTTAATCGTTTGCTGATCAATTGGATTTGGGCTAGTCATAGATATACTTTCTAAAGATGGCAATAGGAATAAAGACGATCATAAAGGATCCTTGAAATAATATATAACAATTTTTTTAAAGATTTTTACGATTAATTTTATATTTCTATTATAAAGCACATATAGAAAGATAATTTTACTATTAATGATAAAGGACTGGAGCGTTGTCTATTCAAACAACCAAACCAGGTAGAGATCATCGTATAGATGCCTTGCGAGGTCTGGCATTGATTATGATGTATGTCGATCATATCCCAGAGGATTTATTAAATCGTTTTACGATGCGGAATGTTGGGTTTGCCGATGCTGCAGAGATATTTGTATTATTGGCAGGATATGCCTCATGGCTGGCTTATGGCAGAAAAATAGCAAAAGATGGCTTGTGGAGCGTTACCAAAAAGATATTACATCGTTGTTGGAAAATTTATTTATTCCAAATGGGACTTGTCCTGATTAGCTTGTTGAGTATTTATCAATGGCGGCGTTTTTGGGTATTGCCTGTTGATTTTTTAGAACCCGAGCTGGCGCATGGATATAGCATCGCGCGTCAGATTTGGCGTTTGTTATTATTGGATGCGTTACCCAGTAATTTAAATATCTTACCGCTTTATATTATTTTATTAGGTATATTTCCTCTATTATATTTATTGATAAAGTGCCGATGGTGGTTGGCAATTGGGCTTAGCTTTGTTGTCTGGCTGGTGGTGAATATTAATCCATGGTTCAATTTCCCCAATTGGTTAGATCCAGATGGTTGGTTTTTTAATCCATTTGCTTGGCAATTTTTATTTACAATTGGGATTTATGGAGCCATTATCGCAGGTAAGCATCAAGGAAGTTTTCCGGCATATATATGGTTAAAGTGGTTTTTGTCACTCTATTTACTTTTTTCCTTTTTTGAGGCATTTCCTTGGCAATATTGGGGTTTGCCTGATTTAAGGATATTGCATGTGCCTGTTCCAGCTAAGGCATATTTATCACCATTACGATTGCTAGATGTAGTGGCTATCTTTTATTTAGTGCAATCCTCTGAGAGAGCAAAACGCTTTTCCGAAGGGAAAGTCGGTCAATTTCTAGCCTTATATGGTCGTCATTCTCTTGAAATATTTTCTTTAAGCACAGTGTTTGATCTATGGGGGCGTTTAATGTTTGCAAGTTGGGGAACCAGCTTGTGGTTACAACTTATTGTTAATTGTATGGGTGTTTCTCTTTTATATTGTTTAGCACTGCATCTGGATAAAAAAAGAGCCAAATTGAAAGCAAGGTTAAATACAAATATTCTTTAGAAATTATGAAGAGGATACTCTAATTCTCTTCATAAATTATTTTCTTGATGGTTTACATTTAAGAGATCTTAGCTAAAGTATTTACCCTACGTTCTTTTTGCATGTAGGTTTTTTTATGATCAATTATTATTAATCTGAACAGGAAAATATGCGAATGAAAATGCGCAAAAGATTTTTAATGCAGCCTTATTGTTTGTTGTTTATAGGAACAACTTGCTTATTCCCTGTTTCAGAAGTTAAAGCACAATCCTCTATTTTTTCTCTTCCTTTTTTTCACAAAACAGAACTTATATGCCGTTCACAACGTGTACCCGACAGTTTTGCCGATTTAGCGGATAAATTATTACCAACCGTGGTAAATATTTCGTCAAGCAAAGTAGTAAAACCTGGTCAGACGACAGACGATGATGAAGAGGATGATAGTGATGAAGGTGATGATGATAATAATGCGGCACCTGATCCTAATTCACCATTTGAAAAATTCTTCCGTAATTATATGAATAATCGCGGTGTTCCTGATGATGGAAATAATCATTTACAAGCATTGGGATCAGGATTTGTAGTCGATCCAGCAGGATGGATTGTAACAAATTATCATGTGATTAAAGATGCCGATCAAATTACGGTAACATTACAAAATAATCACATGTTGAAAGCCACCTTGAAAGGTGTGGATGAACGGACGGATTTAGCTTTATTAAAAATAAATCCAAAAACCCCCTTAACAGCAACTTCTTTTGGTAATAGTGATCAATCAAGAGTAGGGGATTGGGTATTAGCTATTGGTAATCCTTATGGGTTATCGGGCACGGTGACCTCGGGTATTATCTCTTCTCGTGGTCGTGATATTGAGCAAGGACCCTATGACGATTTTATTCAAACAGATGCCCCGATTAATAAAGGAAATTCTGGAGGCCCTTTATTCAATATGAAAGGCGAGGTTATTGGGATTAACACTGCGATTTTCTCTCCTTCTGGAGGATCTATTGGAATTGCCTTTGCAATACCTTCGAACGAAGCTAAGGGAATTATCGATCAATTAAAAAAAACTGGGAAAGTAGCCAGAGGATGGGTGGGTATTCGTATTCAAGAAGTTAGCGAAACGATTGCAGACAGTTTGAATATTCAACCCTTTCAGGGGGCTTTGGTGGTACAAGTCGATCCCAAAGGCCCAGCAGCAAAAGCGGGAGTTAAGGCTGGAGATGTAATTCAAACGCTGGATGGAAGTAATGTTACCGCACATACGATGCCTCGTCTGGTTGCACAAATGACCGCGAATAGCAAAGCATCAATCGGGGTTTTAAGGCAAGGAAAACAAATTGTTCTACCTATTGTCATTGAAAGCTTACCCGATGATGGTAATGTACAACCTGATCCTCATCATGATATCCAAGAAGAAAAAGAAAAAATTGTTTTATTAAAAGATCTAGGCGTTTCAATTAGTAATATGACTGATCTTTTAAGACAAAAATATAATCTTTCTGAAAAGCAACAAGGAATTGTAATTGTTAAAGTTGATAGTCATAAAGGCAAAAATACAAGCGATTTAAAAGTCGGAGATGTGATCATTGGAACAAATAAAAGTAATATTACTCAGGCTACTGAGTTACAAAAAGAAGTTACTTTGTTTAAACAGGAAGCGAAGAAAAAAAATCAACGAAAACCAACGATGTTACTTTTGATTCAAAGCGGTGACGCTATGCGTTGGGTTGCTGTTCCCATGCAAGATAATAAAAAATAATGTGTTTTGCTTTGAGTATTGCACAAATAAAGAAATGATTTTTATAAATGCGAACCATCATGTTTTATAGCCTTAAAAAGCGTGAAATATACTCAGCTGTGCAACAAAGTCTGCGCTTATTGCTATCAATTGCTTTGTCTAGTTTAATAGCCTATGTTTGCAAGTTACATGAACCTTATTGGGCGTTAATTACCTCGGTCATTGTAACCCAAAGTCGTATAGTGCAAACTATTCAAACCAGTCGAGATCAAATCGTTGGTTCTTTGATAGGTGGAGTGGCTGGGTTAATTGCCATTATTTTAGAGAATTATTCACAGTGGCCGTCTTTGATTGTATTTACGATTGTGATTATTCCGATGGTTGCATTGGTTGCTTGGCGACCCTCTATGCGTTTG
Organism: Commensalibacter communis; assembly: GCF_947179105.1. Lineage (NCBI taxonomy): Bacteria > Pseudomonadati > Pseudomonadota > Alphaproteobacteria > Acetobacterales > Acetobacteraceae > Commensalibacter > Commensalibacter communis. The sequence goes on from NZ_CAMXCK010000001.1 coordinate 441,602, forward strand.
GGAGTGGTTACTCTAGCAGTGGTATTTTTATTTCCTTCTCCTGGTGGGATGTTTGAACGTCCTTTTGACCGTATAATAGCCATTATTGTTGGGGTTATTGCATCTCTTGCTGCCAGTTATTTTATCTTACGTCCTCAGGCGCGATGCAATGCATTTATTCATGCCAAAGTAGCTTTCGATAAGCTACATATATTACTGCATTCTGTATTAACGTCTCATATTATATGGGAAGAAGTTGAATCAATGAATGATGATGTTGCTTCTGAATTACGTGACTTAGCCAGCGAAATCGCCGAAGCACGGAAAGAACATCCAAATTATACGTTAGAGCATTCAGATCCGACATTGGTCAAAGTTTATCCACTATTAAGACGTTTACAAAGCGATAGCATCTTTGTTGCCAGAGCAATGGATGAATATCATCGGATGTTGCCTGATGAAACAAGGAATATTTTGAAAATATCATTAAATCAAGTTTTTGCAAGATTTATTCAGCTATGCAACGAGCAAGCAGATCATAGTGAACCATTCTTTTGTTCCATCCAAGCAGTCAATGATTTTGAAGCCATGATAGAACCTATTTTGAAGGAAGTTAAAGAAAATTGCCCAAAAACCATTCAATTTACACTGGAAGCATTGTGCCATGATCTGGTTCTCGGGCATGATGTTTTTATGTTATCCAAAAAGCTGAGAGCTTCTTCTTAGAATAAATTTATTTATATTTATTTACTTCGTCATCTGTTAAATGCCTTGCTTCGTCAACTAACATCACAGGGATCCCATCTTTGATGGGATATGCTAAAGCAGCATTGCAGCTGATGAGTTCGCTTTTTTCTTTGTCGTAAATCAAAGGGCCTTTTGTCAATGGACATACTAGAACTGAGAGCAAGCGTGGATCAATAGGGGGAGATGATGGTTGTTCTGTCATGTGAACCTTGATAATCAATATAATGGGTTGCAGAAAAATTGTAGAATAGAGCAAAATTGTTAATTTGCTTCATTCTATAGTCATATTATGAAAATAGAAGGCTTGATAAACGTCTTCTTGCTTCTAGGGTTGATGGATCGTCTAAGCCCCATGCTTCGAAAAGGCGTAAAAGTTGTTTTTTTGCGGCTTCATCATTCCAACTTCGGTCTTTTTTAACGATTTCTAATAATTCATCCGCAGCTTCCTTACGTTTTCCAGCAGCATTATAGGCACTTGCCAGATCATAGTGTGCTTGATGATCGTCGGGGTTGGCGCTGACTTTGTCAAGGAAAGATTGGAACTCGCTTTGTGCTTTTTGACCTTCAATGGCTAAATCAATGGCTGCCTTTGCACCTGTGATTTCACCATTTTCTTGTAAAGATTCAGGGACTTGCTCAATAACTTCTTGGGCTGCTTCTGGACCAGAATGTGCTAATAAGGCACGAATCATTCCACCCCAAGCTTCTGGTTTTTCTGGCTCCAGTTCTAGGGCTTGAGAATAGGCACCCATAGCTTCTTCATACTGATGATTTTCAAGAAATTCTTTGCCTTGTTCAATAAAATCTTCGCTAGGCATAGCGCTGCCTGCTGCTTTTAACACTTGATCGATGAATTTTTGAATAGCACTTTCAGGTTGAGCGCCTTGGAATAAATCAACAATTTGGCCTTGCCAAAAAGCAGCAACAACAGGAATAGATTGCATTGGCAATCCAACTTGCATCAATTGCTGTGTTAAGGCTTGGTTTTCATCAACGTTAAGCTTAACAAGTTTAACCCGACCTTTGGCTGCGATGACAACTTTTTCCAGAACAGGCGTTAATTGTTTACAAGGAGAGCACCAATCCGCCCAAAAATCAACCAAAACAGGGATGGTTTTGCTGCCGTCCAATACTTCTTGCATAAAGTTATTTTGATTGCCATCAATAATCATATTTGGATTGGATGAAGACGAAGCAACTGCAGAGCCATCTTCTGATAAAAGCTGTGCAGTGGAAGGGCTGTTAAAAGACGTCATAGAGTTATGGTATCCCGTATATAAATGAGGTACATTTGAATGATATAAATTTTATAAGGTCTTTAAAGAAAGAAATGTTTATTATTACAATTCAATCATAAAGTGTTAGGTATCATTATATCAATAAGGGCATAGAGAAACAAAAATAAAAATAATTTTTTAGAATTTATTATTTTTCACTTGCAAGGTTTTTAAGAATCTCTTACAAGCAACTTACGCAATATAAAGCGGGCGTAGCTCAGGGGTAGAGCACAACCTTGCCAAGGTTGGGGTCGTGGGTTCGAATCCCATCGCCCGCTCCAGATTAACAAATCTGAAGCGATTTTCCAGAAAGATAATTTTAAAAGCCTTCTAACACAATTTTTCCAATCATTGTTTGGTTTTCAAGAAGAGTATGTGCTTTTTTAAGATTCTTAGCATTAATTTTTCCTAGAGTAGTTTTTATTTTTCCTTGATCAATCAAAGATGACACTGTGTTTAATAATTGGCTTTGTTTAATCATATCATCTGTTTTATGGGTTGAACGCGCGAACATATATTCATGATGCAAAGACAGGCTTTTTTGTTCCAAGAACGCAGTGCCACAAGTGATCGGATCATCGATCATACAGATTTTGCCAAATGGACGAATAATTTCCTGAAATTGATCAAGATAATGTTCGGTATTATGTAAACTGGCAATATGGGTCACTGCTTGAATACCGAGTTGTTCGAGTTGTCCTTTCATGGATCGATGGTGATTAATGACATAATCAGCGCCTAATTTTTTGACCCATTCGATAGATTCTGGACGGGATGCGGTAGTAATAATGGTTGCGTGAGTGAGTAATTTTGCCAGTTGAATAAGAATAGAGCCAACACCACCAGCACCCCCCATAACTAACAAGATCTCTTTTTCTGAAGTATTTTGTGTGTTTGAGGTATTTAATTGAAAATGCTCAAACAACATTTCCCATGCGGTGATCGTCGTTAAAGGGAGTGCTGCTGCTTCCGCATTGCTCAGCGTTGAAGGTTTATTACCAACCAGACGTTCATCAATCAGTTGATATTCTGCATTACAACCTTGCCTTGTAATATCTCCAGCATAATAGACTTGGTCGCCAATTTTGAAATTTTGAACCTCAGAACCAACTTCGACGACTTCACCAACAGCGTCCCATCCTAATATTCTAATTTGCCCTGGTTGAGGTTGAGCACGTTGTCTGACTTTGTAATCAACAGGATTAACAGCAATTGCGTGAATTTTGACTAATAAATCCTGCCCTGTGGCCGTTGGTTTTGGCAGCTCTATATCGATTAATGCGTCAGGTTCTGTAATCGGTAGAGAGGTTTTATATCCAATGGCTTTCATCATAATCTCCTATAACTGATGTGTTATAGATGAATATAAAACTTGTTTTTTCTTTGATAAACAGCATAATATTTGAAACATTATCAAATTATTTTTGAAAATATGCAGTTAGAAGATTTACAAATTATTATCAAAGTCGCAGAGTTGCGCAGTATTACGGCTGCTGCGGATCATTTTAATATTCGCCCAGCAACTGCCAGTGCGGCGATTAAAAGGGTAGAGCATCATCTGGGAACTGAGCTGTTTACCAGAACGACGCGACAATTACGCTTATCGACAGCGGGTGAAAAATATTTACCTCAATGCCAACAAGCATTGCAGTTATTAACGAAAGCCAAACGAGATATTGAGGAAGATTATGCCGAGATTCAAGGGGAACTTCGCATAACGATTTCTTCTGACTTAGGAAGAAATTTGGTCTTAAAATGGCTAGATGAATTTATGGATCAACATCCTAAAATTATTTTAAAAATCCATATGAGTGATAGCAATATTGATGTGTATCGTAATGCGATTGATGTGGCATTGCGTTATTCTCCTTCTCTCCAAAGCAATTTATACGGATTTAAAATTTGTGATGCGTCCCGTTTGATGTGTGCGGCGCCTGATTATCTTGCAAAATATGGTAATCCCCAACATCCTGATGATCTGATTAACCATCAAGGATTGTTTTATGAACTCGATGAGGTTGTGCATGATGAATGGAAATTTTCTGATGGACAACAGAATTACAAAATAAAGATGAAGGGCAAACGTTTTGCGAATGACAGTGATGTGGTCAGGAAATGGTGCGTTGCAGGCAAAGGGATTGTGATTAAATCAGCATTAGATATGTATGAAGATTTACTGGCTGGGCGATTAGTTCCCATTTTACCTGATTTTACAAAAGATGTTGCTGAGCTATGGTTAGTTTGTCCCAGCAAGCATTCCATTACTCCAGCCGTTCATTTGTTAAGAGATTTATTTCGGCAAAAATGTAAAGAATCAATTAATGATATGAAATCAAAAGGAATTTTAAGGTAATGGTCGAATTTTTACTACTAATATAGTAACATTATCAAAATATATTTGTAGTTGTTGATTTCATAGAGATATGGAACACTATTTTGATGATCCTATGATAAGGTAAATTTTATGCTTTATAGTAAATTGCTAGAACAAATATGGTTAACACTAGATAAATCTGGAGGAGCTTTTTTAGACCTTGGATTATCGTAAGAGATGGAAAAGCAAAGTTAAAGCTAGAAACCTTAGAAAAATTAATGGCTACTCAAACAGAAAAACGTATTAATTTATTAAAACAAGATACAACCAATACGAGTATAGATATTAATGCTTTAGAACGACTTGTAACTCAAGATTTAGCGACAATTGATGTAGAAGAAAAAGAAAAAAGAGAGCCATATTTAGAATGTGCCAAATATATTCATAATAATATAACTGAAAATATAGTGTGTAGAGAGCTTCGTAAAGAAGTTAATTTTGCCAAAACAATTGATATAGCTGCCGATATTTTATCAAAAGATGAAACAGAGCCTCCAATAGAACAGGTTGAACAAGATTGGATTGATCGTTTTAGAGAAGTTGCATCCAATACAACCATGGAAGAGATCCAACAATTATGGGGCAGGATTCTTGCAGGAGAAATTAAGTCTCCAGGGAAGCATTCATTAAGAACGTTAGAATTTATCAAAAACTTGTCGCAAAAAGAGGCGCAGCAAATAGAAAAACTTTTTAGTTTTGTTTTAAATGATGAGGTTATAGCTCGTAGTTTTAATAGGTCATATGATTATGGAAGCAAAATATTAAATTCTAAATTATCATTAGATTTTTTTTTGGATATGCAGTCTTTAGGCTTACTTAATGGTGCTGAGGGAACCTTTCAAATGACATATCCTCCAACTTTTGTAAAAGAGATTAACTATTATAGATTAATGTTCAGAAAATATAATGGGCAAAGAAATGCTTATATTTTTACACATGATAATCGAAATCAAGAATTATGTATGCCTGCATGTCAATTAACACAATTAGGAAAAGAACTACATAATTTATGCCTTGTTGAAATGGATAGGGATTATTTGAACTATCTTGTTGCTCAGTTAGAAGAACAGGGGTTTAAGAAAGTTCCTCAAAATGAGATAAAGTAATATTTTAATAATTATCCTCTTGCATCTCTTTTAAAAATGTCGTAAACAACTTTTACGTTAAGAGCGGGCGTAGCTCAGGGGTAGAGCACAACCTTGCCAAGGTTGGGGTCGTGGGTTCGAATCCCATCGCCCGCTCCAATTTATTTATGCTTTTATAATAAAGCAATCTCTAAGTATTTCTTTATAAGTTAGCAATCTTTTAAATATTTATGTTCATTGAATTGTTTCAATATTATATTGGCTCTAACGATTGAAGATCAAGATTTTATTGCTCATGCTTGGCAAGATATTCCAAAATTTTTGCAAGAAATCAAACTGTTGAGACAAAAATTATTCTCTTTGAAATAGTTAGTCTTCGCCGATCTAAACTATTGATCTATATCGGCAAATCATAACATTAATTATATAACAGCGAGTGCTTGTTCAAGGTCGGCGATAATATCAACGGCATTTTCGATACCAATAGACAAACGTACTACATCAGGCCCAGCACCAGCAGCTATTTTTTGTTCGTCCGTTAATTGGCGGTGTGTTGTAGATGCGGGATGAATAACTAGCGATCGCGTATCCCCAATATTTGCTAATAATGAAAACAGATCTAATTTAGAAACAAATGTGACGCAAGCATCATATCCACCTTTGATCCCGAATGTAAAGACCGAGCCTGCGCCATTCGGTGCATATTTTTGTTGTAAAATATGATAAGGATTATTCTTCAATCCAGGATATGACACCCAAGAGACTTTTGGATGGTTTTCTAAGAAATTGGCAACTTCAAGAGCATTGTCGCAATGACGCTGCATCCTTAGTGGTAAAGTTTCTACACCCGTCAAAATTAGGAAAGCGTTAAATGGGGAAATGGTAGGTCCTAAATCCCGCATTCCCAGAATACGAGCGGTCAAAGCAAAAGCCATATTTCCAAAAGCATCGCTGGCAACTAGACCTGCATAGTCTGGCCGAGGTTCCGTAATTTTGGAATAGTTTCCCGATTTTTTCCAATCAAAATTGCCTCCATCAACGATGATCCCACCCATAGAATTGCCATGACCACCAATAAATTTGGTTAAAGAATGCACGACAATATTTGCCCCATGTTCAAAAGGACGAACAAGGTAAGGGGTCGCCATCGTGTTATCGACAATTAAAGGGATATTATGTTTTCGTGCTATTGCGGCAATTTTTTCAATATCAACAATGATTCCGCCTGGATTGGCAAAGCTTTCAATAAAAATAGCACGAGTGCGATCGTCGATTTGGGATTCAAATGTTGAAATATCATCTGCGTCTGCAAAGCGAACATGCCAATCAAAAGATTTAAATGTATGCACAAATTGGTTAATTGAGCCACCATAAAGCTGGCGTGCAGCAATGAAATTATCTCCTGGCTCCATTAGGGTTTGAAAGGTCAAGAATTCTGCAGCATGACCTGATGCAGTCGCCAAAGCAGCAGTGCCACCTTCCAAAGCGGCTATACGTTCCTCTAAAACAGCTTGGGTAGGGTTGGTGATACGGCTATAGATATTCCCAGCGTCTTTGAGGGCAAAGCGATTTGCTGCTTGATCGACATCTTCAAAAACATAGGCAGTTGTTTGATAAATAGGTGTCGCCCGTGCGCCTGTGGTTGGATCTGGTGTGGCACCAGCATGCACAGATAAGGTTTCGAATTTTGCATTTTCTTTCACTATGATTTCCCTTCCATGTAGTGTAAGTGAGAAAGTTCTTTAGTGTATATTAAAGTAAATATTTTATATGTAAAAATTATAAAATGACAAAATCAATTGTGTTTCTTTTTACAACGATGAAACTGAATAATCCTTTTTCCCAGCTAGAAAAGTTATTTTAAAAAAATTAGATACAGAGTTTAAAAAGGTTAAACTTACAAAGAATGACTTGCTTTTTGCAAGGGAAGTCATCGAAGGATATCAATGAATAGTTGCCCTTAGTTCGTTTATGGTGGATTTTTGACTTGCGAAGTTAAAGCAATTCATGAATCTTCAGGTTATGTAATTTAATTTTACTTTTACTTATCCTTATTAGTTTGAGAGGATACATTGGTAAATTTGTATCACTAATGGTTTTTAGTGGGTGAAGAAAAATGATAGGAATTAAAGAAAAAGATGAAACAAAAAATCTTTGAAATTAAAGGGAAAGACGGAACTATTTTTTTTGGAGAAAGATGGGATTTGCCCGATGGGGATGAGGATTATTTTTGTTTCAAAAATAATGATATTACTTTTATATATAAAGATATCATGTATGACGATCGTCCAGCATGTTTACGGTTTGAAGATGATTTGAGGGAACTACTCTTAAATAGTCGTCATTTTCGAGCAATTGAAGCATCAAATCAGAAACCTGATTCATGGTTTAAACAGTCCTTAAGAATGATGGCTCCTTCTTGGTTTAGTCCATCGCCTATAGCATACCTAAAGGATATTAAATATTGTTGCAGATTTTCATTTCTAAATCCTGATAGTTTTATAGAAATTAAAACAATTAAAGATTCATCAGATTATATAATTGAATTTGAAATGTATGATCCTTACCCTTTTTTTTGTAGTGAGGATGGGGAGCTATTTTTTAAGGGATCCTTGGTAGTTTCAGAACAAGCATTAATAAACTGTTATCAAAGTATATAATTTGTATAATGGATAATAGAAAATGATAAAAATAGAATGTGAGCGTGAGCTGATTCAATTTGATATTATAGATTTTAATACGAATAAAGAGTATTGGGGAGCTGGTGATACGATTAATTGCCATGTCTATTTTACAAAATTTGAATGCCTGTTTACCTCAAAAAATGTTGTGATTAATTATGACGCATTAAAGCAGTTTCACATTGATCTTAAGCAACTTTTAAACAATAAAAAAGATTATGTTTTGTTGGTTGATCAAAATAAAGTTATTTCCTTAAAAATCTATCAAGATAAAAATAACTTTCCTAGTTTAAGAAAAAATGATGAGCTTAAGCGCTTAATTGAATTTGAATTTTTTTATTATATTGGTAGTGACATTTCCCTGAAAGGATATTTATTCGTTGATGATAATTCATTAATAAAAACACTCGAAGAAATAGAATGTTTACTTTAAGATATTTTAAATAATCGATAGCATCCAATTTAATTCTTCATTTCTTGCCTTGCTTGGCCTGTGTTAACATTTCATAAGAACGTGCAAAGTTAGTTTTAAAATAAATTATATCTGTTTCTGTCAATTTATTTTCGGCATAGGCACAACTGAGTAAATAATCTTTTAGTTCATGAGGTAAATCAAGCTCTGTTGGAAACAGATCATTAGTTGTCAAGGAACCAGCTGGTGCATTTTGAATAAGTTTGGTTGCTCTGTATTTTAATGGATATTCAATCCAAGAATGATAATCCCCAATGGCTTCAATGATCTTATGATTAGATAACAAAGCATTCGTGACTGTTGAATGCACCAAGTAGTTTTGAAAATAAAGGTTCATAAAGGTTGTTTTATCTTCTGCCTCTTCGAAATCTTGAAAAATATGGATGAAATCAGAGGGTTTGTTAATAAGACAAACACAGATATAATCAATCAAGTAATCACAACAAATACTCAAAGGGCTGTCGCTGTTATTAACCGAGCATTCTTTGACTGCATGGCATAGGATAGAAGAAATCTTATCTTCTTTACACCATAATTGTTGAACAAATTCTGGATTTTGGAATGCTGAACTAATGTAATATTGCGATGCTGGGGATTGGTTGGACATGAATTTTCCTTGAAGTTAATATTAATTTACATTTAAAATTATTTTTATTTTATTCCGAAACATAGAAGCATATTGTCATTCGGTAAAATTTGTTTTTGGTGGTCAATAATAAATAATAAACTCTGCAATCCTAACATTCTTAGCACAATACTTAAATACGCATTAGGTAAATAATAGTTAAAAAAGTCATGATTATATGATACTCAACTATGGAGAGATATAATGTATATTGCAACAAGTAAAATACATTTAGATATTTCAATATAATCGATTGTTGGATAACAATAAAAATACAAATATTATCTGATTGATAGGTGCTTTTTTGAAGAAAATATATATTGCCGCTTTACTCGGATTGTTCATAACGGTTCCTGCAAAGGCGTATCTTGCTTGCCCTTATATCGTTCCTGTTCCTTTGAATAGTTCGCCATCTCCGTTGGTCAATCCAGAGCCAACACCGTTGGTTAGTCAAGCGGATCAAAAGGTTTGTGGTAATGGGTATGCGTGGGGATTTTCGACGAAAACCAATGTTAATGTTTATGCAGCTGAACATATAATCAAAGATCAGATTTTAAAAGCTCGGGAAATGCGGCGTTTTGGTACATTTGATAATAGAGACCCGTTGATTCAAAATTATCGCAATTCTGGATATGATCGTGGTCACATGGCTCCCAGTGGGGATATGGGGGATTATGAGTCTCAAGTCAAAACATTTGTGCCTCAAAACTTAGTCCCACAGACCCGACAATTAAATAGTGGGAAGTGGAATTGGATCGAGGGTCAGGTTCGTCAAATGGCAGTGCAATATGGTGAAGTTTATGCGGTGACAGGTCCATATTTCCAAGGAAGAACAAAAACAATTGGCAAAGATAACCTTTGGGTGCCTTATGCCACGTGGAAAGCAATTTACATTCCATCTACCAAAGAAGCAGGGGTTTATTTCTGTCGAAATACTCAAAAACCCAAATGCTATGTTCAAACGGTTGCTTTTTTCACTGAAAAAACTGGAATTGACCCATTTCCAACATTGGCACCATCCATCAAAGAACAAAAACCAGCATTTCCAAAAATGGGTGAATATCGAAAGAAATCTAATCCATATGCTAAACATCAAAAATATAATTATTAATGCATCCATTCTATCAAATATTGAGCGCATTTTTACTTTTATGTGAAAATGCTATTTTGTATCCTGCTTTCGCGCAATCAGATAAGAACACATATATGACAGACGATAAGTTGAAATTTGTTCAAGATAAAGCTAATGATTTTTTAAAACGTTATAATCAAGAATACCACACCAGTTGGGAGGCTTTAGCTCTTAATCCCAAAATCAGTATACCTCAATGTGCTGGTGCAATGTCGGCTAAATGGGGTAACAGATTTATGAATGGAGATAAAATAACCATTGATGTAGAACGCTATGTTATTTTAGTAACTTGTGCTAAGGATCAAAGCAGCTCTTCTTGGACGGTTGATGTTCCTACAACAAGACCTGATCGCGTCACTGTGCATCAATAATCAATTCGTAATATTGAAATCAAGAGTATCATTTTAGCTTATAAGTAATAAACCCTATGATAATAAAATTCGATAAATTAATTATGGATGGAGTTAAATCGCCACCGACATAAGACACTCTGAGATAACTTAATTTTTAAAAATTAGTTGTTGGTGAAACTTGGATAATAAAGTGGTTTATGTTGTTTCACCTGATCTTATCATGATTATAGGTTTCAGTCTTATGTCTTTTATCGGAATTTTAATTCTTCAATTTTTTGCTTTGATTATTCCTGGGCCAGATTTCTTGTTGGTTTCTAGAACAGGAATTACAGGCAGTAAAGTCGCAGTCTGTCAAGTGGTTGCTGGGATTTGTACAGGTGCTTTAATATGGATGATTTTATCGATCCTTGGGTTACATATTTTATTTCAAACTTACCCTGTTGTTAATCAATTAGTTATGCTGGGTGGGGCTTGTTATCTAATATATTTGGCTTACGGGATTATCAAACAGTCCAATCTGGAAATTGGTAATGTAGCTATTCAAGGACAGCGTTATTATCTAAAAGGGGTCATGTGCAATTTATCTAATCCTAAAGCAATTATTTATTTTGCAAGCGTTTTTTCAGCGTTGCCTTTGGGATCAGATATAACCAATATTATACTGATTATCATTTTACTTTTAGTTGAAAGCTTTTTATGTTTTGTTGGATTGGGTATTTTATTCTCTCATTCTATGATTAAAAGAATATATCAACAATATACCAAAAAAATAGATATCGTTTCAGCGATTATCTTTATATTTTTTGCATTATTATTATTGTTTAAATTTTTAGTTTCAGTCGATTTAGGGTGAAGTGATAGATAAATGTGATTTGTTATTTTAACGATAAAGTGATTAACTAATACTTATTTCATTAAAATAGGATGGCTCTTATGTTACAAATTATTCAGTCTCCTTCTAAATATATTCAAGGACCTAATGCTCTACAAAAAATTGGGTGTTATGGAAAGTTATTAGCAGATCACTATCTAGTTATTGCAGATAAAGTCGTGATGAATATAACCAAAGACATTATCGAAAATAGTTTAAAAACAGAATCAGTTCAGAGCCATTTTGAGCTTTTTAATGGTGAGTGTTCTAAAAACGAAATTCACCGCCTAGGTGATGTATTAAAAGCCAATAATTGTCGAGGCGTGATCGGTGTTGGTGGCGGAAAAGCGCTTGATACGGCTAAGGCTGTTGCTTATTATAATAAAGTACCTGTTTTAATCGTACCAACGATTGCTTCGAATGATGCGCCGACCAGCGCGTTGTCTGTGATATATACCGAAAAAGGCGAATTTGAAGAATATTTAATGTATCCGACTAACCCAGATATGGTTTTCATGGATACAATAATTGTTGCCAAAGCACCCGTTCGTTTATTCGTTGCTGGAATGGGGGATGCATTATCAACCTACTTTGAAGGACGTGCTTGCTCAATGTCACGTGCAAAAACAATGGCTGGTGGGCAATCAACCTTGGCCGCAATGGGATTGGCAAAACTATGTTATGAAACCTTGTTGGAAGAGGGGTATAAAGCAAAGTTGGCTGTTGAAAATGGCGTTTCCACATCTGCTGTAGAGCGTATTATTGAAGCAAATACATATTTAAGTGGTATTGGATTTGAAAGCTCTGGCTTGGCTGCAGCGCATGCGATCCATAATGGATTTACGGTATTAGAAGAATGCCACCATATGTATCATGGTGAAAAAGTTGCTTTTGGCACATTGACCCAACTTGTGCTGGAAAATGCATCGGAAGAAGAGCTGGAAACTGTGTTAGATTTTTGTGATCGTCTTGGGTTACCAATTACTTTGGCTCAAATTGGGGTTAAAGAAGGGGATGGATTTACAGAAAAGAAAATTATGGAAGTTGCTAAAGCCAGTTGTGCGGAAGGGGAAACTATTCATAATATGCCGTTCAATGTCACACCAGAACAAGTTTATGCAGCGATTTTGACCGCTGATGCGCTGGGTAAAGCATGGCGAGCATAAGCTCTTATTTACAGTGTAAAATTCTACGTTTTATTGGTGAACAATATATGATATTAAACTTCTTTTAATACAAAAAGTTGAGGATAAAATGACCTATGATGCGGTTGGGCCATTATGTATCATTTTATTAATTATGGTTGTTTTCCTCAGCTTACCTATTCCTCTGTTTCGAAATATCCAAGTGGTTCAGCAAAGACAAGATAATCGTTTATATACGATTGATGGTTTACGTGGATATTTAGCCTATTTTATTGTCTTTTTGCACGCAACTGTTTGGTATAATTTAATTTCAGTTCATCAATTTAAAGGTTCAGAACATACAAATGTAGAGCTGTTGGGAACAACGGGTTTATGTATATTTTTTATGGTTTCATCATTTTTATTTTGGACAAGATGGTTAAATCATCAAGGGAAAATTCAAGTTATTCCTTTTTATATCAAACGTTTTTTTCGAATTGCACCCATTTATTACTTATGTATCTTATGTCTGTTTATTGCGGTAATGAGCAAAACCCACTGGCACTTAGATGTTTCTATTTGGAGTTTTATTAAACAGATTCTTTCTTGGCTAAGTTTTGGATTATTTTCTTTTCCACCCATTAACGGATATGGATTAACTTCCTTATTAGTGATGGGGGTAGTGTGGACTATTCCTTATGAATGGATGCTTTATCTGGCTTTGCCTATTATCGGGGTGTTTAGTAAAAATATTTGGTTATCTTTTTGGTTTGCAATAACTCTGTGTGTATTCACTGTTCTAGCCCAATTTTATTGGAAAATTCATTTTATCGCTGATAATGACATGATGCCTTTTGCGTCTTATGCGATTGGGATGTTGATTGCAACATTAAAACAGATGAAGTGGCAGCCACCATTAAATGATATATGTGGCTCATTCATAATGACTGGTTGTATCATATTGCTGTTAATTTTTTGTCATAAATATCCAGAACCTTTGATGTTATTTTTTGGTGGCGTTTTTTTCTATTGCGTTGTTTCTGGAGGGTCTTTATTTGGCTTGTTTAAACTGCCTGCATCACAACGAATGGGGAGAGTCAGTTACAGTATTTATCTATGCCAAGGTTTAATTTTATATTTTTTTAGTGATACATTAATCTTTGTAAAACAGTTTATGTTGCGTTCCATTTGGCATTATTGGGTGGCTTTTTTAGGAGAATGTATCATTCTTTTAATAATTGCTTGTTGTTTATATATAATCGTTGAAAAACCTTGTATGGATCTAGGCAGAGAGATAGCTGATAAATATATAAAAAACAAAAGAAATAAGTGTATCACAACTAAATGACTTATTTTTCGATTTGGCCATTTTTTATAATTATGGCGCTGCTTTTATTGGTCTTGTCTTTGCCGATATTTAGAGTGATTAAACCAAACACACAAAACACACATCGTGTTCAAACGATTGATGGATTAAGAGGTTTTTTAGCCTATGGTGTTGTGTTTTCTCATGGTCAAAACTTCCATACATTATTAGCAACAGGACAATGGGCAGGCAGCCCTAATCCTTTTTACAATATGTTTGGAACCGTAGCAGTTCGTTTGTTTTTTATGGTAACGGCGTATCTATTTTGGTCAAGATTATTAGCATCTCATGGGAAAATGAATTGGCAATCTTTTTATATCAAGCGTTTGTTTCGTATAGCCCCAGTCTATTGGTGTGCTTGTCTGGGTGTTTTTACCATTGTGATGATAGAAACGCATTGGACATTGCGAGTGCCTTGGACAGAGTTTGCTAAACAAATTGGCTCTTGGCTGGCATTGGGTATTTTGCCACTGCCAGATATTAATAATCATATGATGAGTTTTATGATTTTACTTGGGGTTGTATGGACATTACAATACGAGTGGTTATTTTATGGGTTATTGCCTTTAGTGGCATGGTTTGCACAAAATAAAGTACGGGCACTTATTTTCATTATTTGCGCTATTATTTTTATTTTGATTTCAGCTTATTTTCTGCAATCGTATCCTATTATCAGGCAAGTATGGGGCGTGTTATTCATGTTTTTAATGGGGATGCTTTGTGCAACCCTACAGCAATATGCGTTTATCATTCCGTTTAATTCAATGATACAATCATTCTTTGTATCAGCAATGATAATGGCTATTTTTATTTTAGCACCCAACGGCATCTATGTTTCATCTATTTTATTTGCTGTAATTTTCTTTTTTATTATTTCAGGGTGTTCTCTTTTTGGATTACTAACTTCATCTGCTTCTCAACGCATGGGGGAAGTAAGCTATGGGATTTATTTGTTACAAGGAATCGCGTTTTATTGGGTTTATTCTGTCCCATTCGTACGTCATTATGTGTTACAAGGTTCCATGGAATTTTGGGGTATTATGACTTTGATTTGCACTCTAATTCTGTTCTTTGCAATAATTGTTCATATAATCCTTGAAAAACCTGGAGTTAAAATAGGGTATCGATTATCTGTTCTATTGAGTGCTAGAAAATAAACATTATTATAATTATGATTCACTAATTTTTTTGTTTTTAGAAAAATCTTGACAGTTTTTGATTAAATTTTTCATACTATTAAGAAACTTTATTCCTTTAACTTTGTCGGTTCTAAGAATGTGGGGTTTATTATCGGTATCGCTTAAAATAAACTCTGTATAGCCAGCCTCATCAACGCGGCTGTTTTCTGGCCAAGTAAGAAGTGAAAATTGGTATTTTCTGGTAGATTCCATTGTTACGGTAATTGAGCATATATGATCTGAATTAACACTATATATTCTTTTACCATCAATGGTTGCTTTTCTAGGCATAGATTGTTGCAAATTATTCACTGCACTGGGATATAAAGCGGTATTTTGAACATTTTGCCCATGAGTTTGATAAGTGACGAAAAAGCTAGTTACAAACGAACAAGATAAAAATAGTGTTTTCATTTTGTGAACCTTTTAGATTAACACAAGGCGCGTGAGTATATTTGATCTAATCTTTTATTTTCAAAGGGATTAGTTTCAAAGTTGGCATTTGAGAGAAGCTGCAATTTTTGGGATGATACTCTGCACATGATGTTGTTTCGCTGGGTTGTCCTAGCTCTTGTGTTTCCTGATTAATGTCAAAAGATATTTTGCATCTTTTATAGGTGATGATAAGCTTTTTGTTTTTCAATTCAAAGGGATCAATATATCCTGCAATTTCTGCATTGCATTCTGGTGATTTTATAGAAACTAATCCATAAGCTGGGTAATAGGGCATATATAAAACCGTTGCATAATTATTGGGTACTTTATGCTCGTATGCGATCATATTTAAAGAATATTGTTGTGGTTCACTATTGGATTGAGCTTGGCTCATAACAGGAAAAAACATCACAGTACTAATTATATAAGGAGTAAAAATAGAAAGTAATTTCATCGGATCATACTCTGGCTTATTGTGGATAAATACGAGTTAGCAAAGATATAGATGAAAAAGTACAAAAGTCGCCATGCCATGCCGTACAAGCAGCAGTTTCTTTAATAATTTTTAACTCGTTATTATTAGTTTTTTTTAAATTAATTTTACAAAGTGGATCCTCGGTAGAGGTGAACTCAATTTCAGACTTGTTTTTGGGGTTGATGCTTGTGCTACCATATGAATTCGCCTGACAAGTCGGGGAATCATAAGTAATTAATGCTTTTCCAGGTTGATCTGTATATAACGCAATAACATAATTATTTTTATCTTTGTGAGCGTTGTAAATACTGATTTGAGAATCTGTAACGATTGATGGCTTATCATTCTTAATGATCGTTTTTGACGTATTATGTGTCTGCTTAGAAGAGGCTGTCTTATGATGCTGTGTGTTTGCAAAACTGGATGGAATACTGCTTATCATCAATAAGAATAATATTCCCAAAGAACTGTTTCTAATCAACCGTCATCTCCAATATATTTGCCCAGTAAATAAGAAAGAAATCCCTTGATATAAAGGGATTTGCTCACTTATTTTAAAATATTTTATTCATTATTCATCATTTTAGTTGAAATACAAGGAAATTTTAAACCTATAATGATGTGTATTATATGTTGGATATATTTCGAAATTAATATAATTTGGAGAATATTGTTTGAATTTGACTGGGTGTAGTAATGTGGTTTGCAAGTAGAATTTGTAATAGTAGACGTGATTTTTGAGGGTTTAAATCTTCTGAAACAACAAAATGATTTTGGTCATCATTAATCTCCACATTACGATTCACAAAACCACTTCCCACTCTTGTGGACCGGACGATAACAACCCCTTTATTTGCAGCATTTTGTAACGCTTTTAATGCAGCGGCTGATGTATTTCCATCCCCAACGCCTGCTAGAATAATACCTTTTGTACCTCTTTTTACAGCATCTTCGATTAAGTCCCCATCCATCTGAACGTGCGAATAAATAATGTCTACTCTGGGAAAAGGTGCTTGACTAGGCGGGGATAAATTCTCAGTTTCTTGAGAGAGTGACGGTTGATAAAAGCGAACATGTTCATTATTTACAATGCCAATTGAACCCGCATTTGGAGCTTGAAATGCTTCTAAATTGGTCGTGTTCATTTTTTGTGCAGAGCGAGCAGAAAAAATCGTATCATTCATCACAATCATGACAGGACGATTCTTGGCAAGTGGGCTGGTTGCAGCTTTGACGGCATCAATGAGATTGGCATTTCCATCTGAACTGGCATACCCTGCAGGGCGCATGGCACCGACAAGGATTATAGGTTTATGATGAGGTAATACTTCGTTAAGGAAAAAAGCAGTTTCTTCCATTGTATCTGTACCATGTGTAATTACTATGCCAGCAAGTTTTGGATTTGTTTCTGCTTTTTGAATATGATGTACTAAATCCAATAATATTGCATCGGACATATCTTGCGACCCAATTTGAGAAACGGCTTCAACTTGTATATTGGCAAGGTCTTTAAGTGCTGGAACAGAAGCAATCAATGCTTCGCCAGAGGTTTGACCAGCATGATATCCAAGACTTTTATGATCTTGGGCTTGTCCTGCAATAGTTCCACCTGTGGTTAAGATTAAGACTGTTGCTTTTTCATGTATAGGTTGCTGCATGATTGTTGTCCCTGATTCAGAATGGGTGTTTTGGGCAAGTAAAGATTGAGAGGAACAGATTAAGCTTAAGCATGTAAAACTGAAAATAAATTGGTATGTAGTTTTTTTTATACTATGATACATGGTATGAAACGATCATTTCTATTGATGAAATATATTGAACGAATGAATTTTAATCATTATCTTAAATCTATTTGTAATCTGTTTTGGTTGTGATTTAAATAGAATAGATTAAGATGCTGATTATCTTAAAAGAGAATATAGATTTAAAATAAAGGTTTTGGTGATTTTATGGTATTTCAGTGGTTTAAAAAGAAAGGTCAAAAAGGCTCGACACAAAATCATTCTCAAAGATTGCTGGTTTTACCTATGCTTCAAACAGGGCAGCAGATTGATTTTATTTATAAAGTTGAGAATCAGGCTGTTCAATATATATTTGATCTCAGTCTGGTTTTGCAACCCAATGAAGTTATTGAAGAAGTTAATTACGAAAATAAAGAAGATTCTTTTCAATTAAAAGATTTTATTTATCAACAAAATGAATTCACAGTTACGGCTGACGGTGGCTGGAATAACTCGAAATTCGCGATTTTACTCAAGGTTACTACAAATACAAAACAAATTTATCATTTTACAATATTAGTAACGATTATAAGTATTTATAAAAATAAGAATGACCTTGGAAATGGGCAAAGAGTTTGTCGTTTATGGGGGTTAGATCATAATCCAGATTTAAATTATGCTCAAGAAAATCAAGAACCCTGGATTGAGGGGGATATGATTTTGAATATTCATAATCGTTATTTATGGGAATACAAAAAAACAGATAAACAAGAAGTATGGCTACCGTTATTTATTTTGAACGGCGCCACAGATTCTGTTGTTTCTTCTTACAGTGATGCAAAAAATCCTGGTGAACGATTGGCTTTGAATCATATTCATTCCGATCAAGGAAAGGTAAAATCAGATTCCAAAGGGAATTTATCAGTTCAAGGGGATATGACGACGGGTTCAATCTATACCAAAGCAATCATTGCTGGACACCCTTTGGGAGAAGGAATGTTATTTACGTCCCAGGGAATGATCGCAGGACATAGTTTATATATTGGCTCCCCTGAGGCAAAACCAAAAAATATCTATATTGGAATGCCTGGTGTTGTTTCTACCAAAATGGTCTCAACTGATTATTTACAGTTAACCCCTTTATCGGTCAAAGAGTTGCCTTCTCAGGTTACCAAAGGAACGCTAATTTTATGTTATGATTATAAGGGGCATTCAGATTTGGTTTTATTATATGCCAAAAAAGATACTCCGCAAACTCTCAGTGATTGGAAAGTTTTATTCGCGTCTACTGGGATAGAGCAAAAACCAACACCACCAACCGCATCCTATACGCCACGTATTGCCCCTACATCTAAGCCACATTTATATCCGGTGTCATTTAATCCAGATATTCCAACGGGAAGATCTAAGTTAAATAATATAATTGATATCAAACCAGTTCCAAATACTGATAATACGAATGAGCAAGAACTGGTGAAGACGCAAACTAATTCCTGTTCTGGGATTGGTAATTATACTAGATTTCAATTTGAAAAAGTAACTATTCCTAAAACAATCGATAAAAAAATAGTGTGGAAAAAGCTTTGTGTCGAAGATCAAGACCAACAATTAAAGGGGGAGGGACAACAATACTGGTCTGAACAAGAGAGTTGTTGGCAAGTTCCCGTAGAGGGATTATTGCACGTAGAGGGCTCGTTTATATTTATCGAGGAACAATTGAATTCATCAGAACCTATCCCGTATCATACAGGGGATATGCTATTATTAAATGTTGCTTGTAATCAGGAGCAAAAGCACGAGATTTATCCAACGACACAGTTGGAATTCCCCCTAATCCCTTATGTAAATGATGTTACACATAAGATCTGCGCACATCAGCAAATTAGTTTCTCAATGACCTATCCAGTCAAAAAAGGGGATAAGATCAGTATCATATTAGGATATTTGAACCAACATTCAGCTTACAGTGTTGCAAAAGATTTATGTGTTAAAAAATCAATTATAACATTATATATGTCATAGGCTGATCGGCTTAGCTGATCCTTGTTTTCTCATTATTAGAGTAAGCTAAAAATGGAGATGCTAAGACAACATTCATATTTCTATACAGATGCTCTAAGGTGATATCAATCCCGTGTTCTACGTTAATCGCAGTGATAGTCCCATAATAGTAAATTTCATAATTATCCAAAGGTAATTGATCGAGCAATGCTTGCGCACATTGAGGGGTAATGGAATAACAAGGTGTACCAGCAAACATAGTTGTAGAGATAAAATCTGGGGTTATAGATTGTGACAAATATTCTTCTTTATTGATTTTATCGCCATATGCGCCAATCTGATTGATCCGGTGTAGTTGTGAGGAATCGCCTACTTGTACTAAATATGATATTAAAGAAGAAGGGAGGCCTTTTGCTGTTTGTAATCGAATTGGCCAATCTAAGTTATATCCCCAAGCAATAATATCATATTGTTCTTTATTATCTAACAAAAGCTTGTTTGCCTTTACGAAATCAGGATGAACGATGACATCATCTTCCATAATCGTAATGCCATGTTCACTTTTGGCCGCAATCTTCCAAAGTTCGACATGTGACTTCAAAACACCTAAGCCTCTTGGTTTATAAAGGTTTCTATCTGTGATCAATCCATCTAAAATAAGCTGCCTACGAGCTAGACGATTGCCATCATATGCTTTGAATATATTTAAATGCTCTAAAAGAAAGGGATTATTTATTTTGAATTGTTCAAGACGCTCTGTGTGGCGTTGCAGATTGATAAGATAAACAGGCAGCATATATTCCTCATAAGATCTTGTTGATTAATACAATGTTTTAATAAACAATTTGATTTCTAACGGATATATCTTGAAAAGTAAAAATACTTTTCAAGATATATGAGTTATTTTATTCAGCGTTTTTCAATTCACCTGCTGACCACACACGATACGATAAATGAATATCTTTTGGAGTGTAAATGACGAGCGGAAGTTTGCTGTTATATCTTAAGAATTTTAAATTTGTATGAATGGCAATTTGCTTAAGTTCTGTTGTTTGTGGAAAACAAGCCATTCGTGTCGAAGCAGGTTGGCCGATTTGACTTAGTACATAATATTCGTATCCCCACCCTGTCAAAGGTTTCGTTTCGATTGTTCCATTGATCATGATGTGATTACAATCTGCTTTTAATGTTTTTTCAGGAATTAATTCGACACGATATAAATCTTCATCTTGCAAGTGAGGTAATTGTATAACAATTTGTTTAAATCCCTTTTCGGGCTTTGGCCAAATAGACATAGGATCCTTTGTATCTGTAGTATACCCTGTTGTTACGTTCAGAAAAAACGAAAAAAAACCAATGAGAGATAAACATATTTTACAAAGTGAAAAATTCTTTGAGAAAGGCATTTTATTTCCTTGAAAATCGAAAGGTAAAGCAATATTTTAGCATAAGCATAATAAGATTTGGATTTATTCTCTTAAATCTTATGATAGTGTGACCACAAATTATAAATAACACATATTATCACTATGGATAATTTTTCCCTAGTTTAAATAATGGTTTTGGTTTGGATAAGCTATGAAACTTTATATTTATGAACATTGTCCTTTTTGTGTTATGGCAAAAATGATTTTTGTTTTAAAGAACTATCCCGTAGAAACTGTTTATTTATTATATGATGATGTTCAAACGCCAATGCATATGGTTGGTCGTAAGGCGCTGCCTGTCTTAGAGTATAAACCGAATCGTTTTATGTCTGAAAGCATTGATATCATTCATTACATTGATCAGAGTATCGGTGAGCCACAGGTAACATTGCCTATTGTTGATGAAATCGCACAATGGGTTAAAGAGGTAGAGCGATTTATTTATCGTTTAGCTTATCCTCGTTGGATTAGAGCTCCTTTTCCAGAGTTTAGCTCTGATGAAGCTAAGAAATATTTTTATAAGAGTAAAGATCCATCTGGTAGAGGGTTTATGTCTGATTTAGCGGATCCTGCATTATTGCAAAGGGCGCAAAAGGCAATTGATAAATTAGAAAATATTCTGGTTGATTATCCTTTGATTGATCGCACAAAGCCTATTTCGATTAGTAGTTTATCTTTGTTTTCGCAGCTACACTCCTTATCTATCATCAAAGGATTAAATTATGGTAATATTGTTGATAGATGGCGAAAAAATACTGCAGAAAATTTCTTTATTTCATTAAATGATGAGTTCGCTAACTAAAAAAGAGAGAGACAGTTTATTGTCTGTCTCTAAGTCGGATCTAAATAAAATCTTCTGTTTGAGGAAACATTGCGCGGATGCTGCTTAGCTGGTGCAATTTTTTGGCAACATTTAACGCTGTGGAAGAGCGAGAAGGGGTCGAGGATATAGGAATAGTATCCGCAGCGCCTAATTCATCAAAATTATTGTCGATTTTATGGATCAAAGCAGTACGATCTTTTGGGTCTAAATCTACAACAAAAGAAGAAATTAGTTGTTCAACCAACAATAACGCGGCACTCAGCTGCTGATTTTCAATTTTAAGATTTTTCACATCCTCTTGAAGTTGTAGCAATTCTTCTTTGGAAATTAATTGTTCAGTCATAATAAATATCCAATCCATAATATAATGAGAAATATAATTTTTACATCTTTATGCGAAAGTTTGTTTGTTAAAATTTATACAACTATTAAAAATTACTCAATGGAAATAACGCGGCGTTGAACGACTTGCCCAATTATAACCAAAACAGGACTTTTAAGATTGGCTGTCTCAACCAATTGGGATAAATTCTCTAATGTTCCAGCGATTACTTTTTGATTAGGTAAAGTTCCTTTTTCGATCGCAGCCGCTGGCCATGTTGATGGTAGACCTTTATGAATTAATTTTTGGCATAGCTGGTGTAGCGTGCTAAGTCCCATATAAATAACCAAGGTTTGTTGTTGGTTTATCATACTTTCCCACGGTAAATCTAGTTGCCCTTCATGTTGCGTATGACCTGTTAGAATCAGACAAGATTGAGCACAATCACGATGGGTCAGGGGAATACCGCTATATGCTGCACATCCATTAGCCGCAGAAATGCCGGGAATAATTTTGAATGGAATCTCAGCTTTTACCAAGGCTTCCGCTTCTTCGCCGCCACGACCAAAAATGAAGGGATCTCCTCCTTTTAAACGTAGAACACGTTTCCCATTTTGTGCATGTTTGATTAAAAGTTGATTAATATCTTGTTGTGGAAGTGTATGTTTCTTTTTTTGTTTGCCAACGTAAATTAATAAGGCATCACGGCGAATTCGTTTTAAAACGTCCTCTGACAATAGATGATCGTATAAAATTACATCTGCATTTTGTAAGCAATGCATTGCTTTTAAAGTTAATAAATCAGGATCACCCGGACCAGCACCAACCAACCATATTTCACCTTTGATAGGCGTGTTCTGATCAACAAGTTGTTCTAAATAAGTAAGAGCTTGGTCTTCTTGGTTTTGTTCTATGAATGAAGTGCCTCGACTATCTAGAAATCGTTCCCATAACCGTTGACGCTCTTCTGTGATAGGTAAGCGTTTTTTTATCCAATGTCGATGTTTTCCCATAAAGCGAGCCATATGTCCGGTTGCTTGACTGATAATAGGCTCTATTGCTTCCCGAATACGTCTGCTCAGGACAGGGGCAGTTCCTCCAGTAGAAATAGCAATTTGCACGGGGTTTCTATCGATTATGGCGGGTGTAATAAAGCTGGATTGTTGGGGATTATCAACTGCACAGATAGGAATGTTACATTCTTGAGCCCATTGAGAAATTTGCGTATTGTAATCTTGATCGTCTGTGGCTGCAAAGATCAGGCGAACACCATAAATATGGGTTTGAAATTGTTCTTTATTTTCGATTTGTCCGTGGAATTGAACTCGATTTTGCTGAACAAGTTGTTGTATTTCTTGACACAGATTTTGGGCAAAAATTTCTATCTGAGCATTTTTATCCAATAATAGTCGGATCTTTCTTGCTGCAATTTGTCCTCCACCAACAATAACAAGGCGCGAACCATCGACACGTAATGTAATAGGGAAATAAGAAAAAGGGGTAGAAACATCCATAATGTGATTATTTTACCTGATAAAATTGTAAAAATATAAATGCAATCCATAAAATCGTTCATATCTTAATTTTTATAGGTAGTAAAAGGAAAGTTGTTTTTTTATACTTGGAAAGTATAAATTTATAATCCTTAAACATGGTATCAAAAAGTAAAATATAAAACGGTAAGAGAATGATGTGTGAGTTATCCATAGTAAAACTGTTATTTATTTATAACGCTCTGCAAGTTTCTTTACAGTTTTTTTGTTTTCTCATGACTTGCCTCTTGTGATGATAAACGTTCTTTTGTAAAGTCGAAACCAAGTTTATATCATAATTTTTCATAAAGGTCAGGATATTCGCTGATGAGGCCCTATGGACAGGTTCGTCGTTTATTTTTTAAAAGTGAGTATTCTAATAGATCTTTGTTCTCAGTTGTTTCTAAAAAGCAAAGAAATACATAATATGTTTTTTTTAGAATACACCTTATTCTTTTACATAAAAAGCTCACAATATGACCCCTCGTAATCGATCGCTGCTTAATACGATTGCTTTCTTATTTGTTTTATTTGGTGCAATTATTTATACCATTATGCATGTGCGTGAGGACTTAATGGGCTCAACACATTCATCAGCTTTGGCTTTTTTATTATTGGGCTTGGCATTAATTATTGCATTAGGGTTTGAATTTGTAAATGGCTTTCATGATACCGCAAATGCTGTGGCTACGGTGATTTACAGTAATTCCTTACCCCCTACTTTTGCTGTCATTTGGTCAGGAATTTGGAATTTTATAGGCGTGTTGCTATCAAGTGGTGCTGTTGCCTATACTATTATTTCCCTATTACCCATTGAGCTGGTACTCAAAGTTGGTAGCGAGGCAGGCTTTTCAATGATTTTCGCCTTGCTATTGGCTGCGGTTATTTGGAATTTGCTTACTTGGTTTTTTGGTATTCCAAATTCGTCTTCTCATACATTAATTGGTTCGATTCTTGGCGTCGGGATAATGAATCAGTTATTGATGGGCGATGGCGTAAGCAGTGGCGTGGATTGGGGACAAGCACTACAAGTGTTCAAAGCATTGATATTCAGTCCTTTGGCTGGATTTGCAATCGCCTTTTTAGGAATGCAATTACTACGCGTTTTGTTACCTATTCCAACATTGTACCAAGCTCCAAAAGAGGGCAAAGCACCACCTTGGCCTATGCGTTTACTGTTGATTTTAACTTGCACAGGGGTAAGTTTTAGTCACGGTTCCAATGATGGGCAAAAAGGCATGGGATTGATTATGTTAATTCTCATTGGGACTGTCCCTACAGCCTATGCACTAAATAGTGCTGTGTCTTCAAAACAAGTTGAGGACTTTACGCATAAGGCGATTATTGTAGATAAAATTCTAGCTCAATATAGTTCAGATATTAAATTATCATTAAATGAGAGCCATGCAATTTTAACGAAAACGATTCAACAAAATCATTTGTTACCAGAAACCGTTCCTGCAATGAGAACAATGCTTCAAACAATCAGGGCAGATGTCGGTAATCGAACAACATTCAAAGAAGTTCCCATCGAGCATCAAACTAATTTAAGAAATAATTTATATTTATTAGATCAAAATCTAGTTCATTTTACCCATTTAAAAGGGGACTTACCGAAAGCAGAAGAATCAGTGATTGACGATTTCGAAGGTGATATTGTTAGTGCAATTCAGTTTATTCCTCCTTGGGTCAAAGTTGTCGTTGCGATTGCGTTGGGTTTAGGTACGATGGTTGGGTGGAAACGCATCGTCGTCACAGTTGGTAAAAAAATTGGTAAACAAGAAATGAGCTATGGCCAAGGTGCTGTTGCTGAAACCGTTGCCATGACTATGATTCAAATGGGAAATCAATTTCATATGCCAATTAGCACAACGCATGTTGTAACCTCTGCGATTGCAGGAACGTCTGTTGGACGTGGGAATGGAATACAATGGAGTACAGTGCGAAATATGGCGATGGCGTGGATATTAACTTTACCCATTTCAATTATATTGTCTGGTTGCCTTTTTTGGATATTTTTGAAATTATTTTAAACAATAACAGTTAATGATAAAATAGATTTTATGATGAGATCTGTTTTGTCGTTATTATATTGCATTATTTGGAATAGAGTAAATGAAGTCAAAAATCGGTTATAGGCTATCTGAAATTGAACAAGAGGCAATAGCAATTTGTTATCCTTGGATATTCAAAGGATTTCAATTTTTAAAACCTGAAACAGGTCATGAGCTAGCGATTGGCAGCTTATTATTGGGTTTGTGCGGTGGGCATAAACCATGGCAAGATGATCCCATATTACAAGTGAATGCAATGGGATTGTCTTTTCCTAACCCTATTGGAATGGCTGCTGGATTTGATAAAAATGCGTTAGTAATTTCACCATTGGCTCGACTGGGCTTTGGTGCTGTTGAGGTTGGAACGGTTACACCTCGACCACAAACTGGGAATCCAAAACCAAGATTATTTCGATTGACCGAAGATGGTGCCATTATTAACCGTATGGGGTTCAACAATGATGGAATTAACAGTATTGTTGTACGACTTGAGAAAATAAAAGATTCGAAAGGATCATTTAAAACAACGGCGAACATTCCCGTTGGTGTCAACATTGGTATTAATAAAATTGGGGCTGATCCTGAAAAAGATTATCCATTTCTAGTGGGAAAAGTTCAGGATTATGCAGATTATATTGTTTTAAATCTTTCCTCTCCTAATACGCCTGGATTAAGGGATTTACAACATCCCTCTCGTTTACGTGGTATCCTAGCAGCGATTAAGGATCAATATCCTCACCATCCTCCAATATTGGTTAAATTAGCCCCTGATTTGGAAGAGAAAGAGATTGAAGGAATTGTTGAAACCGTTATAGAAGCTGGGATAACAGGATTAATTTTAACAAATACAACGATTTCACGTCCCGATAATTTGCAAGGAGCTTTTCGTTATGAGCCAGGTGGATTATCAGGTCGCCCAGTTCGTCAAAAAAGCACTGAAATGTTGGCTCGGGTTGCACGTTTATCCAAAGATAGATTAACATTAATTGGATGTGGTGGGATTGAAACTGGTGCTGACGTTATCGAAAAGATTATGCACGGTGCTGATTTTACGCAAGTATATAGTGCCTTAGTTTATGAAGGCCCTGGTTTAGTTCGGCGTATAAAAAAAGAAATTGTTGAAATTTTAAATCAGCAAGGGATCAAGCATATTTCAGAGTTAAAAAACATTGCCCTTTAGTTTTGTATATAAAGCCATTCAATCTTAATAATTGGATGGCTTTTTTTGATTCGCTTTATTTTATTTGTTTGCACGCAAACGAAGCATATCAACATATTTTTTCATCGTAATTAGCTTATTTTCTGTTGATGCGTTTAAGAAATGTACTAATCCTAGCGTTTGATTTCCGTTTGGTATCAATGTTGTTTCAGGTGGGATACGATATAAATTTAACAACTTTGACATCGAGATGATTTCTACCTTTTTAAATTTAAATAAAGTATAATTTGTAAATCGTTGATCATAAAATTCATCTCTGTATCCTTGTTTATCCATGAAACCATAAGTAGACTGAAGGATCATTTCAAAGAAGGGTAATACAGATTCAACATTGTTGAAGAATAGTGCTCCTGCTGAAAAGCCTCTGTTTTGTGGATTAAATGGAACGTTATCTTCTTGCATTAAACGCCAACCATACCAATATCCGCCTGATTGTGGTGATCCTTCACCAATCAAGCCTTCTTGGCAAGCATGTACCAAAGGGCTATCAATTAATTTAATAAAAAAGTCGTCTAATGGGGCATTACAGATAATATCTGTATCCATGTACAGTAACGGTTGTGCTTGTTGCAAAATTGGGTGGTTAATACGGTATCTTGCCATAACCCAATCTAATGTATCTGTTGCTGGCAGAATGGTAATCATATGAAGTTTGTTACCTAGCCTCAAAGAAGAGAGTTTATCTTGTAAATATTCTTTGGTGTTTTCTGCGGTAAACACCACAATTTCATGCTGCCAATTTCCAAATTCGATCAAAGATTGTATGGATGTATAAACACATTCGAAAATTGCATCTTTACCAAATGCACAAAAATAAATAATTGGTTTATATTTTTTAAAGATGGCCACCTTCCATGATTGATGAACCAATTGGAATTCTTTGATATCTTGGAGATTAGTTAAGGGACGGGCGGTTAATATTTCTTGGTCATTGGTGATAATATCCCCTAATATCCATGTTCCGTCGCTATTACGCTGAGGCTGTATAAGCGTATTATTTCCTAAAACTACCCATTGGGAGTTCAAAATATAATCGAACCATTGTTGTGTATTCTGCATGTTATTCACTTTATTAACAATATTCCAAAGGTCAATTATGATGACCTTTAGAATATAGATTTTACGGAGTTGCAGGACCTTTGATAATTTGAGCAAGGTCTCTTGGACGAACATAGGTTTGGAATGCTTTTTGGATTTCGGCAGCTGTTGCTTTGTAATAGGCTTCTGCTGCAAGATGGGAAGTATTTAACGGCAGTCCCAAACTGGTATAAGTTAAATAACGACTGGCAATCCCATCAATACTGGCCTCTTGCAAAGGAATGCTGCGTAACAAAGAGGCTTTTGCGAGTTGTAATTCATCATCTGTTACCGAAGCAGTTTTCATTGAAGTTAAGTCTTTTAGTGCCGCTTTGCGTGCTAAAGAGACTTTATCTGGATCTGCACCAAAACTAATACTGTATGAGCCTCTGGTTTGTGACCAGCTAAAATCACTATTTACATTATAGACATAGCCTGTTTTTACACGTAAATCTTTATAAAAACGTCCAGCAAAGCCACCACTAAGGACTTCATTGCCTAAATTTAATAAATAATGATCTGGATGATGCACATCCAACCCAATGCTTTCTACGAGTGCAACACTATTTTGCACTGCGCTTTTGTCGGGAACATGGACATAAGAACTTTTACTATTTGGACGTGTAGGCATGTTCAGGTCAGGCTTTTGTCCTTCGGCTTTCCATTGACCAAAATATTTTTCTATCGTTGTTTTTGCTTGCTGTGGGGTGATATTTCCAGCCACAACAATCGTCGTTAGATCAGGTCTAAAAGATTTTTTATAAAAATCATTCAGATCTTGTATGCTCAACTTCATGACTGCTTGAGGGTTAGGTTGGCGTAAACTTGGATCATTAGGTGGATTAATAGCTTTGGTAATTGCTCTGCTGAAATGATAGCCAGGAGATTGATATAATCCAACTAAAGATTGCGAGGTTTGTTGCTTTACAATATCAAAGAATTTTTGATCAAAAGCGGGATTAAGCTCGTTATCAGCTAATAACTGTACGCCACGATCAAAATCAGGAGCTAATACAGATAAAGAAAAATCACTGCCAGCATTGACATCAGCGGCAATATCGTCAACTGCCTTTCTGAAAGCTAAACGATCTAAGGTTTTGGTTCCATATTTGAACATATCATCCGTGATGCCTGCAATACCTTCTTTACCTTTACCTTCTTGCAAGCTAGGGTTCTGGCGGACTTGTCCAAAGATACTGATTGTATTGCTGACATGAATGGGTTGTACAATCAAACGTATTCCGTTGCTGAGGGTTATATCTGTGGGGGCAGCACTTTCTTTAGGAATATTTAGTTTTTTCAGTGCAGATTCTGCCCAGTCAGGAAGTTTAACGGGTTTATCTGGTACTGAGGCAAAGGATTCTGCACCACCATAACCTTTATTTGAAATTGGTTTTCCAGAGTTTTCAGGGGTTAAAATAGCGGTAATGGCTTCGTCAGGATTCAGGATTTGTTTAGCAAGCTCATTGACTTGCTCAGGGGTAACTGCTTGATAGGCAGCAGCCATCTCATTGGGATCATTTAATCCTTGGAACGCTAATGCTGTTGACCAAGAGCTGGCCAGTCCTGTGATGCTGTTGGCAGAGAACGCAAGACTGGCGATTTCTTTTCGTTTTGCAGCTTCGATGAGTTCAGGGGAAACGCCATGATCATGAATATTTTGAAGGATTTGTTTTACTTCATTCAAAATAGGTTTGTAATCTTGTCCTTTGGGGAAGGCGGCTATCGCAACACCAAAACCAACCTCTCCTTTGGGGACATATTCAAAATCTGCCATTAAGGCTTTGCCTTGAGGAACCAATCCATATAATGCACCCCGTTGGCTAGAAATAACATCGCTTAAAATATCCGCCACGGCAAAATTCTTTGATTTTTCCCCAGGCATACGCCATGCAATCGTGACTAAGCTGGTCGGGAAATCCGTAGGATAGGTTAATGTTTGTGCTTTGATGGGCTTAAGCGTAATAGATTTGGTTTTAGGAATATCTTTACGAGGGATAGAACCAAAATCTTTTTCGACTTGTGCAATGGCTTGAGCAGGGTCAACATCACCAGAAATGACTAAGATTGCATTATTAGGTGCGTAATATGTTTCATAAAATTTTCGTAACAATGCCACAGTGGTTTTATTAAAAGAAGGACGTGTTCCCAAAGCATCATGTTCGTAAGGTGTGCCATCGAACATGATTTTTTGAAGTTCAGATACATATTTATAAATAGGATTGGATAAGTCCCTTGAGACTTCTTGTTCAATCGCACCACGTTCTTTTTCCCAATCTGCAGCATTTAAGCTGAGACCACCCATCCGTAATGCTTCAATTTTTAACATAATATTTAAATCTTCAGCGGGGGCAGTATAGTAATATTGGGTTACATTTTCAGTGGTAAAGGCATTATAACTGCCTCCTAATTGGGCGCCCAAAACAGCCAGTTGATCTTTGTCTAATCCTGTGCTACCGCGGAACATCATATGTTCCAACGCATGTGCGGTGCCAGGAAATCCAGCAGGGGCTTGATTAGAACCGACAAGATAACTGATTTGAGCAGTGACTACAGGAGCTAACGGATCTTTGACAACGATAACACGTAATCCATTTTCCAGAGTTTTGCGAACAACATCCTGCTTAATGAGCACAGAGGATTGTGAGTCCACAGGTTTTTGTGCAGCTGCATTTTGGGAAAAGGAAATACCCCCCATTAATGGGGTTGACGCCAGTAAAGCAAGAGAAAGCGTTGCTGTACCAAATGTAAATTTCATCGCTATTTTTATCCTATTTTATAAAAATGTTTCTTAATAGGTTAGTAGAAAAAACAAGTTTAGTAAAATTAATATCAATAGAAACGATGGTAAAGAACTTAGATCATCAAAAAATATTTAAAATATTATTGTTACGTTAGATATTTAGAAATAATTTCGACAAGTTGCTTATAACGCCTAAACTATCCTGTGCACCAAGCTGTATTGGGTAATAGTGTATATTGTATTTATTGAAGCGCCAGTGGCAGAAAGCGTACTGGCATCAGGGATGAATAAAAAATAATATATTAAAGCAAGTAAGCAAAACGATCAATTTTGTCGTAAATTATTCATCAAAAAAAGATAAAGGCTATGTTTCACGCCTTTATCTTGGGTTTTATTCTTGGTCAGCGCTGTCAGAATTCAAATTGATATAATTTTCAAGTCCCATGCGTTTAATCAAGTCAAATTGTTTATCGATGAAGTCGATATGTTCTTCTTCTGCATCAAGGATAGAAAGGAACAAATCACGAGTTACGAAATCACGAACAGATTCACAATATGCGATTCCTTCACGAAGATCTTTGGTTGCTTTTTGCTCCATCGCAAGATCAGATCTCAACATTTCTTCGACATTTTCACCAATTTGAATGGTGTTTAAGCGTTGCATATTGGGTAAACCATCAAGCATCAAAATTCTTTCGATGATTTCGTCTGCATGTTTCATTTCTTCAATAGATTCGACATATTCTTTTTTACCTAATTTGGTAACGCCCCAATGGTTTAGAGTACGTGAATGAAGAAAATATTGGTTAATTGCAGTTAATTCGTTTGTTAATTGAATATTTAAAAATTCAATTACTTTTTTGTCTTTAATCATTTGGTTTCTCTTAAGATTATTATGATTTATTATATTTTGTTTCTTGAGGATGAATGACATCCTTGGGGTTCACCATATCACTTTTATCATCATAAGTAAAAAGCATAAACGAAATTAAAATTGTTTTTTTTCATATTTTTATAAAAAAAATACTGGACAACTTAATTGAGAATGGTTATTAATATCATTATTAACAACTTTGTTGTCTTGGGGCATTTGGCAATGTATATTTGTTCATGTAGAGCTTTAACTGATAAGGATGTTGGTAACGCAATTCGGAGCGGTGCAGATCGCCCCAGTGCGGTTTATGAATCTTGTGGATGCAAACCTGATTGTGGTCGGTGTGTTAACCGGATTGTTAATATGCTTAAAGAACATAAGAAAGACGCTGTTTCAGCATAGATTTGTATATTTTGTTTCTTGAACTTATTCGGCTCGTTTGTAATGAACGAGCTTTTTTTTGTCTTTTTTATAGCAATCATTGAAAAATATTTTTATCTTGTTAAGATTTCCTACCATGACCACAACAGCGCAGAAATGGGGGGTAAAGGAAGTTTATGGCACAAAATACAGATAATGTATTAGTTCGAATTGATCTTTGGATATTGGATACGGTTTTTCAACCGATTGCCAATCGTCTTCCAGGCGAGAGGATGAATATTCGCCTTGGTATGAATCTGTTATTAGGATCAGTTATTTTTTCCTTTGCATTTTTATTAATGCCATTGTTCTTTTTCAATGTTGGCTTCTTTAATTCAACTTATAATTTGATGTCATGCATTGTCGTCATCTGTTTTTATATGTTCGTTTATCGCAATCAAGAAGTAGTCAGAGAAGGATTTATTAACCCTTTACGCTACCATCTCTTTGGGATCAGGATTATCTCGATTCCATTCACGTTATATGGTATTTATATTTGGTTGTCTTCGGGAGGAATGGCTGGTCGATTTACGATGTTATATTGTATCAGTAATATTTTATCTGTATGTGGGTTATATTTGATTTCTTGTAATATAAATCCACCTAAGAAAAAAGAAGAGCATAAAGTCGCCTTTGCTGATAATCCTTTTTCTTAATTATTGAACATGCCCTGATTAAGCTAATAATTGTCAGGGCAATTTAGATATTAACGATGAGCTCTTTCATATTCAGCAATGCGTTGTTCGGCTAATTCCCGCCAAGATATATCTTTGGGAGCGGCTTGCAGCGCTT
Source organism: Commensalibacter communis (assembly GCF_947179105.1). Classification (NCBI taxonomy): domain Bacteria; kingdom Pseudomonadati; phylum Pseudomonadota; class Alphaproteobacteria; order Acetobacterales; family Acetobacteraceae; genus Commensalibacter; species Commensalibacter communis. The sequence continues at coordinate 474,781 of NZ_CAMXCK010000001.1, forward strand.
TGCGGAATAATTGAACACTATCCTCTGAAACTTTACCTTCGGTTTGTGTTTGTACTTCGGCAATTTGTGCAGCAAGATTGGGATCAAATTGTTGATTTAATGCTTCTTTCCATGCTTGGCTTGCAGCTATTAAATTTCCACGAGAAGCCTCAATTTTTCCTAACAATAAATAACCTTCTATTCTTTTGGGATCTGTCATGGATAAACTAGATAATCGTATTTTCAATTGCTCTATATAAGGGGCTACTTTTTGACTCATTTCTTTTTGCTCAACCAGCCGTGGTGCGAGCGGTGCAGCTGGTAAAGAAGGAACACCATTCATCAAGTATAACCCTATTGCCGCCAATGGAATGCAACATAATCCCAAACCAGTAACGATTACGCTGCCTCTCGATAAGGGCGATTGCGGCATTGACGATTGTATTGAAGAATCTGTTTTTAATAGTCGTCTTTGGATTTCAAGTTGCGCTTGATTATATTCAGGTTCTAAAATAAGCCCGTTGTTAAGATCATTTTTAATTTCATTTAATTGAGATTGATACACTCGCAAAGCAGATTGCTGTGTATTGGTTATTGTTGGGGCTTTGCATAAAGCGATCCAACATGGAACCAAGCAGAGTAAGCTAAAAAGAATAATTACTGTCCATAACATTGTTGTTTACTCTTTCATTAACTCGGAAAGGCGTTTTTGTTCTTCTTTACTCAATGCTTTAACCTCTATATGTTTGCGTTTGCGCAAGGTTACAAAAGCGATGATAAAACCTATGCCTAAAGCCAACACAGGCATAAACCATAATAAAGCTGTTGTAAAAGTGAAAGGCGGCTTTAAGCGAATAAAATTCCCGTAATGATCCACCATCCATTCCATGACTTGTGAGTCTGTATCTCCTGCAATAATGCGTTGTCTAACAACTTTGCGTAAATCTTTGGCCAGATCAGCACTGCTATCTTCGATGCTTTCATTTTGACAAACCAGACATCGTAATTGCGCTCCAAGATGCTGAGCCCGTTGCTCTTGTTGGGTGTTTTTCAACATTTCATCGGGACTATCAATACCAAAAGCAAGCATTGGTGCTGATAGGCTGATACAAAAAAGAAAAAAAATCGTTAAGAAACGCATGATTACAGTTCTTTATTGCAAAAGAGATAATAGAGTTTGAGTAGAAGCAACAGTTAGCGGTTTAGGATAATGCCATTTAATAATCCCGCCAGGCATAATCAGAAAACTTTCTGGAACACCTGAAAGTCCCCATTCAATACCAATATTTCCTTCGGGATCTTGACCGATCTTTTGATAAGGGTTGCCATTGCGTTCTAAAAATCCAGAGACTGCTTCAGGCTTATCTTTATAAGCAATCCCCCAAATATTAATGTGGCTGGATAATTGCTGTAAAACACCCATTTCTGTCAAACAAGGAATACACCAAGAAGCAAAAAAATTAATGAGAATAGGTTTGGTTTGTTGTTGCAACTCTTGTTGATTAAATCCTGCTGATGGGGGTTGACCTAATAATGAAAAAGAAGGAATAGGTTTGTTGATAACTGGGATATTGATTTCTCTGGGATCAAAATTGCCTTTGCGTAATCCAGATAACATTGCCAAGAATCCTCCACCTGCAACAGCAGCAGTGGCAAAAGGGATGGACCATAATAGACGGCGACGGGTAATGTCCTGCATATCAGGCTTCCTTTACCTTTTTACGTTGGGCTGGGGTACCAATTCTGAAACGACGATCCGTTAAGGTAATAAACCCACCCATTGCCATAATAAATCCACCCATCCAGATCCAAGGTGCCAAGGGATTATAATGTAAACGTAAGACAAATAAAGGGGTTGATTGTGTGCTGTTTTTACTGTCACCAAGCACTGCGTATAAATCAGAGATGAAATTAGTATGAATAGCGACATCCGTTACGACTTGCTTTTGACGGTCAAAGTAGTGACGGGCAGGGAACATCCATGTTACAACTTTGCCGTTTTTAGAAACTTTAATCACTGCCTCAGTAGCTATAAAATTAGCGCCTTTTCGATCTTCGATATTGGTTAATGTCCAATCATATCCAGCCAGATGTATCGTGGTATTGATGGGAACTTCAACGATTTTTTGCTGACTGGCAGCCATCCCAACAATGCCAAGGATGGTAATGGCAACACCAATATGAGCCAAATAAGACGCATAAAAAGCACGAGGTAACCCAATCATTCTCTTCACTGAGTTACCTAATGATGTTTTTAAAAGTGCAATACGGTTTATAAAATCAGAACAGGCACTTAAGATAACCCAAATACTTAACCCCGTTGCAAGTGATGGAAAAATTTGATGTAAATAGACGAAAGCAATAATCGTGCAAATAACGGATAAACCAGTTGCGATGCTTAATGTCTTAAATGTTTGTTGAATATTTCCCTTTTTAAATGCAATCACAGGGCCAATAGCCATGACGAGGAATAAAAAGAGTGCAATTGGAATCAGTGCATTATCAAAAAAAGGTTTACCAACAGATAAGGTCTGTCCGTTGATGAGCTGCACAAAAGGAGGGTAAAGCGTTCCTGTTAATACAACGGCTGCCATCGTGCATAGTAGGATATTATTCAAAACGATGGAGCCTTCGCGTGAAAAGAAGGTAAAAATCCCAGTTGAGGTCAAATTCGGGGCACGCCATGCAAAAAGTAACAAAGCCCCACCGCTAATCACGCCTAATAAAAGTAAAATAAAGACCCCTCTGGCTGGATCAGAAGCAAAAGCATGGACAGAATTTAAAATACCAGAGCGCACTAAGAATGTTCCGCTCAATGACAGGGAAAAAGTTCCAATTGCGAGTAAAATTGTCCAGATTTTTAATGCTTCTCTTTTTTCCACGACCAAGGCAGAATGTAACAAGGCTGTTCCTGTTAACCAAGGGAGCAAAGACGCATTTTCCACAGGATCCCAAAACCAGTATCCTCCCCAACCGAGTACATAGTAAGACCACCAAGATCCTAAAGCGATCCCACACGTTAATAATGCCCACGCCAAGACAGTCCAAGGTCGAACCCAACGTCCCCATGCGGCATCGACTTTCCCTTCTAATAAGGTAGCAACCGCAAAAGCAAACGGGACTGCAAACCCCACATAGCCCATATAAAGAATAGGAGGATGAAACGCCAATCCTGGGTCTTGTAACAAAGGGTTCATGCCTTGCCCGTCCAATCGGGCTGGCCATACGCGTACAAACGGATTGGAAGTAGTTAGACAAAAGAGTTCAAATCCAGCAGCGCTGCCTCCCATAATGGCAATGACTTTAGCACGAAGGGACAAAGGGAGGTGATGACTATAAGCAGAAACAATGGCACCAAAAAGGGCAAGAATAAAAGCCCAAAGTAAAATAGACCCTTCGTGATTTCCCCAAACGCCTGTAATTTTGTAAAGTAACGGCTTATCCGCAGCACTATTTTGCAAAATGTTCAACACAGAAAAATCATCAGTAACAGCAGCTGTAATTAAACATGCAAAAGCCAAAGTCAAAGCCATAAATTGACCCCACGCCAAGGGCGAAGCCAATGCCATTAAACGGTTATTCTTAACCTTAGCCCCCATTAAGGGGACAATAAATTGCGCCCCAGCAAGACAGCAAGCCAAAGCCAATGTAAAATGACCAAATTCTGGGCTAAGTATTTTTGAGATCACAGTGTTTGTCCAGAGTATATTTTTGAAATATGCTAGAAATCATTTTTTATTTTCTCTTCTACAGTAAAAAGACTTTTGAAAAGCAAACAAAATTTCTAAATAGAGTTAAACATTGTAAATTGTAACCAACCATTACAATGAATTTAACTATTTTACTAACAAAATATTAGCTTAGTGATTGAGATATGTTTGAATATGATTATTTAGGTTGTGTCATATGATCCCACGTCGCTGCATCGGGTGGAGGGCCATATTTAGGATCCCACTTGCCGCTTTTGCGTAAAGCATCAGCAACTTCTTTAGGCATATAAGTTTCGTCATGTTTAGCGAGTACTTCATTAGCGGTAAAAATATTGTTTTTGTCCAATATTCCAATGGCAATTACGCTTTGCCCCTCGCGAAATAAATCGGGTAGAATGCCAGTATAATGTACTTCGATAGCCGCTTGCCCGTCAGTGACTTGAAATTGGGCGGTGGGGGTTTGGTCTTTGTGTGAATAGTGCAAAGAATTTGCCAAAACCATTCCACCCAATCGGATCGTCGTTCCTTTTTCAGTGGGATGATTAATCAACTGTGAAGGGGCTTTGAAGTAAACCAGATTACTTGAAAATGCCGAAAGAATTAAAACGATTGCTATGGCAAAAGAAGCCATTGACCCTAGGATAATCCACAATCTTTTTGTTTTACGTTTCATGGCTGCTGATTATTTTGAATCTGTATAAGTTTTTTTTGAACACGTTTTAATCTTGTCCAAGAATGAAAAGATAATATTCCAAGGGAAAGAACGGTGATACCGTAAGCAGCAATAAGATAAGGTAAATGGGTCATAAGTTAAATGGCCTATTCATTTAATAAAAAATGGCGGACTTGACGTTCAAGAATAGCAGCACGCAATTGCATACAAACCAAAGCAATAAAGCCCAAAGCAAATCCCGTAAAACAGAAAATAAGGGGCCATATCATTGAAAGGCTCATTGTGGGTGCATGTGTTATACTAAATGTGCTGGGTTGATGTAAAGTATGCCACCAATTAACACTAAATTTAATAATAGGTAAATCAAAAACACCTACTAAAGCTAAAATTGCTGCTGCTTTATATCCTTTTTGTTGATTATCAAAGGCATGTAATAAGGTAATATGCCCAAGATATAAAAAAAACAAAACCAAGACAGAGGTTAATCTGGCATCCCATACCCACCAAGTCCCCCACATTGGCTTGCCCCACAGAGATCCTGTAATTAGACAAAGTGCGGTAATGACTGCACCAATGGGACCAATTTCACCAGCTGCCAGATCTGCTAGTGGATGCTTCCAAATTAAAGAGCATAAAGCACATGCAGCCAACGCAAAATATCCTCCACTTGCCAAAATTGCCATGGGAACATGGATATACATAATTCTGACGCTATCACCTTGCTGCCAATCCGCAGGGGAAAAACATAACCCCCAGATCACCCCAATCACAAGGAAAATGATAGCCGATACTGTAACCCATGATTGTATTTTACTTGCAAAGCGTAAAAAAGTTCCTGGATTAGCAAAACGATGAATATTGAAATGTGATTGGCTTGGTGGGGAAGATGATGTATTTGTCATTCGGAAGATATTAAATAAAAATAAAGATAATCATACTATTACAAGTGAATGTGTTTTTTTTCAATTTTAAAAGTAGAAAGATTTATATTACTATGCATAATTAATAAAGTTTTAATTATAATATGATTAGCATTAGGAATCTAAAATGTTATTTGTGATTATGTGTAATGATAAACCTGATTGTAACGAATTGAGAATGGCTGTACGTCCGCAACATCTAGCATATTTGAAAACTTATGAAAAATATATTAAAGTTTGCGGTCCTTTACTAAATAAAGATGAAAAAAGCTGTGGATCTTTGATTATGATCGAGATGGATGATCGAGCAGCAGCAGAAGGATTTGCTGATAGCGATCCATATACAAAAGCAGGTCTTTTTGAAAGTGTCATTATTAGACCAATAAAAATGATTGCATCAGACGGAAAAATGTTAGCAACATAGTCGCTTATAAAAACTAAATATAAAAAATCAATCAAATACATATAATAGGTAGAGAATAAATGCGGCTTCAATTTTTAAATCAAGCCCGATTGCTTGAAACGGATATAAACAATAAGTATCAATTTAATGGCTTATCAGCAATATATTATGATAATGTCACAGACACTTATAGTGTTCCGTGTGATTTTGGAGCCGATGGTAAACCAAAAGCAATTGATAGTTTTCAATTTACAGGATTGTATAATCCTGATGGCACCCCACAAATCCAATTGGTGAAAACCCCAGTTGATTTAACGAAAATTGATGATGTGCGCTCTGTTCGTAAAGACCCCAAAGGGGATGGGTATTGGGTAACTACAGAATCAATAAAACCAAGCATTTATCGCTATTATAACAATGGGACTGTTAGAAAATTAGGAACTATCCCTAATCTTATAGAAATCAGCTCAGAGGATGAACATAAACAATCGACAAGAGCGACTTTTTCCCCTGATGGGTTTTATTACGTTGCGTTACAAAAAAACTTGAAACAAGATACTCCAGGATATATTCGAATTACGAAATTTGATTCAGATGGGCAATCGGTTGCACAATATGCTTATGGTACTGATTCTACCTCTACGAATAATAATGGTGTTTATGAAATATTGGCAATTAACAACGATCAGTTATTGGTATTAGAACGAGAGTATACTTCAGATCAAAGCAATCTAATGGCAAAAATGAATGCATATGCCAGGGTTTATGAAATTAATTTAAAAAATGCAGAGAATATTTTAAGGGTTGTCGATTTAAATTCTACAAATGCACAATTAGTCCCAAAGAATCTTGTCCTTGATTTAGAAGGTTCGTCCTTGGCAAATGCACAAGAGTACGGTTTGACTGGTATTGTAAATATGAGTTTAGGCCCGACTTTATTTGATGGAAGACGATCAGTTGTTTTTGCCTCGAATACGCAGAATACCACTACTAGCGCAGAAAATACAAAATTAGTTAGTTATGCGCTTGATACGACATCCAGCAATTTACAGTTGTATTATATCAATCAAGTTGGGTTGCCTTTTGATTATAAATACAGAGATTCTAATGGTGTAACCTATCGTATTGGTGGATTATCAGGAATTGACTATGATCCTAAAACAGATACTTATATTGTTGAGTCAGATCACCAGACAATTGACGGTGCTTCGCTAGGATATTCTGTAATGTTTCGTATTAAACTGCACGGATTAACTGATGTCAATTCGCGTCCAACAGTTGAGTTTTTGAGTGCGCAGCCACTGGTTAATGAAAAGGGCAATCCTATCTCAGATGCTGAATCCATTCGTCTTGATCCAAATGGAAATGGTTTTTGGTATACGACAGAAGAAAAACCTGCTGGAATTTATCATTATCATCAAGATGGTTCAGTAACTAAGGTTGCAGTGCCAGAGAATATTGCTCTGCGGGCTCAAGATAATTTAAGTCTAGAGGGTTCTACTTTCGCACCTGATGGCTCTTATTATATCGCTATGGAGCGTAATTTAACGGGTGATGCCACTGGATATTCTAGAATTACGAAATATGACGAAAACGGAAATATTACAGCGCAATATGCGTATTATACGGATCGTCCTTCGACGATTGGTGCAACGAGTAATGGGATTTCCGAGATTTTAGCTTTGGATAGCAACACGCTTTTAATCATGGAAAGAGGTAATAATAGAAATCAGACAGGTGTTACAGAGGGAGTCTCGAGCAACCGTGTACGTATTTATAAAGTCAGTTTAATTGGTGCACAAAATGTTTTGAATATTGATTATTTGACGGCTGAGAATGCCAAGCTATTGGACAAGACTAAAATCTTTGATTCCCAAGATCCTTCGATTGTGGATAAACTAAATACAAACGAGACAAAAATTGATAATATTGAAGGGATGGCTCTGGGACCAAAGTTGCCTGATGGTCGACAATCTTTGATATTAGTTTCGGATAATAATTTTAATCCGTCTCAATATAAAACTCAGTTTATCAGTCTTGCCTTAGATGATGGTGATGCTTGTTTTTTGCCCGGAACATTTATCCGTACACAAAATGGAATGGTTCGAGTAGAAGATATAATGCCAGGGGATTTGGTTTATAGTCTTGGGCATCGCAACGTATGGCAATTACGCCAAGTAGTATGGGTTGGTAAGCAAAAGGGCACTGTCATTCCCTATAAACATGATGACATGGCAGGATATCCCGTTTGTATTCGTAAAAATGCATTTGAAGAAGGCGTTCCTTTTGCAGATTTATATGTTACTGCTGAACATTGCATGTTTTTTGAGGGATGTTTTGTTCCTGTTCGTATGTTGGTCAACGGCAAGACAGTTTTTTATGACCGTTCTGCCACCACGTATGATTATTATCATATAGAGCTTGAAAAACATAGTATTATTGAGGCCAACGGGGCTTTGTCAGAGAGCTATTTAGACACTGGAAATCGTCATTATTTTGAGAGTAAATCATTAAACAATGCCACGTTTAATAAAATAAAAAATTGGGACCGTGATGCGGCAGCACCTATTATTACAAAACGAGGCAACGCACACGCCATTTTCAATTTTTTAGATCAACGTGCGGATCGTATGTGCGTGCAGTCAGTGGAGGCCAAAAGAGCTAAAACCAATGATCCCAATGTATATTTGCTGACAGATCGAGGAAGTAAGATACTGCCAATGCAAAATCGAGACCAAAAAATATTATTTGAATTACCCTCTACTACCCAATCGGTTCGTTTAATGTCGAGAACTTATCGTCCATGTGATGCATTTGGACCGTTCGTTGATAATCGGTATAATTTGGGTATTTCGGTGGGAAAAATTTGTTTGCACCATGAGGATCAAGAGCAAATTATCGATATTCACTTATCCAAACGTGAACTCTCGGGATGGTTACCTTTATCAGAGTTAAATGCTCGATGGACAGCAGGAAACGCGCTTCTTCCCTTGCAACCCTTAGATACAGTGGGAAGCGTATTTTTATCAATTCAGATTATAGAGACAGGTTCTTATTTTGTTGACGATTGAAAATGTTGCTCTTACATAACTCGTTGTTTAAGCGAAATTTTAACTAAACTCTAGAAGATTTAAGCTGTTTTCTTTATCTTTTTAGCGCTTTTATAGAATGGTTATGAATTATATAGTCTAGCGATTGAATATTTAATTATATATCCAATGATGAAAAGCTCTCAGGGGATTCTTTAGAAACTCGAAGGTTCTATCATCATAGATAAGTAATATGTGTTGAATGAGAAAGATTTAGAGTGATACAAATTATTCTTCTAATTGGTTTAGCGTAAAAAAATTAGGTTGTCGAAATAAATTGGTAACGATTGTTTTGATATCATCGACGTTGCCACTATTAATGGTTAACAACATTTTTTCGGTTGTGTCCTGTAAATTAAAATGTCCACCCCAACGTATGACTTCTTTGTTAAGGTCTTCATGTTGATGAATACAGTATAAGGAATGCGATTTTTATCAAATACATAAAATGCTGTTGTTGTATTAATCTGACTTTATCATTGTTCAAAGTAATGATCGGGCAATGGGCTATGGATTGTCAATTTATGTTCGTCACTCATTGATATATTAAAATTCCCTCGTATCTTCTGCCCATGGGATCAGTTTGGTTGTGGCTATTGTTACTGCTCCCCATAAACATATCGTCATCAAAGATAATAAGAATAAAGCTGCAAACATTAAATCGGTTTGAAAGCGATTATTTGCATTTTGCATTAAAAACCCCAGTCCAGAAGAAGCACCGACCCATTCCCCAACCACGGCACCAATGGGAGCAATAGCTGCGGCAATTCGAAGCCCCGAAGCAAAAGAAGGTAATGCGGCAGGAATACGGATATATAGTAATTGCCTTGGAGGGGAGGCATTCATCGTTTTTCCCAACTCTATCCATCCCGCTGGGGTACGGGTCAAACCGTCAAAAAAAGCAGAGGTGACTGGAAAAAAAATCATAATCATGGCCATGACTACTTTGGAACTTATCCCAAAACCAAACCATAAAACTAATAAAGGAGCAAGCGCAAAGGTTGGGATGGATTGACTTATCAAAATAATCGGCATTAACCACTGTCTAACGAATGGAATAAGACTCATCATTAATGCCAAAAGCATCCCCAGACCACATCCTAAAATAAGCCCCAGGATAGTCTCGTTAAAGGTGATAAAAGCGGAGTTCCATAATAATACTTGATTATCTTTGAAAGCGATAAAAACAGAATATGGAGAGGGTAATAAATATGGTGGTATATTAAGAAAAAGATGTATCACTTGCCATAAAAGTAATAAGCCAATTATTAAGATGGGGATGCGGAAATAAAGGGGAAAGGATGGCATTATATTGCACTTTTTTCTATCAAAAGATTTAATAAATTGGCTTGAGCTTGTTGCACATGGATATCGTCAGGATGGCGAGGAATAGAACCTTGAATAGACGGAATGAGATGAATCTGCGCAGGATGGCCAACCAGAATTTGAATATTTTCTCCTAATCGACAGGCCTCAAAAGGATCATGGGTGATTAAAATAACAGTTTTTTCATGCAATAATTGTGCTGTATAATCCTGCATTTTGCTACGGGACACACTATCCAATGCTGAAAAAGGTTCATCCATCAGAATAATCGGACGATCTTCATATAATGTTCGAGCAAGTGCAGCACGCTGGCGCATTCCTCCTGATAATTGAGAGGGATATTGATGGACGACATTGCTTAATCCCACTTGCTCTAAAATATGAAGCGCTTTGCTTTTATCTTGTTTTTCTTTTCGTAATTTACTGCCTAACATTACATTTTGAATAACCGTAGCCCAAGGCATCAACAAATCTTGTTGTGCCATATAGCTGATTAGTGAAGTTAATGAGGCTGTTGGCTCACAAGTTATCTGTCCTTCACTAATAGGTAAAAGACCAGCAATCATTTTAAGTAAACTGCTTTTCCCAACACCACTTGCCCCAAGGAGGATATTAAATACACCACCTTGGAAAGTTGTGTTTAATTTGGAAAACACAGGTTTATTCTGATAATTGAGCGTAAGATCATGAATATAGATTGATGGTGAAATGTTTGGCACAGTAATTACTTATTAAAAGGAGAAAAAGTTGCAAAAGGACGGGTTATACGAGGAGGAAAAGCAGGTTCCCCATCCATCCCGCGTTGTAAAGAAAGATTAGGATTATAAAAAGGATCATTATTACATACAGATTTCCATTTAGAGCGAATTGATAGGATTTCTTGTCGCTCTTTCCCTGCGCGTCGCCCCGTATAATGATTTCCTAAGGAAAGCGATTCATAATGGATCAACTCAGCATGTTGGCACTGAATAATATGATAGTTTGCTTTTCGTAATTTCAAACAAAAATCAACGTCATTATAAGCGATCTCATAGGTTTCATCAAATCCTTGCACTTGGTTATACGCCGACCTGCGGATTAACATGCAAGCTCCTGTAACTGCTGATACATCATGGTCGTAGGTTAATGTAAATCGATTAGATTGCTGAAAACGCCCCGCATGCTCACAGAGGTTAGCAGCCCCCATAATAATACCAGCATGTTGTATTTGCCCATTAGGATAATAGAGCTTTGCCCCAACAGCACCTACATCATCATTTTGCATATGTCCCATCATATAACTTAACCATTTTGAAGCCTTAGGTCGAACATCATCATTCACAATTGCAAAAAAATCATGCTTTGCATGTTGAATCCCAAAATTACAGCTTTGAGAGAAATTAAAACTATCTGTTTTTAACCAAACCACTCGTAAGTTTTGATGTTTTAATAAAGGACGTAAATAATAACGCTGCGCACGGCTTAAAGGAGCTGGCTGTGAGATGACTAATATTATTTCAGTATTCGGATAATGTGTCTTGTGAAGAATACTTAAAATAGCGTTGCGAATGGTTTTTGATGAAATGGTAGTTGGAATAATCAGGCTGACAGGGATGTGATCAGAAATTAGATTAATGTTTAGCGGAAAAATATTATCTTGTATTTCTCCGATCCGGTTTCGAGATAATAAATCTCGTTTAATGACTTGATGCATCGCTTTGATGGCTGCTGTGCCAGGGGTGATCTGGCGATGGCTTAATATAAAAGGCACATGATGAATAGATAAATTTTGGTTCTCTAAATATAGCGCCAAAGCAAGACGATGTGTATAAGCGGAGTTGTATTTTGTTGGATGTTGTTGTTGATAAGAGTCAAAGATATCTTGGCGAAATAGCCAAATATCTTGAGTTAAGAGACCAGATGCTAGTATTGAATATCCAATACTGGGTTTAAAGTGAGGCGTGGAGCGTTGATGATTGTGATCGAACATATCTGAGTCAGCATAAAGAGCTGCTGGGTAATTTTCTCTTGCGGCTTGATCTGCAAAAATAGCGAGCGCATGATCTGACAAGACTTCACCATTTTGTAAGATAGCCACGTAAGATTGATCGGCTTTTCGAGGTGTGGGCCATTGTTGATCTAAGCTAATATCCGTTTCAGGGTAATGACTATCAGGCGGATTATATATCAAGGAATGAATGACAGGCCATTGATTATAAAATGGACTTTGATACAAAATTTCTTTCTCTTGCTGCCCCCAGCGATCATATAGATCACACCAATCTTTGTAAGTTAAATGGATATTTGATTGATTATATTGATGATGGAGAGCTGTGCGTAAACGTTTTTTTAGATGAGTTGGCGAGCCTAAAATTGTTTTTATAATAGCTTGTGGGCTGCTCAATGCCAATAATATGCCTGCTTGTAATCGAGACAAAGGGATAATCTTTATAGAACTCAATACAGGGCTAGTTTTGCTATTCTGAGGGATACTAACTTTAATCTTATCACTATCATGTGGTAAATATATAATCCCGCCGATCCAATGTTGTGAGAAACAGTCATATTGTTTCAAATAGTGGGTTTCTTCCCATTCTAGGCTGTCACGGTGATGAATAGAAAGCACAAAAGGGAGGTTGTTATTTTGTTTTTGCAGCAGTTTGCAAAGTACCAAACACCATTGATTTTCATTCTCTTTATTTAAAGATAGTTCAATGAAGTTCGATACAAGAGGTGACATAAAGATTCTTTATACGCAATATACAATAAACAGATTCTACCAGTAGTTACATTTTTCGCAAAACAAAAATATGATATTGAGTATACTTGAGAGGATAGGATTGTAAAATGAATATAAGAAAAACTGCTGATTAGATATTAAATAATACTATATTATAAAGTATTATGTGGATAATTTTGATATTAATTTTACTTAAAAATATTGTAATAAATTATAAAGCGCATTATAATATGTATAATTGATCGGGTTATTGCTGTTTTAAATAGGTAAATCGTAAAAAATGAGCAAATATTATTCTGGATATAAAAACACCATAGCGCTACTTCTAATCGGGGGTGGTGTAACGGGTTTGTGCGATTCTGGGTACAGTGCGACCCCGCAAACGAATATTTCTCATGGTACGATGAACGCAACCGACCAAGCAAAAGCATTGTCTCATTTACAAAAGGTGGATATTGGACAAGGATGGATTGCGTGTGAAAAAACCGCTCAATCTTGTTCTTTATGGAATGCGGTTAAAGCGGTGAATATTGATCCTTATCAAGATATTAAATATCAAATAGGAAAATTATCTGTTACTTTTCCAAAAGGTCGACCAACATTTTCTTTAAATAATAAAGAATTAGTTATCTCGCTTGGAGGAATGTTCCAATATGATGTTGGTGCTTTTGTTGGTGGGAATCCAAAGGGAAATGGACCATCGATGAATAGTATCCGCAGTCATTTAAGGCGTGGTCGTTTCATCGTAAGTGCAAAATATAAAGATTTTGTGGTAACCGTGACCCCTGATCTGGGAACATCTGGCACACAAAATGATTCTTTGTTTGAAGCTTCTTTAAGGTATCAAGGATTTCGCCATACATCCATTGATATAGGGTTATTGCAGCCTCGTGTAACGTTGGAAGATGCCGAGGGTTCTAATTTTTTTGAATTCGTTGAACGCCCAATGGTGATTGATTTAGTTCGTAACATTGCTGCGGCAAATGCACGTTTGTCGTTGGGTGGGACACATTGGGAAAAAAAATATATTGTGGCAGCATATGTAACGGGTCCTCGTTATGGTTCTTTTAAGAATTTTCAAGATAATCAAGTTGGAGGTGTTTTTCGCTTGGCAGGTCGTCCAATCATTACCAACGATATTGATTTACATGTTGGTGTTTCTGGTTCTTTTGCTTTTCATGGAGAAAATCGTAAATATTCGATGAATACCGGGCAAGAAGCACAAATATGGTTAACACGTCCTTATTTAAGAACCAGAACGATGGATGGGGTTGATAGTATATGGAGTGTTGGACCTCAAGTTGCTTTGCGTTATAAAAGGTTTTTATTAACATCTGAATATTACTCTATTCATATGCAAAGGTCGTCTGTAAATGGTGAGAATGCTCCAAATTTAAATTTTCCAGGATGGTATGTTAGTGCTAATTATACGTTATTTGGGCAACCTCGACTTTACGAAGCCCAAAGAGGTGTATTTGTCACGCCGATAGGACCAACCTTTAATCCAGCAGCAGGATATTGGGGAGCATTGGAATGGTCTGCGCGGTGGAGTGTGATGGATTTAAACAGTCATAAATCTTGGTATGGTTCTGATAAAAAGTTATTGGGTGTAAATGGTGGAAAGCAGACCGTATGGTCAACGGGTTTCAATTGGTACCCATCTTCCCAAGTCAAAATAATGTTAGATTATAATCATATTCAAGCATCGTCTTCGTTGAAAAATGAGTATAACCCCAGAGGTCGCAGCAGTAATTTGGTCATTTCAAGGTTGCAATATAATTTTTAATTCAATTTTACACATTATTTTATAGTTAATGTGTAAAACCCCTTATATTACCTGACCTAAATGTTACTTTAACTTTCTATATATTCATACATAAGATTATTTTTTCGTAGTTTGATTCTCTGATATTTGTTAATTAATCTACATATTTAATAATATGGTGTGTGATATGTGTATAAATAAAATAAATGATAGCAAAATTAATAGCTTTATTTTACCATACAGCATCGTTTTCAGTGTTGCTGTATGTTTTACGAGTGCTTCTTCTGCAAGTAGTATTGCTAGCACGAAGATAGTTACCCAGTCAGAGCAAATTCCTGATGATAAACAGCTTGCACAATTAGGAGAACAAAAGGCCGATTTTGGACAAGGCTGGTATATTTGTGCAAAGGCTGAAAAAACTTGTACAATGTGGAATGCTATAAAAGTTATTAATGTAGATCCTTATAAAAATATCAAATACCATGTCGGGGGATTAAATTTAACATTTCCCAAAGGTCGCCCAACTTTGACTTCTCAAAATAAACGGTTAAAAATTTCGTTGGGTATGATTATTAACTATGATATCGGCGGATTTATTGGACCTGATAACAAATATGGTCAAGATGTTTCTGGGTCCCGAGGATATATACGTCGTGGACGATTTAGTTTAGGCGTGCAATATGATGATTTCTTACTAACCGTAAGCCCTGAATTTGGTGAGTTTTTTAGAGATACATATAATTTATATGAAGCTAACTTGGCATATAAAGGGTTTAAAAATACAATTGTTACTATCGGGTTATTTCAACCAAGATCTTCAATGCAAGATGCAGAGAGCTCGACAGGGTATGAATTTATGGAGCGTCCAGCCATTATTGACGTGGTACGTAATATTGCTGGAGGTGAGCCAAGATTAGCGTTTGGTGCCCAACATTTTGGTAATCGATATATGGTTAGTGCTTATGTCACGGGTCAGCGATTAGGCAAGCCATTCCAGCAAAATTTTCAAAATAATCAAATTGGTGGTGTATTCAGAGCTGCGGTGCATCCGCTTGCCACTCGAGATTTTGACTTACATTTAGGACTTTCAAGTTCGTTTGCTTTGCACGGTGATAATAAAAAATACGGGATCAGTGCGAGGCAAGATGCTCAGTTGTGGTTAAGTAAACAATATATTCGCACGGGCACATTGAATGGGGTTGATAATGTATGGTCTATTGGCCCAGAAGTGGGATTTCGTTGGAAACGATCTGTTGTGCAATCAGAATTTTATAACGTGCGGTTGGGACGTAATTCAAGTTATAATGAATACAGACCTAATTTTAATTTTAAAGGATGGTATATTTCGTCTTCTTATACACTTTTTGGTCAACCACGATCATATAATAAAGCACGTGCTATTTTTAATCCACCAACAGGATCGTATTTTAATCCAGCAGCAGGTCAGTGGGGGGCTTTGGAATGGGATGCACGGTTTAGCCAAATGGATTTAGATGATCGTGTACATAGTTATAGCCCCACGGGAAAATTCCAAGGAGTGCAGGGAGGAAAGCAAACCATGATTACCACTGGATTTAACTGGTATCCATCGTCCCATATGCGGATTATGTTGGAATATCATCGTGTGCACGCGACAGGGTCCAAGGGAAATAGATATAATCTCTTTGGTCGTACCAGTAACTTTATTACATCAAGATTACAATTTACGTTTTAAGACTTGAATAAGAACAAATTAACATTTGACGAAAGATTAAGTCAGCGGTGTAAGATGTTCATAATTAAATGATTTATGTATACCAAATAGAGTAAAGTGGATGAAACGACTTCTTTTTGTATTTTTCTTGTTTTTAACGTCTTTTTCAGCTTTCGCTCAATCTAATGAAAAACTGTATAGTTTTAAACAATCTGGTGACCAGTATGTGGTTAGTATTAAAAATCACGCTGAGATTTCAAAAGCCATTGGTGATTTCTGTCATGACCAACATGTTACGGCTGGTAGCATTATTGGTCTTGGCGCAGTAAAAGAAGCTACATTGCGTTTTTTCAATCCTGTTACCAAAAAATTTAGAGATAAAACATTTTCTGAACAAATGGAAATCAGTAATCTAACTGGAAATATTGCTCAAAAAGATGGCAAGCTTTACTTACATTTACATATAACACTTGGTCGGTCTGACTATTCAGCTTTGGCTGGGCATTTATTAACTGGTGTGATTAACGGTGCAGGGGAGTTTGTCATTACAAAATATAACGGTCAGCTGCCACGATATTATGATGAAACGATTGGGTTGAATTTGTATCAGTTTAACTAAAAAGTTGTTGCATTGGTCAAAATTTGATTAAAATATCGAATTAGCACATCCAATATATTTTCTTTTTAAAATCAATCGTTGCTGGTGCACTTCCAAGGCAAGCTTCTATATGATCGAGATTTACATCTTGAGGAGAGTTGGGGGATGAAATAATCCATACGCCTGACTTGTGTTGGCGAATAACTCCATCTTCCATCAGTTCGCCATTTTTTATGCCAGATATATTTACCTTTTTTGCATATATTTTTATTCGATCGTTGTGTATTTTGACAATTACAGTATCGCCCATCCAAGAATTTTGTTCTTCATAGTAAATTTTATATATGAATGTTCCGTTATGGTATTCTGGCTTTTTAGGTATAGACCAAGCATGGATGCTGAACATAAAAAAGAACATAGGGATTAAAGAAAATTGGAATTTCACA
Source organism: Commensalibacter communis (assembly GCF_947179105.1). Classification (NCBI taxonomy): domain Bacteria; kingdom Pseudomonadati; phylum Pseudomonadota; class Alphaproteobacteria; order Acetobacterales; family Acetobacteraceae; genus Commensalibacter; species Commensalibacter communis. The sequence goes on from NZ_CAMXCK010000001.1 coordinate 492,102, forward strand.
GAAGGTATCCTTGGTAAGAAGACAACAACTTATAGTATAAATTTTGAATTTATATCAGCCCAAATTGTTCGACATGCTTATCTTGCTGCATTTGCACAGCATGTTCTAAATCAATAGAGATAATCTGACTGACCCCACGTTCTTGCATGGTGACGCCATATAACCGATTCATGTGACTCATGGTAAGTTGGTGATGGGTCACAACCAAAAAACGTGTTCCAGCTTGTGCGGTCATATCGGATATTAATGAACAAAAACGCTCTACGTTCGGATCGTCCAAAGGAGCATCGACTTCATCCAAAATACAAATAGGAACAGGATTACAACGACTGACCGCAAAGACAAGAGAAAGGGCGGTGAGTGCTTGTTCTCCACCAGATAGCAATGAAAGTGTAGAGAGCTTTTTCCCAGGAGGTTGAGCGTATATCTCTAACCCTGATTGCAAAGGATCCTCATGAGCAAGCAATTTTAAATAGGCACTGCCACCATTAAACATACGGGTAAATAAATCTTGGAAATGTTGGTTAACTTCATTAAAAATTGCATGAAGTTTTTCTTTGCCTTGTTGGTTTAGTTTTTGAATGGAATCTCGTAATTGCTGAATAGCAGTCGATAATTCAGTATATTCTTTTTCTATATTGTTTAATTGTTCTTGTTTTTCTTCGCGTTCAATTTCAGCACGTAAATTGACAGCTCCCAATGCGTCGCGCTCAGCAGAATTTTCTGAAATGATGGTCTTGAGTTTTCTTTCCGCAGCATCACCGATATCCATGTCAGTTTGTTGCTTGGCATGTTCTTGAATAGATGGCTCGATGTTATTTTTTAATTGTTCTAATAAAGCCTCTGCTTGTTCTTGCTTTGCTTGTGCTTTCAGCAGGTTCTCTCTGGTTTTATGAGCATTTTGCTCAGCTTGTTGTAATTGTTTTTGTGCTTCTGTGCGATCTCGTTCAAGCTGAATTAATTGTTGTTGTGCTGCTTGATATAATTCACCTGCGTGCGCCTCAGTTTCTTTTAAAGAGGTTAACTGCTTTTCAAGAACAGGAAGCTTTTGATTTAAAAGATCATATTCAGATTGTAACTGTGTGATTTTGTTTAAAGAGATCGTTGCTTCTTCTTGTGCCTGAGATAAACGGGCTTGCCATTCTTTAAATTGAGTTGCCAAAGCTTCTTTTTGTTTAAGCAGATTGTCTTTTTCATTCAGTAGTAAATGATAAGACAACCGTTCTTTTTCTTCTTGTTCTTTGCAATTTTTATAAGTTTCTTGGATCTGATAAAGATTGGCTTTAACAATGTCTAACTCAGGGCGGGCAGCATATAATTCTTCGACTTTAATAAACTCTTGCTGTTTATTTTCTAAGTATTTCTTTGCATCTTCACACCGTGGTTGAAGGGTTTCAATACGGCTATGGTGCTGAATATAATTTTCTTTAATGGCTTGATGATTTTTTTGTGCAACCGAAAGCGCTTGTTCAGCAATTTGAGATTCTTGTTGGAATGCCAGTATTTGCTGTTCAAGTTCTTGAACATTCTTTTGCGCTGTTTGTTGAGCAGAGAGTGCTTGCTGGGGATTTTCCAGTCGTGTTTGTTGTTCTTGATCTTGAACTAACCCTTGTTCCAGCTGTTCTAATTCTATTTGAAGCTGTGTTTGCTTTTCTTGTAATGTTTCAAGCCGAATAAGGTTTTGTTGATCTTCGCTTAATTGTTTGTGTTGCTGATCTTTAAGGGTAGATAATTGATGTTCAATCGTCTGTAAGTCTTGCTGCGCTTGTTGAGCAGCCTCTTTACACCGTTGTAATTGTTTTTGGCTCTGTTCAACGATGTTATCGTCAGGCTTAGGAATCTCAGCTTCTTTTTGAGCGTGCTCGAAAGTTTTTTGTTTATCGTTAAATTCTTGCTGCGCTTGAGAATACGCAGGGTGCAGCGCATCAAACTGAGTTTGAGCTGCTTGGCTACGGTTTTGCAGAGATAAGAATTCTTGTCGTGTTCTTTGAAACGCTTGTTCGGTCGTTTTATAGAGCGCTTGTTTTTCTGTAAGCTGTGCTTTGATTGCTTGAAATTGCTCTTGAAGTTTCTGATGTTGCGTTTTTAGCGCAGGATATTGAGTTTTTAACGCTGTCAGAGCCTCTTCACTTTGTTTTAAATTTTCTTTTTGTAATAGACGTTGAGCTGCTCTGCTTTGCAATCCTGCTTTTTGATGATAACCATCCCAACGCCATATATCACCCTCTTTGGTCATCAGACTTTGTCCAAAGGTAAGGGTTTGAAAATAATTTTGACCTTGTTCAACCGTTTCAACCATACCAATATGATCGAACGCGCGCTGTAGAGCAGGGGGTGGGGGAATAATCTCTGAAAGTTTCCGAATAGATGCTGGGAATACAGAATGGCTTGGCGGTAATGGCACCCAGCCTGTCTGTGTATCTATACTGACCGGGCTTTCTAACGTCTCATCAAACAAAGCCGCCACCGCAACAATAAGATCAGATGGAATTGTGATACTGTCTAATACAGCTGGTAAAGTGTTGGTATGTTTTTCTTCTTGGTCATGTGACAAAGCAAGCGCCAGACCGTCTCGCTTTGCTTGCAGCTTTTGTTGCTCTGCTTCGTGTTGATACAGATTTTTTTGCGCTTGCTCTGTTGCTTCTTGAGTTTCCTGATATTGCGCAGTTAAATTCTGTATGGTGTCTTGTAAAGATGTAACTTGATCTTTTTGTAAATTGAGTTCCGTCTTTTTATCTTGTAAAATTTGATCTGCAATGATCGCTGTTTTAGCTTTGTCAATTTGTTTAGCTAAGAGCGTTAAATTCTTCTGTGCTTGTTGAAAAGCTTGTTGTGTCGTTGACAGATTTTTTTGACGGTTATTATAAATTTCTGTGGCTTGCTGGTTTGCAGACTCAGTTTCCAGATGTGTTTTGATAGCATCTTGATAATATTGAGCTGTGATTTCCGTATTTTCTTTGGCGCTGAAATATGTTTTTTGTAACTCTGATAGTTCAGCAGCAAATTGTTGTTTTTGTTGTTCGGTCAAAGATTGTTTTTGTAATGTTTGTAATTGTGTTTCAAAATTACTTCTCTGAATCAAAAGCTGTTGTTGCTTTTCGGTTTGCTGCTTAATTTTTGTCGCAAGTTGTGTATAGGCTTGCTCGACTTGTTGAGCGTGGTGCTGTGCGTGACTTGCTTGTAATTTTGCTTCGTTATGACGTGATTCGCTTTCTTGCTTTTGCGTTTGTATGGTTTTTAAATGTTGCTGGGCATGATCCTGAGCATTGGCAAGGTTGTTGATTTCTTCTTTTTTGGGAAGAGCTTCAAGGCATCCTTGATACTCAACAACGATTTTTTGATACTCGATTTCAGCAGCTTGCTTGGCCTGTTTAGCTTGCTCATATTGCTGTGTAATCGTTTGATGTTGTTTTTGTTGCTCTTCAAACGTTTTTTCTTCTTTTTGAATTTCTACAGTCAAACGGGCTAATTGCTTGTCATAGTCAGCAATATTGCTTTGAAGAATTCTTTCTTTTTCAGGGTGTTCTAGCAGATTTTGTTCTGTAGTTTTTAGATTAATATGAACTTGATTTAAATCAGCTTGTGTTTTCTCTACACGATTATTGGCTATGATTTGTTGTTCTGTTGCTTCTTGAATACGTTCTTGAAGTTGTTGCAACTGTTCTGTAATTTTATTTCTTTGCTCTTGCAAGAATCGTGTTGCATTACGTTCATGATCCCATTGGGTACGAGCTTGAATCTCTTGTTGTCTGAGCTGCGGTATTTTTTCTTCAAACGATTTGAATAGGGTCTGCTGTTCAGTATATTTGTATTCAGCATCCTTTTGTGCGTTGTCAGCTTGGATTTGCTTTTGCTCAAATAGATATAGACTACGGATTGCACGTTGGAAATATAGGGATTGTAAAGTGGTTTCTGCTTCTCTCAGTTCGGTTGAAAGCCGTCTATAGATTGTTGCTTGTGAAGATTGTTCGTTTAAAGATTCAATAAGCGAAATCAGTTGTTGTTGTAAATCATTCAAACGTGCCAGATTTTCTTCGGTTGCTTTAAGTTTTAATTCGGCCTCTCGACGCCGACTATAGAGGCCAGCAATGCCAGCCGCTTCTTCTAGGACTTGTCGTCTTTCTTCGGGCGAGGCTGAAATCAGTTGTGCGATGCGGTTTTGGCTGATGATTGCAGAGGATCGCGGGCCAGACCCCAGATCAGCAAAAAAAGTTTGCACGTCTCTGGCTCGTTGAACTTTGTTATTAATTCGATATTGGCTGCCAGAACCACGTTCTAGTTGCCGAGAGATTTGCAGTTGGTCTTGTTGTTGAAATGGGGCTGGTGCAATCATTTCTGTGCCTTCGATGGTTAAGGCAACTTCGGCGATATTGCGTGCCGCCCTTCGTGCGGTTCCTGCAAAAATGACATCGTCCATTTCTCCACCACGTAAAGAGCGGGCAGAGCTTTCCCCCATAACCCAGCGGATGGCCTCAACAATATTGGATTTGCCACAGCCATTGGGGCCGATGATCCCTGTTAACCCTGGTAAGATTTCTAATGTAATAGGATCAGAAAAACTTTTAAATCCAGCGATTTTTAATTGTGTAAAGCGGATGGTCATACAGGGATATTGGAACTATGGTAATTAAGGGGTTGGTTGACGGCTTAAAGCATTTGTAACCTGTTTTCCAAAATCTTCAATAGTTAATTCACCAACAACAGGTTTGCCGTTGAAAATAAAGGTTGGGGTGCTGTCGATTTTATATTGCTCTTCAGCTTGTTTGGTTTCTGCTAAAATTGCATCACGTAAAGCAGAATCGTTTGTAACTTGCTCAAACTGAGAAGCATTCATGCCAGCAAGGGTTGCGTATTTTTGTAATTCTTTGACTGGATCTGCACCTTCTTTAAATGCCCATTGCTCCAAATTATCTAATAAAGCAAAAACAAAAGGTTTATATTGCTCAATAGGTAAACTGCGTGCAACGATAGCAGCCATCAGCGCAATTTTATCTAAAGGAAAATCTTTGAAAATATAATAGACTTTGCCTGTGTTAATATACTGCTTTTCAATTTCTGGAAAAACCGTTTGAGCAAAGCGTCCACAATGAGCGCATGTCAAAGAAAACCATTCCTGAACATGAACTTTGGCATTTGGATTGCCTAGTGCGCGTGGCGCAGAAAAACTTGGTGAAATTGTTGCTGCTTTGGTTTGCAAGCTGGTTGCGAACAGGGTTGCTGCTGGAAGTGCAGTGCTTAGAAATAAGCGGCGCGTAATAGGCATAATAGGTTCCTAAAATAGTAAATAAAGACAATGATATTACGTTTCAATTTTAACATCAAATTTGACGGTTAATCACGTATTTTATCATAAATATCATTAAAAATCATAAAATTATTTATTGTAAAGGTGATTGAGAGATGTGGATAATGATTTTGGTTAATCAATATTGATTAACCACCACGGAAAATAAAGAAAACAGCACCAACAATACATAGTCCTGCCCATACATAATCCAACTTAAAGGATTGATTCATAAAAAAGATGCTAAAGGGGATAAAGACCAATAAAGTAATGGCTTCTTGCATGATTTTTAACTCCCCCAAAGAGAGCTTGGTATATCCAATACGGTTGGCAGGGACTTGGATCATGTACTCGCCCAAAGCAATGCACCAACTGATGAGTGCAGCGATGTACCACGGCTTGCTTTCCAATGTTTTTAAATGTCCATACCATGCATAGGTCATAAAAAGATTTGATAAGACCAGCATCGACGCAGTTGTTAACCAAACAGGCATTTGTTTCTCCTTTTAAGTTATAAATTTTGCTGAATTTGAATAAATTTTAGTAGTTTGTTAAATAAATTGAATATGCTAACATTTGGTAATAATTTTTAATGTATAAATGAAATTATTCAAATGGCTAAAACAACTGTTGATTTTATATGCTTTATAAGCATGATCCAATAGTAAAATATTGAAGATGAGACTATTTTATAATTCTATTCTGTTATAGGAGATTTTAAATGATTATTCTGTGTGGGGATGTTTTAATTGATTTTATCCCAGATAAAACGGTGGATGGAAAAGATTGTTACTATCCAGCCCCAGGGGGGTCATGTGCAAATATTGCTGTGGCTATTGGTCGTTTAGGCGGAAAAGTTGGCTTTATGGGTGGGATTTCTAATGATTTTCTAGGTGAAAAATTGATGGAATTCCTTGAAACCTCTAACGTCGAAACCAGATACGTGGCACGGGGACCTCAACAGACAACGCTTGCTTTTGTAGAGTTGGGTGAAGAAGAGCCACAATATGCTTTTTATGATGAAAATACAGTTTCTCGTCTGTGGGTTCGTTCACAATCTCCTGGATTTACAGATGATGTGAATTTAATTCATATTGGATCGACTTCTTTGATTGAGCCCCCCATTTCTGAAGCATGCGAACAAATGTTCAGAATTGAAAAAGGTAAACGTATTCTTTCGATTGATCCAAATTGTCGTCCAGGCAATACATTACATCCAGCCGTATATCGTGCGCGGATGTCGCGGTTAATCGCGATGGCTGACATTATTAAGCTTTCTAAATCTGATTTAGCATTCTTAATGCCAGATACCTCTTTTGATGAAGCTGCTGAAATGTGGATTTCACAAGGGACTTCAATCGTAATCATTACACGAGGCAGCCAAGGTACATTATGCTACCTACCAGGACAAAAGGCAATTACGGTAGAGCCAGACTATATTGATGATGTTGTCGATTCTATTGGCGCAGGGGATACGTTTATGGCTGCAACGCTAACGTATTTGCAAAAAGAAGAATTATTGACACTGGATAAAATTAAATCAATTACTGCCGATCAAATTACGCAGGCATTAAAATATGGCTCTGTTGCTGCAGCGATGATCTGCCAACGTCGTGGTGCCAATCCGCCTTGGGAACAAGAAGTTGCGGAACGGATTGCCTCAAAAAAATAATTGTTTATTATAGGCAGAGAAAATAACTTTATCTTTGCCTTTTTAATTTCAGAATGAGCTTTAGTTTAAATTGATTTTTATATTATTTAGCTGGTGATTTTAAAAACACCGCAATATAAGATAAGAACGTAAATTTTGATCTGCCCCTTAAGTCTTATTTTAATAATGGGTTATGGGGGAATGGTCATAATATTGGTAATAATCGGATAATACTATTTGAAGGTGAGAAATTAGAGTATAGATTTGGATAGATTTTTAATGATTAGAGCCATATCAAACATTTATTAAAAAGTATTTTTATAAATTTTTTTGGCTATTGTCATTTTCTTCTGTCTGACTAGGGGCGTTAGAAGCAGGAAAATTCCAATCACTAGGAATGTGCATTCTCAAACGTCGAATATGTCTTGGATCAGAGTCTAAGACTCTAAATACTAAACCACTTGAATGTGTCAGTACTTCACCTTTTGTTGGAACATGCTCTGCCAGGCGAAATACGAGACCACCAATCGTATCAATATCAGAATTATTTTCTTCCTCGGTTAAAAAGGCGCCTATATGTTTTTCAAGATCTTCAAGCACCATTCTAGCATCGAGGTCCAGTGTATTGCGGTCGCGCTCAACCATCATTTCCACGTCAGGGTCATCATGTTCGTCGGCAATATCGCCAACAATTGTTTCAACAAGATCCTCAATTGTAACCAAGCCATCGATACTGCCATACTCATCAATCACCAATCCTAAGTGGGTACGATGTTGACGCATTTGTAACAATAAATCCAGAATAGGAATTTGTGGTGCTATGAAAAGAGGCTGCCTTAAAAGATTGGTAATATTAAATTCTTCGTGGTTTCCCGTATAGGCAATCAGGTCTTTGACATGTAACATTCCAATAATATTATCGAGTTCCGTATGATATACTGGAACGCGAGAATGATTTTCATGTCGCATAACTTCTAATGCTTTTTCAAACGTAATTGTGTCTTCGATCGCAAATATATCTGCTCTGGGTATCATCACGTCATCTGCTGTTTTTCCACGCAAACGTAGAATATTAGAGATCAATAATCGCTCTTGAGTACTAAGCTCTTCAGTACTAACATGTTGCGGGGATTGATCGTTTGCGTTTTCCTCATCAACCAAATTAACAATAGATTGACGCAAACTGGGATGTTTGCTCTTATATATCCAGCGCGAAATGACTGATTTGAAACGTCTAGGTTTTTGCTGTGCAGAGTTTTGTCCGTTATCGGATGATGAATTGTTTGATGAACCAGAGCCACGAGGCATTATTATATACTCCGTGATGGGTAAAGTTTCCAAGGATTAGGAATGTTCAGTTTTTGTAATAAAAGAGCCTCTCGCATTTCCATTTCTTTGGCTTCGTTGACATAAATATGATCGTAACCTTGTAAATGTAATAGACCATGAATTATTAAATGTGCCAAATGATGCATAAAAGGTCTTTTATTTTGTTGTGCTTCTTTTTGAATTGTTTGCAGCGCAAAAATAATGTCACCGCCTATCATACCCCCACCAGGTAACTCAAAGGTTAATACATTGGTTGGTTTGTTTTTTCCCCTAAATTGATCGTTTAATTTTTTAATAGAAAGATCATTAGAAAAACACAAATTAGTTTCTTCGGTAATCGGAAGAATTTGATGGATACGATACAGTAGTGGTAGTAATTTAGGCATAAATCTACGCCATTGTAACTCTTGTATGATCAGTTTTTCGTTTAGCTGTTGTCGAGTTTGATAGGTGAGTTGCATGGGCATTATGTTTTATGAGTATCAGGACGATGTTGAGCATCACGTTTATCATATGCCTTCACAATTCGACCGACCAACGGATGCCTGACCACATCTTGGGCTTGAAAACGCATAATTTCAATCCCTTGAATACCTTCAAGTGTTTCAACGGCGTCTTTTAATCCAGATTTGATATTAGAGGGTAGATCTATTTGACTTATATCCCCAGTAATAACCATTCTGGATCCTGGGCCTAGACGTGTTAAAAACATCTTCATTTGAGCGGTGGTCGTATTTTGAGCTTCATCTAAGATAACATAAGCATGTTCAAGTGTGCGCCCTCTCATAAATGCAAGAGGGGCGACTTCGATTTCACCATTGGTTAACCGTTTAATGACTTGATCGCCAGGCATCATTGCATGTAACGCATCATATAAAGGGCGTAGATAAGGGTCAATTTTATCCTTCATATCCCCAGGTAAAAAGCCCAATCGTTCGCCAGCTTCCACAGCAGGGCGAGATAAAATGATACGATCAACTTGACCAGACAGCAACATTGAAACAGCCTGTGCAACAGCAAGAAAGGTTTTCCCTGTGCCAGCAGGACCTATTCCAAAAACCATTTCATGTTTTAATAACAGCTTTAGATACTCAGCTTGTCCAGCCGTTCGTGCAGAAATGGTTCCTCGGCGTGTTGTAATTGTGGGTGCGTTGCTGGGAATTGCTTCATTTTGCTCATTAGGATTTTCTTGAGCATAAGCATTTGTTTCTAAAAGTCCGTCTTGCGTCATACGAATAATGGTATTTACAACAGTCGAGTTAATATCTTTTTGATGGTAAATATGGTTATAAAGATTGCTCAAAACAGCTTTGGCAAGCTCGGCACTCTGTACGTTGCCTTCTATAACAATATGATTTCCTCTGCAGCCAAGCTTGATTTGCAGCTCTTTTTCAATTTGTACTAGGTAACGATCATGCTCACCAATTAAATGAGCTAGAACCAAATTATCACTAAACTGCAATGTTGTTTTTAGCGTGGATGCGTCTAATGATTCTTCTGAAACGATAAGGGGGCGGTTATCAGTTTGTTTACTCAATGGGATGTGCTTTCTTTAACAAGAGAACCAGATAGAGAGAAAGTAAGGCATTCATCTATTTCTACCACACATTCTTGACCAATCAGACTATCATTTCCTTGGGCATGAACGGCTTGTAAATAAGGAGACTTACCAGCAATTTGCCCTTCCTTACGGCCTTTATGGGTAAAGAGAATGGGAATCTTGCGTCCAACTGTGTCTTTGTTGAATTGAGTTTGTTGATCTTTCAATACGGCTTGTAACTCTTGCAAACGCGCATCTTTTTCGGGTTCTGCAATTTGATTCATTGAAACCGCAGCTGAAGTACCTGGGCGGGGAGAATATTTAAAAGAGAAAGCCTGTGCAAACGTAATATCTTGAACCAGTTTCATGGTTGCTTTGAAATCTTCGTTCGTTTCACCTGGATGCCCTATGATAAAATCAGAGGATAAAGCAATATCTGGTCTGGCTTTTTTGAGTTTCTCAATAATAGCATAATATTCACTGACCGTATGACCACGATTCATAGATTTTAAAATACGATCTGATCCTGATTGAACGGGCAAGTGTAAAAACGGCATTAAAGTAGGCAAGTCACGGTGGGCTGCAATCAAAGAATCACTCATGTCGTTTGGGTGAGACGTTGTGTAACGAATACGCAGTAATCCAGGAATGGTTGATAATTTTTCAGCAAGTTTGACTAAATCCCAAATATTCCCATCAGGACCTTGACCATGATAGGCGTTTACATTTTGACCAAGCAACGAAATCTCTTTGACGCCAAGGTCGCATAAATGAGTTGCCTCATCGATAATTGCTTGTACTGGACGACTTTCTTCTGCACCTCTTGTGTAAGGAACAACGCAGAAAGAGCAAAATTTATCACACCCTTCTTGGATGGTTAAAAATGCTGTATATCCTTGTGATTCATCAGGTGCAGGCAAGAAATCAAATTTGCTTTCTGTTGGGAAATCGGTCTCAATTACATTACCTGATTTGCGAGCGACGTCTAATATCATCTTGGGAAGACGGTGATAGGTTTGTGGACCAAAGACAATATCAACATAAGGCGCACGCTTTAAAATAATTTCACCTTCTGCTTGTGCGACACAACCTGCCACCGCAATTAATGTTGGGTTACCTTGGTCTTCACGATATTCTTTGATCTGTCTTAATCTTCCTAATTCAGAGAAAACTTTTTCGGTTGCTTTGTCACGGATATGGCACGTGTTTAAGATCAAAACATCGGCTTTTTCAGCTTCATCAGTAACTTTATAGCCCAAAGGGCGAAGAAGATCGACCATACGGTTACTATCATACACATTCATTTGGCATCCCCATGTAATGACATGTAGATAACGTTGTTGTATTGTCTGTGTAGAGTGAGCAATATGAGTAAAACTGGTATCAACCATTCGGTAAGCAACCTATTATAAATAAAAAAGACAGCAAGGTTCTTTTTTAACAAGAAAAAATAAACCAAGCTATCTTTTTATAAAAATAAAGGCGTTGAGACAAGTATTTTATAAACGTTTAACCGTTAGGTTGGAGGAGAAAATATCTCCATCAAAACGAATAGCACCCTGTAAACTCTGAGAAAGTGTTTCAAAGTGTTTTTTGAACATTGTCGCTAGTTCTTCCGCTTGTTTGTGGTAGGCTTGCGGATCAGCCCAACAAAGTGCTGGATTTAAAAGTTCACTTGGGATTCCATCAACTTTTGTCGGGATTTGTAATCCGAAATGCTTCTCTGTTTCAAAAGGCACATCTTTTAATGAGTGATTCAATGCCATATGTAATAATTGGCGGGTATGGGGCAAAGAAAAACGCTTTCCGATACCATAGGGACCACCACTCCAACCTGTATTAATTAACCAGCATTGAATATTAGGATTTTCTTCCAAACGTTTCATCAAAAGAGCACCATAAATATCCGCAGGTCTGGGCAGGAACGGTGCGCCAAAACAGGTGCTAAAGGTTGCCTTTGGTTCTTTCCCCAATCCGCTTTCTGTGCCAGCAATACGTGCTGTATATCCCATTAAGAAATGAAAGATTGCTTGTGCATTGGTCAGTTTTGAAATCGGAGGTAACACACCAAACGCGTCTGCAGTTAACATTACGATATTTAGAGGCAGACCACCTTTACCAGATGTTGAAGCATTGGGGATAAAATCAACTGGATAGCAAGAACGTGTATTCTCTGTAAGAGAATTATTATCAAAATCAGGTGAAGCATCAGGGTTTAAAATAACATTTTCTAAAACTGATCCAAACCGTAATGACGCATTCCAGATTTCAGGTTCTGTTTTTTTATTCAAATTGATGACTTTGGCATAACATCCGCCTTCAATATTAAAGACACCAGTTTTTGACCAACCATGTTCGTCATCACCAATTAAAACACGTTCTGGATCAGAGGAAAGAGTGGTTTTTCCAGTACCAGAAAGACCAAAGAAAATAGCGACATCCCCATCTTTACCAATATTGGCAGAGCAATGCATTGGTAAGATATTTTCAGCAGGAAGCTGCCAATTCATCGCAGAAAAAATAGATTTTTTAATTTCCCCAGCATATTGGGTTCCGCAAATAACGATTAACTTCTCTTTGAAAGATGTTGTAACAGCGGTCGGTCCATGGGTGCCACATCGACCAGCGTTTAAAAAGAGATGAGGGGCATGTAAAATTGTATAAGGTTTTTTACTGTTTTGTTTGATGGTTTCTTTTTCATCTTCACTTAAATCTTCAGGTCTGACAAACATATTTCTAGCAAAAAGCGCGTGCCAAGCACTGGTTGTAATTAATCGAATTGGAGTACAACAATCAAAATCACGTCCAGCATAAAGGTCTTGAATATATAAAGTTTGCCCTTGAAGATATCCACCAACTTCTGACAAAAGCTGTGCAAAGTGAGCAGTGGAGAGTTTGTGATTAATGTCACCCCATTGGATTTGATCAGAAATATTAGCTTCATCGACAACGAATTTATCGCCTGCTGCACGCCCTGTGAAATGTCCTGTGTTTACAACAAAGGCACCTTCTTTGGATAAAGCCCCCTCTTTGTTGCGAATAGCATGCTCGACTAATGCTGCACGAGAAAGATTAATATATAAATTTGGTGCTTTTATTATTCCTGTGCCCTGTAGAAAACTTGCAATAGCATTATCTACTTGTTCATGGTCACCATGTGTATAGGAAAGGCTAAGCGTTGCTCCTGTAACATAAGGTTTTACAACATTATGAGGTAAGGAAGATGAGTGTGTCATAATTTTCAGAACCCTGAATTATTAAAGTATAGGTTCATCTTATTTAATAGAGTAAAATATCCAAAAGGCTATTCACAAAACCGCTAGTTCTTATCAACAGTCATTGAAATATTTTGCAATATTATGAAAATTAAAAAAAATTAATAATTATTCAAATAAGTTATATTATTTTTTTTATATCTTCGTCAGATTTCCCTTGCCTTAAATAAGCAGTACCTGTCGCGATAATATCCCATGTTTTTTTGGATAACTGTTTTCTGTTTTTAAAATCTTCGGGATAAAGGGGCTGATGATAGATAATAGATGCCCTCATCTCAGACCATTTACAAAAATCCCATAAGTGGGGAGTAAGTTCCATATCTCCGTACCAAGAATATATTGGACGACGAAAGCGATTGACTGGTAACATCCCCAAACGATCATAAACCACCGAAATAGGTTGGATAATTGGAGTAGGATAGGCAACATTTTTGGAGATTGGCTTTGCCAGTACAAAGAAGGATGATAAAAAAGGTGCGAGATGAGATCCCTCGGTTGAGGTGCCTTCTGGAAATAAAATTAAATTTCCACCTTCTTCTAATCTTTTTTCCATCGTTTGTTGTTCTTTGATTGTCGATTGACGTTGCCTACTGACGAATAAAACCCGTCCCAGTCGACATAATGTGCTAATGACTGGCCAAGAGCCAATTTCTTCTTTGGCGACAAAAGCTCCTGGTACTAGTCCTCCAATGGATGCAATATCCAGCCAAGAAGTATGATTGACGATATAAATAATAGGTCGTTTTTGTGAACTGGATTGATGTTTTTGTTCCGCAAGCTTTCCAAATATACGCAGATCGAGCCCTAATATTCTGGAAACGTTACGCCAGTAAAAGCGTGCAAAGTTAATTTTTGCAGAGCCAGGTAGTTTGATAAATAAACTTTGAAAAGGCATACAAAGAATAGTCCATATTAAGACAATGCCAATCTTTTTTGCTGCTCTAATTCTTTGATAAATACTAGAAAATTTAGACAGAAAATGAGGGTATGTAATAGGTAGCTGATGAATATCGTGTTGTATAAAATGTTTTTTTTGGTTAGAAGAACGCAAAGGAGAGTTATTCACTTGTGATGAGATTGGTTTGCAAAATATTTTTTGTAAATTTTGTTTGAAAAAGGATAAGTATTTCAAGGTATGACAGCTGCTTATTACAAAGGTTTTGAAAATTGGGTAAAATGTTCTACTAACAATTGTCGGCATTCTATAAGAAGTTAAAAAGAACTACAAGGATATGTCTTATAATACGTTTTAAAAATGTTGTATATATATCACGACATCTTTATAGTGCAAATATTTTAAAAATTGTACATGTTTTTCATAATGTTGTACGGTGAAATGTTTTATATAAAAGATAGGGTAGTTTTTCATAACATATCATTAGATTAATTTTTATCTTTTGTTATCAATATTAAATTTAAAATGCTGTGATTGTATCAATAAGATAGAGGAAATAAAGTTTGTTGTTCACCGAACTGCAATTAAGTTACTTTCGTATATTTAAAAAGATGAAGCCTTCTAAAATGGTCTTCGGCTTATGTTGGGGCGTGATCACAGGCACTTGCACATCCATATACGTAGCTATGGCAGCCGATCCTCAGACTTATAGAGTGGAAATCAGACCAACAGGTAACAAAGATATCGATGCCACATTATCTGATGTTTCAAGCCTTGTATCTTTAAAAAAAACCAAAGCTGTTGGGGCGTTTGCTTTGGCTGGGCGAGTCAAAGGGGATTACGATCGGTTACAAACTGCAATGGATAGTTTTGGATATTATAACGCTAAAATTAACATTAAACTTGGTGCGGGCAAGACCTTAATAAGTAATGATGATAGCAAGAAAAAAAATAAAACAGAGGCAGATATACATCAAGTTACTCAATTAACCAACGCAATGGATGGAAGCAATCCGGATCTACCTAACTTCATTACAAAGATACCTGATAAAACAGAGGCGGTTATTGTTGTTGATATTGATAAAGGGGATCAATATCATCTTGGCAAAATAGAGTTGGTTGAAAATAAACCTACAACACAGCCTGTAAAAGATCCCACGTCACCGAACGCTAAGTCTCAAATAGTATCCGAACCTATAACATTAACAGCAGATCAACAAAAAGCCTTTAATCTAAAATCTGGGCAAGTCGCAGTATCAGCGGATGTCGTGGCTGCAAAAGGGCGTTTATTAACATCCCTGCGGGAAGATGGTCATGCATTGGCAAAGATCAGTGATCCAGTAGCCTATTTGCGCCCAGATACGAAAACATTAGATATCGTTTATCAAGTCAATCCAGGTCCAATAGTCGATTTAGGAAATATTGACTTTAAAGGGTTAAAAAAAGTTAATGAGGATTTTGTTCGTAAACGTCTGTTATTACGTGATGGTCAATTATATCAACCATCGAAAATAGAATCTGCGCGGCAGGATTTAGCTTCTTTAGGTGTTTTTTCCAGTATTGATGCCACTGCGGCAACCAAACTTGACGCGAATGGCAAACTACCATTGGTTTTGACTTTCAAAGAATCTAAAAGGAGATCGGTCAGCTTTGAAGCAGGGTATTCAACAGATTTAGGGGGACGTTTAGGCGTGCGTTGGTCGCATCGTAATCTGTTTGGAAATGCAGAAAAGCTTAATGTTGCTGCTTTGGCTACTGGGTTAGGCGGTACGGCTCAAAGGGGACTGGGATATGATATATATGCTGATTTTACAAAACCGGACTTTCGACGTAGAGATCAAGATTTTAACGCTCGTATCGAAGCAGTAAAGCAGAGATTATACTCCTACGATCAGACAGCACTCTTAGTTAAAGGAGGGCTAAACCGAAAAATTAATAAACGGTGGAGAGCATCTGTTTATTTAGGGGCAATCCAAGAGCGCATCATTCAGCAACACATTAAAAATGATTATACAATGATTAATGTGCCATTAGCCGTCCGATATGACAGCACAGATTTGGACAGTCCGATGATGTCGCCAACACATGGAATGAAAGGGTCTGTTTCTGTAACACCAACCACATCATTTGGGGATGGTACGATTTTCTTTGCAGCTTTAGAAGGTAGCGCTTCGACTTATTTAGACCTTGCAAAAATTGGCTTAACAGATCCAGGAGATAGCGTGTTTGCGTTCAGAGGAACGGTGGGTAGTATTCAAGGCGCATCACGAATGAATCTGCCACCAGATCAACGTATGTATGCTGGGGGGACGTCGACCGTCAGAGGATTTCGCTTTCAAGGGGTAGGGCCCCAATTCCCTGGGACAAAATATGCGGTTGGGGGGAAAGCGATGGATGCTGGAACGGTCGAGTTTCGACAAAAAATTACAGAATCTATCGGCGCACAGGCATTTGTTGATGCCGGGCAAGTCAGTAAAACAAGTATGCCGTTTCAAGGAGATTTAAGAGTAGGTGTGGGTGCTGGTGGAAAATATTACACTCCTTTGGGACCCATTCGTTTAGATGTCGCCGTGCCGATGAACCGTCCACCCAGAGGCGATAAATTCGAAGTGTACATCAGTTTAGGCGAGACATTTTAATGGCAACCGAGGATACAAAAATGACAGAAGCACAATCTACATGGCGACAAACTCATCCTATTGGATGGCGTATTCTCTTAGGATTCTCAATTTTTATCACAACGATCATTGTTTTCTTTTGTGCTTTGTTTATTTTTCTGAATACGCAATTTGGAAAAAATTATGTGTTGACCCAGATTGAAAAGCGCACACACGGTCAAGTTCAAATTGAAAATATTTCAAGCTTTTTCTCTCGCCAGTTAACGATTGCAGATGTTAAATTAAAAGATCCAAATGGTGGCGTATGGCTTAATGTGAAGCAAGTCAAGATGGATTGGTCACCGTGGGAAAGCTTTCGTAACAGTAAAATTATTATCAATTCTCTAATTATTAAAGAACTCGATTTAAATTCATTCCCATCAAAACGCGCCGTCATAGATTTATCCAAAGATAAACGGAAACCGATCAACCTTACGTATATGATAGACCTCCGTGATTTACAAATTCAACAATTGCTTATCTCTAAAAATATTTCGCCAATTGAGATGCGTTTGGCGATTGAGGGGAAGGTTCTTATTCGCGATCTTTCCAAGATGGTTGATACGGAAACATTAAAAGCAGTGATGAAGGCCAAACCAAAACTGCATCTTTTGGCGTCTAAAAGGCTACCTGATTTTAAATTTAACGGAAAAGTCAGCGGTAATTTGATGGGTGAAGACGGGAAAAGTGCTTCTAAGCCTTTACATTTTTCTGTCATGTTCCCTCCAGGGGCAGGCACAAATAGCAAAGATAAAGCAGAAATTTACCTCGATTTAGGCAGTGATGATTGATGAAACTGACAACAGAAAAAGCAACTCAAAATCAGGAATCTCCAAAGAAAAAGTGGCGTCAGCGTCACCGTATTCTTTGGGGGTTAGGATGGTTATTTGGTGGCATCATAGGCTTGGTTATCGTTGTTGTTGCTGGTGCGTTTATTTTTGTGAATACGCAAAAAGGACAAAATTATCTGGCCAATAAAATTGGGGATTTAACAAATCACACAGTTATCGTTGATGGATTAACAGGCTCTTTCCCTAATCATCTACGCGTTGCTACAATCGAGTTAAAAGATCCAAAGACTGGCGTATGGTTATCGTTAAAACAAACAGAGCTTGACTGGTCTTTGTTGGCGTTATTAAGCAAAGAGATTCATGTTGATCGACTATATGCCAAGGAGATCAATGTTTATAATTTACCTTCACCAACAGAACCAGAGGCAGGTTCAGAGAGTAGCTCTAGCTCTTTGCCAAATATGGCGATAGCAGCGAATATTAATGATATTCAAGTCGATAAATTATATGTTTCTGACAAAGTTGCACCGATTGATCTTTCAGTGGGGATCAAGGGTAAAGTCGCGATTAAAAACGTGTTAAAAGTTGTTTCCGTTCAATCTATTAATGATTTATCCAATATTAATTTATCACTACATCTTTGGGAGTTAAATCAGGCTACGGATTTACAATTGTTGGCTGGTATTGGGGATAAAGAAGTTGAGAGTGCCTCTCTTAAAATCAATGTTAAAAAACAGTCTGATGGGTTGGTTGAACGTTTATTAAAAATGGATCAATTAACACCATTAGCTTTAAATATCGCATTACAAGGTCCTTATAATCAACTCAAAACGCGCCTTAATTTATCAGCAGCTCAAACGAATTTAAATCTTAATGGCGATGTTGACCTTATTAACTCTAAAATGAATGTTACATTATCAGGACATTCACCTGAAATGACATTAAACTCTACGATCGGTTGGGGAGGATGGGATTTAGACGCTAAATTACACGGTGCATTTCAGTCTCCAGCCGGCACAGGGAAATTTGAGCTGACAAACTTAGCTGCAGGGGACGCAATGGTTAATAAGCTGTTGTTGCAATTTAAAGGAGAGGATTTAGCATCTCTAGGCGATCAAACAACGCAATTTAATCCTTGGGTTCGTTTGAAGCTGGTTGCTGATGGCTTACGCATTCCAGGCAGCCAACCAAAATTATTGGCTGATAGTCCGCTATCGTTAGAGGTGATTTATCATCCCAAAGAAAAAGACCAGCCTGTGGATTTACAGTTAGATCATCAGTTGATTAAAGCGGTAGGTCGTATTTTTGTAAAACCATCTTTGCATGGAAGTATGGATTTATTTACTCCACAACTAGGTTCTTTGGCAAAAGCAGGAAATGTTGATTTAAAAGGCTCAGCGGTTTTAAATATAGCTTTTGCATTACCTGAAGATCCAAAAAATCCTATTCATGTCGATGTGGACGGACCGTTAATGATTACTGGCGGCCTTCCAATTGCAGTGCAAATGATTGGGTCTGAAGGTCATATTGGATTGCATGCACAAATGGTTCAAGGTCAAGATCAAAAAATAGAGTTAGACTCTCTGGTCGTAAAAGGGAAACAGATTGGTTTAAATGCTCAAGGATCATTAATTGGTGAGCAAGTGAAAGGGTTGTTGAATCTAAGTGTCAACGAATTGTCAGCAGCAACCCCAATATTAAAAGGTAAAGCAAATGCTCAAGTAAGTGTGGAGGGTTCGTTAAAAGATTTAGCCGCACAATTGAAATTAACAACTAACTTCACAACGGTTGCTAATAGTGGGTATGTGATTCGACCTAGCCAACTTGAATTGACAGCGAATGCACAACATTTACCTTCACAACCAATCGCGACCGTTGGGCTGACAGGAACGTTAGATCAAACGCCAGTAAATATACAATTACAAGCAGGTCAATCTGAACAACAAAAGGCCTATTATTTGAAATTACAACAAATGGAGTGGCGTGGTATCAAAGCCGTGGCCGATATTGTAATGTCTGAAAATAATATGTTGCCTGTTGGTAAAATTAAACTTGATATCGCGCGTTTGTCTGATTTTAGTCGTTTAATTAACCAAAAGATTGATGGTAATGTTCATCTAGATATTCATAGCTTGCCTGAAAATAAGTCCAAAGTCATGTTGGATTTGAACAGCCAACTTACGATGCCTCAGGCAAAAATAGGAAAATTATCATTATCGGGTTCTGTTGAAAATCCTATTCAAAAACCAGTTGTTAATTTAAAATTACAAGTCAATCAATTACAAGTCCCCAAAGTAGTTAGAGGTAATGCGAATATGACCGCTAATGGCGGGATGGAGAATTTAAAACTAGCACTGAATGGCAATTTTCCTGATTTAATGGACGCCAAAGGAAATATTGATACCGCACTTACGTTGAATTTATTAAAGAAAAAAGTTGATATTCAGAAATTTGCTGCATTGGTTAAAGGCGAGAATATTCGCTTACTGGCACCTGTACAAGCAGATTTTGGTGATAAGATAGCCATTAATCGCCTTAGAATGTCTTTAGCACCACCAAGTGCTGCTGCAGCAACGATTGATATTGCAGGAGAAATCAAGCCAAAATTGGCTGTAACAGCTTCTATTCAGAATATTACGCCAGCACTGGCAAAACCATTTGCGCCAGACTTAAAAGCTAAAGGCGTTATTAATGCGCAGGCAAAACTACAGGGTACTATTGAAAAACCACAAGGAACGATTCAAGTTAATGCGCATAATATGCAGCTATTAACAGGTGCAGCAGCCTCGTTGCCTCCTGCGCAATTAAATGCGCAGGCGAATTTGAATGGCAACTCAGCAAGGCTTGATACAAAGTTACAAGTAGGACAAAAAGTGAATGCCAGCGTCACAGGAACAGTGCCATTACAACCTAAAGGAAACGTGGCGTTACAATTAAATGGAAATATTGATTTATCTGTAGCCAATGCGATTGTTGGGGCATCAGGTCAGCAAGTGCTTGGATTGGTGAATATGGCGATGCAGGTGAATGGAAATGTGAATTCGCCTGTGATTACTGGGCATGTTGATTTAACAAATGGCAGTTTCCGTGATTATGCTCAAGGTGTCAGTATTCGCAATATGCAAGCCTCGATTGTTGGGCAAAGAGATTCGATTGTATTACAATCATTTTCAGCCAAAGCTGGGAACGGGACAATGGATGCGAATGGTCAAGTTGGTGTGTTTAAACCTGGCATGCCGATCAATCTGCATTTTGGTATGAAAAATGCGAAACCATTGGTTAGTGATTTACTGACAGCGATCTTAGATGGCGATATTAATATCAAAGGAATGGCTAAGACACGTATTGATGTTGATGGTGTTGTTAAGATTAAACGTGCCGATATTAATATTCCTCATTCTATGGCACGTTCTGTTGTCCCATTAAAGGTCATTCGCCCTGGGGATAAAATTGAAGTGGTTCAACATGATTCTGCAGGACCTGATATTGGTTTAAATCTTACGGTTAAATCTGCAGGGCAAATCTTGGTTCGTGGTTTTGGTCTGTTCACCGATATGGCCGGGTCATTACATATTGGTGGAACAGCTAATGCACCACAAATCTCTGGTGGTTTTGAAATGCAAAATGGTCATATTGATTTGGCTGGTATTTCTTTGGAATTTACCAAAGGAATTATTGGGTTTAAAGGCAGTAACGTTGATCACAAAATTGATCCATCGTTGGATTTTGAGGTTAAAAAATCAGTTGAAGGAAATACTGTTAGTCTGGCAATTACTGGTTACGCCAGCTCGCCTAAAATAGCGTTAACATCATCCCCACCATTATCTCAGGACCGTGTCTTGGCAATGTTATTATTCGGTGTTGATTCACAAAGTCTTTCAACGACACAAATGGCTGAAATTGGCGTAGCATTGGCAACTTTAGGTGGCGAGGGTAGTGGATTTGATCCACTAGGAACGGTTCGTAAAACGTTAGGGCTTGACCGTTTATCCGTTGGCGGAGGTAGTAGTGACGGGAAAGGATCTTCTACTGGAACTAGTGTTTCAGCAGGTAAGTATGTGATGAAAGGTGTTTACTTGGGTGCCAAGCAATCAACGGGTACGGCTGGCACGCAAGCTGAAATGCAAATTGATATTACCAAACGTTTAAAAGCAACAGCAACTGTTGGAACTGGACAAGATAGAACAGGTTTCGTTACCCCTGATAATGATCCAGGAAGTAGTATTGGATTATTATACAAATTTGACTATTAAGTTGTTTTCTGTTCATGCTTATCAGCCATCTCTTGTAAAAGAGAGGTGGCTTTTTTGACCACATCGCTCCATATTCTTGGGCGTGTTTGTCGAATAATTCGAGTTTTTGGATACCATGGGCTATATTCAGCCCCAGAAATCCAGCGCCAGCAATTATCATATCGATCTAATAAAATGGCATTGGCTCCTAATCCACCAGCCAAATGGATGACAGAAGTATCAACAGAAATCACCAAATCTAAATTCTTGATAATTCCGGCAGTGTCATCCATATCTTGAACCTCAGTCATAGGATTAAAGACAGAAATATCTTTTGGCAAATCGTTTATTTCATGCGCATGGTGCCCCATTTGTAAACTGATAAAAGTGGCATTTTTCACAGATCGTAATAATGGGATTAGCTTAGTTAATTCAATTGAACGTTTATTATCCGTCATAACCGCATAGGCATCACTGGGATGAGGTGACCCACCCCAAACAAGACCCACTTTTAAATGTTTGGTATCAGGTAATTTTTTTTTCCAAAAATTTATTTTTTTTCGATCTGCTGTTAAATAAGGTATAAATTTATGTTTGTTGGGATCAGCACTTAGGGCTCTGGGCAGGCTGATAAAAGGACAATGCCAATCAAAGAATGGTGCTTCTTCGCCACCAACCTTAACCATCGGTTTTCCTCTGATTCGCTCACAAAGCCCTTTCATTGTCTTCGCCACCCATAATTCGACAATTGCGCCGCGCTTGATGAGTTCTGGCACAAACCGTAAATACATCAAGGTATCTCCAAGTCCTTCTTCTTGAGTAATCAGAATTTTTTTCCCTTGGATATCTGTTGTATTTGTCAATGTAGGGAGCAATGTTTCACGTGGTAAACTTGTATGGTTAGGTGTGTCCAAACGGTATTCATGCTCTGCCCAACCCTGGTAATAATATTGTCCCTTCAACAAACATAATGAATAATTTACACGTATTGATGCCCAAAGAGGGTTAAGTATGATTGCTTTGCGATAATATATAAAAGCCTGCTCTGTATCGTTTATCGCATTGTAGTAAGAAGCAAGATTAGCTAAAATAGTAACATTGTCTTCGTTACGTTGTTCTAGATATTTATATATTTTCAGGGCTTGTGGGTATTTTCCTGCTTCGAAAAGAATAGTGGCTAAAATATTAAGTAACCAATCTTGTTTTTTAGAGAATATTAAGCATTTTCTGATATATAAAATTGCTTTTGATGATTGTTTTGTATGTTGTAAAATATTGGCGTAGGCAATATACAAGAGCTCGTCCGCTGATTGAAGTTTAAAGGCTTCTTCGAATACTTTAAAAATCAGGCTATATAAATTATGACTCCCCAGATAAGGTTCAAGCTCACTGCAACTGTGCTGATAAGGGGTTTCCTTAAGTTGTTGCGCTAAACAAAGATGGTACGCAGCCTCTTTAGGTTGATTACAACCTGCATAGGCGATCCCCAACAACGTCATAATAGATTGGTTGAGTTTAAAATTCTTATATGGAAGTAGTAAAGCAAGGGCTTTTTTAAAATTTCCTTGATGTAAAAGAACATTTATAGGGTGTATTATATCCTCATCAGAAGGATTGGAAATTTTTGTCATAATTACGTTGATAAAGTACAATAAAATAAATTGATATATAAAATAGGATCAATATTTTATTTATCAAAATTATTGTTGTTTTCCCAGTTTTTTAATTTACTGGTTTTACCAATGCCTGGATTGAAAATATTGCATGGATCAAGTTCTTGATAGAATTTTTTTAACGGTTCTTTTGCATGGTACAAATGACCAACATTATGTTCAGCGGGATATTCTGCACCTCTATGGTCTAAGATCTTCAACATTTTTTCTTCTAGGGAGACGATGTCATGTCCTTTATAAATGACATAATCTTGGTGAAACACATGACAGAAAAAATGACCATAATAAAGTTTATGCATACATGTTTTATCAATTTCAGAAGGGAGCGTTTCTGTCCATTTCTTGTCATTACGACGTAAAGCAATATCAAGGGCTAAAATATCCTCTACCGTTTTATGGTGAATGGCACGATAACGTACGGCTGCCCCAGCAACAGCAAAACGCTGTAAAAATGCTTTTTTTCCTTCATCGGGATTGCATTCAAAAAAATTACCTTCTGGATGTGTTTGAAAGAATTTGCTTAAGTATCCTTTGATCGTTTCAATATCATTTTTCCCTACTTTTAAAAGGAGATGATGTTCATATGTTTTTGCATAATCATTCATACGGGTGGGTAGATGTTGAGGAAATAAAGAGCTTGCAAACTGCATAATTTTATCGCTGAGATGCAAAGGTAAAAAAACAACTCTTTTTGTTAAATAATCAAATCGATTTTTCAGTTTAAAAAGTAACGGAATATAATCTGTTCCAAAATAGTTAATAAATAAGAAAGTATCTTTTCCATAGATAGCAGCAATGTCATACGCTTTTTTATGAATATACTCTCCTGAAACAGGAACGATGCGTTGGGAAAGCAGATCATATCGTATTTGGGTTAAGTCATCAGGATTGTTGGTGCCAATATAAAAAACTTGTGTTTCTTTTTCTTGTGGAAAAGTATCTAAGCGTACTGCAAAAACAGCAAGCTTACCTGCACAACCCGAAGCTTCGTGTAGATGAGAAGAATCAGCATTGTAACGTGCAGGCATGGGGGAATCGACTTGGCAAACATGTTCTTTATAGTGATGGTCTGAACAATGTTTCTCAGTTTTTGGTAGGTTATGGCTATCAAAGAGATTATTGTCTAAATTTGTGAGGATCTCTTCGGGTGTATTTCCCAATTCAATTCCTAAATGATTAATAAGCTCTAAACGACCATCATGCGTATATTGAGCATAAAGAGCCATTTCAGTATAGGCTGGTCCGCGTTGTACTAACGCACCTCCAGAATTGTTGCAAATTCCACCAAGTACAGAAGCTCCAATACAAGAAGACCCAATAACTGAATGAGGTTCTCGATGATAGGGTTTTAATTTTTTTTCAAGTTCGTTTAATGTTGAACCTGGAAAACAAATCACCTGTTCTGCATCGTTCAGAAGAAATATTTTCTTAATATTCATCGTATTGATGATGACAATATCACGATCATAATTATTGCCATCAGGGCTTGACCCACCTGTCAATCCTGTATTGGCTGCTTGCATAATGACAATCACATTGGCTGTTACACATGCTTTTAAAATTTGCCATTGTTCAAGTAACGTCTTTGGCTGAACAACAGCAATGGCTCTGCCCGATCCGTATCGAAAGCCATTACAAAATAAACCCATTTTACTAGGATTGGTAATAATATTTCGTTGACTAACAATTGTTGTCAATTCAGATATAAGATGCTGTTGAGTATTAGATAAGTTAGTTTGTAATTTTCTTTTTAAAAACATGGCAGTAATTGTCTTAATAATCTATGGATTTCTTATATTATAATCATTAGTAAGATTATAAATCCATATAAATATCGATAGGTAAAAAAAAGAGGATTATAAAATCCCCTTCAATAAAACAATTATCAGCTTAATTAAGCAGACTTCATCACTTCAGTTAGTTCACTTAGAACCGTGTTAGAATCTTTAGATTCTAAAACTGCGACCTCTGTAACGAAACGTTCTTGCGCTGCTTCAAAGAGCTTTCTTTCACTAAAACTGCCATCAAGGCTATCTACGTTGCGACGAAGGTCACGAAGCACTTCGGCGATTTGTATTAAATCACCAGAATTAATTTTTTCTTGATAAATAACAGCGCGTCTTGCCCACATACCCTTATTATTTTGTGGTTTCCCTTTGATTGTCGACATTGCTTTGCTGACAATTTCCCTGGAAGCAATTTTGCGTAACCCTGCTTTTTTAGCTTTTGATAATGGGATACGCAGGGTCATTTGATTATCAGGAAATGAAATTTGTATCATTTCGAGTTTGGTTCCAGCAATTTCTTCGACACCAATACGATCAACACGCCCGACACCATGTGCAGCATATACAATGGCATCGCCTTCTTGAAAAGGGAATGTATCTTTGTTGTCTACTTCTTGAGCAGCTGTTTTCGCAATAGCAGCGCGTGCCATTTCATCAGTGACACCGCCTTTGGGAGGGGAACGGAATATATTCATACGATGAAGTTATCACAAATTTCACAAATTGTCATCATAATATTTTTTTATTAAATATACAAGAAATAGAATTGTTTATTACCATTGTATGCCATTAACAGGTGCAATAGGAGACCCAGTTGGATCACCGATTTGTTCAAGCAAATCGATTTCTAAACTACGCGTCATCGTTAGCATTGGCAAAGCATGTGGACTGTCGTCGAAAGGGTTTTGTAAATCGCTGCCGATTTTATATAACGCCATAAAAAGAAAACCCACAAGTGCGGAACCCAAAGGCGTAAACCATCCTAATGTTTCCACCATAGAAAAGGGTAATATAACACATGTAATTTCGGTTAAAAAATAAGGTAACGTAGAAAATTGAATCGATAAAGGAGTGTTTTTAATTCTCTCCAATGCTCCTTGAGCATTGGCAATATCCGATAAAATCCGATCAATTTGTGCGTGAACAGCACCATCAATATGCTTTTTATCAACTTCTTGAGTAACCATAAGCCCTATTTGGAACAACACGCCATTAGGTTGGTTTCTAAGTCCTTTGATATAATTTTGAATATGTATGGGTAGGACACGTTTTACATTGCTGTTTAACAATGCGTCTTTACCTCGTAGGTGATAGGCCAAGACATAGGCATACCCAGCAATGGCACGCGTTAAGTCAGGGTGTCCTTTAAGGATAGTCGTGCATTGCCTTGAAAACGAACGACAATTATTCGTAATTAGTCCCCAATGAGACCTAGCCTCCCACCACCGATTATATGCAGTATTATTTCGAAAATTCATAAATAATACCAGAACAGAGCCGATTAAAGCGATAGGAAGCTCAGATTGACCAAACCAACTGATTTGATAATATCTGTAACAAATAACAACCAACATATCCCAAATAAAGAGGATAGAAAGCGGTTTGAAGCTATCTTGGAGAATAAACCGAAGACCACGTTTAGCATTAACAATCATTAATTAATGTCTTTTTATTGATGGTTGTAATATATATTCAAAATAACAGTAGAACTGTCACAATAAATTATGTCGATTTTAAGTTAATCAATTTTCATAGTCAATTTAAACATAACCTTGCATATTCTAATCTTACTCTCGCTCTGAAGCTCTTATTCTTTGACTTTCGGTGCGTAATTGACCGCAAGCTGCTAGAATATCCCTGCCACGAGGGGTACGAATAGGGGACGAATATCCTGCCTGCATAATAATATCTGCGAATTTTTGCACTTGTTCCGATTTAGAGGGTTTATAATCGCTTCCAGGCCATGGGTTGAACGGGATTAAATTGACTTTGGCGTGGATCCCCTTAAGTAGACGAACAAGCTCACGTGCCTCGGCTTCACTGTCATTAATTCCCCGCAACATGATATATTCAAAAGTAATACGTCTTGAATTACTGGCAGCTGGATAACGACGGCAAGCGGCTAATACATCTTTGATAGGATATTTACGGTTCAACGGAACAATTTCGTTTCGCAAATCATCTCTGACAGCATGCAAAGAAATCGCAAGATTAATTGCCAAATCATTTCCGCACTGATCCATCATTGGAACCACACCAGAAGTCGATAATGTAATACGACGTCTAGAAATACCAATTCCTTCGTCATCCATCGCAATACGCATAGCTTTGGCAATATTTTCGTAGTTATATAAAGGCTCACCCATACCCATTAAAACAATTGTCGATAAAAGGCGGGGTCTATCGGCTGTCGGGGTTGGCCATTCACCATAGCTATCTCGAGCAGCCATAAACTGACCGATAATTTCAGCCGAACCAAGGTTCCTTACGAGGTTTTGCGTGCCGGTATGGCAAAACCGACAAGAGAGGGTGCAGCCAACTTGCGAAGAGATACAAACAGCTCCTCGATCTTCACGACGATCTGGAATATAAACGGTTTCGGCTTCTTGACCATCTCTGAATTGAAATAGAAACTTACGAGTTTCATCCTTAGAGGTTTGTTCTGTGACGACTTTTGGTCGACTGATAACGCAACGATCAATCAACTTGGCACGTAAAGGCTTGCCAATAGAGGTCATTTCATTAAAATCAGTAGCCCCTTTATGATAGATCCAATGCCATAGTTGCTTTGTTCGAAAGCGCTGTTCACCCATATCCACCAAGAGTTGCTCTAATTCTACACGAGACAATCCGACAAGCTCTTTTCTGCCATCAGGCAAGACAGCAGAAGGAGGAGAGAATTGCGCAGATTTTGCCAATATTCTCTTTTTTTCTTCTTCGGTTAAATCAATAGGAGAAGCATTGGATAAAGTATCAGTAGCCATCATAAAATTGGGTAATCCCAGAGTAAGAGAAAAAATTAGGTATTTTAAGAACGAAGATAAGAGCCATTAATATCAATATAGCCTTTGGTAAGGTTACAGCTCCATATGGTTGCTTTACCACTTCCAAGATTTAGGTCAACTTTAATTTTAATAGTCTCCTCTTTCATATGCTGTGCCACAGTCTCACGGTCATAATCAGTAAGAACACCGCCTTCATGAGCAACCCATACATCACCAATAGAAACGGATAAAGTATCTCTATTTGCAGGCTCTCCTGCCTTTCCAACGGCCATAACAACACGTCCCCAGTTTGCATCTTCGCCTGTAATTGCAGTTTTTACCAATGGAGAATCACCAATAGACATACCAATTTTATGAGCTGATTCATCATTGATCGCACCCGTAACAGTAATTTCAATCAGTTTACTGACACCTTCGCCATCTTTAATAACTAGTAACGCTAGTTCCTTAAGCACCTTTTCCAAAGTAGTGGCAAAGTCAGTTAAACGAGGATCACTTGGATCAGTAATATCAGGTGTGTTGGCAACGCCTGTTGCGAATAATAGTAATGTGTCTGATGTGGAGGTATCTGAATCAACAGTAATTGCGTTGAATGTTGTTTTTACTTTTTGAGAAAGTAATGCTTGTAAAACAGAAGCAGGTAATTTGGCATCGGTTGTTACAAAAGATAGCATGGTTGCCATGTCAGGCGCAATCATTCCGCTGCCCTTGGCAATTCCTTGAATGGTCACGGTTTCTGTGCCGATTTTCGTTCGTAAGGAATATCCTTTTGCGAATGTATCCGTTGTCAAAATAGCTTGGGCTGTTTCTGTCCAATGATTTTCATCTAATTGTTGGTATAATGTTGGCATAATATCAACAATTTTTTGATATGGCAGTTGTTCACCAATAACGCCCGTAGAAGCAACAAAGATTTCTTCTGCTGAACATCCAATTGCTTTTGCGGCCGCTTCGGCAGAGCGTTGGACAGTTTCAAAGCCAGCTTTTCCAGTAAAAACATTGGCAATACCAGCATTAACCAATAACCCTCTGGCATGACCTTTGGCTAATATAGAACGACACCAATCGATAGGAGCTCCTGGACATTTATTTTGCGTAAAAACTCCAGCGACGGTTGTGGAGGGGGCAAACTCCATTAGCGTTAAGTCTAGTCGCCCAGAATATCGCAACCCTGCTTCTATAGAAGCCAAGCGTACCCCAGGAACAGCAGGAAGCGCTGGAAGTGGAACTGCTAGGGGGGAGGTTGGATATGCACTCATCGTTGAAGTTACCTTATGTTAAATCATTCACCAGAAAATTAAGAATATAATTATATATTCGAATAAAAATATCTATATCTATAATGTTAATTTTATAATGATAATCAATAGAGATCGTCAGATAAAGGATTAATATTCGATAATATGAGCGTTTTCCAAACTTTCTTCGTAAATGCGGCTGATTGCTTCTTTTGTAATTTGTTCTTTGATGAAAGATTCAACAGATTCTAAGGAAGGAACAGGTCGATTACGCTCGGCAACTTTTTGGAGAATAACCCATCCATAGTTCGTTCGTATTGATCTGGTAGTATATTCGTTATTTTTTATTTTCGAAATTGCTTGGATAATAGGTTGGTCTAGCTCACTGATAATTAACCAGCCCATATCGCCTTTATTTTGATCTCTATTTTGTAAATCAATCGAATACATACGTGTTGCCGCTTGAAAATTTTGTCCAGCTTTGAGTTTTTGTAAAACGAGTTCTGCAATTTCAGGGGATTGAACAATAATTTGGCGTAAGTTAACTTCTTTGATTTCGGGTTGGTTTACATAATGTTCATTATAATAATGTTGAATAGCTTGTGGGGTTAATAGAGGTCTAAGCTTTTCGAGAAAATAGGCTTGTGTAAGTTTTTGTTGAGCAAGATCTTTGATTGCAGCGTTAATTTGTTGTTGGACGGCAGGTCGTCGAGAAATACCATCTTTTTGAATAGCAATCTGCAAAGCACGATCAACAATAAGCTGTTTCGTTAATTGAGGATATAATAACTCTTTTGGAAGAGATTTTAATTCTCTAGGTAAATTGGACGCTAATTTTTTTACATCGCCAACGGTAATAATATCATCGTTAACGCGTGCAAGTATTTGTGCTGAGTTATTGGTTATTACGTTTGTAACAGGTGGTTTGACTGGAGGTTGTATTTCGGAAAATGTAGAATTTCCACTTTCTTTTGGAATTACAATCGACGTTCCAGCCATTCCTGTGAAGGTAAAAAAGGCTGCCTGAGCGATAGTTAGTGCAAATATGTATAAACCATATTTTGTTATTCTACAGACGGCAACCATTTATTGTGATTCAACCTTATTTTGCAGGTGCAGATGTCGGAGCAGATGCAGGAGCTGAAGGCGGTTGAATGGTGTATTTTTTGATGATCGCGTCGTTTTTCGTAATTTTACTTTGTTTAACAGTATCATCAATGACCGCTTTAACATTTTGTTGAATTAACTTTTGACGAATCATCGGTGTTACTTTGTCCAAAGGAGGAACTGGAACATCTTTATAGGCTAGCACTTGAATAACATGATACCCAAATGGGCTTTTCACAGGGGTTGTGCTGGTTGTATTTGCTTTCATAGCAAAAGCTGCTTTTGAAAAGTCAGGAACAAGTTCGTCAGCTTTAACCCAACCTAAATCACCACCATTTTGTCCTGCAGTTGCTTTATCAATTGAGCTTGATTTAGCAAGATCAGCAAATTTCTTACCAGCTTTTAATTCTTTGATAATTTTTTCAGCTTCAGCTGGTGTTTTTACCAAAATATGACGAATATGTGCTTCTTTTACAGGGGGCTTATTCGCTATATTTTCATCATAGAATTTTTTAATCGCTTCTGGAGTGATTTTAGGTTCTACCTGAGCCTTTAAATAAGCATCTTGGATAATACCCATTCTAGCTAGTTTTAATTGTTGTTGTACTTCTGGGGTGTTTTCAAGATTTGCTTTTTCAGCCATTTGTTGGATGGCTTTTTGATTGACCATTTGGTCGATCATCATCGGTAACAAAACACCTGTTGGAATTTGGCTAAGTTGAGCAGGTAATAATTTACGTGCATCGATAACGTCGCCAATGGTAATGTTTTGACCATTGACAGTGGCTAACACTGTACTTTTATCAGCATTTTCAAGAGGATCTGCATTATTTGCAGCGGCAGCTTTATTTGTAATCTCAGCTGTTGGGGCTTGTGTTGGTGTTGCAGATTCAGCAGCCATCAAAGCAGTGCTGAAAAGACTTGATGTGACAAAAAGGCTAGCTGCAAAACGGAATGTTTTTGTAGAAACGGACATTCAAAATACCTTAAAAAATTGATTTTGTTAAGTCATAAAATATAAAACCTTAGTTGTAATTATACCATACAAAAAAAAGATTGTCTTCAAAGAAAGTCGTTATTATCAAACGAAGCATTAAAAAATTAGGGATATATTTAAAAATACAAATGCAGGAATTTTTATGATATGGTATTAAAAATTTTTAATTATAATATTGTTTGCTTAAGTTCTGCCTGAATTTTGTTAAGTTTAAATAAGATTACTGACTGACCTTGTACTAACAGGCAGAGTTACGGGGTCGTTGTTTGGAAAATATTGATGTTTGCAAAATTTGCTCGTGCTGTTTTAGGTACATCTAATGAGCGTTCATTAAAAGCCTATCAACGGCGAGTGCCCAAAATTAATAGTTTAGAGCCTGAGATGCAGGCTTTGGATGACGCTGCTCTTGCAAATAAGACAGTTGAATTTCGTAAGCGTCTTGCTGATGGTGAGGAACTAGATGCATTGCTGCCCGAAGCTTTTGCAGTGGTCAGAGAGGCTTCTAAACGTGTATTGGGAATGCGTCACTTTGATGTGCAGCTTATTGGTGGGATGGTTCTTCATGATGGTAAAGTCGCTGAAATGCGTACTGGTGAAGGAAAAACACTAGTTGCAACATTAGCAGTATATTTAAATGCACTGCCTGCCAAAGGGGTGCATGTTGTCACCGTCAATGATTATCTTGCGTCTCGTGATGCAGAGGAAATGGGACGTTTATACAATTTCCTTGGATTAACAGTTGGTACTATTGTTGCTGATCTAAATGATGATGAACGTAAACAATCTTATCAAGCTGATATCACTTATGGCACAAATAACGAATTTGGTTTTGATTATTTGCGCGATAACATGAAATACAGCTTTGACGAAATGGTACAACGTGACTTTTTCTATGCGATTGTTGACGAGGTTGACTCTATTCTCATTGATGAAGCGCGTACACCTTTGATTATCTCTGGTGTTGCAGATGATAGTTCTGATTTGTATCGATCTGTTGACGAGGTAATTAAAGAAATTGTCAAAGTCCCAGAGAACTATGAAAAGGATGAAAAGTTTAAAACTGTTATCCCTACAGAAGTTGGAACAGAAAATATCGAGGCAGCTTTAGCCGCAAAAGGTGTTTTGCATGAAGGGGGTCTGTATGACATTCATAACGTATCCCTAGTCCATCATATGCAACAAGCCCTAAGAGCACATACTTTATTTGCTAAAGATGTGGATTATATCGTAAGAAATGATAAAATTGTCCTAATCGATGAATTTACGGGTCGAATGATGGATGGTCGTCGTTACTCTGATGGGTTGCATCAAGCTTTAGAAGCAAAAGAACATGTCACGATTCAGCCAGAAAACCAAACGCTTGCTTCGATTACCTTCCAAAATTATTTCCGTTTATACCCAAAACTTTCTGGAATGACGGGGACTGCAATGACTGAAGTTGATGAATTTGCAGAAATTTATAAACTAGATGTTGTTTCAATCCCAACTAATTTAAAAGTTCAGCGTAAAGACGAACATGATGAAATTTATCTGACAGCTAATGAAAAATATGAGGCTGTTAGTAAGTTAATTGAAGAAATTCACGCGAAAAAACAGCCGATCTTGGTTGGCACAACGTCCATTGAAAAGAGTGAAATTCTATCTGATCTGCTGACAAAAAAGAAAATCCATCATAATGTTCTAAATGCGCGTTTTCATGAAAAAGAAGCTCAAATCGTAGCTCAAGCGGGTGGTTCTGGAGCCATTACGATTGCGACGAATATGGCTGGTCGTGGAACGGATATTAAGTTGGGAGGGAATGTTGAAATGCTTATTCAACAACAACTCTCTGACATAGAGGACGAAGAAGAACGTAACCAAAAAGAACAAGAATTACGTGCACGTACAAAAGTCGATCACGAGCAAGTCAAAACAAATGGTGGTTTATTTGTGATCGGAACTGAACGTCATGAAAGCCGTCGTATTGACAATCAGTTACGTGGTCGTTCAGGGCGTCAAGGGGACCCCGGGAATTCAAGGTTCTTTTTATCCTTAGAAGATGATTTAATGCGTATTTTTGGTTCTGAACGCATGAGCGGGATGTTGCAAAAAATGGGACTTAAAGAAGGGGAAGCTATTGTGCATCCTTGGATTAACAAAGCCCTAGAAAAAGCCCAGAAAAAAGTTGAAGAACGCAATTTTGATATGCGTAAAAACACATTAAAATATGATGACGTGATTAACGATCAGCGTAAAGAAGTATATTCTCAACGTCGAGAATATATGTCATCAGAGGACGTGTCTGAGACGATTGCAACAATGCGTAATGATGTGATTTCGACGTTGATTGCAAGTTACTTGCCAGAAAAATCTTTTGCAGAACAATGGCAAACTGAAGAGTTAGCTGCAGAAGTCAAACGGTTACTTAATCTTGAATTGCCGATTAAAGAATGGTCGGAAGAGACAACCATCAGCATTGATGAGATTGAAGGTAGGATTAAAGAAGCTGCTGAAAATGCACACGCGGTACAAGCTGCGAATTTTGGTGCTTCTATCATGCGTTATGTTGAAAAACAAATCTTGTTGACAACATTAGATGGTGTTTGGAAAGAGCATCTCTTACGTCTTGATCAAATGCGTCAAGGGATTGGCTTGCGTGCTTATGGGCAAAAAGACCCTCTTAATGAATATAAAAAAGAGGCTTATAATTTATTTCATTATATGCTCGACGAATTAAGTGAGCGCGTCATATCTACTTTGTGTCGTGTTGAAGTAAACGTCAGAACAGATGATGAAGAGCCGATGGACGAATTTGGTGAAGGACAGTTTTTAGAAAAAAGTGAAGATGAAGAGATTGATATTCCAGAAGAGTGGGCAAATATCTCTCGTAATGCACTATGTCCTTGTGGTTCAGGTAAGAAATATAAGCATTGTCACGGCAAGTTAGTTTAAGTGTTGTTGGTTTAAAGATAGAAAGAATTAAGAGACAAATTTATGGCAGGACATTCCAAATTTAAAAATATTATGCACCGTAAAGGTGCTCAAGATGCACGTAGAGCAAGAGATTTTGCAAAGATTATTCGTGAAATCACCGTTGCTGCTAAGACAGGGTTGCCTGACCCAGCATCAAACCCTCGACTAAGAGCTGCGGTTGCTGCTGCCAGAGCAGTCAATATGCCCAAAGATAATGTCGATCGTGCGATAAAAAAAGCTGCCGGTAGTGGAGAGGGCGATAATTTTCATGAAGTAAGGTATGAAGGTTATGGCACCGCAGGGGTGGCGATTATTGTTGAGGCGTTAACCGACAATCGTAATCGTACGGCTTCCGACGTCCGTGCTGCATTTAATAAATATGGTGGTTCTTTGGGGGAAATGAATTCTGTATCTTTCATGTTTGAACGGTTAGGGGTGATTACTTATCCTGAAGCTATTGCAGATTACGATACAATGTTTGAAGCTGCAATCGAAGCCGAAGCGGAAAATGTTGAAGTTGCCGATGGGTATTATGAAATTACCTGCCCAATGGAAAATTTCTTTGCTGTTCGTGATGCGTTGGAAGCAAAATTTAAAGATCCTGAAAGTGCTAAGATTGAATGGCGTCCAAGCAACACGGTGACGCTGACCGAAGATAACGCACAGACCTTATTAAAATTGATTGATACATTAGAAGATCATGATGATGTGCAAAATGTCTTTGCGAATTTTGATCTTCCTGACGAAGTTGCTGAACGGTTATCGGTTTAAGATTCGTGGTTAGAATTCTAGGGATTGACCCTGGCTTGCGTTTCACAGGCTGGGGGGTAATAGACGCTCAAGGAAATCGTCTTTCTTATGTCGCCAGTGGGATATTGGCGACGGACAGCAAAGCATCAGTTCCAGAGCGTCTTTGTGTTTTATCCGATGGTTTGGAAAAACTAATTGAGCAATATGCCCCTGATGAAGCTGCTGTTGAAGAAACGTATGTTAATCAAAATGGCACGGCGACGTTAAAACTGGGATATGCCAGAGGAGTAGCTTTGTTAATTCCAGCCAAACGAAGTTTAATGGTTATTGAGTATGGTGCTAAAACGGTCAAAAGGGCTGTTGTTGGAACGGGTGCAGCAACCAAAGATCAAGTAACGATGATGGTAAAGCGTATTTTACCCAGTGCTATTATTCAAAAGGCCGATGCTGCTGACGCATTAGCGATTGCGATTTGTCATGCCCATCATCGTACTAGTCAGAATAGCATTGCAATGGGAAAGGTAATGGCATGATCGGTCAATTGACAGGATTACTTATTGAACAAACTGAAGCAGATCGCTGTTTAATAGATGTCAATGGTGTCGGATATGTGGTTTTTTGTTCTAATCGTACATTAACGCGCTTACCCAGGCCTCCAGAAATCGCGAGGGTGTTGATTGAAACCATTGTTAGAGAAGATGCGATTTTACTATATGGGTTCGCAGATAGTTACGAACGTGATTGGTTTCGCTTGTTAACGACGGTTCAAGGGGTTGGCGTGCGGATGGCATTGTCCATATTATCTACTTTATCTCCTGATGAGATCAGTTCTGCCATTATGACCGCTGATAAGGCCACCTTAACCCGTGCGCCAGGAGTGGGGGCAAGGCTTGCCGTTCGTATTTTGACAGAACTGAGTGGTAAAGTAGCCTCTTTATCTGACCAAGTAGTTTCGACAGTTGTATCTAATGCAAAAGGCCACAATCCTATTCCCCAAGCGACCCAAATTTTATCTGATGCATTGTTGGCGTTGGAGGGATTGGGGTTCCGCCGTGTAGAATCTCAACCTGTTGTTGCTAGAGTGGTTAAACGTTTAAATGAAGAAGATAAAGGATCAGAGCTTGATCTTGTAATTCGTGAATCATTGAAAGAGTTGGCACGATGAATTCTGCTGAAGATCGTCCATTTGATGCGACAAAGCGACCAGAAGATAATTTTGAGGTTGCGTTACGTCCGCAGTCTTTGTCTGAGTTTACTGGGCAAAAGACATCTCGTGAAAATTTATCGATTTTTATCCAGGCGGCACGTAAGCGTGAAGAAGCATTGGACCATGTATTATTACATGGTCCTCCAGGTTTAGGGAAAACAACGTTAGCACAGATCGTCTCGAAAGAATTAGGCGTAGGCTTTCGTGCAACTTCTGGTCCAGTGATACAAAGAGCAGGGGACTTGGCTGCGATCTTAACCAATTTACAGCCAAGAGATGTGCTGTTTATCGATGAAATCCACCGTTTACATCCTTCTATTGAGGAAATTTTATATCCTGCGATGGAAGATTTTCAGTTGGATTTGATTATTGGTGAAGGACCTGCTGCACGTTCTGTCAGAATTGATTTGCCACCTTTCACATTGGTTGCAGCAACAACGCGTTCGGGTTTATTGGCAACACCATTGCGAGATCGATTCGGTATTCCATTGCGATTGATTTTTTATACGCCAGAAGAGCTGAAATTGATTGTAGCACGCGGGGCAAGAAAACTTGGGTTTGAATTAACGGATGATGGTGCTCAGGAAATTGCAAGGCGTTCTCGTGGCACGCCTCGTATAGCAGGGCGCTTGTTAAGACGTGTGCGTGATTTTGCCTTGGTAACACATAAAGAGGGACAAGCGGTGGATAGTGGCCTTGCTGATGCTGCACTCTCACGGTTGGAAGTCGATCAAATGGGACTGGACGCGATGGATCGTCGTTATCTGATGCGAATTGCGGAATATCACCACGGTGGACCTGTGGGGGTAGAAACTTTGGCCGCAGCACTGGCAGAATCGAGAGATACGTTGGAGGATGTGATTGAACCTTATTTAATTCAAGAAGGTTTGGTTTTAAGAACGAGTCGTGGACGCGTTCTAGGCGAAAGGGGCTGGAAACATTTGAATTTAGTTCCACCTCCGTCTATTACGACACAGTTTGATTTATTAAATGATATTAATGAGGAAGATGAATAAAATGGATATGTCTGATCAAGAAGAGAACATATATAAAACCAAGACTAGATTATTATCTAAAGAAGAAATTCAAAATTATCAGTTTAGAATATGTTACGAAGATACAGACGCAGGTGGTGTGGTCTATCACGCGAAATATTTAGGAATTGCAGAGCGTGCAAGGACTGAGTGCATTCGCCGTCTGGGGGGCACTCTTGCCGAATTATATAAAGAATATGGTCAGATTTTAGTCGTTCGCCAGATGGAAATTCAATATCGTAAACCCCTTTTTTTAGATGATATGGTGAATGTCAAAACCAGTCTAATTACTGCTTTGGGGGCTAGCTGTTGGTTGTCTCAAGTCTTCTCACGTGAAGGGGAAATTGTTACAGAAATCAAGTTGCAATTAGTATGTTTAAAGAAGGGTGATTACATGCCAACACCGTTCCCTCGACACTGGCAAAAGATGTTTGATGCATTAACGGAAGTAGGCGCTTAAAAGAAAAATATGACCAAGATGAAAACATGATTGTTTTTGTTTCAAAAAATAGATAACAGTTAAGTTAATAGAGAAAAAATCTTAGCCTCATTAGTAATGCTTTGTTCATACTAATGAGATTCATAGTGCAGGAGGCATCTTTGGATCCAACGATTAATGCAGCAAATTTAGCTGCACCAGCAGCCGATTTATCCCCTTGGGCATTGTTTATTCATGCAGCCATTGTTGTAAAGTTGGTTATGATTGGTTTGGTCATTGCCAGTATCTGGGTATGGGCAGTTATCATTGATAAAATTGTTACTATTCGTAAAGCAAAACGTCAGGCTGATGAATTTGAAGATTTATTCTGGTCTGGTGGCAGCCTTGATGATTTGTATGATCAATACGGGGTGAAACCGAATCACCCAATGGCAGCTGTATTTAGTGCAGGCATGGGAGAATGGCGCAGATCAGCTAGAATTTCTGGTGTTGATATGAGCAGTGAAGGTGTAAAACAACGTATAGATCGGGCGATGTCTATCACAATTACCAGAGAGATGGAACGTTTGGAACGTTGGTTAACTTTGTTGGCAACAATCGGGCCCGTGGCTCCTTTTGTTGGGTTATTTGGTACTGTTTGGGGAATTATGCACGCTTTTGCATCCATCGCACAATCAAATAACACCAGTCTTGCGGTGGTTGCTCCTGGTATTTCAGAAGCATTATTCGCAACAGCATTAGGGTTGTTGACAGCTATACCCGCAGTGGTTGCATATAACTTTTTCAGTAATAAAATGAATTTGTTTGCTGAACGTTTAGAAGGGTTTGCGACAGAGTTCTCTGCGATTCTTTCTCGCCAATCAGAAGCATCAATGTCTTCTCAAAACTCTGGTAATGTAAATAATCAGGAATAAATCTAATGGGCTTTTCTGTTCAAGGTGGATCTGGCAGAGGGGGACGCGGTCGTCGTCGCCCCCAAGCAGATATTAACGTTACCCCGATGGTTGACGTGATGCTAGTGTTGTTAATTATCTTCATGGTCGCAGCTCCGATGATGACCAGTGGTATTAATGTGGATTTGCCTAAAACAGCTGCAAAGCCTGTTAATGCGGATACAAAACCGATTACGGTTACCGTCAAAGAGGATGGATCAGTTTATATGGGTGATAATCCAGTTGATATGAATCAGCTGGTTGAGCAACTCCGTGCTGTTTCTCAAAATGATCCAGAACATCGTATCTTTGTAAAAGGAGATCAGCATATTAATTATGGGCGTGTGATGGAAATTATGGGACGTATTACAGCAGGTGGATTTACACATGTTGCATTGCTTGCTCAGATGCCATCAGGAGCAGCAGCTGGGCAGCAGCCTGCACCATTGCCACCAGCTGCACCTTCTCATACTCCTTAATCAAAGGATTCTTATCGATGCTGGGTATGTATCGTTCTGAACGTAAACTTTTTGGTTGTTCTATTGCTGCCTCTATTGGATCGCATCTCAGTGTTGTGGTGTTGCTGGTGTTGTTGTCATTAACATTTCAAAGTGATCCCCCTCCTAAACCACCCGAAGAGCAACCTGTTCAGGTTGAATTTGAGAGTAAAGATACAGGACAAGAAACGCCTGCAAAAGCAGAAGTGGATTCTCCTAAACCAGATGCGCCAGCTCCTGAAAAATTAGATGCACCACCAGCACCGACGAAGCCTATTAATGCACCAACAGAAGAGCCTCCTCCTGTTCCTCCGCCACCTCAAGCATTACCACCGCCTCCACAAGCTGTGGCAAAGATTGATACGGTGCAACCTGTGCAGGAACAAGCAATGGAATCGCCTGCTGAATCAGCGGTAACGTTGCCCCCAGTTGTGGCGCCATTGACTTCGTCCTCTCAGTCTAAATCACCAGCACCTCC
Source organism: Commensalibacter communis (assembly GCF_947179105.1). Classification (NCBI taxonomy): domain Bacteria; kingdom Pseudomonadati; phylum Pseudomonadota; class Alphaproteobacteria; order Acetobacterales; family Acetobacteraceae; genus Commensalibacter; species Commensalibacter communis. The sequence continues at coordinate 531,852 of NZ_CAMXCK010000001.1, forward strand.
ATCACCTTCACCAATGCCTGATGCACTGCCGACAGAACATCAGACATTTTCGAAAATAACCAAGCCCGAGAAAGCAAAGCAAGAAGTGCCTGATACTTCCGCTTTAGAAGCAGCAATTACGTCCAATCGCGCTGAACAAAAGCAAACACATCCCCCCAAATCTGCTGCGAATCCACGCCAAGGTGGTTCTCCAAATGGTGGTGGTGCAAGAAATGGTGACATAACCAAAGGGCTTTCAAAGGCCCAACAAGGCAGAATTGCTGATTCGGTTCGGGGTTGTTATACGCAAGATACGGCTGCCAAAAACTATGCGAATAACGTAGCGCATATGGTGGTTACTGTTGATAATGCGGGTATGGCTCGAATGGTAGATTTTGATGCTGCGACGAAAGCGAAGATGAGCAGTGATCCTGCCTATCGCGCGTTTGCTGAGCGTTCAAAAGATGCAGTATTGAGTCCCAAATGTTCTAAGCTACCCATTCCAAGTAATATGCTTGGGCAAAGAAATACCATTAAGTTTGTGTTTCGCCCTTAATATTATTGGTAAAAAAATGATGATAAAATATCGTTACATTATGCCACATAAATATGTTTTATTAAGTGGCTTATTCTGTAGCGGTATTTTACCTTCTGTTGCACTGTCAATAGAACAACGGTCATCGTCTAATGTAATGAAGTTTGAAAACGGTAAGCAACCAGTATTGCAATCTCAATTCCTAGTAACATCGTTAAAAGGTGATCGTGTAAATTAAAAGCAAATATACACGTCTCTTTCACATGTAAATTTTAATCAAGAGGATGCATATTATCTTGATGAAGATATAGCTGAAGATAATACTATGAAACCCTTCTAAGTTACAGCTAGGAGGGATCGCTGACTCGGTACGAAGATGTTACACCAAGATATTGCCGCTTCAAATTATGCAAATAATATTGCGCACATGATCGTTACTGTTGATAATACGGGGATGGCTTGAATAGTAGATTTTGATGCTCCGACGAAAGCGGGGATGAGGAGTAACTCCTCTTATCGTTTATTTACAGAGTGTTCAAGAGACGCGGTATTAAACCCAAATTGTCCTACGCTATCTATTCCAAGTAATATGCTGTTTGGAACAGAAATACAATTCAGTTTGCATTTAAGCCTTAGATATCTCTATGTTTATATATTAGGGTATTTTTATGTATAACTTCTTATTTCTCTCTTTTATATCTAGTATCCCATTTATATTCAAAGATGTGTTGAAGGAAGATTTGAACGTGCTTTCTTGTTATCAACAAAATACTGATACAAAGGAATTTATGGGATATAGAGCGCATATAATTATCTCTCTTGATGATAAAGGAGAGACAAAAAGTGTAGATTTTGATGCAGTAACAAAAGTCAAAATGAATAGTGATCCTAAATATCGTGTTTTTGCTGAGCGTTTGAAAGATTCTGTGTTAAATCCAGCTTGTTCTAGACCATAGATACTCATTAAGATACAAAAGAAGAATACGATTCGATTTGTATTTCGTCCATAAATATGTCGTAATTAAATAATAGTTTTTTGGATATATAAAGTTAAAAAGGAAAGTAACGTTATGCGTTCGATTATTTCTGATCAAGATGCTGATATTCTACGTGATGCATTGATGCCTCGTCGCACAGTATTATATGGGTGTGCCGCTGTTGGTGGGATTATGGCGACCCCTTTATCTGCTTTTGCACAGTCTGGCGATAACGCCCCAGGGGCTGCTGAAATTACAGTGGATCGCGCGCGTAACGAACCTATTCCTATCGTTATCCCAAATTTTGGGTCTGGAAATGGCGCTACAATCACACAAGTTGTTACTGATGATTTGAATAACACGGGTCTTTTTAAAGTAATCAGCTCTACTTCATCTGCTGCAACACCTGACTTTGCATCATATAAAGCGATGGGTGCTCGTGCTGTTGTGACGGGAAATGCCTCTGGTGGTCGGGTAGAGTTCCGTTTGTGGAATACATTAACAGGACAACAAATCCAAGGCACTGCATATTCTTTTTCAGGCAGTGGCGATGTTCGTCGTGTTGCTCATATGATTGGGGATGTGATTTACGAACGTATGTTGGGTGAAAAAGGTTATTTTAACACTCGCATGGCTTATGTTGCACAAACAGGACGCCGTTCAAATCCGACGAAACGCCTTGCCATTATGGATTATGATGGTGCGAATAGTCGTATGTTGACTAATGGTAAATGGTTGGTGTTGACCCCTCGTTTTAGTCCAGTCAGTAACCAAGTGGCATTCATGTCATATGTGAATAACCGTCCACGTGTTTATTTGTTCAACCTGCAAACTGGTCAGCAAAAAATATTGGGTGATTTTTCTGGGATTTCTTTTGCTCCTCGTTTCTCACCTGACGGGCGTTCCGTTGTTATGTCTGTGACTCGCGGGGCGGGATCAGATATTTATGTTGTGGATCTTGCTTCTGGTTCAAAAAGGCAATTAACTAGCTCTGGCGCAATTGATACCAGTCCATGTTACAGTCCTGATGGCTCTCAGATTGTGTTCTCTTCTGATCGTGGTGGAAAGCAACAACTATATATCATGAGTGCCAGTGGTGGTGGTGCGCATCGCATTTCTTATGGTAGTGGCAGTTATGCTGGTCCTGTGTGGTCACCTCGTAAAGATGTTATTGCCTTTGTACGTATTTCTGGTGGATTCTCCTTAGGGGTGATGGCGCCTGATGGTAGTGGGGAGCGTATTTTAACCCAAGGTTATACTGTTGAAAGTCCAACTTTCTGTCCAAATGGTCGTGTTCTTGCATTCTGTAATCAATCAGCAGCTGGTGCTGGCGGAGCAGGGTTCTCGTCCTCAATCAAAACCATTGATGTTACTGGATTTAATGAGCGCTCAATTCGCACGTCAACGATGGCGTCAGGGCCATCTTGGTCTTCTAGCAACACTTAAAAAATAAATATTAATTCTATATTAAAAATTATAAACAAAAAACAAAGTTTTTGATAAGGTAAAATTAATCTTAGCCTGAATTACAGGTTTGGGTGAAAAGAGCAAAGTTACTTTGTTCTTTTAATTTTTATATTTGTTTTGCGATCATTTATCATTGGGATAATTTGAAAGCGATTTTGTAGGAATACAGATAATGAAATTAAAGCTTCTTGGTGCTTTTGGTGCTGCATTGATGCTTGCTGCTTGCGGACACAGTGATGATAAAGGTGCGTCAACAGGAAATGGTGCTGGCCAACAAACTGTTAGTGGAGTAGTTCCTGGTAGCCAAGCTGATTTGGTTGCTAATGTTGGTGATCGTATTTTCTTCCCGTTCAATTCAAATAATTTAACTAGCGATGCACGTTCAACATTAAACCGTCAATCAGAATGGTTAAAACGTTATCCAAACGTACAAGTTATGGTTGCTGGTAACTGCGATGATCGTGGAACAGAAGAATATAACATTGCGTTAGGTTCACGTCGTGCAAATGCTGCTCGTGATTACTTGGTATCTTTGGGTGTTTCTCCTGATCGTGTTACTACGATCTCTTATGGTAAAGATCGCCCAGTTGCAGAAGGTGATAATGAAGAATCATACGCACAAAATCGTAATGCAACGACTTCTGTACGTTAAAATATATTGATTTATCGATATTGATAAAAAGCCGATAAAACGTATTATATGTTTTATCGGCTTTTTGTTATTTATAAAAATAAAATTTGTTTGTTGGATAAGTTATAAAGCAATTGGTAACTAGATCATCCTATTAAGATATCTCAAAGGGTAATGTAAATGCTATTTTTTGATACTCGTGTTGTTAAACAACCTGAATATTTATCGTATAAAAAACTTTTTAGAGGCGCATTATTGGGGGTATTTTTACTTTCTGGAGGAATAACCAACAATGCTCTTGCACAAGATGTTTCTAGTCGAGATGTTATCTCATTGCAAAATCAAATTGAGTCGTTAAAAGCACAAGTCAGCCAATTGCAACAAACGACATCATTTTCTGGTAATTCAGATCGTCATACTAAAAGCAATAGTAATAATAAAAGCAGTGGTGATCCTAGTGGATTATTACCCGAATTATTAACAAGAGTGAATAATTTGGAGGATCAGCAACGTGTCATGCGCGGACAACTTGACGATTTAACCAATCAAGTTCAAACAAAAATTGATTTACTAAATAAAAAAATTGATGATGCCAATTTCGCTGCAGGGGGAAATGGTGGGGGATCAACTGCACCAGCTGCTAAGGCTGCACCTGTTGAATCTGCTTCATCTGAAACACCAAAACCAGCATCAAGTGCAGGGGATTCATTGAAAGATGGTCAGCAAGCATTATTAAGTAAAAATTATTCTCAGGCAGAATCGATTGCTCGAAATATCGTTGCAACACCACAAGGGAAAAAATCTGTTCCAGCTCATTTCTTGTTGGCACAATCCCTGGCTGGACAACAACGTTATAAAGATGCATCTGTTGGATATTTTGATATATATAAAAAATTCCCTGATTCGACACGTGCACCCGAAGCATTATTGGGAGTAGGGATTACATTATTGAAAAATGGCGATAGTGCAGCTTCTTGCCAAGCACTAAATTTATTAAATAGTAAATACCCAAATGCTTCTAGTCGCATTAAAAATGCCGCAACCAGTTTACATAAAAAGGCAAAATGTTCTTAAAATTGCATAATGGATGATTTAAGCTTTTCTCCTCTGACTCAAATTGAGTTTAATCAATATATTGAACCTTTGGGGCCATGGGGAGAGGATAAGGACAATATCCCTCCTATAGCGGTTGCGGTTTCAGGAGGGGCAGATAGCTTATGTCTTGCATTAATGCTCTCAAGATGGCGTAAAAACATTCATGCTTTTATTGTGGATCATCAGTTGCGGACATCTTCAGGGCAAGAGGCAATTATTACTCAAAACCGTTTATCTCGTTTATCTATTCCATCTACGATTTTAACGCTAAATAATTTGAACGCAGGTGCTGCTCTAGAAGAGAGAGCTAGAATAGCAAGGTATGATGCGTTATTCGATGCTTGCTCTAAAAAAGGATGTCTTGATTTATTACTTGGGCATCATGCTGGGGATCAGGCTGAAACCGTTTTGATGCGTATTCGTGCAGGCAGTGCGGCGGACGGTTTGGCTGGTATGGCGTTGATTATGGATTTACCAAATATAAGGTTGGTCAGACCATTATTATCCGTGCCTCCACAACGATTACGTGCAACTTTGAAAAAAGAAAATATTGTTTGGATAGAAGATCCTTCGAACCAAGACATGCGTATTCGACGTAATCAATTAAGAAAAGAGCTATCGACGAGTTCTCAACAATCCGGTGCAATATCTACTTTGTTACAGCGTTCTCGTGAAGAAGGACGTAACCGCATGAAAAAAGATAAAGAACAAGCAGATTTATTGGTTCAACATGTGGAGATTAGACCAGAAGGATTTGCACTTTTATCAACCTCAACAATAGAATCCAGAGCATTAGGGGCGATCATCCGAACAATTTCAGGTTCTATTTATGCACCTGTGTCTCAGTCATTAGAAAGGCTACGTCATTTACGTTCAATGACTGTTGGTGGTGTTAAAATACAGCCAGCAGGCAGGTTGGGTGATGGATGGTTAATGTTTCGTGAAGAGGCTGCTATGCAAAAAAGGGTGCAGGTTGTTCCAGATTGTATTTGGGATTATCGGTTTCGAGTCATTATTCCTGATGGGCAAATGAAAGATGGAATAGAGGTTGGTGCCTTGGGGGACGGATATAAGCAATTTGCTCATCGTAATACGCTCCCTTCGGCTTTATTAAGAGTGTTACCAGCGTTTTGGGATAATGAAACTTTAATAGCAGTACCACATTTGAATGTATTTTTACAAAGTGACGTTAAAAATTGGCAAATTATTTTTCAGCCTAAACAACCAATGACACAAAGTTATCTTTTTTTGGGTATATAATGTGGAACACAAGATTTAATTTGATGAATTAAAATGAGGGAAAATAATTTTTTTGACTAGGAAAATATTAGTTTAGTTCTTATGTTAAATAAGTAATAGTAAATAATAAAACAAAATAATCTTCATTTTGTTTAAGGGATCTGTAAAACAAGACGTGTTTGTTTTGAACATGGAAATATAAAATAGTATGAACAAAAAGAATTTTGGCCGTAATTTAAGTTTATGGGTTGTTGTGATCGTGATGGTCATGCTAGCTGCTGGATTTTTCCGTCCAGATACAGGGCAATCTACTGGAGAACAAATTAATTATTCACAGTTCATCAGTAATATCGATCAAGGAAAAGTAAAGTCTGTCGTTATTCAAGACCGTAATTTAAGCGGTAAGTATAAGGATGATAAAACTTTTACTACATATTTGCCCCCATCAACGAATGATTTGCTTGTAAAACTATCAAGCAAAGATGTTTCTATTGAGGCAAAACCTTTGGATAACCAACCCAATTTATTTTGGCGTTTGATTATTAATTTGCTTCCGACATTGTTGATTATTGGGCTATTTATTTTGCTTATGCGCAATATGCAAGGTGCAGGTGGAAAAGCAATGGGTTTTGGGAAATCCAAAGCTAAGATGTTGACTGAGAAACAAGGTCGTGTCACGTTTGCAGATGTTGCAGGGATTGACGAAGCTAAAGCCGAGTTAGAAGAAATTGTTGAATATTTAAGAGATTCTCAAAAATTCCAACGGTTGGGCGGTAAAATTCCTAAAGGGGTTTTATTAGTTGGACCTCCTGGAACGGGTAAAACATTGCTAGCTCGTGCGATTGCTGGTGAAGCAAATGTTCCATTTTTTACCATTTCAGGTTCAGATTTTGTTGAAATGTTTGTTGGTGTAGGTGCTTCCCGTGTTCGTGATATGTTCGAGCAGGGCAAGAAATCAGCTCCTTGTATTATCTTTATCGACGAAATTGATGCTGTAGGTCGTCATCGTGGCGTTGGTATGGGTGGTGGCAATGATGAACGTGAGCAAACTTTAAACCAAATGTTAGTTGAGATGGATGGATTTGATAGCAGTGAAAGCGTTATTCTGATTGCTGCAACAAACCGCCCTGATGTTCTCGATCCTGCATTACTGCGTCCGGGACGTTTTGATCGTCAGGTCGTTGTTCCTAATCCTGATGTGGCTGGACGTGAAAAGATTTTGCGTGTGCATATGCGTAAAGTGCCTGTAACCAGTGACGTTGATCCGAAAGTTATTGCCAGAGGTACCCCAGGATTTTCTGGCGCAGATCTTGCCAATTTGGTCAATGAAGCAGCCTTGTTAGCAGCACGTTTGAATCGTCGTACAGTTTCGATGCTCGAGTTTGAAAATGCCAAAGACAAAGTCATGATGGGTGCAGAACGTCGCTCGTTAGTGATGAGCGATGAAGAGAAGAGAAATACGGCTTATCATGAAGCAGGCCATGCACTTTGTGCGCTTTTAATTCCTGGATGTGATCCTGTGCACAAAGCCACCATTATTCCTCGTGGACGCGCGTTGGGGATGGTGATGAGCTTACCTGAAGGGGATCGTTATTCTGAAACCAAATTGAGATGTAAAGCCCGACTTGTCTTGGCTATGGGTGGTCGTTGTGGTGAAGAATTAGCCTTTGGCCCTGAAAATATCACTAGTGGTGCATCTGGCGACATTCAAATGGCAACCAACCTTGCTCATAACATGGTGACTGAGTGGGGAATGAGTGAGAAGCTCGGTATGGTTAATTATGGTGATGGTGAGCAAGGTTATTGGCAAAAACCAAGCAAATCAGGGTCTACCATTCGTGAGATCGAGATTGAAGTCAAACAATTAATTGATGAAGCATACACTCGGGCAATGAATTTGCTAACTGAACACAGAGAAAAGTGGGAAAGGTTAGCTGAAGGATTGTTAGAATATGAGACATTAAACGCTGATGAGATTCAACGTGTTTTACGTGGTGAAAAGATCGAGGGTAGTTTCACAGATGATACGATGAAAAATCTTCGTTCATCTGTTCCTGAGATTGTAACTCCTGAGGCAACAGAAATCTTGTCTGAAAATAAACGGGTCGAAAATGAGAGTAAAACGACATCTTTAAATCTGGATAAATCAGAAGATAAAACAGACCCAACTGCGTAGTCCATTCAACAAATAAGAAAAATTTTAAAGTGAAAGAAGTTTTTTTCTTTCACTTTTTTTATATATAGGCTTGGCGAACCAGCAATTTCTTTATAGTAAATAAAGAATGCAAGATATATTTTTAGAGCCAATGGCATTCTTATATGACGACGTTGCTGAGCAAGCGATACAAAATAAGAACGCTTATCCATTTTTAGGTCAGCAAAGACTAGCGTTTTCAATGGTGAAGCAAGTAAGTTATCGTAAAGAGTGTTTTCCTTTGTCGAAAGATTTATTTCCAGTAATATGGCAGGAAAAATTAAATCAATTATCGTCTCCGCTGCCTATGGCACATTTACCTTCTGGTCCGTTAGTGATGGGAATATTAAATATCACACCAGATAGTTTTAGTGATGGTGGTAAGCACTTTCAGTTAAATGATGCTATTCGTGCAGGCCATCAGATGGTCACGGATGGGGCTGCAATTATTGATATTGGCGGTGAAAGCACAAGACCAGGATCTATTCCAATCACACCACAAGAAGAATGTGAGCGTATTGTGCCTGTTATTAAACAGTTGCGAGGGTGTGGTGCTTTAATTTCAGTGGATACACGCCATGCACAAACGATGCGCGTAGCTTTAGAAGCTGGTGCTGATATTATCAATGATATTTCGGCACTTGATGATCCTGAGAGTGCAAAGATTATTGCTCAAGCAAAATGCCCTGTTATTTTAATGCATATGCGTGGAACACCTCAGACAATGGGAAATTGTACAAGATATGGGAATGTTTTGTATGATGTTTTATCCGAGTTAACCATTAAGATTCAAAAAGCAGAGCAAGCAGGAATCTCCCGTGATCAAATTATCATCGATCCAGGTATCGGGTTTGCAAAAAATAAACAGCATAATTTATTATTAATAAAGCATTTTTCAGTTTTAGCAAATTTAGGATGTCGTTTATTATTGGCGGTATCTAGAAAACGTTTTATTAAAGAAGTTATGAATAATTTTATTTGCGAACATTATGATTGGGGAACAATGGTTGCCTCATTGCCATTTATGATGGTTGGCAATGGGATAATTCGGGTGCATAATGTGCCTGCAATAGTACAATCAATCAAACTATGGCAAGCTTTACATTAAGGTTTAAAAAGAGCAGGCTATTGTAAAACAAACAACCTTGGAAAGACAGATGAGTAATCAAAGAGTTTTTTTTGGCACTGATGGAATTCGTGGTACGGCAAATAGTAATCCAATGACTGTTGAGGTCGCGCAAAAGCTGGGACAGGCGGTTGGTTTGTTATTTATGGACGAAGGAGATCAAAGGCGACATCAAGTCTTGATTGGCAAAGATACACGTTTGTCAGGCTATATGATTGAAAGTGCACTGATTGCAGGGTTTCTATCCGCGGGGATGGATGTGATCGTGGTAGGGCCGATGCCCACACCAGCGATTGCAATGCTGACACGGTCGTTGCGTGCTGATTTAGGGGTTATGATTTCTGCGTCGCATAATCCATATTATGATAATGGTATCAAGATTTTTGATCGTGATGGGTTTAAACTCTCTGATGCTCAAGAAATTGAAATTGAGCGATTAATACAATCTGACCTCTCTCATCGTCTTGCTAGCCCTGAACATATAGGGCGAGCTGTTCGCTTAGATGATGCTGCTGGACGTTATATTGAACATGCAAAGGCTTCTTTTCCAAGGCAATATCGTCTCAATGGATTAAAAATTGTCATTGATTGTGCGAATGGCGCAGCTTATAAAGTTGCCCCGGCAGCATTATGGGAGTTAGGAGCAGAAGTTATTTCGTTAGGATGCAAACCCAATGGATTTAATATTAATAAAAATTGTGGCTCTACTCATCCAGAGGCATTATGCCAAGCTGTTATTGAACATCAAGCAGATATTGGCATTGCCCTTGATGGTGATGCAGATCGAATGTTACTGGTTGATGAAACTGGAAAAGTTCTTGATGGTGATCAAATTCTCGCTGTGATTGCATCTTCTTGGGTTGAGAAAGGATATATGCCCAATAAAAATGTTGTTGCAACGATTATGTCAAATATGGGATTAGAACGTTTTTTTAAATCCCAAAATATCGAATTATTAAGAACACAAGTTGGAGATCGCTATGTTGTTGAAAAAATGCGTGAGCTTGGGTGTATCATTGGTGGAGAGCAATCTGGGCATATGATTTTGTCCAATTTTTCAACGACAGGAGACGGTTTAATTGCTGCGTTACAAGTGCTAGCTGTTTTGGTCGAAAGAAAAGAAAAAGCGAGCGTCGTTTGTAATAAATTCTCTCCATTCCCGCAAGAATTAAGAAATATACGTTTTCAAGGAAGCGATCCTCTGACCCATGAAAATGTACAAAACGCATTAAGAGAGGCTGAAGAGCAATTAGGTAAAGATGGTCGTATTATTCTAAGAAAAAGCGGCACTGAACCTCTGATACGCGTTATGGCAGAGGCAGAGGATTATGCCAGTGTTGATCGAATATTAACCCATTTATGTGATGTTATTCAGAATGTCAAAGATTGCTAGCTTTGTTTTCTTTTTGATTTTAATAATAAATAGGAAATTACATTGTTTATCAGCTGGTTACTTTGCACAAAGAAACTGGCTGGTGCGGATAAGAGTTGCTGAGAAGGTTGAATATAACGATCATTTGTTAAGTCTAAGGATGAGTTATTAATCATGCTTTGCAAATGATAAGGTGTTGTTTGTGCATGAAATTGCAGCCCAATAACATGATTTTTAATTTGAAATGCTTGATTTTCGCATATTGAGCTGGATGCAAGTAATGTTGCATTTTCAGGCAGCTCAAATTCGTCTTTATGCCAAAATAAACTTGTAAAATGGTCTGGGAAATGAAAACAGTTTCTTTTAGAGGTTGATTCCGCTTTTATAGGATACCAACCAATAGCTTTATGAGGAGCAGAACGTACTTTTGCTCCAAAAATATCGGCAATTAATTGTGCACCGAAACATATACCCAATGTTGGAATGTTATTTTCAATTGCTTGTCTAATGAGTTCTTTTTCTTTTTTAAGCCAAGGATATTGCTCTTCATCATATATGCTCATTGGGCCACCTAAAATAATTAATAGGTTGGCAGATTCAATATTCGGAAGAGGGGAATCGGGTTTATACAAGAAGCAGATATCTGATGCAATGCCTTGCTCATGTAGCCATGATAAAATATACCCAGGGCCTTCGAAAATCGCATGCTGTAAAATAATAGCTCTCATTTTAGACCATTCCAAATACAAATTTTACTATTGTTTATAGTATATAGTGCAAACATTAAACAAATAAAGCCCCTATTGCATAATAAGGGCCTTATGACAAGGTTTATCTATAATTTTTTATGTAAAATTATAGAGTTGCTTCACCTTTTTTCCAGCTACATGGGCACAGACCACCGTCTTGTAATGCATCAAGAATACGAATGAATTCTGCTGGATTACGGCCAACTGATAAATCATTTGCACTGACATGGCGGATAACGCCTGTAGGATCAACAATGAATGTTGCGCGTAGGTTTACGCCTGCAGCATAGTGCAATACACCAAGTGCTGAAGAAAGCTCACGTTTATTATCTGCTAGCATTGGAATTTCTAAGTTTCTCAACTGGTCGTTGTGTAAACGCCAATTTAAATGAACGAAAGCAGAATCAATTGAAAGACCATAAACAGCAGTATTACGTTCAGCAAATTCTTTTTGTAGATCGCTAAAGGCAACGATTTCTGTTGGGCAAATAAACGTAAAGTCCATTGGCCAGAAAAAGAATAGTTTCCATTTTCCGCTATCATCTTTGTTAGAGATGGTTTGGAATTTGCCTTCTGCACCTTGATCCAAGCCTGCTTGTCCAGCAGCAACAGCATCTAAGCTAAATGATGGGAATTGATCGCCAACTGTTAACATGATTATCTCCATATAAAAAATAAAAAACAGGAATAGATTGCTCTATACTCTATATCTATTTATGGGTATGTATGATTAAATATTCAAATGAATTCTTTTGTAATAAATGATTGAAAAAATCGATGGACATTCTTCCTTCACCACAACAGCTGCGTTATTTGATCGCTCTTTCTGAGCAAAGACACTTTGGCAGAGCTGCAAATGTTTGCTCTGTTACTCAATCGACTTTGTCTGCGGGTATATTAAATTTAGAACGTCAATTTGATGTCGCTATTTTAGACAGAACAGCTGGAAAGCGGGTAGTCTTCACGCCAATAGGTGAAGAGGTTATCATTCAAGCAAAGGTTGCGTTACAAGGGCTAGAATCAGTTCGAGATGTTATTCATTTCGTGCAAGAACCTTTTTCATCATCGTTAAGACTTGGAATTATCCCCACAGTAGCCCCTTATATACTTCCTGATGTTATTCGGAATATAAGACACAATTATCCTAAATTAACGTTAAGCCTTCACGAAGATTTGACAGAAAATTTAATGGAAAAACTTGCCATCGGTCATTTGGATTTATTGGTGATTGCGATGCCATGTGATTGTAGCGGCGCGGAAACTTTCTTTTTGTTTAAGGACGATTTTTTTATTATTATGCCTAAAGATCACCCATTGGAACAATTTGATCGTATTCGCTTAGATCAAATTGAAGCTAAAGAGATTATTTCTTTACAAGATGGTCATTGTTTGAAGGATCAAACTTTGGATATGTGTAGACAAGGGCAAAATTTTAAAACCGTTTCAGATTCTCATAATGATTTTACGGCTTCTTCGCTTAAAACAATTATTAATATGGTTGGAATTGGATTAGGTGTAGCTTTCATACCCAAAATGGCAATTGAAAGTGAAATTGGCGATCGTTCTGATATTGTAGTTCGTCCTTTAGATGGAAATCCAACATGCAGAACGATTGGTTTGGCTTGGCGACGTAATTCTTTAAGAGCAAGCGAGTTCAAACAATTCGAAAAAGTATTCCAAAATTTAAAAATATAGTCTTAGGATTTGACTTTTTCTTATTTTTCTTTATATAAGAGCTAACTTTCGAATTTATTGCCTTGGGTGGAATTGAAATTATGAAAATTAGAAACAGCTTACGTTCGGCTAAATTGCGTGACAAAGACTGCCGTATCGTTCGTCGTCATGGAAGAGTATATGTTATTAATAAGAAAAATCCACGTATGAAAGCACGTCAAGGTTAATCTTATTTATTTACTTATAGAACATCCTTTTACGAGGATGATCTTTTATGAATATGAGTTTAAAAAGGTTTCTATTTTTATAAATAGAAGCCTTTTTTTGCATTTATATGTCTTTAATCATAATATTGATATTTATTTTGTGGGGGATATATGAATGAATATTTATATATTGTTATTTGATAATTTCCGCACGCTGGACGTTTTTGGTCCCGTAGATGTTTTTGGGGAGGTTAGCGAATTCACTTTACATTATTGCTCATTAGTAGATGGATTAGTGTATAGCTCTCATCACGTACCCATTATGACTGAAGTAATGCCATTAACAATATTTTCAGATTCGATCATATTTATCCCAGGAGGGATAGGGACACGATCTTTGGTTAATGACGTTGGGTTCACCAAGGCGCTAACACATATTATTCCACAAGCATCTTATTGCTTAACGGTATGTACAGGATCAGCACTGGTTGCCAAAACGGGATTATTAGAAGGTAAAACAGCAACTTCAAACAAAAAAGCATGGTCTTGGGTGACGTCGGTTAATCCCCAAGTCAATTGGCAGTATCATGCACGTTGGTGTATTGATGGTTGTTTTTATACTTCATCAGGCATATCAGCTGGTACAGATATGGCTTTAGGATTCGTTGCAGATTTATATGGTCAAGAACGTTCGAGATTGATTGCTGATTCAATGGAGTATGTATGGAATAATCAAAGTTACAATGACCCTTTTGCTGAACCAATGTGACGTTTATTGACGGTGCTGAGCAGGCTTTTCAGGTTTGTTTGCCAAGTCAGATCGAATCATTTCTACATGATCTGCACTAAGGTCTTTATCTTGCGCTTCGGGTATTCCTTTGGCGAGTAAATATATACGTGTTGAGGGAATACCCTGGTTAATCAAAACAGCGCGAATAGCTAACCCACGATTTAATGCCATACGACGAGGTGTTGATAAATCATCGGCATTGCCATGGCTATAGGCATTCAAATAAACTGTAGATTCAGGATGTTGTTTTAACATATTGGCATAGTCCATAATGGCTTTCATCATGGATTCGTTTAAATCTACACTATTTTGATCAAAAATAAGTAATGTATGTTTTGACGTAGCACGTACTTCTCCTTTGACCTCTTTGATAACTTTAGGCATCTCTGGTGGTGCAGGGGGATGTAATGGCACGACAATATTTGCATCTTTAAATACAGGCACAGGAGGTGGTGCAGGGGGGATTGTTGCTGACACAGCAGGTTTTACGCTTGCTGGTGGCTTTGTTTCTACTGGTGTTGTAGTTTTTTTTGTATTTTTTTCTTTTTGATGTTTTTTCTTATCAGAATGCTTATTGGTTTTTTTTGCTTCTTTATTTTTAGTTTTATGACCGTCTCCCAAGTTGCTCAAAGCAGAGTGATTGACACTTACTTGGGCAATAGCATTGGGTGTGGATAATAGAACTAAACTAGCAAAAGCAGAGGTTAAAAAAAGTTGATTTCTTTTTTTTAGAAGAGAAAAAGGAGATAGAGGAAATAAAGGAAAATTCATAATATAGCCTAACAATCAACTTTCTTTAAAATAAACGCACTTAAGAATAATATATTAATTCATTATTTGTTTGGAGTATTATCCGAGATAATTTCTCTGATTGTAGAAAATAATGCGGCATTGGCAGCAACAGTATCTACAGACATACCAATATCATTCAAAGGATTTCCTTGTATATCAGAGACATGCCCACCAGCTTCTCTGACTAAAATCAATCCTGCAGCAACATCCCATGGCTTTAACCCAAGCTCCCAGAAACCTTCATATCGGCCAGCGGCCACCCATGCCAAATCCAAAGCAGCAGCGCCAAAACGCCGTAACCCAGCTATTTGAGGCATTAATGAGCTTACAGTTTGTACAAACCCTTTTCTTTTTTCTTCAGTAGAAATTGCAAAAGGAATGCCCGTTGCAAACACGGCTTGGTACATATCCCTTCTTGCAGATACACGTAGGCGGCGTTCATTTAGAAATGCGCCAATCCCTTTTTCAGCCCAGAACATTTCATTCGCAACGGGGTTGTATACAAGACCAGACACAATTTCGATATCGCCATTGTCATTACGTTTTTGTAAAGCAATTGAAATTGCCCAGTGTGGGATGCCATGTAAAAAATTGGTCGTGCCATCTAATGGATCAACGATCCAACGCCAGCTCCAATTATCACTGCCGGAATATCCACTTTCTTCCATCAAAAAAGCATATCCAGGGCGCGCTTTTTCAAGCTCTGTGCGAATCGTGGATTCGGCTCGCAAATCTGCTTGAGACACGAAATCTCCTGGTCCTTTAACACTGACTTGAAGCATTTCCACTTCGTTAAAATCTCGCAATAAACCGCGTGCAGCTTTTTGTGCAGCGTTTTGCATTACCATCATATGAGGAGAAAGTCGCATAGCCATAAGCAAGTTCCTGAATATTATAAAGAAAGGGCTTGGTAGTAAATAATTAACAAAACATCAAAAGATGTCTGTTTGGATATGTGTAAACAGACATCTTTTTTATGTAGAATAAGGGATAAACCTTATGTAAAATCTAGGATTTAGCTCTTTCAACGTAGCTGCCATCTTCGGTTTTAACAACAATTTTTTCACCGGCTTCAACGAATGGGGGAACCATTGTTTTAACGCCATTAGATAACATCGCTGGTTTATATGAAGAGCTTGCTGTTTGTCCTTTGACAACAGGTTCTGCCTCGACTACTTCCAAAGTAACTTGTGCAGGAAGCTCAACAGAAACTGGATCCCCTTCAATTAATCTTACGATTACTTTCATATTATCTTGTAAGAAAGGTAATAGATCCCCAAAAATATCTTTATGAAGCAAAAATTGATCATAAGTTTCTGGATCCATTAACACGATATTATCGCCATCTTCATAAGAATACGTAAATTCTTTATCTTCGGCCATCAGACGCTCTACGGTATCAGCAGTACGCCAACGTTCGTTGGTTTTATTTCCTGTTTTTAGATCGCGCATTTCCACTTGGATAAATGCGCCACCTTTGCCTGGCGTGATAATTTGTTGTTTAAGGACAGACCAGCGACGACCTTCATGTTCAATAACTTGGCCCGCACGAATTTGGTTTGCCTGTTGTTTCATTAGTTCTCTCTAAAAAATAAACGAGTAAAAGGAAGATGTATAATCTGTAAACTCGAAAAAGGCAAGTTATTCACATCTCTCATCTTTTAAATTTGATGTATTTTCTTATTGGGGTCAAGCACATAATTAGGAGTTTGTGGATTAAAGTAATCAGGTCCAATGGGTACTTTGCCATATCCTCCTGGAATATCGAGGATATAAGTTGGCCATGCCAGTCCAGTTACCCGTCCGCGTAGAGCACTAAGCAGCTGCCTTCCTTCATCGATAGGAACATAAAAGCGTGCTGTACCTGGGGCTTTGTCAAGTTGGTGTAAATAATAAGGTTTGATACGCCATTCAACAAAATGACGCAGTAAGGATTCAAGTGTTGCAACATTGTCGTTAATATTTTTTAATAAAACGGATTGGCTTAATAAAGGAATGCCATTTTTAACTAAATTTTTAACTGCTTGACGAGCTGCAGGTGTAAATTCATTGGGATGATTGGCGTGTACAACAACCCATAAGGCTTTATCTGTTTCTAAACTATCAATAAATTCTTTGGTAAGTTGACTGGGTGCAGAAAACGGAACACGCGTATGAATACGAATTGTTGTAACATGAGGTATTTGCTCAAGTTGTTGTATAATAAAACGCATACGACGAGGAGATAAGACAAAAGGATCCCCACCTGATAAGATAACCTCTTTTATTTGCTGGTGGTTCTCAATCCAGTGTAGTGCGTTTTCAAGTTGAAGATCGGTTAATAACCCATTTTCAGGTCCTATTTGTTCCCTTCGGAAACAAAAGCGACAGTAAACGGGACATATAAGTAACGGTTTTAACAAAACGCGATCTTCATAACGATGGACAATGCCTGGAATAGGGGAGAGTGCTTCATCTCCAATGGGATCGTTCAGTTCATCTGGATGTGTTATCAGCTCATCAGGATGTGGGACATATTGCAATCCAATTGGACCCTCAGGAGATGCAATTAAATCAACCATTTCCGAGGACACAGCAATTGTATAGATTTTTGATAATTCGTTTAACTGTGTCAAATCTTGTTCAGAAATAAGATTATTTTCTAAAAGATCATGAACAGTGCGAAGTGTTTTTGAGGTCATAAAGGAATAAGGCTTTTATGTAGATTAAAGATACAAGTTTGTAAAAACAGAAAAATCGCATCTTTAATAGAAGGATGTAAAGCAAATTAAGAGAAATACGAGGACTCTTTAGTGAATAGATTAGATCGCGCCTCTCTATTTGATCGTTTGCCATTGTTGAAACGACGGCAATTAATGATAAAGGCAATCAGAAGTTTTTTTGATGCTCGTAATTATTTAGAAGTTGAAACTCCTTATCTAGTTTCTGCACCAGGAGAAGAATTACATCTAGAACCCTTTAGTTCAATGTATGAAACGCCTCAAGGGGAAAAAAGAGAGCTGTTTCTACATACGAGCCCCGAATTTGCCATGAAACGGATTGTTGCAGAGTTGCATCAACCTATTTATCAATTAGCAAGGGTTTGGAGGAATAAAGAAGGCGGATCATCTCACTCGCCTGAATTTACAATGTTGGAGTGGTATCATCCTCATTGTTCAATGGTTGAATTAATGGATGAAACAGAGAGATTGTGTAAAGTCTTATTTCCTCGACAAATAGAATATTCTAATCATCAAATCCGTTTTGGTGTGCCGTTTGAACGATTAACAGTCCAGCAGGCTTTTCAAAAATATGTTGGGGTTGATATTTTATCTTTACCTGACGACTCTCAAATACTAGCAAATGCAGCAGGATGCCAATTACGATTAGGGGAAACGTGGGAGGATTTATTTTTTCGATTGTTACTAGAAAAAATTGAACCGAATATTGGAAGGGATCGCCCGACCTTTTTAACGCATTGGCCAGTAAAACAAGCCGCTTTGGCAAAAATAGATTCGAACGACAAAAGGGTTGCTTTACGTTTTGAGCTTTATGCTGGCGGATTAGAGTTGGCAAATGCTTTTGAAGAATTAACCGATCCTGTAGAGCAACGTCAACGATTTCTTATCGATCGGCAACAACGAACAGAATTGTATCCTGAGGCTACTCGATGGGAAATAGATGAGGATTTTTTAAGTGCTTTGTCGAAAATGCCACCTTGCTCTGGTATTGCGGTGGGGTTTGATCGATTGGTGATGTTAGCAACAGGTGTCAAAAATATTCGGGATATTCTGTGGATATAAAATAAAAGATATTTGTTCATCGGCAAATATCTTATGAAAAACAATATGAGAGAGCTTGTCGAAATGGTTAAGAAAAGATAAAACCTAGATACAAGAATGATTTAATTCATTTCAACTGTTCTTTAAGGGAATAAAAGACTATGTCGCAGTTAAAACCACAACAATTTGCTGTTATTGTTCATAAAAGAAAATCAATAATCGGAACGCTGTTAGGAATGGTAGGCGTGCTTGCTGTGGCTGGATGTGGCGGTGTGCCTGAACATGAACGCGAATGTCAGTGGCAGGGAGCACCCTCTTGGTATTGTCGTCATACGGCAAAAAAAGATACTTATTTTGTTAAAGGGAATACGCAATCTTATTTTATTCCTGCTTACACTGGCGCTAAAGAGTTTCCAGTGCCTGATATGCCCGTCTATACAGATGAGACAATCGATCAAACGTTGCGTGCTTCTATCGTTCTAACAGATTATAAAGAGGCCTTAAGCAAAACAGGATTGCTTGCTTTGGTTGAACGTCAAGGACCTTATACTGTTTTTGCCGTTCCAAATAATTCGATGGAACATCCAACCTTTGCTGTAGAAGGTTCATTAATGGATGTTCAAAATGAAAATTTGTTAAAACAATTAATGGGTTATACTATTGTTTTAGGGAACTACTCACCAGAGAAACTTAGAAAACTAGCTTTAAAAAATGGCGGGTCTGTTGAGTTAACGACATTTTATAATGAAAAACTAATTGTGGTATTCGATCCTCAAACAGGTGAATTCGCCACTAAAAATAAAGCTGGGCAGATCAATAAAATTTGGGTCAACGGTATTCCCCAAGCAAACGGCACTTTGTATGTCAGCCAAGGTCTATTAAATTTTGTTAAATGATTAAAAATAAAATTATTCTGTGAATAAAGTGATATTCACAGAATCGAAACTTATTGTTTTTCTTCTTCAGCCTCTATAATTGCTCTTAACATGTTTTGGACACCTTTTGCTGGTCCATCAGGATGCCTCCAAACTGCACCAATGACGGATAAGAAATCAGCACCAGCTTTGACAAGCGGTTTGCAATTTTCTGCTGTAATTCCACCAATTGCAACAACAGGTAGCTCCATCATCTCTGACCACCAACTTAATAGTTCAATGGGTGCTCTGACATCGGTATCTTTGGATATTGTTGGGAAAAAAGCACCAAAAGCAATATAGTCTGCCCCTTTTTCCCCAGCTTTCATAGCCATGTCCCGGCTGTCGTAGCAAGAAACACCTAATTGTAAATCATTTCCTAATTGTGATCTTGCTAATTCGATCGGGGCATCATCCATACCAACATGGGCGCCGTCGCAGCCATATTCTTTGGCTAAATCAGGACGGTCATTTAAAATGAATGCAACATTCCTATCCTGAACGACAGGTTGTAATATATCGATTGCTTTACGAATTTCATCATCTGAAACATTTTTCAATCTCAGTTGCAAGGCTGCAATTGGACCAGCTTCCAATGCTTCGATAAGTAATGGTTTAAATTGTATAGGATCCAAGGTGGGAGGGGTTATTAAATAAAGTTCACAAGCATTCATCGTTCGTCTCAATATGTTGAATTTAACGATCAGAATAACATTAAGATTTATAAGTGACCATAGGAGAGTATATGCGCAATGCAAAACAAAAAAAGTATAATAAGAATACTAAAAGTGTTTTTGTTTTATCACTGAGATTATATTTATTGTTTTATAAATAATGTATTTTGACATCGGGTATTTTGTCTTTACTTAAAATGTGATTTAACCGATTAATGCTTTATACGTAATTTTGAAATTGATAAAATGTGGGTTGTTTTAAGTAAATATATTATTGTTGGTCTTGCGAATACCTTGCTGACTATGTTTGTGATTATTGCCTTGACGTATTATGGTATAGGTCTGTACGTGGCAAATGCATCTGGCTATGTTGTGGGTATCATTTTTAGTTTTATTCTCAATTCAATTTTTACATTTTCAGCAGCACTAAGTTTCACAAAGCTTTTAAAATTCTTGATTGTTTGTTTCATTTCCTATTTGGTTAACTTGATCGCAGTAAAGGGTTTTTTCTTAGTTTGTTCCAATGTGTTGTATCTTGCTGAGTATAAACCATATCTAGCACAATTGTGTGGTATGATGTTTTATACAATCACTGGTTTTATTTTGAATAAATTATGGGTCATGAAATGAATCATTATATATCGCAGGACACAACTTTCAAAATAAGAGAAACTATTCCTACTCTGACCATTATAGTGCCTTGTTACAATGAGGCAGAAGTATTTATACACTGTGTTAATGCATTAAAAAAAATTATTGTTGATTTAATTTCTAGAAAAAAAATACAACAAAATAGTTACATTTTATTCATAGATGATGGTAGCAAAGACAATACGTGGTCACAAATTATAGAAGCTGCAAATCAATCTGCTCATGTTCAAGGATTGAAATTATCGCGTAATCGTGGACATCAAATAGCTTTAATCGCAGGATTATCAGTTGTGGAAACGGATGTTTGCATAAGTATTGATGCAGATTTGCAAGATGATATAAAATGCATTGAACGAATGATCGATAGATATATGCTTGGCAATGATATTGTTTATGGTATCAGAAACGATCGTTCAAGTGACAGTTTTTTTAAGCGAATGACAGCAAATATTTTTTATAGCTCAATGTCAGCAATGGGCGTAAACCAGATCGGAAATCACGCTGATTATCGGTTGCTAAGTAAAAGAGCCTTGGAAGCTCTATTAGAATTTAAAGAACAAAATCTTTACATCAGAGGATTGATTCCACTACTCGGCTTTCAGAGTGACAAAGTTTTTTATACGCGAGAAGAACGTATTGCTGGCGAATCAAAATACCCGTTAAGAAAAATGTTGGGTTTAGCGATAGAGGGTGTTACATCTTTGACTGTAACCCCTCTACGTTTGATTTGTGCTTTGGGTTTTCTGACATGTTTTGTTTCATTTTTAGCAATTATTTATATTCTTATTGCTAAATTTACTGGCCAAGCAATCGAAGGGTGGACTTCGGTAATTATTTCCATTTTTTTTCTCAGTGGCGTTCAATTACTTTCGCTGGGTGTGATAGGGGAGTATATTGGTAAAATCTATATGGAAACCAAGTGCCGGCCGAAATTTTTTATTGATGAGCAAATAGAAGATTAATTGTGATCAAATAAAGTTTTAATATAATAAATATTATTAGAATTTTATTGAATTTGTATAAAGTAGATAGATGAAAAAAAGACGGTTTTTACTATACAACTATATGTTAACATTATTTTTAATTTTATTTGTTATTGGTCTTACAATTTATTATGTTAGCTCTGAACATAATGTATATTACTGGGATTACAACGGTTACTGGCGTTTATGGCAAGATACCACATTACAAATACTACAGAACCCTTTAGAAGGATTTAGCCATATATTTGCTTCTATAAATAGCAATGACTATAATGTGCTACCTATTGTTATCCCAACGATATTTAGCGGACTTCCTTTTTCTTCTAGGATGTCTTATATTTTATCCATAGTAACTTTATATTTTATGCCGGTAATTTTTTTATTTGCTAATATATGCTTCCACTTCATAACAAATTATGAGAAAAAGTTTAGTAATCTAGCTATATCGACTATATTGCCAGCAATGTTTGCAGCATTTTGGATACCAACATTGGCTGGATATCCAGATATTTGTGGATTAATCTTTGTTTTATTAGCACTTGTATACCAATTTAAACTTGATCTTGGTAATAGAATTCAAATAAAGAAAATGATAATTTTGGGCATTTTGTTGTGGAGCCCATTTTTATTACGGCGTTGGTATGCATATACAATAATTTCTTTGTATTGTTCATTGCCATTATTAAATTATTTTTTATATTTTGATAAATCATGTATTTGGAAAAGATTCAAAACGATTTATATAAATTTTTTGATTTCTGCAATGTCCACTTGTCTGTTTGCTTTGGCTTTTCAAAATGGTTTAATTATAAGAATTTTCAAAACAGATTACGCTGATTTATACGCCGCTTATCAAGGCGGACTGAGTTCTTCTATAAATTCTTTGTTTAACAGTTGTGGTTATTATATGCTGCCTATGGTGTTTCTGGGAGCATGCATTGGTTTATTAACAAAAAATATAAAACAAAAATCTTTTATTCTGTTTTGTATATTCAATTTAGTATTTACATTTTTTCTGTTTACCCGAACACAAACGCCAGGAGAGCAACATAATTTACCTTTTGCATTATGGATGTTATTCATTGCTTGTTATGGCATAATTTGGTTGAATAATCTGGTTTCAAATCAGCTTTATTCCTCAACTTTAATTATCGTTATTATTACTTGTTTGGGCTATATTGATCAAAAAGTTTTATTTGACCAACATACATATACCGTCTTACAAGAAAAATTATTGCCGTTAAAGCATTTACCCTTAAGAGTTGAACATTATCAAGCATATCTGAATTTAACAAAAGACATAGAACAATTACTTGGCTCTACTAAGACGATAACAGTATTGAGTTCCAATTATGTTTTAAATGACGATATGTTAAATACATTATCTAATCGACAGTTAAATGATCAAATAATTTCGACCTCTCAAGTAGATACTCGTGATAAAATTAGTATTAGTTCTTTCATAACAGATTATATTCTTGTTGTTGATCCACCCCAAACGCATCTAGGTGAAGTTAATCAAAGGGTTATTACTATTCCTGTCAATAGTCTTATTCATCATACGAATATTGGACAAGCCTACACAGTGGTTGGTCATGGTTACAAGTTGGATAATAATGCAACGGCGTGGATTTACAAAAAACAAAGAGTCTTTACCTCTTCCGAAGTGAGTGATTTTTTTGCTCAATATGATCAATATTATCCTCAATGGAAAAATATATATAATTTGACCATATTAAATTCCATACTGACAGCCAATATTGTAAAGGGCGATCAATCTGGTAATTTCTCAATAAATAATTTTACTTTTGCCATTTCTGCCCGTCCTGGTGATAACAGTCCTACGGTTGTTGAATGGTCACTAAAAGACATACCCAAGCTTAAAATACAGTCGAAAAATAAGCGATGTTCACAACGTAATGTAATCAAGATAATTATTTCAGGGGATAGGGCTCCAACAAAAGAACTCACGCTTTCTTATGGTGAAAAAGTGATTGTTGACATGAAACCTTGGCAAAAAATTTCAACCAAAATGACTATTGAAAACATTAAAAATTCTGGCTGTGATTTTTTAACAATTTCTGCTTTATAATTAGGAAACATTAAACAAAAAAAGGAGTCATTAACTCCCTTTTTTAAATACCAAAATTAGAGAAAACTAACCTTTAAAGATATTGATGATTTTATCCAACATAGCTAAGGCATCTTCGCGTTTACGTTGGAAAGTATTCCTGCCGATGATACCACCGCTTGCGCCGCCATCTTTTAAACCTTGAAATGTTTCAAATAAGCTTGTTTCGCTTGTTTGTTCACCACCAGAGAATAACACTAAACGGCGACCAGCAAATGAAGATTGCATAATATGTTCCGCACGTTTTGCTAACGTAGAAATATCAATTTTTTGATCTTCATATACCTTTTTAGCAGCAGGTAAACATAAATGGTCTGAAGGGGGTTTTACTTTAATGATATGTGCACCCATTTGCGCAGCAATATGCGCAGCATAGGCGCAAATATCAACAGCTGTTTCACCAGCTTTATCCAAGAATGGGCCACCACGAGGATAGCTCCAGACAACAGAGATCAATCCTGCTGCTTTGGCTTCTCTGATTAATTCTTGTAAGAAATCCATTTGTTCATAACAATAATCACTGCCTGGATAGATGGTATAACCAATACCAATACATCCTAAACGTGCAGCTTCTTGAACAGAACCTGTGATTGCTTGGTTTTTGATGTCGCTTAAACTATTGGCATTATTTAACTTTAAAATAGTAGGAATTTGATTACCATAAGAAACAGCACCACATTCCAATGCACCTAATGGAGCTGCGTAAGCACTTAAACCAGCATCAATAGCCATTTTATAATGATAATGTGGATCATAAGCAGCGGGATTAGCCGCAAAAGAGCGTGCAGGCCCATGTTCCATACCTTGATCAACAGGTAGGATCAGTAATTTTCCTGTACCACCAAGTTTTCCGTGCATTAAAAGACGGGCAAGGTTAGCTTTCGTTGCAGCGCTATCTGTTTCATAATTATCGAGAATACGCTTCACTTCAGGAGTGAGTTTCATGCTTAATTTACCTATTAGTAGTTAATTTTATAGCTTAGAATCTAATATAAATGATTTAAAATTGCTATTCATATTATAGTGAGCGATAAACAAGCGTTAATGCGCGCAAATTATTTTTTTTTGAAACTTAACGTCAACAAATTGAATGAGCTTGGTTTATTCGTAATGAATATTGTATTCGTTTGCTCGGCTCTATTTTTTAATAGTGAGGAATGTGGTGATTCCGATTCGAATAAAATATATTTTTGACCTTCTCTAATCGCAGCCATTGCTAATCCAGCATGATCGTAACAATCCAAAATATTAACAAAGTTTTTTCGTGGTAAAATGGTTGATGCTGTATTTATAAAAGCAAGCCACCAACGAACACCCAGATAAGTGACGGCATTAGGAGGGGATATGATACTAAAAGAAGGACTATTTTCAGAAGTATTTCGTGGATTTATACTTGTTTTTTTAATAAATTCTGCAATAAAGTAGATATGTGCAAGATGGTTGACAACAAAGCAAGGTATTTCTGTTTGTATTAAATAATGATTTAATGCTGTTGTGAATGTTTTTTTTTGTACAAAAATATAAGGGTTTTCTGTCATTATTACAAAAGGTCTTCGATGGTTATTCTGAGTGTATCAGATTGGCTTGTATTGTAATAAAACTTTAGATAAAGAACCTTTTATAAATAGTAAAGTTATTTGTTTGCTATAAATATACAAGGGGCAAAAGAAGTGGTTGAATCAGATACAGTGGATATGAATGTTCAAGATGATAATATTCAAATATCATCTCAACCAATTGTAACTTCTTCTTCAGAACAACGCTTGGACAATGCCCTGATGTCTATTGAAAATTTTCTTGCAGAACAAATTCATCGTTCAAATGCACAAGCGCAAGAGGATCTAGGGAAAAAAGAGGTTATTCTTGCAAATCTGGATAATCTAATTACACATATGCAAGAGATAGTCGAACAATTAGAAACTGTAGAACAAGTAGACGGATCCAGAGAAGAATAAATGGCGCAAGTAACAATTACAATTAACGGATATGGATATACTGTTGGCTGCAACGATGGGGAAGAACCCCATTTGCAAGCGATGGCAAAAGTGGTAGAGCAGCATATTGATCTGATCCGCCAAATTGGTGGTCAAAGTGGAGAAGGCAGGATACTGGCTTTGTCGAGTTTGCTAATGGCAGATAAGCTTCATGATATGGAAAAATATATCGCCAGCTTAGAAAAACAATTAGACAAACAAAAGTTAAAGCAACTACAGAAAGAAAACCAAGAATTAAGAAAAAAACTTGATGATTTTGCTGAAAGAGCCGAATCTATTGCAGAGAAATTGAATTTATCATAAAGTCGATTTATGGGGCTGCCTGGTTTGTTAGGTAAAACATACTCCCGGGCCGATAATCACTTCCTAGGGAGCTGGCGCTGTCGTGACCGTGGTCTCGTTATACTGGCACCCACCTGTATTGACAGGTCTGGAAGAGTTGATAGACCGACGGCTAAGGTGGCTTCATATATTTTAGTTAAGTAAATGATTGATATTTTACAACAAAAACAACAATTAAGGCATCAGCTTAAAAGCTTAAGAAGCCAATTTAATCAATCTCATCATCAATATACACCGCCGCTCATCCAAAATATTCTCAGTTTTATTTCTGCTGTTTGTAATCAAAAAGATGTCATTGCTTGCTTTTGGCCTTTGGAAAATGAAGCAGATTTACGACCGCTAATGCATGAATTACATCAGCAAGGCTATAAAGTTGCTCTTCCTAAAACGCCCGTTAAAGGAAATCCTCTCACTTTTTATTCTTGGTATCCATCCGCGGCGATGGAAGAGGGACGATATAAAACGATTTACCCGAATACAGAAATCGTGGAGCCTAATTTTATTTTAGTTCCATTAATGGGGTTTGATCGAAAAGGAAATCGTTTAGGTTATGGTGGGGGATATTACGATCGCACTTTACAGCATTTCACTGAGGCAAAATCTGCTGGAATTGCATTTTCTTATCAAGAAGTAACAACGATTCCAACAGAGCCATTTGACTTTGACTTATCTGCTATTATTACAGAATTAGAAATTATTTATACATAAAAGGGTTTATTGTGCGCATTGTTTTTTTAGGGGATATTGTCGGCCGAAGCGGTAGAGAAGTGGTCATTCAGGAATTACCAGCATTAAAAAGTAAACTATCCGTTGATGCTGTGGTTGTGAATGCAGAGAATGCTAGTCATGGTTTTGGTTTGTCACCAGCAATTGCACAGGACTTATTCAAAGCGGGCGTAGACGTCATTACTCTTGGCAATCATAGCTGGGATCGCAAAGACATTATTCCTTATATCCGTGAAAACCCTAAAATTATTCGCCCTTTGAATTATCCACCTAAAACGCCTGGGGCTGGGCATTATATTCATATGCTGCCGAATAGTAAAAAATTGTTGGTGATTAATGCCATGGGTCGCTTATTTATGGAGCCGTTAGACGATCCTTTTCGAATGGTTGACGAGTTAATCTCAAAATATCGATTTGGTATTGATGTTCATGCTATTTTAATTGACATTCATGCCGAAGCAACCAGTGAAAAAGCTGGCCTAGCCCATTATTTTGATGGACGAGTTTCGATTGTGGTTGGAACACATACACATATTCCTACGGCGGATTATCGTATTTTATCTTCTGGTACTGCTTTTCAAACCGATGCTGGTATGTGTGGGGATTATAATAGTGTGATCGGCATGCAAAAAGAGGCTGCTATTTATCGATTTGTTACTAAAATGCCAGGAATGCGGTTAAGCCCTGCTGAAGGATTAGCCACATTATGTGGGCTTATTGTTGAAACAGATGACAGAACAGGGCTTGCGAAAAGAATATCGCCCATTCGTTTAAAAGGGGATTTGGATCCTATTTTACCAAAATGGGACTAGAAGACCCAATTCATTATATCCCATAAGTTGTTTGGATTAATGTCTTAACAAAATATAGTTAATGGTTAAATCCAGTTCAAAATGATCAGGAAGGTCAGGTGGAATTTTAGGTAGTTTTGCCCCTCTGAACATTCCTGTTATGGCAGCATCCAATGTATCAGATCCTGAAGAGTTGGTTAAGCTGACCGACAAGACATATCCATCTCTGTTTAAAGCAACGTGAACAGAGGCACTGCCATCTTCACCATTTTGAGCAGCTTCGGGCGGATAATATAGATGTTGTCTTATCCATGCATTAATCGCATCGCCGTAATCATCGCTAACACCTTTGATACTGATTTTAGCAGCATAAGGAACGTTGATTCTGCCATTTTTAACCAAAGGGCCAGTAGACATATCCATGCCTGAACGAGAACCCTGAGGCAATCTGCGTGTTGCTGCTTTACGTCTTGACTTACTAGGATTCTCACTGAAATCGAGTGTTTGCATATTTGCAAAGGGATTGTTGGATTGTTCTGGGGCAGGTTGTCGCCGACGTGGTTGTTGGTGAGGTGGTGTGTAACGATAAGTATATTGGTGGTTTTTCGTTGTTTCTTTCTTTGGTGTTTGTTTTTGTTGTTGTGGGATAGGCATCGGTATTTCACCAACATTTGGAGGAAGCTCTTCAGTTGGTGGTTCTGGCGCAGTGACGCTTTGTTCTGGTGCTGGTGGTGGTGAAACCTCTGGTAACGCAGCAGGAGGTGGAGGCGGTGGAGAGGTTTCTCCTTCTTCACCACTCATGCCTTCGCCTGTTAACCCACTAGATCCTGTTGGAGTAGGCGCAAAAACAACATCAACAGGCTGTCCTTCGTTCGTGTTGCCCATCGGTTGAGCTGGAAATTTTAAGGTAGCTGCATATATACCGAGTAATACTAGACCATGAATAATAACTGAACCCGCAATATAAAAGATCATGGAATGCTGATCCGACTCACTACTATATAGTAGTGAGGAGGTTTTATTAAATATAATAGGGGATACGGTTAATGTTTGGTTAGTATCTTTATTGATGTAAGTTGTTGGTGTTTGTATTACTTGTTTGTTGAGTTTATCAAAAGAATTGCTGGCTGCGTAAGGCTCTTTACGTAGTAAGGGAAACCCCGCCAGAACACTCTTGTAATCTTTTGGTTTTTTTAAATAATGAGGTCTTAATGACAAATTTTGATTTAATTGGATTGAAATATTTGTCGGAGCAGGAACAACAGATCCACCAAAACGTTCATCGGGAGATGCCATAAGCGTTTTTTGATTCAAAGGTCTGTTGCTTTTTGTCATTCGCTTATCGATCTTTGCCTGTATTTGTGTTTGATAATATTATGTAATATATTTTTTTGATATTTGTATTTTCTTTTAAAAAACGCAATAGGAAAAAATTATGTTGGCTGAGAAATGGCAAAAAAAAATGCAAGAAGCAACTGATTTTTTATCTTTAGTTGATAAAGATCTTGCATTGGTCATACAAAAAGAAAAAAATTGTCGATTGCAGATCAAAGAAAAACAAGAACCATATTTTGCACTACTCGAAGCCATTGCCGGTCAACAATTGCATGCAAAAGCCGTTACAGCAATTTTAAACCGTTTAAAATTGTTTAATAACGGGCATTTTCCTAACCCAAAGCAATTATTAGCCTATTCAGATACAGAATTAAGAGCATATGGTTTTTCTTTTCGTAAAGTGGCAAGTTTGAAACAATTGGCTGTGGCAACGATAGAAGGTCGGGTGCCTTCCTATTACCACGCTCAAACAATGTCAGATCAAGCGTTGATAGATTTATTGACACAATTGCCAGGGGTGGGAATCTGGACAGTCGAAATGGTGCTGATTTTTACACTGGGACGTTTAGATATTATGCCTGTGCATGATTTTGGTATTCGTGAAGGATGGAAAATCTGTAAACAATTATCCGAGCAACCTAAACCAAAAGAACTCAAAGAAAAAACAGCCTCTTGGAGTCCTTATCGGTCGGTTGGGGCTTGGTTTTTGTGGCGTGCTGTCGATCAACAGAAACCAAAAGAGAAACAAAATCCACTGACATTATAGATTGGATAAGTCGAGAATCATTTTACCGCTATGATGTCCAGCTTCCATAATTTCATGAGCTTGTCGAACTTCAGATAGTGGGAAGATTTGATGGATCAAAGGAGATATTTTCCGCGAGGAAAGCAACGGCCATACGTGATGGTAAAGTTCTTTGGCAATATGTCCCTTAAAGTCATTTGAACGTGGTCGTAAGGTACTACCACATACAGTCAATCTTTTCGTTACAATTTTCGCCAAGTTAATATCATTTGCTTTGATACCACCTTGAAAAGAAATAATGACTAAACGACCGTCTTCGCTCAAGACGTTGATATTTTGATTAAAATAAGCTGCTGCCATAATATCAAGGATAATATGAACGCCTTGTTTATCAGTCAATTCGTGAATACGTTCGACAAAATCTTCATTAGTATAATTAATAAAATCCTTAGCGCCCAATCTTTTGCAAAGTTCTCCTTTTTCTTTACTGCCGACAGTGGTGTAAACGGTGGCTCCGAAATTACTGGCAAGTTGGATGGCTGCGGTGCCGATACCACCACTTCCGCCATGAATCAGAACCGTTTCGCCTGCTGTTAATTTTCCTATTTCAAATAGGTTTGTCCAAACGGTAAAAAATGTTTCAGGTAAGGCAGCAGCTTCGTGGACAGTAAAATCTTTTGGCCACGGAAGGCATTGTTGTTCAGGCACAGCGCAATATTCAGCATATCCACCACCATTGGTCAAAGCACAAATCTGATCGCCAGGTTTAAAAATCGAAGCAGAGGGAGCAGATACAACTTCACCAGCAATTTCTAAACCAAGTAATGGGCTTGCTCCCTCTGGAGGAGGATATAACCCTTTACGTTGCATAACATCGGGACGATTAATACCTGCGGCCAAGACACGAACTAAAATTTCTCCTTCTCTACAGGTTGGAATAGGTAAGGTGCTTAACGCAAGTTCTTCTGGCCCACCAGGATTTTGAACAATAATAGCTTTCATCTGTTGCGTGTTCATGTCATTTTACCTTTTGAAGAAAATATTATAAATTTTAGCTGCTTTGAAATATCAAATGAAGTAACTAAGATTTTTATCGTAGGTAATTAAAATGCTGTACGCAACCCCTTATGAATTAATACAACAGCTCCCTAAAGGATATCGGATATTGGGGATCGATCCAGGTTCTAAGCAAATCGGATTGGCTTTATCGGATGTTACATTGATGCTGGCTTCCCCTTTTGCAACAGTCAAGCGGGGGAAGGTATCAGTTTTTGCCCAATATTTACAAGAATTGGCACAAAAAGAGCAAGTCGGTGGTCTAATATGCGGGTTACCGCTTTCTTTAGATGGTGATTTCGGCCCTGCTGCTCAGGCAGCGAGAGATTGGATTACTGCTGTTTCAAATGCCAGCCAGTTACCAGCTTGCTTATGGGACGAACGATTATCCAGCAGTGCGGTTAATCGTTTTTTAATCAATGAGGCAGATTTAAGTCGTAAGAAACGCAATGCAGTCGTGGATAAAATGGCAGCCAGTTATACGTTACAAGCCGCCCTTGATGCCTCTAAAAACCAGTAAGGGTATTTTTGGTAGCGGACGTTGCGCCCAAAGCATTCAGGTAAGAAACATATTGATCAATTTTTGATCGAGCATTTTCTAAGGATGTTTTGGGGAGCGGTTTATTCTTATCAAATTTTTGTCGAAATTGCATTAACGCTTGATAAGCGTCAGAGCGATATTGTTTGAGACGTGTGAATGATGCAGGATCAGGTTGCCCATAATTTCCTTTTTCGTAATCTTGATCAAGCACGACAGCGTCATTATAGCTGTTTTGAACTTTCTCAATGGTTGTTAAGTTTTTATGAGACTGGCTGCATGCAATCAATAAACTACATAGAAAAAAAATGGATGCTGGTTTGTAAATCGAGCGATGGGGTGTCATTTTGCTTTAAATCATATAAGTTATGCCTGTCGTAAATACTATAAGAAAAATCTTGTTCAGAATATGATTATTTTGAATTGAACAATTTTATAATATTAACTGCGTTGTTCTTAAACGTATATTGCTTTTTTAAAAATATAAAATATGCTTTTGAAAACACAGTGGTTTTATAAAAAATTAAGAATGCTAAATTTTATTGATCTGTTATTATCTAAATAATGTTTGTTGTTTATAAGAATTAGTTGGCAAAAAAGTCTCTTATAATTTTATTATACAACAACACTATTATGTGAATTTCATAAATAAAGGAAAGAATTTAACCTATCGAAATAAGTTGTTTTCGAAAGGATGAAATATTGATGAAATTTCCTAAATTTGCTTTGAATCGGATTGTTGCACCTAAATTATCTTTTGATGATTATTTAAAATTATGTGCCTCGTTAAATATTGATGCGATTGAATTGCGTAACGATTTACCAGGAATTGATATTTTTGATAAATCGGAGCACTCATTTATTGTTGCAAAATGTCAGCAACATAAAATTGATATTTTAACCATTAATGCACTTTATCCTTTCGACGTATGGAATACTGAAAGAGAGCAACAAGCAGTCAAATTGGCACAAGTGGCGACTAATATTAAGGCAAAAGCAATCGTTTGTTGTCCTCTGAATGATAATTCTGATTCTCGGACGTCACAAGAACGAAAACAGGATTTACGTCAAGCATTAAAAAACTTGAAAAATATTTGTAATCATCATGGTTTGATGGCGTATATCGAGCCTTTGGGATTTCCTCAATCTGCACTACGTGCCAAAAAAGAAGCCGTTGAAGCTATTCGCGATATTGGTGGTGTAGGCACATTCAAATTAGTGCACGATACATTTCATCACCATTTAGCAGAAGAAACAGAGTTCTTTCCTGAATTAACAGGCATTGTTCATGTGTCGGGTGTTGTTGATCAAGATCTTGATATTTCAGAAATGTTGGATGCACATCGAATTTTGGTAAATCAGCAAGACATGTTAGAAAACATAGCGCAATTGAAACGGTTTAAAGAATTAGGTTACACCGGATATGTCTCTTATGAACCATTTGCGGAGAGCGTGCATAATATGCAAGATATTGAGAACGAGTTAAAGGAAAGTATGAATTTTATACGTAATCACATTTAAAGCTCAGTAAATGCTTTTCTAAATTCTTGTTCAGGCAAAGCAATACCGATAAAAACCAATTCTGAAAAAGGCACTTCTGATTCTGACCAAGGCGATCCAAAATCACTATTATAAACTTGCTGTATTCCTTGTAGCAAAAGGCGTTCCGGGGTGTCTTTTATATAAAGAATTGCTTTATATCGTAAAAGCTGATCTTTGAAATTAACAAGTAACCTTTCAAAAAGTGAGGATAGAGTATGCAAGTCGAAAGGTTCATCTCTTCTTATAACAAAAGAGTTAACTTGTGCGTCTAACGGATTATCAGGTAACTCTTGGCACAAAAAGCTGGATTGAGAAGGTAAAGAAAAACCATCAAGTTGATCTAAGAGTGTTAAATCTAGTCGCCCATTAAAAATAGGATGAATATTTGCTCTGTTATTCATATAAGCAAGTTGTTTAAAAAAATCTTGATATGGTTTGTTTATCAGGTCAATTTTGCTTACTAAAATCAAATCGGCATAACCAATTTGGGCCTGTGTCACATGAAAATGTTTGAACTGATATGGGGCGTTGAATGCATCAACAACAGTAACAACGCCTTTAAGTTGAAAGTAGCTAGAGACATGATCGTGGGTTAAAAATGTTTTAATAATTGAACCAGGATCCGCCATCCCAGTGCATTCTATCATTAGTTGTGAAAATTGAATTTGATGCGTTTTTAATTGATTTATCAGCTGTATTAAAGTTATTTCTAATTCAGCATGGCTGTTGCAACAGATGCAGCCATTTTGTAGAGTCCTAATATGCAGAGATTGCTTCTCTTGTGATAAGACGATGCTATCTAATGCTGTGTTACCTAATTCATTTTCTATAATTGCGATTTTATGTGTCGTTTGATGATATAAAATATAGTTGAGTAAGGTTGTTTTTCCTGCTCCAAGAAAACCGGTTATTATAAATACAGGAATAGGAAAAATCATAGATAAACTCTTTGTTGCCGGTTAGGAAAATTATCCGTGATATTATAAATAAAACGCGAAATATAATAATATATTTCGCGTTTGCTTAAATTATTTAGAGATAAAAAGATTAGATAAAAATTTTTAATAAAACTATTTTACAAGCAATCTGTGCTGAAAGCACCTTTCCATTTTTCTTCGAATTGTGTTACTGCAATTGCAACCGCTGGGTCGGCGAGGAACAGATCAAATACTTCAGGAGATAAAGTAATACCTTTACAACCAATCAGCATACATTCCAAAGCTTGTCTTGGGCTTTTAAAGCTGGCTGCAATAAGTTCACTTTCTGGCGCATGCATTGATAATAGAGATTGAAGCTCAGAAACAACTTCTGGTCCGTTTCCTCCTTGCGCGTCGATGCGACTAACGTAAGGAGAGACATATTTAGCACCAGCAAGAATCCCTAGTAGACCTTGAGCTGAGCCATATACGGCAGTTGCCAATGTTGGTATATTCTGTGCGCTTAATTCTTTGATAACTTGCAGACCTTTTGGGGTTACAGGTACTTTTACAACCAGGTTATCGACACGTTCATATAGTTTTTGTGCATCAGTAATCATACCTTCCACTGAAGATGAAATAACTTGCGCGAAAAGTGTGCCTTTGCCACCCAAAGCATCTCTAATTGCAGGGAGCAGATCAAATAATTGCACTCTGCCAGTTGCAACAATTGCTGGGTTTGTGGTTACCCCCCAAACGGGGAACGTAGCTGCGATTCTTTTGATTGCTTGAACGTCAGAGGTATCTAAAAGTATTTTCATAGTCTCATAAGCCTTATATTGGAATTAAAAGAAATCAAAATAGTAATTTATATATTCGAACTAGTAAAAAACTGGATTTATAGAGAAAAAATATATTTAAAAGATTTATTTAATAAAAAAACAACGACATAATTGTCTTTCGTGGATTGTTTTTTTATTAACGATATTTTATTTCAAAAGAGCAAAAAGAATTAAATATTTTAATTACTTTAATAACGATTAGTTTAATCCAAAAAGGCTTTTTTGTTAAGACATAATTATTAAAAAAATCAATTTTTTGTGATGACCTAACAAAAAAGCTTACGATCAGGTTTTAGACAGAATAGTACATTTCAAACTCTACGGGATGAGGAGTATGTTCAAAGCGATATACTTCTTCCCATTTGATTTTTGCATAGCTTTCGATTTGATCTTTGGTAAAGACATCGCCAGCTAATAAGAAATCATGATCTGCTGCCAAAGCGTCTAATGCTTCACGCAAAGAACCACAAACGGTTGGAATTTCTTTGAGTTCTTCAGGAGGAAGATCATATAAATCTTTGTCCATTGCATCGCCAGGATGAATTTTATTTTTTATACCATCAAGACCAGCCATTAACATTGCTGCGAATGCAAGATATGGATTAGCTGTTGGATCTGGGAAGCGAATTTCAACACGTTTTGCTTTTGGGCTGGTTACATATGGAATACGGCAAGAAGCAGAACGGTTGCGAGCAGAATAAGCCAATAATACAGGAGCTTCAAACCCAGGGATTAAGCGTTTGTAAGAGTTGGTTGATGGGTTGGTAAATGCATTTAGTGCTTTGGCATGTTTAATGATACCACCAATATAGTATAATGCTTGATCGGAAAGATCAGCATAACCATTACCAGCAAAATTAGGTTTACCATCTTTCCAAATTGATTGATGCACATGCATTCCTGTGCCGTTATCGCCATAGATTGGCTTTGGCATGAAGGTTGCAGTTTTTCCATAAGAATGCGCCACATTATGTACGCAATATTTATAGATTTGCATATAATCGGCAGAACGCACCAAAGTAGAGAATTCAATGCCTAATTCATGTTGAGATTGTGCCACTTCGTGATGTTGTTTTTCGATTGGAAGTCCCATTTCACCCATCGTTGTCAACATTTCTGCGCGAAGATCATTTTCGCTGTCTACTGGAGGCACAGGGAAGTAACCACCTTTAAGACCTGGACGATGTCCCATGTTACCTTCTGGATAATCTTTTAGATTTGAGCCAGGACCTTCGATGCTGTCGAGTTGATGAATTGCAAAATTAGGACCTGTTCCAAATTTAACATTATCAAAAATGAAGAATTCAGCTTCTGGACCAAAGAATGCAGTATCCCCAATCCCTGTTGATTTTAAATATTGCTCAGCAAGTTTAGCTGTTGAACGTGGGTCACGATTATAAGCAACACCTGTCGCAGGGTCAATAATATCACAAATCAAGATCAATTGTGGTTTTGCGGTAAATGGATCCATCACTGCGCTGGTTGGGTCTGGCATCAAAATCATATCACTTTCGTTGATTGCTTTCCAACCTTTGATAGAAGAGCCATCGAACATAATACCGTCCTCAAAGATTTCTGCTTTGATTGTGGTCACATATTGTGTTGTATGGTGCCATTTACCACATGGGTCAGTAAAACGAAAATCCACAAATTCAACTGAATTTTCTTGGATCATATCCATGACTTTGGAAATGGATTCTTCTCTGGAGATATTAGACATTTTTGATCTTTCCTGTGCCTTTTGACTTAAGAATATGAAAACTATAACGAGTTATCATCTAGAGTGTATTTTGAATGATTGATTATAATGCTTCTGTACCACTTTCGCCTGTGCGAATACGAATAGCATTTTCAACAGGCATCACGAAGATTTTTCCATCCCCGATACGGCCTGTGCGTGCTGTATTCATAATGATTTCTACGGCACGTTCCACCAATTCTTCACCGCAGACAAGTTCAATTTTAACTTTGGGTAAAAAATCGACAACATACTCAGCCCCACGATATAACTCAGTGTGACCTTTTTGACGCCCAAACCCTTTGACTTCGGTGACGGTAATGCCTTGTAAGCCAATTTCTTGCAAAGCTTCTTTCACTTCGTCAAGTTTAAAAGGTTTAATAATAGCTTCAATTTTTTTAATCATTCAATTTCTCTTAAATAAAGTTAAGCAAATAATGTTTGCCTAGTTATTCAGATAGAATTTCATAGTTTCTATGGAGGATATTAAAGACCATTTTATAAGTGATTGTCTAGCAAAAATAATTACGTGTATTATTGCTTTTGATTAATTATTAGGCAAAATTTGACCAAAAAAAAGTCATACGAACATATTTTATGCAAGCAGAGCAGAATATTATATATGGTTTACGTTAGTTCGAATGAACTGCCTTTTTTGTAATCAATTTTTTATTTACGTTCTGAAGTTATTTTTTACAGAAATTTTTTATATTTGTATGGAAATCAATAAAAATATTATTTTGATAGTAATAAAGGTTATAAATAGCCGTTTTGACAGAGCTTATGCCTGTTCGAGTTGCAGAATCTCGTGCAGTTATGAATTGACACATCATTCTTTCATCACCCGAAAATGTATAAGGTAATATATTAGACATCTTTACAGCGACAAGCCAATCGAAGTTTTGTTCACCATATAGTGGCAAAAACAATGGAATTCTTAATGCTAATTTTTTATTACTCTCTGACAGGGGAAAGGGGTTTAATACAAATATTTGAGCAGAGGACACGCCCGGCGTATGCCCAATATCATAATTAATATTTGTCATTGTCATATCAAAAAAATGATTTTGGTCTTTAAGAAAATTCCCATAACTATAGCTAAATGAAAAGCAAAAACAGCAAAAACAAAAGTAGAACACATAATAAAGCGTTTTAGAAGCAAGGGATATTATATAAAAGGATAATACCCATAAAAATGATATTGCAATTAGCAGACGTACATCACTGATATCCGTTTTAAAGAGAAGACTGGCACCTTCGGCTGTTAACAAAAAAACGATATAAAGTAAGCCAACTATTGAAAAATTAATGACAACTTTAATGGGTTTAATCTGTTTTGTCTTAATTTGTTGATAATGAAAGATAAAAAAAGACAGTAAAGTAATCACCGCAGTTATATATAAAAGATAGTGGATATTGAAAAACAATAATTTAATGTAGGAGATTGTTTGTAAAATATTGGTTTTTACGTTTGATAAGCTAATGACTATGCGGCTAGCAGAACCATCGAATAAATATGGATATATTTGTTTGTAAATAACACAAAAAAGCAAATAAATACTCAGGCTAATGATTGCTTTTATGTATATTTTGTCGTTATGGTTCCAACCATTTTGCAAATAATAAATAAATAATACAAATACCAGAGTGTTTACATATATTCCAATAGTTGTTTGATATGAAAATATGATGATAAAAGTCAGTAGCGCCGTTAATGGAATATAGTATTTATTTTGTATAATGAGCAATGCAGAGATAATAGCACAACAGGTTGCAATCGTCATGGGAAGACTGTCGTAGCCAAAACTCATATTCTGAAGATAAAAAGGGTTTAAAAAAATCAAAGAAATCAAAGAGCAAGAGTAGAAATTAATTATTTTAAAAATTGTTTGTGCAGCATAAATAACAGTAAAAGCAATGCATACAAGAGATAAAAGCTGCGTTAAAGGCGCAGTATAAATGCCATCCGAAAAAGTAAAAAAATTTATAATCCACTTGCTGATAAACCGTCCTTCGTCAACCCAACCTAAATTGAGGAACAAAGCGCGGATATAATCGTCTCTGTATTTGATATCTAATGAGATAACGGGATAGTAATAGAAATAAAAAAAAACAAAAACAAATAACAGATTGAATTTATTCTTTATGACAAATTGCTTCATTTGAATTCTCTATTTTCACCCCTCAATATATTGAGTATAATCTATATACTAAGTTCTTTGTTTTTGAAATAAAATAGGTAAGGGGATAATAGGCTTTATACTGTCTTATTCATTATAGCTGCTGTGAACGATTGATTTTAATCATAGTATATAAGGCAATAGTGAAAACTCATTTGGTCATTATCATTTGTCGCCCTTTTCACGGTTGAATTGTAAAATATTTTTCTTTGGTTGACTTTCCTTCATTTAACGAGTGTTGTGCCTGCTTGTTCAACGGATGTATCCGAATTTCTTATGAAAAGAGATTAATACGATCATTTGCGAGGTGAATTTTCTGGGGATTCTAACAAGGATAATGTAATTGAATTAAATCAACGACTAGACCAGTATTGTAAGGGAACCGATTAAGCCTTAACTCAATTGAAAAAGAAATATCATGATAATCCAAAAATTATTCAAAGGATATGAGAGTCCTATTGAATCTTCAGATCAACGAAAAATTTCTTTTCATGATTACCCAGTGACAATGTTCAAAGGGAATATTCGAATTCCAAAAGGATATACGCACAAAAACGCTGGCTGGGTTGATGAAATGAATAAAATTGTCGATCCATTAAAAATCAATTTTACAGGTCAATATTATATTACGTTACACAGCTGCGGTGCACAATGTCGATATTACACAGTTTTCAACCTTCAAAATGGACAAGGTTTATCAAAACTTGCTGAGAACTTACCATCTAGTCCAGAAAGTGAATAAAAGTATTTCATTCAGTTAGACTATCAAACGAATAGTCTGTTATTGAAATTACGTTATTTTAAAGATTTTTATACAATAGAATTTATATTTTGTTTATTTGTAATTAGAGATGATACATTAGAAAAATTGAGCCAATGTCCAATAATACCATAATAGATAATATCGAAGTTTTACTTACCGATTTTCTGGATTGTAATATGAATTTACTACTTAAGATACGGTTAGAGCATGATCTTGATCAGGGTTTGATTAAAGAATACCTGCACTTATTAAATAACATTTGTATAAATTATGAAACCACCCAAATGCTTCCTAAAGTGCTAGTCAATGCGTTGATAAATGCTCGTGATACGATTGAGGGTGCAATAGGATACTTTTTGAAGGAGGATGATCGTCACAAGATGAAATATTTAAGTTTAAACTTTCATGGGTTCATGGGAAGAATTTTATCTGAAGAATAATTAAGCTTGTGCTGTCCTTGAAATTTGAAACAGAATTAGAAGTCAATTTGATTTACTACAATTGACTTCTTCTCAAGCGTATAAATTTTACATCCGACACGCTTGTAACGATTGTTTTTGTTTGCCATCTTGATCAAAATTATCAGGAGATAGCCAGTGTTGAAAGGCTTGATTAATCGCTGGCCATTCTTTGTCTATTATAGAAAACCAGTCCGTATCTCGATTATGACCTTTGACGACCGCAGCTTGTCTAAAGCGTCCTTCGTATTGAAAGCCCAACCGCAATGCTGCTTTGCGTGAAGGTTCGTTGCAGCTGTTACATTTCCATTCATATCGACGATAACCAAGTGTTTCAAAAGCATAGTTCATTAAAAGCCATTGCGCTTCGGTTGCCATAATAGTTTTTTCTAACAATGGTGAGTAATGTACATGTCCGACCTCTATTGTACCGTTTTCAGGATCAATATGCATTAATGAGAATGTCCCTACAGGTTGATTGGACTTATTATCAATAATCGCGAAAAGAAGTGGATCATTTAACGTAATTACACTTGCGACCCATCTCTTATACTCTTCGATTGTTTTATCGGGTTCACGGGGTAACCATGTCCAATGTCCATCGTCAGAAAAGAGTTGATAAGCTGCATATAAGGCCTCTGCATGATCCAAACTTAGAGGTTCCAAACAGCATGTTCTCCCTCGTAGCATAACACGTTGAGGAAGAGGTCTTGGTTTCCAGTCAGGTAAAGGTTCACCGACAGCTTGGTTAAGTTCGTTAAAGTAGCTCATGTTTGTTTACAATAATTTCGTTTCGAGGAAAGTCTTTATGATATGATGAAAAAATCATCTTGTATAATAATTTTATAAAAGAAAGATTTTAAAATGTCTGCTTGCATTATCCCAAAAGTCATTGACAAATTATACCCAGAAATTACAAAAGTTTTTGTAAATCCTGAATTGTTAAAAGCATTTTTCTTTCCGTTATTTTCTTTTAACCATGAGGGTCAGATATTTCATATGATTGCTGTGCCTGGTTTGTTTAATGACGAGGAACAATGCCAGCAAAATGCTGAGTTAAGTTTTTTTGGATTTTCAAGAAATCAAAATGGTCAATATGATTTTTTGGGGAATCTCAGTATTTTTGAAGATTATCAAGAGGTTCCAGAGTTATATGAAAAGCTATCACAAGATTGGTTATTAAATAAAGATCGTTATTATCAACAAAAGATTAAAGTAGAGGATTATATACTCGCTTTGGATCTAGATGAAGTCATCAAGATGAAGTTAGAAACTTATATCAGTGATTTTTATGGATATCAGATGGTAAAGTTGAACTGGGAGAGGACTGAGAGGTTTGAAACATTAATGTCTATGACCAAATCTTGGGGTAATCTTGATGTATTAGAATTTATTTCAGATAATGAGGCTGTTGAAGAATTTTTTATGAACAGACAATATAACCTGAAATTTAACTATGATTTAACCCCAGAAATGATGATTGGTGAAACGGATAAATATGAGTTTTTATCCGTGATTAATGGGGGAACCAATTTCATTTTCTGGAATAGTAAAAAGGACATAGTGTATTTGTTGGAATATTATTCTTAATCGGTAGCGACAATTACCGTTTACAAAAGCTTATGATAGCAAGGAGTATCATGACAAGAAAACAAATAGAGCTCATCCCCAGAAAGATCATTGGGAGATAGGGTTCTTGATATTGTCCACTACCTGAAATACTCTTAAGCGCACCTAAAATAGGAACAACGCCGAAAGCCAAAAAAATTACATCAAATATTATCGAGAGTAGGGCAGCAAAAGTGATGCTTTTATTCTTGCTATAGAAAATCTTGATAATCAATGTAATAAAGCAATTATTACAATTATGGGTAATAAAGTGATTGTGAATAATGAAAACATTATAAGAAAGACTTTACATAAATATTGATTAACTGCTCATGATCGATTTTTTTGCAATGGCCTCTAGCATTCTACGCCTGATGATTCCACTGACAATTCGAATAATATACCAGTAACAAGTAAACTGATACATAGAGTGCTTATCTGTGCAATATATTCTTGTTTCAGTAGATAATAACGTTTTGCAGTTTTTTAACGAAGTAACGTGGAAATTTAAAACAAGCTTTGCTGATTTCGGCATATTGAAGGCTAAAAATTCATCTGTATTTTCGTAGGGCGTTAATCCATAATTAAGTTCCCAAAAACGACCCAATAGACCATAGACAATTTCTTCTTTGTTGCTTTCAAGAACCGTAAATCGTTTCATACTAAACGATTTTGCGGGTTTATGGGATCTATAGTTTAAAATCTTGTGAGGTAATTCTCGTAAATATTTAGCAATTCTATAAAAGAAATCTTCTTGAGTGTTATACTTAATGGCATTTGTCAGAACTGTGTGAGCAGCTGCATCAACAATAATCGAATGTTGCTCATTGAACTGATAATAAGGTAAATACTTGTCGATTAACATGGTTTTTTCTAACAGTGGCATCAGGAAATGATTCGAATACCATATTATTCCATTAAAAATCGTTCTCTGTAAAGATAATAAGCGGCTTCGCAAGTTCTGTTTGTAAAATAAGCATTAAATCCTGCGCCGATTGCTGCCCCCAATATAGGTATTGTTTGCGTTATTTTTGCTTTAGTGATTTTAATACTTAAAGATTTGGCGATATCGTGAATTATTTCAGAAAACGCATCGTCATTTAAAGGTTCCTATAAAGGTTGTGCTTTGATTTGTTTTACAAGGTCTGATAGGGTTCTTAAAACATTTTCTTTTTCAATATCATCTGCTACTGTAAGGCTCAGGATACATAAAGAAAATATTCGTTCTTCTTGCTTTGTTATATCATAGCCATAATAGGTGACATATTCTCCAACCGCTCCTAGATTCATGAAAATGAGTGCAGGGATATCAAAAGCAAGTCCAGCAAACCCTTTGACACCCGTGGCAGCACCTTCTGCGGTTGATAGACTTTTATATTTTGCACCAAGCCATCCAACTACTGTATCAACATCATTTAAATTTAAGTGATGTATGTGGACATGTTCTTGAATTTGTAAAAAACCTTTTTCACGATATTCGCGAAAGATACTATTATGTCGAACTGAAAATTGGGCCCCTTTATTACAAATAGAAAGAAGACCATTCATTGATAACAAACCTTTAATCACTTCTTGTAAGATTTCCCCAACAATCGGTGTTTTAAGGATCAAATCACTTGTATAATTCACGGGTGAATGAAGTAATTTTAAAGTATTATTAAACAGATTGGGCTTCTTATATTTCCATTGGTTGATTTCAATTAAAGCATCTTTGTCATATTGATTGTGAATATTCATGTTGTTTTCTATCTGGTTAAAAACGTTATCTCATTCTAGATAATGTTTCTTCTCTAAAATAGGTTTGAGAAAACGTCCCGTGTAACTTTTTTTAACCTTGACAACATCTTCTGGGGTGCCAGTGGCGACAATTTGTCCACCACCATTTCCGCCCTCAGGACCTAAGTCAATGACCCAATCTGCGGTTTTGATGACTTCTAAGTTATGTTCGATGACAATGATAGTGTTACCTTGCTCGACCAAAGCATGAAGGACTTCTAGTAATTTCCGAACATCTTCGGTGTGCAGTCCCGTTGTAGGTTCATCCAGAATATATAATGTTCTTCCCGTAGCGCGTCTGGCAAGCTCTTTAGAGAGTTTAATCCGTTGTGCTTCCCCTCCAGAAAGGGTGGTTGCTTGTTGTCCCAAATGAATATAACCCAAACCAACTTGCTTTAAGATATTTAGACGATCACGTATTCGAGGCGCTGCTTCGAACAAAGGAACCGCTTCATCAACCGACAGATTTAAAATATCCGCAATAGAATGTCCTTTGAATTTAATTTCTAAAGTTTCTCGATTATATCTTGCACCCTTACAGGCATCACAAGTCACAAACATGTCGGGTAAGAAATGCATTTCAATCTTGATAACCCCATCACCTTGGCATGCTTCACATCGTCCCCCTTTGACGTTAAAGGAAAAACGTCCAGGTTTGTAGCCTCTGGCACGACTTTCAGGCAGCTCCGCAAACCATTCACGAATAGGGGTGAATAAATCCGTATAAGTTGCTGGATTTGATCTTGGTGTACGCCCGATGGGGGATTGGTCAATATCAATGATCTTATCAAGATGCTCTAACCCTTTGATGTTTTTATAAGGGGAAGGAACCATGTTCGATTTCATAAGTTGGCGAGACAAGGCTTTGTAAAGCGTATCAATAATTAAAGTCGATTTCCCACCGCCAGAGACACCAGTGACAACGATAAAAGTTCCTAATGGGAAATCAACAGTAACATTTTGTAAATTATTCCCTGTTGCACCAGCAAGGGTTAGAAGTTGTTTTTTGTTAAATTTTCGGCGATTTTTTGGGATGGGAATATATTTCCTACCACTAAGATAATCCCCTGTAAGGCTCTTTGGATTTGCTTCGACTTCTGCTGGTGTCCCGATAG
Organism: Commensalibacter communis; assembly: GCF_947179105.1. Lineage (NCBI taxonomy): Bacteria > Pseudomonadati > Pseudomonadota > Alphaproteobacteria > Acetobacterales > Acetobacteraceae > Commensalibacter > Commensalibacter communis. The sequence continues at coordinate 576,258 of NZ_CAMXCK010000001.1, forward strand.
CAACGACGTTGCCTCCAAGAATACCTGCACCAGGTCCCATATCAATTAAATAGTCAGAAGCTTTGATGGTATCTTCGTCATGCTCAACAACAATAAGTGTATTTCCTAGCCCTTTAAGACGTTCCAAAGTGCCTAATAAGCGTTCATTGTCCCGTTGATGCAATCCAATGGATGGCTCATCCAGAACATAAAGCACTCCTGTTAATCCAGAACCAATTTGGCTGGCTAGCCGAATACGTTGGCTCTCACCACCAGATAAAGTAGCTGAACCACGGGAAAGTGTTAAATAATCTAACCCAACGTCATTTAGGAAATGTAAGCGTTCTATGATTTCACGTAAAATACGATGTGCAATTTCTGCCTTTTGTGGCGTTAGCGTTTCTTCGACTGTTGAAAACCAATCTAATGCTTGTTGAATAGGATATTCTGAAATCTCAGCGATATTTTTCTTATCAATTTTAACGCATAAAGCCTCAGGTTTTAATCGTGCACCGTGACAAGTATGGCAAGGATAATCAGCACGATATTTATTGAGCTCTTCCTTAACAGACATACTGTCTGTTGCATGATAACGCTTTTCAAGGTTGCGAATAACCCCTTCAAACGGTTTATTCAGCGTATAAGATTGTTTTTCATCGTGATAAGTAATGGGAATTTCTTCGGTAGATCCATGTAAAATAATCTGTTGAACAGCTTCTGGGATCTTTTCCCATGGGGTGTCCATATCAAATTTAAAATGACGGGCAATACTTTCCAGCGCTTGTTTATAATATGGAAGAGAGCTGTTGCTCCACGGAAGGATAGCGCCTTTTTGAAGGGTTAAAGTTGTATTGGGAATAATGAGTTGCGGATCAAAAAAACTTTCAGTGCCAATTCCATCACAAGCAGGACAAGCGCCTTGTGGTGCGTTGAAAGAGAAAAGGCGTGGTTCAATTTCTTCGAGGGTAAATCCACTTTCTGGACAAGAATAACGTGCAGAAAAACTTAAAGTAAGAGGTTGTTTTTCTTCTCCATCGCGCAAGACCTCTTCAACACTTGCCAACCCATCAGATAAGGCAAGGGCAATTTCAAAACTATCTGCTAGTCGTCCTTCGATGTCCTCTTTGATAACAACACGATCAATAATGACTTCGATCGTGTGTTTAATTTTGCGATTTAAGTTTGGAACGTCATCAATATCATACAAAGTGCCATCAACTTTGACGCGAGTAAATCCTTTGCGTTGCAGTTCTGCTAATTCTTTTTTATACTCACCTTTGCGGGCGCGAACCACAGGTGCCAATAACATCAAGCGTGTTTTTTCTGGTAACTCCATAACACGATCCACCATTTGGCTGACTGTCTGAGCCTCAATTGGTAATCCTGTTGCGGGGGAATAGGGTGTGCCAGCTCTTGCCCAAAGCAGACGCATATAATCATGAATCTCAGTAATCGTTCCAACCGTTGACCGTGGGTTTTTAGAGGTTGTCTTTTGTTCAATCGAGATTGCAGGGGACAATCCTTCAATGGATTCAACATCAGGTTTTCCCATGAGTTCTAAGAACTGACGTGCGTATGCAGAAAGGCTTTCCACATAACGGCGTTGTCCCTCGGCATAAATCGTATCGAATGCCAAGGAGGATTTTCCTGAACCTGATAATCCCGTAATAACCGTTAATTGATGCTTTGGAATATTAACATCAATATTTTTAAGGTTGTGTACTTTTGCCCCTTTGACAACCAGAGTGGTGAGGGGAGAAACTTGCTTTGAATTCATGATGTTTTTTATTGCTCTTGATGATGTACGTTACGATTGTAGATAATATTTTAGTCTCTTTAAAGGTTTTTTATAAAAGAATAGGTGAATGGGAACATATTATGGTGATAAGTGATCAATTTTAGGCAAGATTTTAATTGTATATTGTTAATAAAATTGAGCTGTGAGTAGGGTTATAAGCTTTATAATTTTTCTATAATTAAAAATTATGGGGCAATCGGGTATGAAGACAATGTGTTGTATCTATATTCAGTTAAGTAATGATAACTGGGTTTCAAGCTTATAGTAAGAATATTATGTCAATAGAGTTTCGATTAATGACACTGTAATGAAGAACACAATAGAGGTATCATTGAGCAAAGAGGGATAGATTATATGTTTAAAGTATTATTTAAAACGGTATGTACTAATTTTGCAGAAAGTTTCTATTTGTAGTCTAAATAAAAAACTTGAGCTTAGACATGAAAAAAGAGTAAATATATAAACGATATACGAAATTAAAAATATTTGTGATTAAGGTAAAAACAATGGCTGGCAGTGTTAATAAAGTAATTTTGGTTGGGAATTTGGGCAAAGATCCTGATGTCAGAACAACTCAGATGGGTACCAAAGTGGTTAATTTGACACTAGCGACCAGTGATACCTGGAATGACCGTCAAACAGGCGAACGCAAAGAAAATACAGAATGGCATCGTGTCGTTATTTTTAATGAACGTTTGGCAGATGTTGCAGAAAAATATTTACGTAAAGGTCGCAAAGTTTTTATTGAAGGGCAACTGAAAACGCGCAAGTGGACAGATCAACAAGGAATGGAGCGTTATACGACCGAAGTTGTGGTTGATCGTTTCCGTGGAGAGTTGGTGTTGTTGGATAGCAATCGTAGCGGTGGTGATGATATGGGATATGAATATGGAGCCTCTGCACCGATGGCACCGACCTCACGTCCAGCGATGTCTTCGCCGTCACAAAATAAATCTGGCGGTGGTTGGGATTCTTCTATGCCAGGAAATAATGATTTAGATGATGAAATTCCATTCTAAGTATTCATTATAAGAACTTTGGAACATACATAATATGTTTATGGTAATCCTTTTTTTGGCATTTATCTTTATTATTTTGCTCTTATCCAAATATAGAAGAAGTTCGCATAAAAAATTGATTACCGTCACAATTTTTATGATAATGACTGGTATGATATGTTGGGGATATACGGATCTTATCTTCGCAGTTGGCGCGTCATCAGGAATTGGAAATGGTTTTTTCTTTGCATTAGTTAATAAGTCGTGGGCTTGGACAATTGGCTCTGGGCTTTTAGTGTTATCAGTTCCTAGTGCTTTATTTTGTTTACTCAGCAAACCCAAAATTCTTGGTGAGGAAGACAAACTCTTAGAGGATAATGATGATTTATAAGGACAATCATACATGATATTGGGTCATATTAATAATGAAGCGACTTTCCCTTTACCACCCATTATACAGCAGGGACTAGAATTCCTAAAAGCCTTAGATTTACTACAAATTAAACCTGGAAAAGTTGACATAGATGGTGATAGAATTTTTGCCGAAATTGTGGATACAGTAACGCACTTCAAAGAAGAATCTAAGCCAGAAAGCCATCAGAAATATATTGATATTCACTATTTAATTTCAGGCGCAGAGTATATTGGTGTTAGTATCAATACCATGGATAATCCAATTTATCGACCTTTTGCACCAGGAAAAGATATTCAGTTTTACGACTCTGTAAGACACGAAACGTTGGTTGAATTATTTCCAGGTAGTTATCTTATTTTATTTCCACAAGATATTCATAGACCTTGTTGTTGTTTGCAAGAACCAGTTTCTATTCGAAAAGTTATTGTTAAAATCGCCGTAAGTGAAATATAGATTGCCAACGATATATTACAAATCTTTGTTGAAGATATTTTGATCGATATTTTAAACTCATATTATATTTGTTTAAAGTTAAATGTTTTCTCCTTGCACGAGGTTTGAATAAATAATATATGAGTGACCGCTCTTTTAGCAGGTTTTGGTGTTAAAGATCTTATTAATGTAACTCCTGATATGGCTTTGTCAAAAAACTGGAGAATTTTGCTCTAAGCATTTATTTATCCTTTTGTCTTTGGGTGATGCTTCCATGGCCACTTTAAAAATAAATGGTGGGATCGCAAAAGCGTCAACTGTCGATAGTGTAAGTAAAGGGTTTACACCAATCTTTTACAAAAGACGAACTTAAGCTTATAGTGATTAGATAGTAAAATAAAGAGATCAAAAACTATTAGAATAGTTTTTGATTTTTCAAAAAGGTCAACTTTACGATTTTAATCAACAAAAATTTTTTATTTTTAAGTTATATTCTTACTTTTGATGATAATTAGTAAAACACTCTATAAGATTACGGTGTTAATCTCTAAATTAATGAAGTCTTACTTGTTTTTTTCTTCTAAAAAAATTATAGTTAATGGCTGTAAATGATCGTTTTTTATATAGAGTATTTATATAACTTGATAGCTAGTTGTTCGCATCGATAATAGTGTTACAAGTATCAAATTTATATATAGTTGCTTTATAATAATGTTATGATCAGTCTTTGAAATTTTAATTTATTATAATTGTAATTAAATACTGGATCTACCTTGACCGATTTGCCAGAAAACACCCTTCCTCCGTTGACTGATATTGTTCCTGTAACTGTAGAAGAGGAAATGCAAACCTCTTATTTGGCTTATGCTATGTCAGTTATTGTCAGTCGTGCTTTGCCAGATGTTCGTGATGGGTTAAAGCCTGTTCATCGCCGTATTCTTTATTCTATGTTTGAAAGCGGTTTGACCGCTGATAAACCTTACCGCAAGTCAGCACGTGCGGTTGGGGATGTGATGAGTAAATATCATCCCCATGGCGATTCATCCATTTATGATGCAATGGTGCGTATGGCACAACATTGGTCGATGCGGGTTCGTTTAGTCGATGGACAGGGTAATTTTGGTTCTGTTGATGGGGATTCTCCTGCAGCGATGCGCTATACCGAGGCACGCCTGGGGAAGCCAGCTACTTTCCTACTTGAAGATATCAATCAAGATACGGTGGATTTCCAAGCAAACTATGATGAAACAGAAGAAGAACCTGTTATTCTTCCTGCGATGTATCCTAATTTGTTGATTAATGGTGCGTCTGGGATTGCGGTTGGGATGGCGACGAATATTCCAACGCACAATCCAACAGAAATTATTGATGCGGCTTTAGCCTTAATTGAAAATCCTGAAATGGATTTGACAGAGTTAATGCAAATTGTAACGGGACCAGATTTTCCTACGGGTGGTATTATTCTTGGGCGTTCGGGTATTCGCAGTGCGTATGCTACAGGTCGCGGGTCTGTGTTGATACGTGGTCGTGCGAATGTTGAAGAAATCCGTAAAGATCGCCAAGCGATCATTATTACTGAAATCCCTTATCAAGTTAATAAAGCAACGTTACAAGAGAAAATCGCAGAGTTGGTGCGGGCTAAGCAAATTGAAGGTGTGTCCGATATTCGTGACGAAAGTGATCGTTCAGGAATGCGGATTGTCATCGAGATCAAACGTGATGCAACGCCTGATGTTGTTTTAAATCAACTTTATCGCTTTACGCAATTACAAACATCCTTTGGTGTCAATATGTTGGCACTAAATAATGGTAAACCTCAGTTATTGGGTCTCAAGGATGCGTTAACTGCATTTATCACGTTCCGTGAAGAAGTTATTTTACGTCGTGCAAGATTTGAACTAAATAAAGCAAGAGACCGTGCACATTTATTGCTTGGGTTGATGCTAGCGGTTGCTAATATTGATGAAGTGATTGCGTTAATTCGTTCAGCGCCCGATGCGGCAACCGCCCGTGAACAATTAATGCAACGTTCTTGGCCAGCAGCAGATATTCAATCTTATTTAGACCTTATTCAAGATGATGGGAATATTCTTGAAGGTGGGCGCGTTTATTTAAGTGAAACTCAGGTTCGTGGTATTTTAGAACTTCGTTTACAGCGCTTAACGGGCTTGGAACGTGAAAAAATCCAAAGTGAATTGATTGAAGTTTCTAAACGGATTGAAGAATTATTAGAAATCATTGCTAGCCATATTCGTCGTATGGAGATTATGCGCGATGAACTATTACGAGTTCGTGGAGAAATTGGTTGTCCTCGTGCGACTGAAATCGTGGATTATGAAGGCGATCAAACTGACGAAAGTTTAATTGAACCTGGTCAAATGGTGGTGACGATTACCAGAGATGGCTTTATTAAACGTACGCCTTTGGAAGCGTTTAGATCTCAAAACAGAGGCGGTCGTGGTCGTAGAGGTGCGGGCAGAAGAGGGGATGATATCATTACCCGTTCTTTCAATGCACATACGCATCAATGGGTAATTTTCTTCTCTTCTGGAGGGAAAGCATATCGTGCAAAGATTTGGCATTTGCCAGAAGCCAGCCCAACTTCCAAAGGTCGCGCATTGGTGAATTTGTTACCTGATCTTGGTGGTGATGAAATTACTGCGGTTTTACCACTTCCTCAGGATGAAGAATTGTGGCCAAATCTTTATCTTGTTTTCGCAACCTCCAAAGGGGGCGTTCGCAGAAACAGATTGAGTGATTTTGGTAATATTCGCTCTTCTGGTTTGATTGCTATGAAATTGGATGAAGGCGAACGTTTAATCGGGGTTGCAACCTGTCATGAAGGGCAAGATATATTCTTGGCTTCTAAAAAAGGGCGTGCTGTTCGGTTCCAAATTACAGATGATACAGTTCGTGTTTTTGCTGGTCGCGCGAGTACCGGTGTGCGTGGTATTCGTTTAGCTGATGATGATGAAGTGATGTCTTTATGTATTTTAAATCATGTCGATGCATCTGTTGCCGAAAGAACATCTTACATTCGATATAGTAATGCGAAACGCCGTGCAGAAAATGCGGAAATAGTAGAAGAAATCGAAGAAACTATTGACACTGAAGAAGATGACGGCAGTGCAGAAACAGAATTAACGACAGAACGTTTAACCGAGCTGCAACAAACAGAAGAAATCCTACTAACAGTAACGAATGCTGGCTTTGGTAAACGCTCAACTGCTTATGATTATCGTGTCAGTGGTCGTGGCGGATTGGGATTATCAAATATGAACCTAGCCGGTCGAAATGGAACAGAAATTGTCGCTACCTTTGCTGTGTTGGATAATACGGATGTGATGCTGGTTACCGATAAAGGTCGTTTAATTCGTGTGCCTGTCAATCAAGTTCGTATTACTTCTCGTACTAGTATGGGGGTAACCTTGTTCCGTATTGACGAAGGTGAAACCGTTAGTAGTGTTTTCCCGGTCATCGATGATTCCGTAGAAGGTGAAGAAATCGAGGTTGCTGAAGGTCAAGAAAATGATGAGGTATAAGTCATAGGATGGTCCATCATAAAGAAACAACAAGAATTGGTTTTTATCCAGGTACGTTTGATCCCATCACCAATGGTCATCTTGATATTATCAAGCGAGCTGTTGGTTTGGTAGATGAGTTGATTATCGGCGTGGCGTTAAATGCGAACAAAAGTCCTACATGGTCTCTTCAGGAGCGAGTAGAATGTATTCATGAAGCGTTAATTGAGGAATTTGGAGAATCTTGTCGGATACTTGGTCATAAAGACTGTGCGATTAAAGTGATTGGATTCGATAATTTGCTGGTTGATTGCGTTAAGGAATATAATGCTAGTGTGATTATTAGAGGATTACGACAAGCAACCGATTTTGATATGGAGTTTCAAATGTGTTTGATGAATCAACGTTTGGCTCCTGATATTGAAACACTCTTCTTGGTTGCAACTGAACAGAATCGTAGTATTGCTTCTAGTGTTGTTAAAGAAGTTGGTCGCCTAGGAGGAGATATCTCATCTTTTGTGCCAAAAGCGACTCTTCGTAAATTTGCGAATCAATTTAAATCATAATTTAAGGAAATAAAAAATGACGAATACAGATCAAAATAAAATGCTTCAAATGGAATTAAAACACGGTGTAGTCAAAATTAAATTACGTCCAGATTTGGCACCATTAGCCGCGGAACGCTTATTAACCCTGTCTCAGCAAGGGTTTTATGATGATACGCCTTTCCACCGCGTTATCGAAGGATTTATGGCTCAAGGTGGTGATCCAAGTGGAACAGGAACCAAAGGAAGTGATCTACCAGATTTGAAAGCAGAGTTCACAAAGGCCGAATCATTTCACAGAGGCATGATTGGAATGGCTCGGACAATGGATCCGAATAGTGCCAATAGCCAATTCTTTATTATGTTTGATAATGCGCCACATTTAGATGGACAATATACAATTGTTGGACAAGTTATTGAAGGGATGGAGTTTGTTGATCAAATCAAACGCGGTGGCGGTGCCAATGGTATGGTAAACGATCCAGATCGCATTATTAAAATGTCAGTTATTAACGAATAATTTTTTAAAAAAAGTGAAAATAGTGGTTGACTTCTACCTAAATAACCACTATTTCAATGTTCATCGCTTGATACAAGCGGTTCAAAAAAGAAGAGCCGGTAGCTCAGTTGGTAGAGCATTCGACTTTTAATCGAATGGTCGAGGGTTCGAATCCCTCCCGGCTCACCAAGATCATTATTGGTCTTGAACAGTTTTGATAAATCAATTTATATATCATTATTATTTTTTAGTAAAGAAAAATTAATACATTATAAGTTGAATTTTAAAACCGTAATTACAACCATAGGTTGTATCATCTATATCCCTCATATTTTTACTTTCCCTCTTCATGTTTCAAGCGGTATTTATAATCAAATGAAATCAATGAATTGAATAATTGCAAATAGCACCCATATGTATAACGAAATATGATTTTTTTATTTAGCTTTGCTTTATGATGCTCGAATTGTGTTTCCTTTGTTCCATCACAATATTGCGATATAAAAAATGCTATGTTAGGCTAGACAAAGTTATTTAAGTGACTTCTTATTAATGTTTGAATGATGTGTTGATTTGATAATTATATTTTTCATACAAATTTCACTTTAGACGTTAGTATTTAAAAAGCTTATAAAAAGAAAAGTATACTTTATTACATATAGGAGATTTCTGGTGGAATATACTGTTGGACAATATCTGGCTACTCGTTTAGCACAGCTGGGTTTAAACCATGTTTTTGCTGTTGCTGGCGATTACAACCTAACCTTACTTGATGAAATGGCAAAGGTTGAAGATTTAGAGCAAGTTTACTGCTGTAATGAACTTAACTGCGGTTTTGCTGGAGAGGGATATGCGCGCTCTCGTGTAATGGGCGCTGCTGTAGTGACGTTCAGTGTGGGTGCATTTAGTGCTTTTAATGCTGTTGGTGGGGCTTTTGCTGAGAATCTACCACTGTTATTGGTTTCTGGCGCTCCAAATAATAATGATTATGGCAGTGGTCATATTTTACATCATACAATGGGATATTCTGATTATCGCTATCAATTGGAAATGGCAAAACAAATTACATGTGAAGCCGTTTCAATTGCTCATGCACATGAAGCCCCTTGTTTGATTGACCATGCTATTCGTTCAGCATTACGCAATCGCAAACCTGCTTATATTGAGATTTCTTGTAATATTGCGAATCAGCCTTGTACGGAACCAGGACCAATTAGTAGCATCACAAATAGTTTAATCAGTGATGATGAAAGTTTAAAAGCAGCTGCTCAGGCATGTTTAGAAGCATTAGAAAATGCAAAAAATCCAGTCATGATTATTGGTGGTAAAATACGTTCTGCTGGATGTGTGATTTCAAAAAAAATTACGCAACTTGGTAAACAACTAGGATGCCCAGTTGCCACCATGGCGCAAGCTAAAGGTCTGTTTCCAGAAGAGGAACCTGAATATGTAGGTACATATTGGGGAGAGATTAGCTCTACTGGTGTAGAAGAACTTGTTAGGAACTCAGATTGTCGCATTTACATTGGTGCTGTATTTAACGACTATTCAACCGTTGGCTGGGAATGTCAATTGCTTGATGACCACGATATTTGGATTTCGACACACCACACACGGATTGGAAAAAAAGAATTTAGTGGTGTTTACTTAAAAGACTTTATTCCAGTATTAACCCCACTTGTGAAAAAGAATTCTGCATATTTAGAACAATTCAGAGCTAAAAATCACGCTGCTAAAACAGTAACGGTTGCAGAAGGTCAAGCGCCATTAACAACAGTTGAGTTATGCCGTCAAATTCAAGGCATGATTACGGGTGATACAACATTATATCTTGAAACAGGGGATTCGTGGTTCCACGGTATGCATTTCAAACTTCCTAATGGTGCACGTGTAGAATCAGAAATGCAGTGGGGACATATCGGTTGGTCTGTGCCTTCTATGTTTGGATATGCTGTTTCAGAGCCAGATCGTCGTAATATTATTATGGTTGGTGATGGATCATTCCAACTGACAGCACAAGAAGTGTGTCAGATGATTCGTCGTAATTTACCTGTTATTATTATTTTAATTAATAATGCTGGTTATACGATCGAAGTTAAGATTCATGATGGTCCATATAATCGTATTAAAAACTGGGATTATGCAGGTTTGATTGATGTTTTTAATGCTGAAGATGGTAAAGGTCTTGGAATCAAAGCCAAAAACGGTGCGGAACTTGAAAAAGCCGTGCAAACAGCATTAGCACATAAAGATGGCCCAACGTTAATTGAGGTAGAGATTGACGCTCAAGATTGTTCTCCTGACCTTGTTGTTTGGGGTAAAAAAGTTGCCAGGGCAAATGGTAGAGCGCCTCGTAAAGGTTAAGCCCTAAAGACGAATATTAGATATAAAAAATCCCTCTTTACTTTATATAAAGAGGGCTTTTTATTGTGATACTCGATAAAATGATGGACTAGTCTTTTTTAACTATTTCTTCGTAAGGTTTATTCAAATAAATAGGTAATACTTCCTCGGGAGTACCATCCATTTTCAAAAATCCTTGATCTAACCATAATACGCGATTACACCATTTTGCTATTGTTTCAGCAGAGTGGGTCGAAATGACCAGAATTTGAGAATTTTGAACCATGTTTTCTATACGTTTGGTTGCTTTTTGAATAAAGCCAGCATCTCCAGTTAAAAACCATTCATCCATCATTAGAATTTGAGGGGCAATAGCAGTTGCAAGTCCAAATCCTAGACGCAATTGCATCCCAGAGCTGTAGGTTCTGACTGGCAGATCAAGGTAAGCACCCAGTTCGGAAAATTCAGCAACGCTTTCTGCGATTTCTTGTGTTTGTTTTTTTGAGTATCCATTGATAGAGCATTTTAAATAAATATTTTCTCTGCCTGTCAATCCAAAATTCATACCTGCGTTTGGGTCAAGCAGCGTGCTTATACTACCTTCGACACGAATATGTCCCACAACAGGCTCATAAATGCCCGTCATGGTTCGCAGTAATGTTGTCTTGCCTGCGCCGTTTTGACCAATCAGACCAACTTTATCTCCTTGACGTAATGTAAAATTGATATCACGTAAGCTTTGGACAAGGATCTTTTTATGCTGATCTTGCCTTAAACGACCTGAAATGAACAAATGCGTCATTTTACGCAAGCTGCGTGTATTTTCATGGTATAAAGGAAACGAAATAGAGAGGTTTTTTACAGTAATACTAGGCATGGTTCTTACATCCAGTAAGGAATACGAAAACGCGTTTTACTAAAAATGAATAATGCTGCTATCCATAAAAAAAGACTATAGCCAATTGCAGCAATCCATATTGAAGCAGATACGTTCTCACCTAGAATAGGAGATCTGACAATTTCAAATAATGGATAAAGAGGATTTAAAAGAACATAGTTACTATTAAAATGTAGGGAACTAACTTTCCAAATAATTGGCGTTATAAAGAAAAGAGATTGCATCACGCCAGCAACAATAGGGGGTATATCCTTAAACCGAGTACCTAAGATTCCAAATATAATCCCTAATGCAAGACTGTTTACAAGCCATAAGATTGCGGCTGGCAGTAAAAAGTATAATGTATAAGGTACAATTCTAAAAATAGTGAAAACCACGATAATTACTAATAAATTATGTAAGAGAATTAGAATGTTACAAAAAACATTGCGCCAAACATAGATACTATAGGGAAGTCGTTGTGATAAAATAAGCTGGCTTGAACTGGTAAAGATGAGACAGCTATCGTTAACCATACCATTTACATATGTCCACAGAACAACAGAGATAGCAACATAAGTAAAATAATGTTGTAAGTCCAAGTGTAATAAATACGCATATAAAATACCGATTGTAGAAATTTTGGCTCCCATAATAATGGTAATCCAAAAAGGTCCCAGGATCGATCCGCGGTAGCGTAACTTAATATCGAGTAGTGCTAATTTCCATCCTAATCGCCATTGTATCAATCCTTGAAAGAGGTCTGTTAAAGCAAGTTTGACATTTTGACTGAGACTGACAGACCTAAGGTCAATGACAGGCTCTTTGACTATTGTTGGATCATGATCCGACATTATAATATCCTTGGAAGCGATAAAGTATGGCGATGAATAATTGATATGATTTTACTGTATAAATATTAAATGAGAAAGAGATAATTGTTTTTGATTTTCAAAAGCTGGTATGTTGTTTTGTTTCAAGCAAATTATGATGAATTAATTGTTTCTTAATAAATATTGTTACTATTAATTTGTAATGTAATGTTTAATATAATATCAATATTATTTAGTCTAAAATTTATGTACAGATAATCCAAAGTAAATAGTATTTTATACTTGTAATTATTTTTATTTTTTCTGTTCTCGAAAATATTATCAGGCTTTATATAGGTCATTTTTCAAATTTGGAGTATATTGACCAAATGATTAGTAATTCTGCTTGGTAATATAAACGTGCGGTAAAATGAAAAATATATCTACAAATGAAGTTAAAGATGCAGTCCTAATAGGCGCGGGTATCGTCAGTGCAACGTTGGGGGCATTATTAAAAGAGTTTAACCCAGACATTAAAATGGCAATCTTAGAAGTGCGCAATACAGGAGCAGAGGAAAGCTCGAGTGCATGGAATAATGCTGGAACAGGTCATGCTGGATTATGTGAATTAAATTATACGCCTTTTATTCCTGGGCAACAGGTTAATTTAAAAAAAGCAATTTTTACCAATGCACAATTTGAAGTGTCCAGATCGTTTTGGAGTCATCTTGTTGCTAATGGTGCTTTTAAAACACCTACAGATTTTATTAATCCTGTTCCTCATATGAGCTTTGTGCAAGGTGAAGCTAATGTTGCCTTTTTGAAAGAGCGTTATGAAAAGCTAAAACAGCATCCTGGCTTTGATAAAATGGCTTTTTCAGATAATCCCCAACAAATTCAAGATTGGGCTCCTTTGGTTGCCAAAGGCAGGTCCGCAGGCGAGAAGATGGCCCTAACTCGTGTTGAGGGCGGAACGGATATTAGTTTTGGTGCCTTAACACGTAAGTTACTTGCTCATCTTGAAGCGCAGCAAAATATTGATGTTGGATATTGCGAAAGAGTAGAAGACATTAAACGTGTTAATGATGTTTGGGAAATTAAAAGTAAAAATGTCATTACCGGTGAGGAAAAATTAATTCGATCTCGTTTTGTGTTTATTGGTGCTGGTGGTGCAGCTTTGTTATTACTGCAAAAGTCTGGAATTCCTGAAGGTCGTGGTATTGGTGGTTTTCCAGTAAGTGGACAGTGGTTGCGTTGTGATAATCCTGATATTGTTGAACAACATCATGCCAAAGTATATGGACTATCAACAGAAGGATTACCAACCGTTGTTGCACCGCATTTAGATACTCGAATCATTGATGGCAAAAAATCACTTTTATTTGGACCTTATGCAGGGTTTACCACCAAGTTCCTAAAAAAAGGATCTTATTTTGATGTATTATCTTCAATACGATTAGATAATATCGAATCTTTGGTTTCTGTTGGTATTCATAACCTTGATTTTATTCGTTATTTAATCGACCAATCCACACAAACGATGGAAAAACGGATGGCTGCATTACATCGCTTTTATCCTTTGGCCAAAGAAGGGGATTGGAAACGACAAATTGCAGGGCAACGGGTTCAAATTATCAAAAGGGATCAATATGGCCGCTCTATTTTACAAATGGGAACCGAAGTTATTACATCAGGGGATAAATCCTTAGCTGCACTATTGGGGGCATCACCTGGAGCTTCTGTTTCTGTTTCTGTGATGTTGAATCTGATTGAAAAATGTTTTCCTGAACAAGTCAAAGGGGCTTGGGCTGAAAAAATTAAGAAAATCTTTCCAGCACGAGAAGCTGAATTGCAAACAGATGCTACGCTTTATAACAAAGTGCATGATTTTGCCAATAAAGTGTTACATTTAGCCTAAGTTCACTTTTGATATCTCTAAAAAACCTACCATTTGGTAGGTTTTTTTTACAAACTGTCTTAGTCTAGATCTTTTAGAAAAGCATAGTAATTATGCTGTCCTTGTCTAACGCCAGCTTTCATTTTTTTGATAATTGTTCTTGTTGTATTTCGACGCCACAAATTAAAAATAAACATACCTAATACGCCAATAAACACCCCTATGGCAACAGATAGCATATTAGTAGCAGGTAGTTTACTCATCATCCAGCTGCTCATGGCTCCAAGAAGGAATTGAATGGTGCCTAGTAAAGCGGATGCACTGCCTACACGTCGACCGTGAAGAATAAAAGCAAAAATGGTACAGTTAGGAAATACAAATCCCAAGCATCCCATAATGATAACAATAGGGGCACAGTGAAGGATAATCGCTGTTGTATTTAAAGGAATTGGCAGTAAACAGATAATGATAAATAAAATACTGGTTGCAAAAGCAATATTTGTAGCGACGTTCAACATAATATATGGACGGATTTTATTCAGCAACAAGCCATTTACTTGGTTACATGCTGCAATAACGAAAGAATTAATACCAAACCATATGGCTAGTTGTAATTTTGTAAATCCCATTGATTTGCTTAGAACATCGGGAGTACCACTCAGATAAGCAAAAATCATAAAAAGGGCAAAGCCAGTAATCATCGTATTAGTCAGGAATATAGGTTCGCGGACAATACGAATATAACGCCAAAAAATAGATCTAATCGACGAATAAATACGATATCTAGGCATTAATGTATCTGGCAAATAGAAATATACAACAAAACTGCCAATAATCCCGTAAATGCCCATGATCCAGAATAATATTTGCCAAGGAAATTTGATGACAATAAGTCCACCTAATGTTGGGGCAACAATTGGGACGATGCAACTAACGAGCGCGAGTTGTGCCATGATCTTGATGCCACCAGAGCCAGAAGAAATATCTCTGACCATCGCTCTGGGAATCACCATCCCTGCTGAACCACCCAATGAAGATAAAAAGCGGAAAAAGCAAAAAACGTAAAAGTCAGAGAAAATTGCACAGCCAATAGAGCCAATAGTAAAAATGATGATTCCAATTAAGAGGGGGGCTCTGCGTCCTAGACGATCTGATATCGGGCCGATGGAAAGTTGTCCAAGTGCTAATCCGATAAACCAAACCGTCAAGGTCATTTTTGCTGCACCATCACCGTAACCAGCCAAATCTTGATTGATTTGCGGAAAAGCAGGAAGGTACATGTCTGTTGCCAAAGGCCCAATTGCTGTGAGCAAGCCAAGTATAATAATAACCCACATTGATAGCTTTTCATTAAAGCTATTTTCAGTTGAAGGGGGCGTTGTAGAGATAGTGCTCAAGATTTGATTTCCACAAAATAATTGAAATATTGTAAGATAATTAACTGTTTTACGATGGGTATTGGGTAATATTTGATCGAATAAATAATCAGAATTTATAAAACTACATATAAACAGACAAATATGATTGGTTCATCAATCATGACTTGTTTGCCTCTTCCTTATCCTAATTCTACAAGGGACGTAAAGCCTTATTTTGAATAGTAAGCTATGGATTTTGTATTCTTTTAAGACATTCATTATATATGTAACACAGTTTGATTATCAACATTAAAAAGAAAATAACCAATTATATTTTGTCTAATTTTAATGATCTCAAGCAATCTTACCCTTGTTTGTTTTATTTGTTCTGCTATCCTATTCATTATTCATATAAGGAAGGATGTATATATATTATGCGGTTACGTTTTCTCAATAAAACAATATCAGGCATGGCTATTGCTGCAACTGTATTATTGCTTTCAACATCTAACGTTATGGCAAAAGGTCAGATTTATAATAATGTCGGCAAAGAAGTTGGGCATATTGATAATCAAGGAAATATTTACGATAATGTTAGTGGATTTAAAGGTCGTTTACAACAAGATGGCTCTGTCTTTGGATCTGACAATCAACTAGTTGGACGTGTGGATAATAGAGGTTCGATTTTTGATAAAAGTAATGTCCAAGTTGGTCAATATGACGCAACCAATGGCAATATTTATGATGCACGTCGTCAAATTATAGGTCATTTGCAAAAAGATGGTAATGTGTATGCACCTGACGCCACATTGATCGGAAAAGTTGATCCTGGCAACATCATCGGTGCGATTATGTTGTTAAAGCACTAATTATTGCTTTAACTGAATTTTTTAGCCTATCTATTTAGTATAAAAGTAGCTGTGGGTAGGCTGAAACCATGATCTTCTTGAAATTTTAAAATATCTTTGACATGCGCTGGGGCTATTTGTTGAAGCTCCATAATCGCTTGAATACAATGAGCAGAAGGCTTGGTTCTATTAACCCAACTATGAAATTCTAAATTTAATTCTCTTTGTGTAATTGAATTTATTGTTAATTCATGAATAGAGAAAATTTGGGTATATTCCGCCAGATTATAGTTTCTGACGTGGGAATGATCTCTTAGTAATTCTATAGCCTGTAAAAAGCTGTCTGCTGTTTTATCTAACGGGGCAATGGTATCAATAATAATTGCAGTGCCATTAGGTTTAAGTACACGTTTTATTTCAGCGACGCCTTGTGCTAAATTATGCCAATGATGGCTGCTGAAACGACTAATAACCCAGTCAAATTGATGGTTTTCAAATGGCAGTTGCTCTGCTTGAGCTCTCTGAGTTATAATATTGTTTAAGGATTTTTCCTTGGCTGTTTGTAATACGGCATCCAACATGGTTTGACTGATATCACAAGCCACAACTTCTTTGACTAATGGAGCTGCACAATAACTAACATGTCCTCCGCCACATCCTAAATCTAGCAAAGACGCGCTACTGTGAGTGCTAAGTAATGCTTTGATTTGTTCAAGGTCAGGACCAAAAGCATGAACTTGACTGGAGACATAATCTTTTGCACGTGGATCATAACTTTGTGCAACATACTCTTGAGGTTTGTTAATCATAAAAAAATTTCCAAAAGAATCTATAATTTTAAACGAGTTAATAAAGTTTGGATCATATTAACATAGTAATCTCCAAAAAGAATATAATGTACTATCGCAGGAAAAAGTTGATAGATGGGTAAGCGTTCTTGCCAGTCTGGTTCTAAAAGAGAATAGCTGTTATAAAAAGCTTCTGGCGGGCTGCCAAAAATATTCAACATCGCGATATCAACTTCGTTATGACCAAAATAACACGCAGGATCAATTAAATATGGTCGATTGATATTTGTAATAATATTTCCAGACCATAAATCTCCATGTAACAATGATATAGGCGGATAAGTAGGAATATAATGATCTAAACGTGCGATTAATTTTTCGATTTGGATGGCAATAGGTTTAGGAAGCTGATTAATATAGCATAATAAACGATTTTCTCGCCAGAACTCTACCCAATTACTGCTAAAGCTGTTTTTAAGCAGTAATTTTCCAAAAGCATAATCTTCTTTCCATCCGTAGGATGAATGATGTATTTGGTGTAATTTATTTAATGTAAGTCCAAGATTTTGCCAAGCCTCTTTGGATAAGCAATTAGTTTCTTGGATTGCTTCCATTATCAAAAGATGATCATTTGCAAAAATTACTTTTGGTACATCAATATGATGTTGCTCAAGAAACTTTAGCATCTTCCCTTCGGTAGTAGGGGAAAATCCATTTTTAACGACATAATTTTGCCCTTCACTTGTGGTGACGATGAACGCTTCTGAAAGGTCACCTTGTGTCAAGGGTTGTGTTTTTATTATTTTACTTTCAAGATGTTGCTCAGCAACTTGAACGAGCGAGAGTTTATTCATAATTGTTTCTCAAAATAATCTGCCAAACCAATAATACCAAGCTCGACTTGCTTCCAAGTGACTTCAAAATCCAATTGATCTCCATGATAAGGATCGGCAATTTCCTGACCTTTATGAGTAAGAGAATAATCCATTAGTAACGATATTTTATGAAGGCATTCTGGTGGAGCTATTTTTTTTAAATGATAGATATTTTTATGATCCATTCCGATAATATGAGTAAAATCAACAAAATCTTCGGATTGTATTTGTCGACCGCGATAATGTGTAATGTCAATTTTATGCTGTGCAGCTTCTTTGATTGTCCTTCTGTCCGGTGGGTTATTAACGTGCCACGAACCTAATCCAGCTGAATCAACTTTAATATGTAATTGTCGTTTTTGAATTTCGTTGATAAAAGCAGCCTCTGCCATCGGAGAGCGGCAAATATTGCCAAGGCAAACAAATAATACTGAAAAAGAAGAATGCATTTTATTGTCCAAATATAGCTTTAGAGTAATTATTTAAAGTGATAGAGATTTTTTGTTGCAATGAATCTATTTACTTATCACATAACAGAACGATTAAAAAATTATTAAAATTCAACGACAATTATAGCGTTAAATTATTGGGATATTGAAATTTATTATAATTATAGATATAAGCAATGAATATATTTTGTATACTATAATTAATTTGAACGGTTTTGTTAATTTTAAGATAAGTTTATTAAATTATTTTATAGATTATAAAAACCTTGTTTATTAGCTGTGGGGAATTGTAAGTGCCTGCTGGTGAAATTGTTGATCCAACCAAGGATTCAGTAAATCGTTTCTGGCGTTTATTTTTACGTATAGGCGTTCCTATTTTAGGGGTGGTTTTGGTTGTATTCGTTGTCGTTGGGGTAACATTACATTCTTATCGTCAAACTAAATCTGGAATTTTAAAACTTACTCATATAATTTTGAAAACCGAGCAATCACGTGTCTCTCAAGAGGTTATGAGCTACCTTTCCCCTGCAACAATCAGTAGTAAATTGGTTGTTGATATGCTTTCTCATATTCCATCTGAATATGAAACAGGAATGTTTTATACATATGTCATGAGTAGCTTGCGCCAAACAAAACAGTTGCAATCATTTTACCTTGCTGATGAAAAAGGTAACTTTACGATGATTGAACGTATCGTGGATAAACCTAACGAGGTGAGGGTAGTTACTTTAAAACCAGATCAAAATGGAGGACAATTTTTAGAAGAGTTTTCCACCTTTGATGGTAAAAAACTATCCCGATCGTTACGACCAGCCAATGCTTATGATCCGCGTTTACGATCATGGTATAAGCAAGCTATGACAAGTGGTAAATTAACATGGTCACCCCCGTCTTTAATGCCATCAAAAAAAGGGTTGGTGATAACGGCCTCCATTCCATTTCAAGACCGTGATGGCAAGAAGGGCGTTTTCGCAGTCAGTATTTCTTTACAGCAATTAACCACATTTTTAAGCTCACTTAATATCAGTCAACACGCCAGAGCTATTATTGTTGATCGTCAAAAGAATATCATCGCCTCACCAGGATTATTAATGCAATTTGGTGATAATGAATGGAATGCCGAAACAAGTAAGATTAACCCAAAATTTAGCCCGGTTATTGCAAGAGCATACGATCAATTCTTAGTTGATGGTATCGGTATTCGTACGTTTAAAATTAAAAAAGATGAACAAACGAATACAGATAAAGACACACCTTTATCTTCATCAATCGATTCTATTGCTGGAAATTATATTAGTATCACATCACAGCTTCCAGAATCTGTTCAAAGTTGGGTGGTCTTAATTGTTATTCCAGAAAGTGATTTTTCCAATTTTGCAGTTACTAGCGGTAAGCAAAATTTACTATTTTCATTATTAGTGGTTGCTCTTGCTGCGGCAATGGCGGGCGTATTGATCTATCAAGGTCACAGAATGGATCGATTATGGAAACGGTTTAAAAATGTTCAAAATATTGCTGAACAAGAAGATAATGCAATCGAGATGATCGCGTCTCAGCCAGAGATATTTGATCCCAATCATGAAGCCTTAATTTTAACAGAAGGGCTATGTAACTTAGTTTCTGCGAAAAGAGTTAGTATTTGGCATATTTCTGAAGATCAAAAGTCACTAATTTGCAACGATCTTTATGATAATGAAGATGGAAATCATGCAGAGGGCGTGCAATATTCTATTCAAGAGATCCCAGACTTTTTTAAGGCTATTACTGAAGGTGAAACCTTTGAAATTGAAGATGCGGTAAATGATTCTCGTATTGTCAATTTCTATAGGTTGTTCATGCGTTCTGCGGAAACAAAATCTGTACTAATTACACCTGTCCTTGGAAAAGATGGAAGCATTGGGGCTGTGATTATCGAAGATACACCACATCTACATAACATACGTCATATTACTAAGATTTTTGCAGGCCTAGTTGCAATGCGGTTTGTTGCTGCAGAAGTGCAAATGAATGAATCAAACCTTGTTCGCTCTGAAGGAAAAATAGATCCTTCTACTCCCCTTGAAAAATTGACAAATGATATTCATGATGATTTGTCGACATTAACCAATGATGAAAAGACAGAATTTTTAGTAAAGCCAGGCACAGTTAAATATCAAAATTTCGATTTTGATAGTTTAAGTGAAGACGATCAACAAGGAATTTACCCAGCAGTTGCTGTAATGAACATTACATTCAGTGGTTATTTAACTTCTGATATCGATGAATCTTCGAAACTCGTAACGCCTGTCCGTGAACTGGTCATCGTGTTACAAGATATTGCTAAGAAATATGGTTTATTTTATGTAAAAATTATGGGTGGTCATTTGGTTGCTGTTGCCGGATGTACAAAAGAACCCGATATTACCGCACCGATTCGATTGGCGCATGCTGCACTGGATATGAGAGCAGCTTGTATAGAAATGATACCTGGTATGGGGACTGAATCTAATTTCGGTATAGGAATAGATGTGGGGGCAGCTTTGGGATCTTGGTTTGGTAAAGAACCCAGAACTTTTAATTTATGGGGACCAGCAGTTGGAATGTCTGGATTAATGGCCAGTATGGCCACAGATGGTGGCGCAGTACAAGTTACGCAAAGTGCTTATATGGCTCTTAGGAATGACTTTTTATTTAGACCAAGAGGAACATTTTACATTCCTAAGGTTGGTATTTCACATACATTTATTCTTGCTGGTAGACGATGAAATATTCAGATGATTTTGAAAAAAAACCTTCGGAGCAAAAGGAAGAACAAAATCGCGTAGAAGCCATGCTGTCTGATTTGGATAAAGATGGTATAAATGATCTTGATCAATATGTTGAGGATATTCGCAATCGCGAGATTGATCAGACGCAGCGTCTTTCTGTTCAATTGAAATTGGTAAAAGATGGCCGTTTTGCATGGTTGCAAAAAATTGGGATAATTCTTTTTTGGTATTTGCGTCCAATATTATATGTCATTGGTGAAAAAACCCGCAGTTACTTTCGTTTTTTATTGGGTGTTTTGGCTGCATCATGGGGGGTGCTGGTTGAAAGCATCTCGCCCATTACTTGGCGTCGCACCGTAAAATACGAATTTAAAAGGTCGCTGGGTCAAGTTGTCTGTGGGGGGTTTTTTAGCACATTTTTTACAGCAACATTGGCTGGGTTGGCTGTGGTGTCGCAAGCAATTTTTTGGTTAGGTGCGGCTGGATTAACCAAGATGACAGGGCCTATTTTAATCACGATTTTGGTCAGAGAAGTAGCCCCGATTTTAGTTGGAATGATTTTGTTGGGACGTAACGGTATCCTGACTGTGACAGAATGCAGCTTACTAGCAATGGGGGGGCAGCTTAAATCTTTGACAGTAATGGGAATTGATCCATTTATTACGATTGTTTTACCCAGAGCTTGGGCTTTTACGATCGGTAGTTTTACTTTGGGAATGATTTTTGGTACGACTTCTTTATTTATGGGATATGTTGTTACCTATGCTCTGGGAACGATGCAAGATTCGATCTGGACATTTTATAGTAATATCTTAGCTGCAATGTCTGTGGCAGATTATGTTTTAGTCCCTTTGAAATTTATTGTTATGGGATTTATGATTGGAGTTGGTTCTTGTATTACGGGCATGAATGTTAAGGTGAACGATGAGCCATCCACTTTACTACCCAAAGGTTTCACTCGTGGGATCATGCTGATCATGGTGGTGAATATTTTGTTTACGTTGGATTTTTAAAAAATGGCAAATAAAATATTATTAGATATTCACCAAGCAAAACCTTCATTTGATGAAAATTACTTGCCACCTGTTGCTTTTGATTTAAAGGTCAAAGCAGGAGAGTGCGTCATTATAGAATGTCGTGATTTAGAAGTAGCAACAGCTTTTGCAGATTTGTGTAGTGGTATGGTTGCTTTAAGAGACGGTAAAGTATTATTTAAGGGGTTAGATTGGTTTGATTTAAAAGAACCACGTTTATCAGCATTGCGTGGATGTATCGGCCGTGTTTTTCAAAAAAACGGTTGGATGGATATGTATTCAGTTGCAGTGAATATTTTACTGCCTTCATTACATCACACTCGGATCGATGAAGATAAGTTAGTCGATCAAGCCATGACGCTTTGTCGTAAATTTGGATTGCCAGGGTTACCTATGGATACAGCGAGAGAAGCAACGATGATCGATCTGTTTCGCGCATCATGTGTCCGCGCTTTGTTAAATAATCCGGATTTGTTATTATTGGAATATCCAGCAGAGAGTTCCTCTGCTGAGCTTATGTCTCCTTTACTGGAGATGTTGAATATTGCTCAAAATAGAGGGGCGGGTATCATTTGCTTTACACGCCAATTTAGTTTGTGGAATGATTATAAAGATCGTGTAACGCATTGGATGCGTTTACAAGAAAAAGGTTTAACCTCAATACGGCTGGGATGAAATGTTTAACAGTAAACAATATACGAAAACACGACAGTTATTTCAGTTAAGATACGCCAATGAGTGGACAGGCGGATTAGTACTATTGTGTTTATTGGCTTTTGTTGGAGCCGTGATTGAAGCTGGTGTCTTAAGAGACTGGATGACACCAGCTGCAGAGTTAAATATTATTTTGCCTCAGACTGGGGTGGATAATTTATCTGTTGGGGATAATGTTGAGGTTTTTGGGATTAGTGCCGGAACCATTAAGAAAATTAATGTTAATCCAGATGGTGGATTATCTGCTGTTGCGGCAATTGATCCGAAATTGACCACCTTTATACGTCGCGATAGCCAAGCAACCATTAAAAGGCAATTTGCTGTTGCTGGAGCAGCATATGTATCCATTACGCGCGGGTATAGTGCCAAACTCGATTGGAAATATGCGGTATTGGTTGCGAAGACAGAGCCTAACCCTGCAGATCAGATTTCTCAAATGGTTATGCAAATCCATGAACGTATTGTTCCCACAATGGATAGTGCAAAAAATATGATGGCTTCTTTGGAAATGATTGTTGAAAATATTCAACAGGGTAAAGGATCCATTGGTCAGCTGGTTAATAATGACGAGCTTATTCGTCGTGCTGAAAATATGGTTCAAACATTGAATAATATTATTGAACAATTGCAGCCTATTGAAAATAATTTGAACAAAGTGGTCACCCATGCAGATACAATGGTTGTCAATTTTGGTAAGGTCTCCAAAAATATTGCTCAGGCTTCACCAAATCTGGTTCCAATTACAAAGAACTTGGTTCCGATTAGCAAAAATATTAAAAATTCAACAGAGCAATTACCTGAAATGATGACACAATTACAGGCCACCGTGGCTGATTTACAAAAGTTAATTGTTCAGGTCAAAGGATTGTGGTTATTAGGGGGGAATGGAAAAGAACCTCGTCGTTCAAAACGCTTACCAGCACGTGAGGTCAGACCATGAGGTTGCTATACAAAAATTGTGCATTATTGTTTCCTCTTTTATTAGGTCTGACCGCTTGTGGTGGTGGACAAGAAAGCAATCCTGTGCGAGATGATCCATTCGATCGCACGATGGATGTTGCAGACGAGGCAGTTTTTTACGATCGTTTGCAACAGGCAGAGACCAGTTACCAAAAGTCTTTTGATTATGCGATCACAAGTGATGATGTGTCAAATATTGATGATGCAGGATATAATCTGGCCATTATAAAGCTTGGGCTAAATAACGTGCAAGATGCAATGAAAACGGTTAAGAAAACCACTAATGAATTAAAAATTAGAGGACAAGGGATCAGCCCTCAATTAGATTTGGTTAATGCCGCTATTTTTTATCGTATGAACCGTTTATCTGACGCAGCATTAGCCGCCCAAAATGCTGAGAAGAGCAAGGATGAAGATATTCAGGAACGTGCGTATTTTCTATCTGCCTTGATTGCGAATGATGCAGGTAATGTAAATGACATTGTTCAATATTCTCAAAAGTTAGATCAGCTTTTATCTCAAAGCAAAGCTAAGATAGAGAAAAGTTGGCAAGCAGATCAAAAGGAATTGCATGCTTTATTGGCTTATCGACAAGGACAATATGAGCAAGCAATGACAGCAGCCAAAGAAGCACAAGATATTCGTCGTGACCAAGTTGAATATCGTGCCATGGTTCGGACTCTGGCTTTACAAGGATTAATTAGCGAGGGTGAAAAAAACTTTGTTTCAGCAGCACAATTTTATGTCAGAGCTGGGAAAAGTGCGTTGTTACTTAAGGATTATGTCGATGCCAAAAAGTATTTAGATCGTGCAGCCAGCCTTCATGCTGACCAATTAACGTATCAATTGGCATCTGATGCTTTAGTTGACCTAAGTAAGAAAACTAGTAAAACATCAGAGTAATTTATTATAGGATCGTCGTTATCAAGAATTATGACGATCTTTAACTAAAAAGGCTGCGATGGTTAAATATAACCACGAAATAATAAGGGTGCTTCCTCCCATTGGAGCCAAGGGAATAGGCGGATGAAGACCCGTTAGTGCTGTATAAAAAACAGCCCCGCAAAATAACCAAAGCCCAATATTAAAAGCGCACCCTATGATATTCAGATGAATTGAAGGTTGCCAGACCTTTTGTAAAATAGAAACAGCAATCAAAGCTATGCTGTGGATCAGTAGGATCGTATCTGCAATACGCGCCATTTCTCTGCCGTTACCAAAAAAATATTGATCAGGAAGATGGGAGGTAAAGGAAGAAAGGACAACAGCGGTCATTCCATAAAATGCACCAGTTGCCAGCCAGAGGCGAGTAGATAAAAAAGATTTTTTTGACGTCATGTTAGAGCAATCAGAAGATATGAAGTAAAATATCATTTCAAGAAACAATATTATTTTAAATGAGAATAATAATTATTATTATAAGAAAAAACAAGTTTTATATTATAGCATTTAAATAAAATGCACATTGTAGTCGTGGACTATGTAACAAATAGGTGAGAGTGATACAGGGTATCATTTATTAAACCGTATAAATTTTTCATATAAAGAGGATTATATCATGTCGAAAATGACTTTAAAAAATACACGTAACTTATGGGATGGACATTCTAGGTTAGAAATGACTGAAATGCTGCAACAATACGAGGACGGCCATATAGAGTCTTTGAAAAGAGAAGTGCTAAAAGCACGTGATAGTGTTGTTGTCTTGCTTTATCGTCAAGATACAAAGAAATTAGTGTTAACTTCTCAATGGCGTGCTCCCATTGTTTTTCGCGGTGATAACCGACCTGTTATTGAGGCTTGTGCTGGAAATATTGATCAGAAAGATTTTGACAATCACCCAAAAGACGCTTTGGCCGCAGCTAAAACCGCTGCAATAAGAGAAGTAGAAGAAGAAACAGGATGGCATATAGCTCAGCTAGATTATTTATATGCCTTATATAGCTGCCCTGGTATATCAACTGAAAAATTATATTATTTTATTGCGAGTGTTGATGAAAAAGTGCAGCAAGGCGGTGGCGTCCGTGATGAAGGCGAAGATATTGCGGTGTTAGAAATATCTTTGCAAGAAGCCATAACGAAAATTCAAGAAGGCGAAATTATGGATTTAAAAACAGTTGTTTTGATACAATATATTCAACTACATTGTTTAGATTATTTAGAGTAGTTACTTATTTGTGTGATAAAGGGTGTCATTTGCAAATTATGGTTTTTCGTGTATGCTGACCAGGTGAAATTACAATCATTCAGGCATAATGGTTATTATTTAAAAACTGGATAATAATAAAAATTATATGATTTTATTTGTTACTGATTATTATCTTACATTATTCAACTATAGTTATTTAAGGGGTTAAACGTGGTATTTCGTCGAGATCTTTTACGTTCAGCTGCAGGTATCTCATTGGCAAGTGTGGTTGGGGAAGCAACGGGTTCGTTATTACCTCAAGCAGTAGCTGCTGATAGCAAATCAAGTGACGATGAGAAAGGCAAGCCTTTCGATCAAACAACTGTTCGACAGTTGGCTCGTGATATGGCCAAAACATCTTACAAAGCTCCTAGTGATAAATTGCCAGATGCTATTGATAAGCTAGATTTTGATGGGTTTCGTAGTATTGACTTTAAACCTGAAAGTGCTTTGTGGCACGGCAGCAATTTAAATTTTGAAGTGCAATTTTTCCCCAGAGGTTTTTTGTACAGACCTCGTATTGATATTTACGAGGTGGTGGATGGTATTTCCAAGCCGGTGCCGTATAACGCTGATATGTTTAACTACAAAAATCCAAAATTGCGAGTTGAGGATAATTTAGGATTCTCTGGATTTAAGCTGATGACCCGTCTAAATCAAAAAGATGTGTTTGAAGAATTTGCTGTCTTTTTAGGTGCCTCTTATTTCCGAGCTGTTTCCAAAGGTCAACAATATGGTTTGTCTGCTCGTGGTTTTGCCAAAGGCACTGCGGATCCTCAAGGCGAAGAATTCCCTTTGTTTAGATCTTTTTGGATTGTGCAGCCAAAATCTGGGATTGAATCTCTTGTTATTTATGCATTATTAGATAGCCCCTCTTTAACGGGTGCATTTAGGTTTACTATTCGTCCAGGTGATACAACAACATTCGATGTAGAAAGCTATTTTTATCCACGTAAAACCATTGCTAATGGCGGGGTCGCCCCTTTAACTGGTATGTTTTATTTTGATGCGAATAACCGTAATCATGTCGATGATTGGCGTCCAGCAGCTCATGATAGTGAGGGGCTGTTAATGTGGACAGGGACTGGTGAGCAAATATGGCGACCTTTGAATAATCCTGTTGATTTACAATATTCTGTCTTTATGGATACTGCCCCCAAAGGGTTTGGCTTGATACAACGTAAACGTGACTTCTCTCAATATGAAGATTTGGCTTTGCATTATGAATTGCGCCCGTCATTATGGGTTGAACCTGTCGGCGAATGGCAATCAGGCAGCATGAATTTGGTAGAAATCCCTACGCCAAGTGAAGTTAATGATAATATTGTAGCTTTTTGGCGTCCCAAACAGCCTTTTAAAGAAGGTGGGGAATATTCATTTACCTATCGTTTATATTGGGGTTGGGATAATCCTTGGACTTCAGATCTTGCAAGAGTAGCAGGAACACGTATTGGCGCAGTAGTTGATAAGCCTGATGTTCGGTTTTTCTGTATCGATTTCTTTGATGGCCCTTTGAATCATTTTCCGACTAATAAACAACTGACATTAAATGTTACTAGTTCGACAGGTAAAGTTAGCAATATTGTTGTCGAGGCTAACCCAGTGACTCATGGATGGCGAACAACGTTTGAATTCGCACCTGAGAATGCTAAAACAGCAGAGTTAAAATGCGTTCTAATGGATGGGGATCAACCTATTTCTGAAAAATGGGTGTATCGTTGGACAGCATAATGCTTGCTATTTATTAATTAAAAAAACCTAGATCTATTGAAGGTCTAGGTTTTTTTATGGTTATCTATTATTTAACCATCTTGTGGCTGTATCACGTGCATGTTGAAAATTTGAACAATATGTGAGTTTACCTTGTATTTTTCGCAATCCAGCCCGTTTTAAAGAGAGGATGATTTCTGTAGATACCCCAACAAAAATTAACGATTGATTGTTATTAAAAATTTGTTTTTTTATTGATTGTAGTCCAGAGATCGTAGTTCCGTCCATACTAATGACATCTTTCATATCAAGAACAACAATTTTCTTGTGTAAATTTTCATAAGATTTAAACGATGCGATTGTCCTTTCCGAAACGCCAAAAAATAAAGGGCCATTAATGTCAAACACAACGATATCTTTTGCTATTTCGTCTAATTCTGGATGTTCCTCAATAAGAGCTGTTTTCGATGCGTAGGTCATGCTGCGGATAAATAAGATAGCAGATAAAGCGACACCAACGGCAACAGCAATAACCATATCGAATATAATAGTTAACCCAAAGCAAATTAATAAAACAATGACGTCACTACGTGGGGATGTTTTGATGGTTTGAATACAATGTTTTGCCTCACTCATATTCCATGCCACAATGAATAACAAGGCACCCAAAGACGCCATTGGAACAAAACCTAACAAGGATGCAAAAAGAACAACAGCTAATAACACAAAAATCGAATGAATAATCGCTGCAATAGGAGATTTCGCACCACTGCGGATACTGGTGGCTGTTCTGGCAATTGCCGCGGTCGCAGTAATCCCACCAAACAGAGGTGCAACGATATTTCCAATGCCCTGTCCAATTAATTCTGCGTTAGGATTATGTTTTGTGTCAGTTAATTCATCTGCGATAACAGCACATAACAAAGATTCAATTGCACCTAATGTTGCAATAGCGAATGCAGGACCAGTGAGCGAATGAATCAGTTTATATGTAATCACTAATGGCTGACCATCAGGTCCAGGCAGTGCCCAAGGCATTATCAAGGAAGGAGGAATAGGAGGAATACCATTACCGCTCATCCCATTTGCATGCCACGTAAAATTAGAAGCAATCGTTTTTATCTCAGCACCGCTGATTCCTTTATTAATAAAATAAGCAACAATACCACCGACAATCAATCCAACCAAAGGCGCAGGAAGAGGGATTTTAAATTTTGGCCATAAGATTAAAAGCACTAAAGTGAATAAACCAACACCCATTTCATAAGGATTAATGGTGCCTAATGAAGAAAAGATAATACTGATATTTTCGACGAAATCATCACCAAGTTTTTCAGTATGTAAGCCAAGAAAATCAGGAATTTGAAGAATAGCAATAATAATTGCAATTCCTGCGGTAAAGCCTAAAACAACAGGGTAAGGTACGAAACGAATAAGCTGTCCCATTTTACTTAGTCCCATTAAGAGCAGGATAGTCCCTGCCATCATGGTTGCTAGGAGTAGCCCACCAATTCCGTAATCTTTGACAATTGGAAATAAAATAACAACGAATGCTGCGGTAGGCCCAGAAATATTAAATCTTGACCCCCCAGTTAAAGCAATTAAAGCACCAGCAACAATTGCTGTATATAATCCATGTTCAGGAGGAACGCCTGTAGCAATGGCTAGAGCCATTGAAAGGGGAACAGCAACGGTTCCAATTGTTAAGCCAGCCAAAGCATCGTTTTTAAAATCAGAAAAACGGTAACCCTTGCGAAAAGTATCAATCATCCCCGTAGCAATGGATGGGGCTTTTAGTATAGTCTTTTTATTATGCATATAATCCTCGTTATAATTGCGTCATAGATGAGTATTTTCAAGAAGAACTGCAGAAACGAGATTTCAATCTTGTATAAAATAGGTTACAAGAATTAATTTTTTTTAAAAGAGAATTGTTGCCAACATCTCATAAAGAATCATTGATTAGAGAAATAATAAATTTTCTTTATATTATAGCTCTCATGCTCTATAGTAATTGCCTGGTTATTTGTATTGGTTAGGAGTATTGAATTACTTATGACTGAACCTCATAATGTTTCGTGTCATAATCTGGAGGACAATAAAGTGAATACAGACGATTTATCTCAAAATCAAAATTCTGATCAACCTGTTTTCACGGTTTTGCCTCCTGAAACGCCTATTGATATGCCAGTACAAAATTTACAGGCAAATCCGAATATATACGGCAGACCGAAAACACCGCCAACGCAAGCTCCTAATATCTTATTGAGACGACTATTTGTCTTCGTTGTTTCAATTGCTTTAACGGTATATGCTTCTTATGAAATGAATTTAGTGTTTAATAGCTATGGAATGACAGCTTTGGGGCTAATTATTCTTGTGATATTTACTATTTTATTTTTCTGGATTGCTTTTTCTTTTGCTTCATCTCTAGGTGGTTTTTTAGAACAGGTTAGTAAAAAAGGAGGCCTGTCTTTGGGGATTAATCCCAAGGATCCTTTACCTTCTCTAATAAAAAAAACAGCTGTTTTAATGCCAACCTATAACGAAGATCCACATCGCGTATTGGCAGGGCTTAAGGCGATTTACGATAGTATCCAAGCTACTGGTCAAGGGAAGCAGTTTGATTTCTTTATTTTATCAGACACGACCAACCCTGATGTTTGGGTAGAAGAAGAAGCGGCTTTTTTACGGTTTCGTCAAAAAACGGGGGACGATACTCATATCTTTTATCGTCGTCGCTTTAAAAATACAGATCGTAAAGCAGGTAATTTAGGTGATTGGGTTCGTCGTTTTGGCGGTGGATACGATCATATGTTAAGCCTCGATGCAGATAGCTTGATGGAAGGGGATACGGTTGTTCGTGTTTGTGCTGCGATGGAAGCTAATGAAGGCGTTGGGTTAATTCAAACATTACCAGTCATTGTAAATGGCACCACGTTATTTGCACGTTTACAACAATTTGCTGGGCGTGTTTATGGACCAACCATTGCATATGGAATTGCGTGGTGGCATGGCTCTGAGAGTAACTATTGGGGGCATAATGCGGTCATTCGTATCAAAGCATTTGCAGAACAAGCAGGGATGCCTCATTTACCTTCTGTGCGTAAGCCTTTTGGCGGTATGATTATGAGCCATGACTTTGTTGAAGCAGCGTTGATGCGCCGTGGTCGTTGGGCTATTCATATGGTACCAGCGTTACAAGGTTCTTACGAGGAAAGCCCACCATCATTGACAGACATTGCGGTCAGGGATCGTCGTTGGTGTCAAGGTAATTTGCAGCATATTATGGTAATACCGACTAAGAAACTTAGCTGGATCAGCCGAATTCATATGTTAACAGGTATTGGTGCTTATATTATGTCACCATTATGGTTATTATCCTTATTAGTGGGGATTATGGTTTCTTTACAGGCATTATTTGTAAAACCTGAATATTTCACGGGAACGGATCGTGTTTTATTTCCTAATTGGCCTCAAGTTGATCCTGTTTTAGCGAAGTATGTATTTATTTTAACCATGTTAGTGCTGCTTGCTCCTAAATTTTTGGCTTGGATCGCAATGTTCTTTAATCCAGAGTTGCGTAAGGGATGTGGGGGTTCGATAAAAGCACTATCTTCTATTTTCTTAGAAACTTTGATAGGAGGATTAATCGCGCCGATTGCTATGTTAATTCAGACAACAGCTGTAATGTCTATTTTGCTTGGATATGATTCAGGGTGGAATGCGCAGCGTAGGGATGTTGGGTTTATTCCCTTAAAAGATGTTGTAAGAGATTACTGGCGTCATACTGCATTTGGGATTTTAGTCGGAATTTTTGCTTGGGAAGTGTCTCCGTCCTTATTTTTCTGGATGACGCCTGTGTTATTAGGGTTATTGTTGGCAATCCCCCTTGTATGGATTACCTCTAGTCAGCGTTTCGGTGCTTTTTGTATGAAAATTGGCTTGCTAATTATTCCAGAAGAAACGGCTCGTCCTGATATTTTAAGACGTGATCGTATTGAAAAAAGAAGAGTAATGGATATGGAAGTACAGGACGCATTTTCAACCCTCGTTAATGATCCTGAACTTGTTGCTTTACATATGTCTTGCTTGCCCCCAGAACGCAAAAAAGGTGAAGTAATAAATCCACATTACTTGGTAGGCATGGTGAAATTAAACGAGGTCGATAATCAAGATCAAGCTATGCAAATTCTTACTCATGATGAGAAATCAGCTTTGTTATGTAGCCGTCAGGCAATCAATAAATTTTTAAGTTTGCCCATTTAGCTTATAATTTAAAAAGATTAATTATTAGACCGGTAAAGATAAAATTATAATTGGCTTTTTAAAAGATGATTGATTAGTTTAAAAAATAAAAACGCAATCATCTTTTCAATTAAAAATTATAATAATTTTAAATAGATTTATTATTTTAGAAGGAATGAATAATATGATTATCCATTTCTGTTGTAGTTAGAGAATCATTTTCTAAAGCGTGTAGTTTATCAACCAGTTCAATCGAAGACTGGCGTTTTCCTTCGCCGACTTTGGTTAATAAAACAAATTCGATGTTATGAGCTTTTTCAGAGTAACGTTGTGCACTGACACGATATCGTTTGTAGGGTTTTGCGAAAATCTTGACTTCACCAACTTCGCAATTTTGTTCAATCATCTCTCGCAAATTGATGAAACCATCTGTGCTATAACTCGTAGCAATCCAGCGTGTGGGTAAAGTTTGTAATAATTGTTGATATGCAAAACTGGCTTGTTTGCGTATCGTATAAGCACTTTTACGTTCTGTTCGCCAATCTTTACGAATGGCCGATTTTTCATAAGGTATAATGTGAGGCGACACATTTGGTTTATCCCAAAGCGTTATACTATTTAAAACGTGATAGTTTGCGCCATAAGGATGTTGATTATATGGGGGATCTAAATAAGCAATACTATATTCAGGTATATTCATATAATGCAATTCTTCAGCTAATGTTTGGGCATCCATGCGAAAAACTTTATTATTTTGATGATTATTGAAAAATTGGATGGGAGCTAGATTGAGGTCAGCAGCAATACGATAAAGGGCAGTTTGTGTTTGTCCGCCCCAACCTTTATGAAACCCTTTAAACACCCCACTCGTATTTGCATGATAACAAGCACAATAAAGTAAAGGGGCTAATAAGCAGGATTTTTGGATTGGATTTAATAGACCCGCACGATCCCATTCCTCTATCTTTTCACGAATAGTATCAATACGCATGCCATTTTTATGCATGTAAAACATGCGTTCTTTTGAAGTATCATAGTCAATATCATCCCGAGGGCATAAATGTTTTGTCACCCAGTCTTCAATGGGAGGCAGGTTATTTAATTGTTGCAGCACCTCGTCGTACGAATATTGATTGAAATAAGTGGGTGGCTCTAATGCTTGTATAGAAGCAACATTCAATGTTTGGCTGTAATATTCCCAATCATTGCAAAAGACTTGATATCCCATCATTTTTGCCAAGCGACTAACGACACCAGTGCCTGCAAAGCAGTCAATGAAAAGACCATTTTGTGTTTTAAAGTTCTCTTGACTAGCGATTAGAGTTTGTTTGATCAAATCTAATAATTTACGCTTGTTACCAATATATGGAATGAGCTGGTTAAACAAAAAATCTGTTGTTTGATAGGATCCATGCTCGGATTTATTCCATTTCATTAAAGTACACTTTATGATTAGGGTGTGTAAAATAGATAAGTAAACGCAAATTAAAAATATTACCCTAATTCATCTACCAACTCTGACTCTTTATATCCTTGAATAAATAAAGCTGAACGAAGTGAAGTATATTGAATGATATTCGACAATTGTTCCGCTACAATAGGTTTTGGATAATATCCAATACCTAATCCTGCATGGGTTAACATGGGTAGGTCATTGGCACCATCGCCAATGGTCATGCTCTCATTTTTAGTCAAATTCAATGTTTGAGTTAAACGATTTAAGTGGAATAGCTTAGCTTCTTTACCAAGGATTGGGAGAATAACAGTGCCATCTAATTTGTTATCTTGAATGCTTAATTGATTAGCATGATTTTCATGAAAACCACATTTATCGGCAACTTTTTGGGTGAAAAAGGTAAAACCACCAGAGATCAAAGCGGTATATGCATGATGTTTTCTCATGGTTGCAACAAGGGTCTGTGCACCATCATTCAATTTTGTGTGTTGCCACGTTTTTTCAAGGAGATCTGCTGAGACATTTTTTAATAAAGCAATACGTTCATTCAAAGCATCAGCAAAAACAAGCTCACCATTCATTGCGCGTTTGGTTATGGCAGCAATTTGTTCACCGATACCGACTTCAGCAGCCAAATCATCCAAGGTTTCACTTTGAACGATTGTACTATCCATATCAGCAATAAGGAGCTTTTTTTTTCGAGAAAGCATTGGCGTTAAAAAAATATCTACTTTTTGAGACCTTAAAGCGGTTTGCATTTTCTTAAATATAGATTTTGCATCATTAAGATCAGTTGTTGGTAATTCAATATCGATTGCTTCTTGTTGAGATAACCATTGCGCATCTTGTAAAGAATAATATGGCTCAATAAGGTCTAAAACCTTTTGGTTTAGTAAAGAAGGGGGTGCAATAACAGTAATCACATAAGGCAAGTAAGACATTCAACAATCCCATCACAACGAACAAGTATAGATTTTAAGAAATAATAAAGAATTAGTATGAAAACTCTGTATGTTATTCAATATATTTATTATAAGTAAGCAGCTTGTGAAGCAACAAAGAAAATCATTTGTTTACTATTAAAAAATATAAAGGCTTGAATATGATGCTGCGATCGTCAGATAATACACAAAAACCTTGGGCGATTATTGTGGCAGGACCAACATGCTCTGGTAAATCATATTTATCTTTAAAAATTGCAGAAGCTTTACAAGGGACGATCATTAATGCCGATGCAATGCAGTGTTACCGTGATTTACGTATTATTACCACACGCCCTTCTATAGAGGATGAGGCCTGTGTTCCTCATCGTCTCTATGGGGTGTTGCCTTGGGATCAAACAGGTAATGCAGGTTGGTGGAGAGAGCAAGCAATATCAGAATTAAATCAAGCCTGGGATCAACAAAAATTACCTATTTTATGCGGTGGAACTGGCATGTATTTCCACTCCTTGATTCATGGGATTGCCATGATTCCAGAACCGAGTGCAGAGGCAAGAGAAGAAGCACGTCAATTAATAGAGACAAAAGGTGCGCCATTTTTACATGAATCTTTGCTACAAGTAGATCCCCAAACCGCAGAATTATTAAATCCTGCTGATTCTCAACGTATTGCCAGAGCGTGGGAAGTATGGCGTTCAACAGGGAAAGGGTTGAAATATTGGCAACAAGAAGCCCATATTCCTGGAATTGATTGTCGTTTTCTTGTTATTCGGTTAGCTCCTGATCGTGCGTTATTAAAAGAAGCTGTCGCACAGCGTTTTATAGCAATGGTCGATGAAGGGGCTGTGGAAGAAGTCGAAGAATTCTTAAGAGCGAACCCACCTGTTCAAGCCCCGTTACGAAGAGCACTAGGTGTTCCAGAATTTGCAGCTTATTTATCGGGTGAACTATTGTTATCAGACGCAATAGACCAAGCCGTAAGAAATACACAACGATATATCAAGCGTCAAGAAACTTGGTTTTCTCATCGAATTTTGGCTCCAGAGGATCAAATTTGTATTTTTAATTCAAGAATTGATAAAAATTTGAAATTTTCAGAAAGTTTTATTGAAAAATCTATACTATTTATTAATTCTTTTATTGACGTTTGATTAAAAATTAGTTAGGTTGCCAAGTAGTCTAAAAATGCTATGCTGTTTTAAGACCAATTATTCTAAAATTAAGTTCGTAAAGCTGAGGATTAACTGAAATGACAAATGCCGAGCATAAGAAATCAGGTTCTGATGAAGCAGGACAAACCGTTCATACAATGACTGGTGCTGAAGTTCTTCTCCAAGTGCTCGCAGATCTGGGTGTTGAGGTTATTTTTGGGTATCCAGGTGGCGCCGTCTTACCGATTTACGATGCTATTTTTCAACAAGACAAAATTCGTCACATCTTAACCCGCCATGAACAAGCAGCCGTTCATGCTGCCGAAGCCTATGCGCGTTCAACAGGCAAAATTGGGGTAGCTTTGGTAACCAGTGGTCCAGGAGCAACCAATACAGTCACGGGATTGGTCGATGCTTTGATGGATTCTATTCCTATTGTTTGTATTTCTGGACAAGTATTCAGCAGTTTGATCGGAAATGATGCATTCCAAGAAGCAGACACGGTGGGAATTACGCGTGCAGCAACCAAATTTAACTATTTGGTTAAAGACAAAGAAAAATTGGCGGACAAAATCAGAGAAGCGTTTTATATTGCAGGATCTGGAAGACCAGGCCCAGTTTTGGTTGATATTCCAAAAGACTTACAGCTTGCACAAGTACCATATGTAAAAAAGGAAATTAAATCCCATCCTTCTTATAAACCCGTAACGGAACCTCATTACCAAGCAATCAAAGATGCTGTAACAGCAATGAAGAAAGCGAAACGTCCTATCTTTTATACAGGTGGGGGGATTATCAATGCTGGACCTCATGCTTCGGAAGGGCTGAGAAAACTTGTAAAATTGTCTGGTTTTCCATGTACATCAACATTGATGGGGCTTGGGGCATATCCTGCATCAGACAAGCAGTTTTTGGGCATGTTAGGAATGCATGGAACGTACGAGGCAAATTTAGCAACTCATGGATGTGATGTGTTAATCGCTTTGGGTGCAAGATTTGACGATCGTGTTACGGGTAGTGTTAAAGATTTCTCACCAAATGCCTTGAAGATTCATGCTGATATCGATCCTTCTCAGATTAATAAAATTGTTTTGGTTGATATTCCTGTTATTGGTGATGTGGCTCGAATTATTGAGTTAATGATTCAAGAATGGGAAGCACAATCTGATAACTCGGTCGATCAGGAAGCATTAAAAAATTGGTGGGAGCAAATTGAGAAATGGCGTGCCGTTGATTGTTTGAAATATCAACAAGATACTAAAGCTGGTGAAGTGATTAAACCACAACATGCTATTCGTCGCTTAAGTGAGTTGGTAAAAGAAAAAGGCAAAGAAGCCTATGTTTCAACAGAAGTTGGTCAACATCAAATGTGGACAGCACAATATTTTCCTTTTGAATCGCCTAATCATTTTATGACCTCAGGTGGGCTTGGAACGATGGGGTATGGATTGCCTGCAGCCGTAGGGATTCAGGTTGCACATCCTGATGCTTTGGTTATTGATATTGCGGGTGAAGCATCAACCATGATGAATATTCAAGAGCTTGCAACAATCAAACAATATCGTTTGCCAGTTAAAATATTTATTTTGAACAACCGATATATGGGAATGGTTCGCCAATGGCAAGAATTAATCCATGGTGGACGTTATTCAGAAAGCTATAGTGAAAGCTTGCCAGATTTTGTTAAATTAGCCGAGAGTTTTGGTCTCAAAGGAATGCGCGCGCGAACCATTGATGAGCTGGATACAATGATTAATGCGATGCTTGATGAGCCTGGCCCAGTTGTCATGGAAATCCAAGTGGAAAGAGAAGAAAACTGTTTCCCAATGATCCCAGCAGGCGCGCCTCATAATCAAATCTTGTTGGGGCCTGTCAAAGAAAAAACCAAAACTGCATCATAAGCGTTGTTGTGTAAACTCAGACATCAGGAATAAAGCAATGGATTATATTGATAAAAAAACATTACAACGTAGCGCACAACAAGAAAAAGATGAGTTTATTAAAGCGATCTTTTCATTGATTGTTGAAAATGAAAGTGGTGTTTTATCAAGAGTTATTGGATTATTCGCAGGGCGTGGTTATAATATCGAAAGCCTAACCGTTGCCCCTGTGGACGATCATGGGCGTAAATCCAGAATTAATATTTTAACTTCTGGAACGCCAATGGTTATTAATCAAATCAAAGAA
This sequence comes from Commensalibacter communis, assembly GCF_947179105.1. Lineage (NCBI taxonomy): Bacteria > Pseudomonadati > Pseudomonadota > Alphaproteobacteria > Acetobacterales > Acetobacteraceae > Commensalibacter > Commensalibacter communis. The sequence continues at coordinate 614,028 of NZ_CAMXCK010000001.1, forward strand.
CAATTAAATAAACAAATTCCTGTTTATCAAGTTGTGAATTTATGTCAGCAAGGTCCTTATGTGGCAAGAGAGCTGGCTTTGATTAAAGTAGTTTCTAAAGGTTCTGAACGAGCAGAGGCATTGAACTTGGCTGATGCTTTTAGAGCACAAGTTGTTGATGCAAGTGTGGATTCTTTAGTTTTTGAATTGACTGGTAAAACAGAAAAGATTGATGCTTTTGTGGATTTATTACGTCCTTTGGGTCTGGTAGAGTTATCTCGGACTGGGATAGCAGCCATTGGACGTGGCTGTCAGACAATTTAATTTTGTTGATTTAATACAAGGAAAATAAAAATGCGTGTTTATTATGATCGCGACGCTGATGTAAATTTGATTAAAGGTAAAAAAGTTGCGGTTCTAGGGTATGGCAGCCAAGGGCATGCTCATGCAAATAATATGAAAGATAGTGGCGTCAAAGAAGTTGCTATTGGTCTTCGTCCAGGCTCTGCAAGTGCTAAAAAAGCCGAAGCAGCTGGTTTAAAAGTCATGAGTGTTGCAGAAGCATCTGCTTGGGCTGATGTTGTGATGATTTTAACACCAGATGAATCACAAGCTGAAACATATAAAAACGAAGTTGTTCCTAACTTAAAACAAGGTGTAGCAATTGCTTTTGCTCATGGTTTAAACGTGCATTTCAAATTAATCGAACCACGTGCTGATCTTGACGTATTTATGATTGCACCAAAAGGCCCTGGCCATACAGTGCGTTCTGAATATCAACGTGGCGGTGGGGTTCCTTGTTTGGTGGCTGTGCATCAAAACCCATCTGGTAATGCGTTGGAAATCGCATTATCATATGCTTCTGCAATTGGTGGTGGTCGTGCTGGTGTGATTGAAACAACCTTCCGTGAAGAATGTGAAACTGATTTATTTGGTGAACAAGCTGTTCTTTGTGGTGGTGTTGTTGATCTTATCCGCAATGGTTTCGAAACTTTGGTTGAAGCCGGTTATGCTCCAGAAATGGCATATTTTGAATGTTTGCACGAAATGAAATTAATTGTAGATTTGATCTATGAAGGTGGTTTCGAAAACATGAACTATTCAATTTCGAATACCGCTGAATATGGTGAATATGTTTCTGGTCCACGTGTTATTACCAGTGAATCTCGTCAAGCAATGCGTGATATTTTGAAAGATATTCAAGATGGTACATTCGTGAATAAATTCATGACCGATAATAAAGTAGGTCAAGTTAGCCTTAAAGCACGTCGTAACTTGTTAAATGAACATCAAATCGAAAAAACAGGCTCTAAGTTACGCGATATGATGCCATGGATTGCTAAAAACCGTTTGGTTGATAAAAGCAAAAACTAATTTTTGATTAGTATTTAAAAGAAAAAGCTCTATATTTTGAATATAGAGCTTTTTTTTGTTTGCAATTTGAATTTAAATAGGTATGTGGCAAAACAGTAAGAATAGAGGAAGAAAATGAGTCAAATATATTCAGATATTGATCTATGTGAAGCTTTATCAGAAATATTTGTTGATAATGAAGTGAGTTATTACAGTATTGCTTATGTTGCAAAGCATTTTCCAATTGAATATGTGGAAACGGTTTATTTTGAATGGGTAGCGCCCATATGTTATTCAAATCTTCAAACCCCTGTTCCTCCTATATGGACTGGATTTGATAGAGAGTCGTTATGGAAAAACATACAAGAATACAGGACTAAAAACAGTCAATTAGGACGTTTTAGAATGTTTTTCCACAAAATTTTTCTTAGAAATTTAAGAAATGAATATATTACACAATCTGGATGGGTTGAGCTTAAACAACATTTAGAAATAATGAAAAAACAAGATGGTGGGTCTACTTAGATTCAATCTGCGCTAACCATTTCACAAAAGTAGCTTTTCCAGCCCGTGTTATAAGTTGACCATAGTTTTTTGCATCAATTCTTAATTGGTATAGGTCAATTTTTGCTGTGATTAATTCATGATTGTGCCCAACCAACCATTGTTCAATTTTTTTGGTATTAACTTCCATATGAAATTGTAGTGCCAATACATGATCTTTATAAGAAAAGGCTTGGTTAGGACATAAAGTGCTAGAGGCGAGGGGTTGGCAGTTTGCAGGAATATCAAATTGATCCCCATGCCAATGGAGTATTGGTATATTTTCGAGGCTAATAAGTGGATTATTTATTACTTCTTTGTTAATCGTTAATGTTGAAAAACCAATTTCTTTATATTGCATCGGATAGACTTTGGCGCCTAATAAACGTGCGATTAATTGAGCACCTAGGCAAATCCCGAGTATTGGTTTTTCTGTTTCAAGATAGTTCTGTATGAAAGAAAGCTCTTGAACAATAAAAGGATAAAGTTCTTCGTCAAATGCACCAATTGGTCCACCTAGAATAATTAATAGATCATATTCTGCTATATTTAATTGGTTAAAGTCTGCTATTGGGGCTTCTACATATTGAATTTGAAAGTCGATGTCAATCAATTCATCTTCAAATATGCCTAAATCCTCAAAAAGAAGGTGACGAATGACAAGTAATTTTTTCATTGTCTGTCCTTACCAAACAATTGTTGAGCCAAGCTGTTTTTGCAACTCTTTTGTTTTTTCTAAAACGTCATGAATTACAGGATTACTTTTATCTTTATCAAATAATTTAAAGATTTTACGTATAATATCAACAGCAGTATAACCACGATTATGTTCAAACAAACTTTTTGCACGCCCATACATTCCTTGAGCAACGATTTCACGAACTTTCATATCTTCATCATTTTGGTAAAAGGTCGTTAAGAGGTCATAGGTTTGTTTAATATCACTTCCCTTTTTTAATTGGATCAAAAGGTTTGCCTTTTTTATAATTGCTAATGCACCATTGTAACGAATAGAGGATAAGTTTTTATGATGTGCCATTGATATTAGGCTGGTATATGATGAAAGCGCATCATCATATAAATGCATTTTGACTTGAAGTTCAGCCAAAGCCATATAAGCTTCGCTGACTTTATAGTATAGACGTTCATTATGAGTATTTTGAAAAATTTGAACGGCTTGAGATAACAATTTCAAGGCTTCGGCATTGTTATCTAATTGTACTAATATAGCGCTGCTTTCAATATATGCAGAGAGCAGAACATCGTTAATCGTATTGTGACTATCATCATAATGATAGGATTGTATAATTTGTTGATATACGATCAGTGCTTGTTTATACTGCTTTAGAGTATTTAAAATCTGCGCTTTGGTGAGCAAAGATTTAGCAACGACATCTTTTATTTTGGTGGCATCAATATCAGCAAAAGATTCATAAACTTGATTACATAGATTTAAAGCCTCTGTATATTTTTTTTGTTGTTGAAATATTTGTGCTTTTCCAAGCAACGCTGTTACTTTATAACGCTGATATTCGCCCTCTTTATGCTTATCAATAGCGGATAATAATTCGTCATAAGTGGTTAATGCTGCTTCTTGAGGATTATCACCAAACAATTTTTTCTGATCTTCTGGGATTGTTTTAACTCTATGAAGAATTTCTGCACGATATAAAAGATTGTGAGCAAGGAACTCTTTGATTGTAGGCGAGGCATCTTTACTAAAAATTTTAATAAATAGATTGCTGTTGTAAAGAGCAGGCCCCCATTCTCTATTATTCAAACGGTTAACAGTACGTGCCATCAAAGATTTTGCCGTGACTAATCTGATTTCTGGATCTTGTTCGTTAATAAATTGTTCAATGATAGCAGAATGGATGTTCAGGGCAGTGTCTTTTTTTCCCCAATGATTTAATATCTCTGTTTCTTGATACATGGCTTGGGCAACCATACGTTTAATTTTAATATTATCACTTCTTCCATAAACTGATACAAGATGCGACAAGGCAAGCATTGCAGGTTCATATTCTTTTTGTTCTAATAAAAGATTACCTTGCCTGAAGAGAGCCAGGGCAACATCATCCTTTAATTTCTGATTTTTGCTATCTAGAAATAAATTGCTTAATCGTTCTAATGTAAGAATAGCATCGTCAGTATTTTTAACCTCAACCAAAATTTCAGCTTTTTTAAGTAGTGCTTCAGCGACGATTTCTTGAACGGTACTATTTCTTTTGTGAGCGTAAAATTCACTTAAAAAGCTAAAATCACCCATGGCCTGCAGCTTTTTACCTTTTTTGAGGTTTAGATAACCTGACTGTAAAGCTGTATAAGCACCATGTTCCAACCGTGACTGATGTTTATAATATAAAACAACACCAATAGTCAGAGCAAATAAAAGGGTGAAAATAGCTATTTTTTTATACATCGCAAGAATATATCCTTTATTCTTATCTTTGACTATATTGATCTTTGAAAATATTATTCTTTTTATGAAATGAATTTTTTTGAAATTCCATACCTAAAATACGTATTTGATCCATAGAAAATATTTGATTGTCTCCTGGCACAATAATTCTAATCCATCTTGCTTTTATTCCCAAAGGATGCAGCCATTTATAATAAGAACCATCGACACCACCAAATAAGTCATTATTTGTTTTTCGGTGTCTGACGGTCCATATTTCATGATCTTCGGAGCTTTCGATAGTAAAGTGCTTCATGTTACTGGTATGAGGATCTATACTGTTAAACAAATAAATATTGATAATAATATGGTTCTCTTGAAGATCGATCTCCCACCATGGATTGCTTTCTTGTTGGGTAACACTTTGTGCAACGCCTTTCAGTTGCCCATTGGCAAGAATGTAAGCGGATTCTTCTGTTGTTTTATTTTTGAATGCTATGGAACTTTGTCGACAGGGTTTAAGACTTGAAAGCAGTGACAGTTCTGATGAAAATGAAGGAAATATTGAATTTTTCCACATTTTTTTCTTGTTTTTTTGCCAATATTTATTTGGATTGTATAATTGTAATATGGGCGAGTGTTTATTTTGTTCTACACATTTATCATCATCATTTCGTGAAGCTATAAAAGGCTCAGAATTGTCTTGGAAATGATGATCTGTCGGTAATACCGGAAAATTCTTAATATCCTTTTGTATGGAGTTGATATCGCAAAGGTGAGCTATATAAGCTGTTTTAATAATTTCGTCTTGTGTAGTAGAATTCATCAATTGCAATGCGTGTTCGGGGAAAATTTTATAATATTGTTTCATATCTTGACGTAGAACATTACAAGAGGAAAGCATTAACTGATTATCATCAATATGATGGTCAAATCTATTACTTAAATGATTAAATATAAATTGATATGGACATGATTGGCTCTTTACCATCAGTTTAGTATATATAAAGGGATAATCAATAGGCGTATTTTGCTCAAAGAAGGTTGAATTGTTTGTAAATGTATCAGCTTCTTTATTGTTATAAAGAACCATATTAAAATATATTGCATTTACATTTGTAAAGCTGTTGATGAAATTAGATAAAGATTGGTTTTCATTAATGTAAATAAAATCAACATTTTCTAATTGAATATACCATTTTGTTTCATGTAAATAATTGCGAATAAAATGAAAATATAATTGCGTCTTAGATTTTGAAAAACGATAATGTAGAAAAGTAATAAATGGCTTTTGCCCAAAAGTAAAAGCCATAATTTTTCTATACAAATCTGTAGGATCACTGTCTGTGCAATACATATAGATATGATCGATGCCTAACATTTGATGATAGGCAAGCCATTCAATAATATTCAAATTTTCGATAGAGGCAGAAGTAACAATGCTGATATTATATTTAGAACTAGGCCATTGTCCTTGATTATGTAATATCCCCAAAGGTGCATAAGGATAGAGCATTAATTCATGGTCGTAGATCAAATGTGTATAAGAAGTATTGGATATCGTCATTTCAATATTAATTTTGTACTATGTTGCCAAAAATTTGGATTTGATCCAAACCGATTTGTTTATTATTGCCTGGAATTACCAGTTTTATAAAACGTGCAGAAATGCCTTTCTCTGAAGTCCAAACATATGGAGTCCCATCCATACCACCAAATAATGCTGGGCTTATTTTTCTTGCTATACATTGCCAGATTTTCCCATTCGTAGAGGCAAAGATTTCGAATAAACAGTTTGCTTGAACATTTTGATCTAAACGATTAAAAATTTGAATTTCATGGATAAAGGTAATTTCTTCTAAGTCAATTTGCCACCAAGGGTTATCTTCTATTTTAGTTAAATTTTGAGCGGTTCCTAATAATAAATCATTGACCAGTTTGGTTGCATCTTCTGCAACAGAACATTCATGTGCGGTAGAGCTTTGTATAGCAGGCTTGTTTGTGGATAATAAATGCCAGAAATTGACAGGAAACACACTATGATTCCATGCTGTAATAATATGATTAATCCATAATTCATAAAGAAAGCTATCTTCAATCAAATTGAATTGATCAAAATAATCGATGGTATCCTTTAACGGATTAGGAATAGAAAAAGTTTGGCCACCATAATAAGTAAAGCGTTCGTTATTATGTTGATTTTCTATAAAAACGATAGAGGGGAGACCAAAATGAGCAATATAAGCAGTGTCTAATATACTTGAATGTTGGTTTTTTTGTTTAAGGTAATTATCAGCATCTAACGGATAATCCGTGAAATATTCAGACAAATCATCCCCTAAAACATTTATTGAATTTAACTCTGGATCTAAGTAATCATAACGATGTTGAAAGTCAGTAGAAAACTGGTAAAATAGTTTGCTATAAGGTACGCTTTGGGCTTGTATCATGACTCTGGTAAGGGAGGATACGTTGCTTGATCGAAATGTATAGTTTAATAAGATGTCTCCTTCAGGTGCTGATTCAAAATGGCTATGTCCATAGTGACAAATATTGAAATATACAGCATCAATTTCTTGAAGATCTGGCAGTAAAAAATCTTGAATAGTGGCAGCATTTTTAAGGCATAGAAACTCATCAATATTTAACCACAAGATCCATTTTGTTTCATGACTGTGATTACGATAAAAATGGCAAAAAGCTTGATGTGCATTGCCAGGGTCAGCGTAATGGTAATATGTGATTAAAGATGATCCTGAATTTAAAAAAGGTATTAATTGTTGATAAAAATATGCTGGATCATCATGATAAGAGTAAATGTAGAAATGTGAAAAACCTATACGTTGGTGATAGATAATCCATTCTATGATTCTTTCACTAGGATCATTTGTATATAAAAACAAGGAATGTTGATACTCAGGTTCTGGCCATTCACCAGAATTACGAAAGACCCCAACAGGAATATGGGAGTACAATAGCAATTCTCTTTCTTTGATAATGTGGCGAATATCGACCATAATAAATCATCCTGATAATTAAATTCTAATGAAATGATCTTTTATTTTAATCTTTTAATTGGATATCTTTGGATCGGCAAGGACATTTTATCTTTATTCGATACTAGCAAAAATTTACTTCGTTTGTTGCTGCTATCATAATATAATTTTGAGGAAATTATACATAAATCATGTTGAAAGGTATGCGTCATGCAAAAGAGAACTTTGGGCAAAACCAATATAGAAATTGTTCCTCTTGTTTTTGGGGGGAATGTTTTTGGTTGGACGTTGGATGCAAAAGAGAGTTTTGAGATTTTAGATGCGATTGTTGATTTGGGGTTAAACGCCATTGATACAGCCGATGTATATTCTCGTTGGGCACCTGGAAACCAAGGAGGAGAGTCAGAAACTATCATCGGGAAGTGGTTAAAAGCCAACCCACATAAACGAGATAAAATCTCGATTTTTACCAAAGTTGGTTCTGATATGGGGGGCGATCATAAAGGGCTGTCGAAACGTTGGATTATGCGTTCTGTAGAGGATTCTTTAAAGCGGCTGCACATTGAGGTGATTGATTTATATCAATCACACTGGCCAGATCCAGAAACATCATATGAAGAAACTTTGTCCGCTTATGAGCAATTGTTGAAAGAAGGAAAAATAAAAGCGATTGGTACTTCTAATTATACTGCCCAACAATTATCAGATTCTTTGAGGGTTGCTAAAGAACGTAGCTTGCCAGCATATCAAACATTACAACCAGAATATAATTTGTATGATCGTGAACAATTTAATCCAGAGTTAAGAAAATTAGTTGTTGACGAAGAAATTGGTGTTATTACTTATTATAGTTTGGCATCAGGCTTTTTATCAGGCAAATATCGTCGTATAGAGGATTTGAATCAAGGGCCTCGTGGTGAAAAAGTTGCTGGATACATGAATGACCGTGGTGTGCATATGTTGGGTCTTTTGGATCAGATTTCTAACAAACATCAAGCAACATGTGCAGAAATTTCATTGGCGTGGTTAATAGCGCAAAAAGAGGTGACTGCTCCGATTGCAAGTGCAACGACTATTTCACAATTACAGAGTTTAGTGAAATCTTTAACCATTCAACTGGATCAAGAGGATCTGGAATTATTAAATAAAGCCTAACTCATATTGAGTTTGTGATGATGATTAATTCGTCAATCATCATCATAATTAGAATAATATTGAACAGAATTGCTATGATATTTAAACTTTATTTTTGGCCAGAATAACAATCATTGCAATGATACAAGCTGCGCCAAACCAATCGACCCAAGAGAATTTTACGTTCAAGAAAAGAACAGATGAAAAAGCCGCAGCCAGAGGTTCAATGGTTGCCAAAATACTTCCCTTTGAGCTGCCGAGGATTTTTACACCAATCAAATAAAGTAAAAAAGCCAACATTCCTGTGGCAAAGATAATGAAAATGATGCTCAAAATTGCTGTAAAGTCTAAGATACCTGAAAATTGCCAGAAAGGGTGGAAGAAGTTTAAGATAATCCCACCAATGAACATTCCCCAACCTGCGATGGTGGTGGTGTTGTATTTTTTTAATAATGGAATAGGTAGGAGCGTATAGGTAACAGATCCGATCACACAAATTGATCCATAAACAATGGCTTTTGCTGGCAGTGTTATTTTGTCAATTGATCCATCTGTGACAAGACAAAAGGCACCAGTAATTGCCAGAATAATTGCAATTATCACATAAATTGATGGCCTTTTTCTTAAATAAATTGCCAAAATAATTGCAATAATCACTGGATATAAATATTGTAAGATGGTAGCTGTCGCCGCATTTGAATATTTAATCGTTAAAAAATAAAAAAGCTGAGATGTCATCATCCCAACAACTGAAAAGATAATAAGTAACATTAGTTCTTGAGGATTTTTTAACGGATTAAAGATCGCGCTTTTATGTTTTCGATAGCATAGAGACAGCAGTAATAATCCAGGAAGCCATAACCGAATACCAATAATCCACGCTGCATCAATATGTTTATATTGCATAATATATTGACCAACAACGCCACCAAACCCCCAAATACATCCAGCAGCAATGATATAAATCATACCTGCACGTTCGCTGGTCAAATTGATCGTTTTAATAGTGGAAAGGGTTTGTTTAATACTAGAAAGAGGCATTGGGATAAAGCTTAAAAAAATATGAAGTGAATAATCTATTTTCTATATTTATTTTATTTCAAAAAATAAAATTTTTTATTTGTGATTAATGTTTTTGCTTGAGCTTATGATGAATAGTGGTTATATAAACACACTACGTTTACGGGTTGGGCTGAAAATACAGGGCATGCCCTTCTGGTGACGTCTCCCATGATGGGATGTGAAACTTTGTATTCAAAGGAGATTGAAATGCCCAAGATGAAGACCAAATCATCGGTCAAAAAACGTTTTAAAATTACCGCTACAGGTAAAGTCCTTGCTGGACCTGGTAATAAACGCCACGGTTTGATTAACCGTTCACAAAAAGCAAAACGTACCAATCGCGGTTCTCAGGTATTAGAACCACAAGATGGTCGTACGGTTAAACAATGGGCTCCATACGGCCTATCACGTTAAGGAATTTTTGAACTATGGCAAGAGTAAAACGCGGCGTTACCTCACACGCACGTCATAAAAAAGTATTAGCACAATCCAAAGGTTTCCGCGGTCGTTCATCTACGAACTATCGTATTGCGTTGGAACGTCTAGAAAAATCTTTACAATACGCATATCGTGATCGTCGCGTGAAAAAACGTGATTTCCGTGCATTGTGGATTCAACGTATTAATGCTGCTGTTCGTGAACACGGGCTAACATATAGCCGTTTCATCAATGGTTTAAACAAAGCTGGCATCGAATTGGATCGTAAAGTTTTGGCTGCGATTGCATATGATGATGCAGCAACATTTGCAGAAATTGTTAAAAAGGCACAAGCGGCTCTCGCTTAAGTCTTCATAATGAGATTTGTCTGTTCATGATTAATGAATAGGAAAGAGGGCAGTCTGTAAAGGCGGCCCTTTTTTGTTTATTGAGGGTTTAAATGGATCAAGATCTAGAAAGTATCAAACAAGATACGTTATCAGCATTAGATCAAGCACAAGATCTACGTGCATGGGATGCCGTTCGTGTTGCAACGCTTGGAAAATCAGCACCATTAACGCAAAAATTAAAAGAATTAGGAAAATGTCCTCCAGAACTACGAAAAGAACGTGGGGGAATTTTAAATCGTTTACGTGATGAGCTTACACAAGCCATAGAAACCCGCAAAGTGGTCTTAGAAGAAATTGCTTTAAATGAAAAATTAAACGCGGAAGCCATCGACGTGACGATGCCTGTGACGGTGACTTCGGGTGTTTTACATCCTTTACGAAGAACTGTTGAAGAAATTATTGCGATTTTTGGCGCAATGGGTTTCAAAGTCGCAGAGGGTCCCAATGTCGACACGGACTGGTTTAATTTTTCGGCGTTAAATATTGATAAAAACCATCCTGCACGTGCGGATCATGATACGTTTTATCTTCCAACAAAGACGCTTGATGGACAACAAAATTTATTAAGAACTCAGACGTCAACCGTTCAGATTCGGACTTTATTAGATCAAGAACCACCTATTCGTATTATTGCACCGGGCCGTACCTATCGTGCAGATCACGATGCGACACATTCTCCGATGTTTCATCAATGTGAGGGAATGGTCGTCGAAAAAGGAATTACGTTGGGGCATCTCAAAGGATGTTTAATTGATTTTTTACGTGCGTTCTTTGGTATTCCTCATTTACCTGTTCGTTTTCGTTCTTCTTATTTCCCATTTACAGAACCTTCAATGGAAATTGATATTGGTTGGAACCGTAAAACAGGCGAATTAGGGGGAAGTTCTGACTGGTTGGAAATTTTAGGATCAGGAATGATGCATTCCCGCGTATTGGCTAATTGTGGTGTCGATCCCAGTGAATGGCAAGCATTTGCGTTTGGAATGGGAATTGAACGATTGACCATGTTAAAATATGGTATTTCCGATTTACGCTCTTTTTACGAGGGTGATGTGCGTTGGTTGCGCCATTATGGTTTTTCCTCTTTTCGCTCTGTTGCATTACATGAAGGGATATAAGCGATGAAATTTACTTTATCCTGGTTACGCGATCATTTAGAAACCACAAAATCTGTTGATGAGATTTGCGTGGCTTTGAACTCAATTGGCTTGGAGGTAGAGTCTGTTGAAGATCCAGAAAAAACATTAGGTGCTTTCAGAATTGCTCGTATTTTAACGGTAGCCCAACATCCGAATGCAGATCGCTTGCAAGTATGTCAGGTCAATGCAGGAGAAGGATTTGAAAATGTTCAAGTTGTTTGTGGCGCCCCTAATGCTAGAGCAGGACTGGTAACTATTTTTGCTCCTGTTGGGACGTATGTTCCTGGTAGTGATATTACTTTAAAAGCTGGGAAAATCCGTGGTGAACAAAGTAATGGCATGATGTGTTCCACCGAGGAACTTGGTCTTGGAGAGAAACAAGACGGCATTATGGAATTACCCGAAGAAGCCCCCGTAGGGACTGCTTATGTGGATTTCGCAAAATTAAATGATCCCGTGATTGAAATTGCCATTACGCCTAATCGTGGGGATGCGTTATCAATTCGCAATATTGCCAGGGATTTAGCTGCAGCAGGGATGGGAACGCTTAAACCCTGGAATCCTGAAGTGATAGAAGGGACATCTCCATCTGAAATTACTTGGGATAATCAATTTACAGAAGCATGTCCATGGGTGCTGGGACGTACGATTACCAATGTGAAGAATGGTCCAAGTCCAGAATGGTTGCAAGCTCGTCTGAGAGCAGTTGGTGTTCGTCCGATTTCATTATTAGTCGATATTACCAATTTCTTTACCTTCGGTCTCGGTCGTCCTTTACATGTGTTTGATGTTGATAAAGTCACAGGCAAAACGCTGACGATTTGCCCAGGTCAAGGCGAAAAATTGATTGCATTAGACGGCAAAGAATATCAAGTAACCGATAAAGATTGTGTCATTGCTGATCAATCAGGCGTTCAATCTTTGGCTGGTCTAATAGGTGGCGAGCATACAGGAGTTACAGAAGAAACAACCACAGTTTTTATCGAATGTGCTTTGTTTAATCCTGTTACGATTGCATTAAGCGGTCGTCGTCATTTTATCGCAACGGATGCACGCCAACGGTTTGAACGAGGTGTGGATCAAGCGTTATTACCTGATGCGATGGAAGCTGCAACACAAATGATCCTTGATCTTTGTGGTGGAAAACCCAGCGAAGTTGTTGTTGCTGGAGAAGAGCCAAAATGGCAACGTGATGCGACTTTAAGATATAATAGTCTGGAGAATTTTGGTGGGCTGGTTGTAGCTCCTGAGCGCGTTACCGAAATTTTAACATCACTTGGGTTTGAGGTCAAAGATCTAAATAGCCAAGCAGTTACCGTATCAGTACCGTCATGGCGTAATGATATTGTAATGCCGATGAATATGGCGCAACATTCCAGTATTGATGCAGGCAAGGCAGATCAATTAACAATAATTGCTCAGGCTATGGAAGGCGAGATCGATCTGATTGAAGAAGTGTTGCGTATTGAAGGGCTAGATTGTGTGCCAGCGGTATCTTTACCTGTTATCAAAGCCGTGCCAGAGGCGGCATTAACCAGTAGTCAAGAGAATTCCATTCTCTGTGCACGTTTGTTGGCAGCACGAGGGTTGGTTGAAACGGTTGGTTTTTCTTTTGTCGATCACGAAATTGCTGCAAGATTAGGGGATGCGCCTGAGAATTTGCGTCTATTAAATCCTATTTCGAGTGATATGGATCAATTGCGTCCAACACCTTTGGCTTCTTTATTACCGACTTTACAACGAAATATTGTTCGAGGTTGGGGAAATATCGCTTTTTTTGAAGTCGGACCAGCTTTTACTCAAGATGCCGAAAAGACAGTCGCTGCTGGTGTGCGTTATGGCTACATGCCACGTAATATTCAGGGTAAAGCACAAGAAGTCACGTTATGGGATGTAAAAGCAGACGTATATTTTGCGTTGGACGGTCTTGGCGTTGCGGTTGATTCATTGCAAATAACCAAAGAAACCCCTATTTATTATCATCCTGGCCGTTCAGGGCGTTTAAGCTTGGGGCCTAAAAATACTTTAGCTTATTTTGGTGAATTACATCCATCACTTGTTAAAGAGTTTGGGTTTGATCAAGCGCCAATGATTTTTGAAATTATGGTTGATAATTTGATTGCAAAAAAAGCGCAAAAGAAAAAAATACCATACTTATCATCGTTTCAACCGCTGAAACGTGATTTTGCTTTTGTGGTGAAATCAGATGTTGAAGTAGGTAAAATTTTGAATGCAGCAAAACAAGCCGATCGTCAATTATTGACAAATGTTGAATTATTTGATGTTTACGTTGGTGAAAAAATTGCTGAAGATCACAAATCTGTTGCGATACAGGTAACGTTGCAACCTCAAGATCGGAGTCTTAAAGATGAGGAAATTGAGGTAATTTCACAGAAAATTATCAAAGAGGTTGGTCGATTAACAGGCGGCACTTTGCGGTAAAAAGATAAACCAAAAAAGCCCATGTTGTTTTGCATGGGTTTTTTTATTTTAATGATTTTATATATAAACGAGCCTTACAAACTATGTCTATTGCTCAGCAAGTTTCCAACGGAAAATCGAAAGTTCTCATCGCGACAGCTTCGGGTTTACTAACCATCTTATTGTGGTCAAGTTTGGCTGTGATGACGACGTCTTTACCTAACATACCTCGTTTTCAGCTTTTATGGTTTGGCTTTGGTGAAGCCTTTATTATTGGCAGCATTATTTTGGCAATAACTGGGCGGTTGCGTGAAATGGCACAACCATTTGCGCCTTGGTTTACTGCATTTTGTGGGATTTTCTTTTTTCATTTATTTTATTTTGTTGGATTGAATTTTGCCCCACCAGCCAAAGTGACTTTATTATCTTATTTATGGCCTACGATGCTGGTTGTATGTATTGCATTTTTAAGTACGAAGCAATTTCATATTGCTTATATACTTGGTGCAATCATGGGATTAATCGGAACAATCTTTTTAATGCCTGCAGACCATGGGGCGGCGCTGACTTCTGGGAATTTAATAGGATATTTACTGGGCATTTTATGTGCCATTGTTTGGACGATATACTCTCTTGTTAATCGTCGGTATGCATCGGTTCCTACGGGGATGATGATTGGGGTTTGTGGCGGGATATCATTGGTTGCTATGGGTATTCATTTTGCTTTTGAACCGACCATTCTACCTCAAAATTTCAAAGAAATACTAACAATTCTTTATTTAGGGTGTGGCCCGATGGGAATAGCTTTTTTAGCATGGGATTATGCTACTAAAAATGCTAATCTTTCGTTGATGGGGTCATTATCTTATCTTGCACCTTTACTCTCGACGTTATGGTTGGTATTGGCAGGAAAAGCACCAGCCACGATGGGCTTATTAATTGCTGTTTTATTGATAGTTGGTGGTGCTGTCGTTGCAACATATCCATTACAAAAAAAACGAAATAGTTGATTTTTCTATATAATTAAAGAGATTTGCAACATAATAGGTTAAAGGAAAGTCTATGTAATTGCTGCATAGGCTTTTGTTATATTTTGTTATTGAAACTGGATGAATTGTAATGCCTATTAAGCAAAAAGAAACTGAAAGAAACTCTAAGATCTTATTTGCAACAGCATCTGGCTTTTTGACGATTTTATTATGGTCTAGCTCTTCTGTAACGATTACCTCTTTGCGATACATTCCACAGTTTGAGTTATTATGGTTGGGATTTGGCGCATCTTTTATCGTTGGTATTGCCATTTTGGCGTTAACAGGGCGTTTGAGAGAGATGTCTCAACCTTTTGCTCCTTGGATTACGGCATTTTGTGGATTATTTTTCTTTTATATATTTGATTATATAGGTCTAAGCTTGGCACCACCAGCCAAAGTAACTTTGCTTTCTTATTTATGGCCTATCATGCTGGTTATTTGTATTGCATTGATGAGTAATAGGAAATTTCATATTGCGTATTTAATTGGCGCAGTTATGGGGTTAATTGGAATGACTTGCTTAATGCCATCGGATAGTAGTTCATCGTTAAGTCTTAAAGTAATCTTAGGCTATTGTTTCGGTTTTATGAGTGGTGTTGTTTGGACGATTTATTCCGTGATTAATCGTCGTTATGCGACGGTTCCTACGGGAATGATGATCGGGGTTTGTGGTGGAATATCATTGGTTTCGATGGGGCTTCATTTCATTTTTGAGAAAACAGTAATGCCAGTCAATTTCACTGATATGTTGATTATTTTATATTTAGGGTGTGGGCCGATTGGAATTGCATTTTTGGCATGGGATTTTGCAACGAAAAATGCAAATTTGTCATTGATTGCTTCATTTTCTTATCTTGCACCATTACTTTCAACGTTATGGTTGATTTTGGCTGGACGAGCAACAGCGAGCACAATGTTGTTTGTAGCGGTTATTTTGATTGTTGGTGGGGCAATGGTTGCATCTTATCCATCAAAAAAAATAAAAGGGTCATAGTATTTTTTTAAAAAAGCGTATAGAACTATGTTCTAATACACTCTCTTTATTTCTTGTAATTATTTTGCCTTGTTGGTGCCTATATGACAGATACGCCTTTGGAATTAATTCGTAATTTTTCGATTATTGCTCATATTGATCATGGAAAATCTACGCTTGCTGATCGTTTAATTCAGGCCTGTGGCGGATTGACGCAACGGGAAATGCAAGCTCAAGTTTTGGACAATATGGATATTGAACGTGAGCGTGGAATTACGATTAAAGCGCAGACAGTCCGCTTAAATTATAAGGCAGAAGATGGTCGAACTTATGTCTTGAATTTGATGGATACCCCAGGTCACGTTGACTTTGCTTATGAAGTCAGTCGTTCTTTGGCTGCGTGCGAGGGGTCATTATTAGTTGTGGATGCTTCTCAAGGTGTAGAGGCACAAACATTAGCAAACGTATATCAGGCGATTGATGCGCGTCATGAAATTGTGCCTGTCTTGAATAAGGTTGATTTGCCTGCGGCAGACGTAGAAGATACTAAAAATCAAATTGAAGAAATTGTTGGTATTCCTGCTGATGATGCGATTGGGGTTTCTGCGAAAACAGGTTTGAATATTGAAGCAGTTTTGGATGCCTTGGTAAAACGTTTACCTCCACCAAAAGGGGATGTGAATGCACCATTACAAGCTTTATTGGTTGATAGTTGGTATGATAGCTATCTTGGTGTAATTATTTTGGTGCGTGTTAAAGAAGGACGTATCAAAAAAGGTATGCGTATTCGCATGATGTTTAATGGCAGCACCTATAATGTTGAACAAGTGGGTGTTTTTACCCCGCATATGCGTGAGGTTGAAAGCCTTGGTGCTGGAGAAATGGGCTTTATTAATGCAGCTATTAAAACCGTTGCTGATTGTCATGTCGGGGACACGATTACCGATGATAAAAAGCCTGCTGCCAAGGCTTTAGATGGCTTTAAACCCTCTGTGCCTGTGGTATGGTGTGGTTTATATCCGATGGATGCAGATGACTTTGAGAAGTTACGTGAGAGTCTGGGCAAGTTACAACTTAATGATGCTTCCTTCCATTATGAAGCTGAAACATCAGCTGCATTAGGGTTTGGGTTTCGATGTGGTTTCCTTGGGTTATTGCATTTAGAAATTATTCAAGAACGATTAAGCCGTGAATTTGATTTGAACTTGATTGCTACGGCTCCGTCTGTTGTGTATCATTTATTTAAAAATGATGGCTCTGCTGAAGATTTACATAATCCTGCTGATATGCCAGATCCATCTTATATTGATCGTATTGAAGAACCTTGGATCAAAGCTTCGATTATGGTGCCTGACGAATATTTGGGTGCTGTGTTGGGATTATGTACGGAACGTCGTGGACAGCAAATTGATCTTACTTATGTCGGAACGCGGGCAATGGCGATTTATCGTTTACCCTTAAACGAAGTGGTCTTTGATTTTTATGATCGTTTGAAATCTGCAACCCGTGGATATGCCAGTTTCGAATATCAAATGGACGGGTATGAAGAAAGCGATTTGGTGCGGATTAGTATTCTTGTCAACCAAGAACCTGTCGATGCATTGGCATTTGTGGCTCATCGTTCTGTTGCTGAGAGCAGGGGGCGTGCAATTTGTGCGAAATTAAAAGACCTTATTCCTCGTCAACTCTTTAAAATTGCTATTCAAGCAGCGATTGGTAGTCGTGTAATTGCTCGTGAAACGATTGGGGCATTGTCTAAAGATGTGACGGCAAAATGTTACGGTGGGGATATTTCTCGTAAACGTAAACTACTGGATAAACAAAAAGAAGGTAAAAAACGGATGCGTCAATTTGGGAAAGTAGAAATCCCACAATCTGCATTCTTGGCCGCATTGAAAATTGATCGTTAGGCTTTAATGAATTATCCATAAGGTGGTTTTACATCTTATGGATATTTTTATGATAGTTGTAAGGAAATGCAATAAAGCGTTTATATGACTTTTTGACCAGAATATTATTTGGCATGTCTTTTATTCAAAGTCATCCTCATTCATATCAAGAGGTTAAAGGAAATCCTTACACTGATAAAGATGAGGTAGGGAATCCTTTTAGACAAATGGGACGCTCCAGAAATTTGGCGTGACTGGTATTCAGAAGAGTGGCAGTTTTTTTACATGATGATGCGTATAATTGATTGATTCAAAATAAATAGTAAATATATCAATATGATAAAGTCATAAAATAAATGGAAACTATTTTTTTCAGTTTAATTATAGGAATAGTTTTGGGTATTTGTTTTACATTTTTAAAGCTAAAACAAAAATATCATCAAAAAATACAGCAGCTTTCGCAAAAAATACTATACTTAGAAAATAAAGAAAAAAAACGGCTAAAAAATGCCGAGATTTATAAGAATAAACTTAAATCTCAAGGGGTACCGGTTACAGAACCAGAGCTCACCAATTATCAACAGCAAGTTCAATATATTAAACAATGTGCTTTGTCATACAAAAAGCCAATAAATTGGGAAGCGGTGAAATATTTTTACTTTCTGAATGAATGGATACAGAAAAATCAATTAAACTGGTATGTGTCTTTTGAAGTTTCTATGGGCGCGTTTATTCGCACCTCTGGTGAAGAAGATGCAGAGTTACAAAAATTGGCGTTCAGTTCTTATAACAGCAAAAGAGTAGATTTTTTACTGATCGACCATCAAGGAAATCCTAGGGGCGTGATTGAATATCATGGCTCTGGGCATTATTTATCCGATGATGCGAATGAACGAATGCAGGTTAAAAGGCTGGCCTTGCAAAAGGTTGGTATTCCCTTGATTGAAATCCCAGAGCAGTTGGATAAACATGGGTTATTTAAAAAGTTGCATGTGTTGTTATAGTAAATGAATACCTGTATATAGAATTATTTTCATAATAAAATAAATTATAAATATTTTAGGTTCATTATGATGGGTAAAAGCACTTTAGATATTAATAGATTAAAAGAAAATGCGATTTTATCAATACAATTGGGCATTGAGGATTTTGAAATTTCTCAGAAAGAAGAAAGAGAAGGTGGACAGCCTGCACGAGCATTGTCTGCTGTTAGAAATTTATTTTCTGGGGTTTTGTTATTATTTAAATATCGAATTGCTCTATCTGTGCCAAAGGATAAGCAAGAACAAAGAGAACAGTTAATTTATAATCCCCCTCGTGAAATTTTACCCTATTTAGGCGATGATGGTAATGTTGAGTGGAGACCTACGGGAAAATTTAAAACAACAACAATTGATGTATCTCACATAAAAAGTAGGTTTGAAACGCTTAACATACATACGGATTGGAAAGTAATTGAAAAATTACAGCAATGTAGAAACCATTTGGAACATCTACATCCGAGCAATACTTTAGGGGAGATGGCCGATTTTGTTGCTGAACTTTTTCCTATATTGCATGATTTTATTCAGGATGAACTTGAGGAAGATCCAAGAGAGTTATTACAAAATTCTTGGGAAATATTGCTGGAACAGCATGATTTTTTTGAAGATACTCGTCGCAAATGTATGAAAAGATGGAAAGACCTACACGTTCCTGAAAGAATGTGGGTGTTTTTAAAGCAATCAGGGTGTGCACGATATGGTTCTGTTTTATTAACTCCTTTACAAGAGTTTATTGATCGGGGTTACGATATTCAAGGTTCTCTTGATACACTTCAATATAAATGTCATGCATGTGGAGAAGAAGGATTTATTACGGCATTATTATATGAACAATTATTATATGAACAACTAGAAATATTAGATTCTCAAAGGGCTAAGGATCAAGCTATCCCTATTGAACTTAAAAGGTGTCTAGAATGTAATCGTTTAACTTTTCCAAATGAAAAAGGAGACTGTATCTGGTGTGATTATGTAAACAAAATGTGGTGGTGATTTATACCCTTTAGAATTAGAAGAATTATGTAGTTGATGTTTTTTAGAAAATTAATAAAGGCAGGATTATATAGAAATATTTATTCTTTAATCATCTCTAAAATCTCTTTCGCAGCGACGTGGGAAGGTAGCTCGTCATTCGGCCCAGAAAGTTGGTGCATAATTTGGGTAAATGCGTCTTGTTGCGTTTTGGCTTTTTGTGGGTTGGTTAACAACCCTATTAACATGGCAGAGAGCTTTTCTGGATGGCAATCTTCTTGCAATAACTCTGGCACAATTTCCTTATTGGCTAATAAATTCAACATACAAACATATGGCACTTTAATCATGCGCCGTGCAATCATTGCTGTTACAGGATTAACACGATAGGTCACTGCCATCGGGACTTTTGCCAAAGCGAGCTCTAAGGTTGTGGTGCCTGATTTGGTGAGGGCAGCACTGGCGGCAGCATAGGCATTATATTTGTCATGAGGGTCATGGATAATAATGGGTTTGACTGACCAATCACTTGCCATTTGCAATACACGTTCTTTTGCCAAAGGCGAAGTCGGGATCACGGCAGTGACTTCGGGGAGCTGTCGTTTTAATAGGCTCAATGTTTGTTTAAACACAGGCATTAATTTTGGTAATTCAGAGCGACGACTGCCTGGCATAAATAAAACAATAGGGGCTTTATCGCTGATTTCATGATCTTTTCGAAATTGTTCTGCATTTCCATGATGGACTTCAGTTTCTAAAATAGGATGTCCAACAAAGGTGCTTTGCAACCCATGTTTTGAAAAAAACTCTTTTTCAAAAGGCAGCAAGCATAAAAGCTTTTCCCATAATCCAGGAAATTTCTTAACACGACTTTCATGCCAAGCCCAGACTTGAGGTGCAACATAATGAACCCGAGGAATGGATAAATCCGTAATGCGTTTTAATAATCGCAAGGAAAAACCTGGACTATCAATCGTGACAACGACATCAGGACGAATGGTTTGAATATGCTCCACCGCTTGAGTTAAACGATTGGATAGCATACGGATTTTAGGGAGAACTTCAACCAATCCCATCACAGCCAGATCTTGCATTGGAAATAAGAGTTCTAATCCTTGTTCTTGCATTCTTGGGCCACCAACACCACAAAATTTAAGGTTTGGATTGAAATGACGAAGGGCTCTAATCAGCTTTGCACCCAATTCATCACCACTGGTTTCACCAGCTAATAACCAAATTGTATATGTGGATGTGCTCATCATATTGCTCTTATGTAAGATTATTGGTGATAAAGTTTGTTTGGATCCATCAAAGGTTTACTGACCTCGACGATTTCTCCATCACGATAGGCATGAAAGAAGCAATTACGACGTCCCGTATGACAAGCAACGCCTTTTTGATCGACTAACAATAAAAGCGTGTCACCATCACAATCAAGGCGCATCTCTACCAAGGTTTGGACTTGTCCTGAAGTTTCCCCTTTACGCCATAATTTCTCACGGCTACGAGAATAATAACAAACTTGGTTTGTTATTAGGGTCTCACGGATAGAGTCTTTATTCATCCACGCCATCATAAGGACTTCGCCTGTATCATGTTGTTGGGCGATGGCGGCGATCAATCCATCCGCGTTAAATTTCATCATGGATAAAAAAGAATTAATGGATGAATCTGTCATTCTGTTATAGACCTTTAAAGCAAGATAAAATAATATTCTTTATAGATACTCTTTTGCCCAGTATAAGTATGATATGCAATCATCTACAATAAAAAATATTTTGTTTATTACTTCAACCCGATTAGGCGATGCGGTCATCTCTACGGGAATATTGAATAATTTACTACAAAGCTGTCCTGATGCAGAGTTTACCATTGCTTGCGGTTCAGTCGCAGCAGGGATATTTGATCGAATGCCGCGGCGTAAAACAACCTTGATTATGGAAAAACAACGCTATGATTTGCATTGGTTTAAATTGTGGCAGCAATGTATTTTACATCCTTGGGATATGATTGTAGATTTAAGAGGGTCTGCGATCAGCTATACGCTGCGGGCAAAAAAACGTATTGTTATTCGCGGTGGCAGAATTAAACAAAGGCGTATTGAACATTTGGCAAGCGCTTTAAAGTTGCAGCCTGCACCGTTACCTGTGGCGTGGGTAGGGGAAGAAGATGAAGAAAAAGCCAAACAATATTTGCCAGATGATTTTTATATCGCTTTGGCACCTACGGCAAATTGGTCGGGCAAAGTATGGGATATTAATCGTTTCATTGCTTTGGCACAAAAGATACAAATATTGTTTCCGCAAAGTAAATTTGCGGTTTTTTACGGAGCAGGTCAGCAAGAATATGCGATGGCAAAACCTTTATTAGATGCTGAACTACCGATTATTAATGTTGGTGGAGGTTTTAATTTACCCGAGGTTGCAGCCATGTTTCAGCGATGCAAAGGATTTGTCGGGAACGATTCTGGATTGATGCATTTGGCTGCGGCCTGTAAAATTCCTGTATTGGGATTATTTGGACCCAGCCAGGTCACAGAATATGCCCCAGCAGGATTATATGCTCAAGCTGTCGTGGCAGAGGGTGAAGAGGGAAAGGCATCAATGGATAATTTATCTGTTGATAAAGTTTTTGACGCTTTCAAAGCATTATATCAAAAATATTAAAATTGGTTAAAATATGATTGATGTGGGTAGGAAAAACTGAATGAGTGATTTGCGTATAGCCCATGTGATGGCGGGGGCAGCTAATGGTGGGGCTGAGTTGTTTTATGAACGTCTTTGCGTGGCACAACATGAACAAGGATTAAATATCTTACCCATTATTCGTAAAAACCCAGAACGATTACAATTATTACAGCAAGTAGGATTACAACCTCGTGAATTATCCTTTGGTGGAAAAATTGATTTTCTGACAAGGCGTAAATTAAAACAGTTATTAACCGATTTTTCCCCTCGAGTATCGGTGGCATGGATGAACAGAGCTGCTGCTTTCATGCCTGTTGGAGATTGGGTATCCGTTGGACGCTTAGGTGGGTTTTACGATTTAAAATATTATAAAAATTGCGATCATTTGATTGGCAATACTAAAGGGATTGTGAAATGGCTGATTGACCAAGGATGGCCAAAGGAGCGGGCGCATTATGTCCCTAATTTTGCCAGAGACTTTCCAAATGTTATTCCCAAACGCCCTGAATATATTCCTTCACAAGCGTCATTTTTATTGGCTTTGGGGCGATTACATACGAATAAAGGATTTGATATCTTAATCAAAGCGATGCCTTATCTTAAAGATGCGCATCTCTTAATCGCTGGCGAAGGTGAAGAGCGGGCAAAGTTACAAGATTTAGCGGATTCTTTAAATGTCTCTGATCGTGTGCACATGCCAGGATGGGTAACGGATATCTCTCAAATTTTAGGGGCATGTGATGTATTTGTTTGTTCATCTCGTCATGAGCCTTTGGGCAATATCGTGCTGGAAGCATTCGCAGCGACTAAACCTGTTGCATCATTAGCCTCTCAAGGACCAGTAGAATTGATTACAGATGGTGAGAATGGGTTATTATCACCTTTAGAAGATGAAAGATTATTGGCACAGTCAATTCAGAAATTGCTAGATTCCCCAGAATTTTCCAATAAAATTGCAAGAGCAGGACGGCAGAAATTTGAACAAGAATTTAGTAAAGAAACTGTATTAAACCAATGGTTTAATTTTTTAAGTAAAGTTGAAAAAGTTTAATGTGTGGCTTGGCAGGGATTGCTCTTAAATCAGGATATTCCATAACGAATGAACAAAAAGAGCTACTGAAAAACGCTCTTGCACATCGTGGGCCAGATGGTTCAGGAGAATATGCTGGAGAAGATGCCGTTTTAATTCATACGCGTCTTTCTATTATTGATCTTGACGGTGGGAAACAGCCGTTGAGTTCCCCAAATAAAGAGTTTCTTGTTGCAAATGGAGAAATTTATAACGACTTAGAATTGCGTAACTCTTTACTTGATTATCCTTTTCAAACAGGTAGTGATTGCGAATGTATTCTGCCTTTGTGGCAACAATTTAAAGAGGAATTTCCAGAAAAATTACGAGGTATGTATGGGGTTGCGTTGGTTGATGTAGACGAGGATACTCTTATCCTAAGTCGCGATCCCTTTGGAATTAAACCTTTATATTATGCTTGTGTAGAGCAAGGTATTGTTTTTGCTTCAGAGGCACAAGCTTTGATCAAAGCAAGTTTCGTTCAACCAACACTTCGTCAAGAAGGAATAGAGTCTTTATTACAGCTTCAGTTTATTCCTGGAAAAGAGACAATATTTCAGAATATTCACCGTCTGCTGCCTGGGGAAACATTGATAATCCAAGATGGGGTTATCGTGCTAAAGAAACGGATTGAAGTTTTTAAAGAACAAACTCAAATAATTTCAAATCCAGATTTTGCTTTATCAGAACTAGATCATATTTTGGAAGAAACGGTGCGCGTTCACGAACGTTCTGATGTTCCTTTTGGATTGTTTTTATCTAGTGGTATTGATAGTTCAATCGTCTTGAAAATGATGCAGCGCTTAGGACAAGAAAAACGAGTAAGAGCGTGGACGGCACGGTTTGAAACGGATGACCGCCAAGGCTATGTTGCCGATGAAACGGATCAAGCGTCCTTGTTAGCCAAACAAGTAGGGGCGGAACACCATATTTTTTCTATTACTCAAGAACAAGTTTGGCAATATCTTCCTCAGATTGTGGCGTGTATGGATGATCCTGTGGCTGATTATGCGATTATCCCGACTTGGTTTTTGGCAAAAGAAGCCAGCCAATCGGTGAAAGTAATTTTGTCTGGTGAGGGTGGAGATGAGCTATTTGCAGGATATGGTCGCTACCGCAAAGCCAGTCAGCTTTGGTGGCGTGGTGGAAAGAAAATGTATCGCAAAGGTGTATTTGATCAAACCGATTACCTACGATCTTCGTTATCTTCTTGGCGAGACGAAATAACAGCTTATGAAAATGCATGTGATTTCTCGTCAATGACACGCTTAACCAAAGCACAAAAAATTGATATCGAGACTTGGTTACCTAATGATTTGTTGATTAAATTAGATCGGTGTTTAATGGCGCATGGTATCGAAGGACGTGTGCCATTTTTAGATAAAAAAGTAGCTGAATTCGCCTTCAGCCTTTCAGATTCGTTAAAAGTGCAAAACAGGCAAGGAAAATGGATTTTAAGAAAATGGCTAGAGAAATATTTTTCAGAATCTAAGCCTTTTGCTCCTAAATTAGGGTTCAGTGTTCCCATTGGATTATGGATTGAGCAACAAGCAAAAATATTAGCACCAGTAGTTTCTCAGCAAGCAGGTATAAAAGCGATTGCTTTTTCTGATAAAATATTACCATTATTTGAAAAAGCCTCTGGTCGAAAAGAGCGCTATATGGCATGGAATTTATTATTTTATGCTTTATGGCATCAAATACACATAGTGGGTCAATCTCCAAACGGTTCGGTAACCGATATTTTGGCAGCATAGTAAAGTAGAAACGAGAAGATGCATTACGATTTAATATTAAAAAACGGAATTTGTATTTTTCCTTGGGGTGAGGAAAAAGCGAACATTGGTATTAAAAATGGGCGTATTCTTTCTTTGACTGTTGGCACGCATGACGATGCAGACCAAGTGATTGATGCTCAGGGTCTGCATGTACTGCCAGGGTTGATGGATTGCCATGTACATTTCCGTGAGCCAGGAAATGCGTTGGTTGAAACAATTGAAACTGGAACCAAAGCGGCGGCTTTGGGTGGCTTAACAACTGTTTTTGATATGCCCAATACCAATCCTGCAACTGCTGATTTGGAAACGGTGCAATGGAAGCAAAAACGCGCTAGTGAAACTAGTTGGATCAATTTTGGATTTTATATTGGTGCTACCCGCGAAAACACCAAAGATCTAGCCAGTCTAGAA
Source organism: Commensalibacter communis (assembly GCF_947179105.1). NCBI lineage: Bacteria > Pseudomonadati > Pseudomonadota > Alphaproteobacteria > Acetobacterales > Acetobacteraceae > Commensalibacter > Commensalibacter communis. The sequence goes on from NZ_CAMXCK010000001.1 coordinate 639,736, forward strand.
ACACAAAAAGGCGTTTGTGGAATTAAGGTCTATGCAGGTTCTTCAACGGGATCGTTGATGGTCGAAGATGATGCCAGCCTTGAACAAGTGATGTTGCATGGGCATCGTCGTGTTTGTTACCACGCCGAAGATGAATATCGTCTGCAAGAACGTAAAAAGTTGTTTTGTGAGGGAATGCCTTATGAGAATCATAGCAAATGGCGTGATGAGGAATGTGCATTTTTAGGCACACGTCGTATTATTGCTTTGGCACGAAAAACAGGTCGTCCAGCCCATATTCTGCATACAACTACGCAAGAAGAATTAGAATGGTTGGTGGATCACAAAGATATTGCCACCGTTGAAGTATTGGTTAATCACCTGACTCAGATCGGTCCAGAATGCTATGAGCGCTTAGGAGGATTTGCAGTGATGAATCCTCCTATTCGCGATCAACGTCACTATGATGCGTGTTGGGAAGCGATCAGAAACGGTGTTGTTGATGTGGTTTCATCCGATCATGCGCCACATGATCCAACGTTAAAAGCGAAACCTTGGTTATGTTGTCCTTCTGGAATGCTGGGAGTACAAACGATTGTGCCATTAATGCTTAATCACGTGAATGAGGGGCGTTTATCCCTCAGCCGTCTGGCAGATGTGATGGCTGCTAATCCCGCACGGATTTATGGAATGCCAACCAAAGGACGTATTCAAGTGGGATATGATGCAGATTTTACTTTGGTCGATATGGGTAAAAAAAATCGTATTACCAATGACTGGATTGCATCTCCAGCAGGGTGGACACCTTACGATCAGGTTGAGGTAAAGGGTTGGCCGATGGTAACGATTGTCAAAGGGCGTGTTGTCATGCAAAATGATGAAATGCTAGAAACGCCGAAAGGACAGTTAGTTAATTTTTTACCATAGAAAAATTGTTTGATTTAAGTTATTTATAAACGCAATAAATTGATTTGGGATAATAAAGATGAAAATTTTACTACAAGCTGGGATCGTTGGCTTAGGGTTAATTGTTGGCAGTACTGCTTTTGCACAAGATTGGGCTGCCAGCTGTGGTCATGAACCCAAAGCACCTGCTCTTAATGTATCGAACGTATCCAATTACAATAGCAGCGTAGAGCACTACACTGCGTATGACAAAGCAGCACGAGCTTACTATGGGTGTGTTGCCAAATCTGCGCATGCAAAACAAGCTGCTATTAGTCAAAAAGCTGCTGCAGATATGGAACCTTATAAAAAGGTTACGACAGAAGTGCGTACCCGTATCACAGCCAATTTGACCAAGATGCAAACAGAATTAAAAGCGGGCGGAAAAAAATTAGGGGCAAAAGCTAAAAAATAGGCTATGTAGAGGATAATGTTGTTTGCTTAATTATGATATAATAGCATGCATTATTGATCAGAAAAGGAGAATACATAGGTGTCTGAAGACCTATTAAAAGAAATTGATGCAGACTTACGCGCAGAAAGAATCAAAAATACCGCGCGTCGTTATGTTGCTTTTGTTATCGTATTAATTATTGTTGCTGTTGCTGCATTAGGGATATGGCAATATAAAAGCTGGCAATATCGTAAAGCTGTTGAACAAGCCTCCTTTTCTTACTTCAATATTACACAGCCTATTATTGCGGCGATTCCTGGACAGTCTATTTCAGATGTAACAAAGATTACTGCAATATCACAATTAAAAACATTATCTGCAAAGTCTCCACAGGCAATACGTGCTTTGGCTCAACTAGAACAAGCTGGTTTATTGGCTGATCAAGGCAAAGTTAAAGAAGCCTCTATTGTATGGGAAACATTACGAGGCGATAAAACTGCGCCCTTTGATTTTCGATCTCTAGCAGGATTATTATGGATACAACATCATTTGGACACTGCCCCTCCATCTGATTTGCGCAACCGAATCAATGAATTATTGGGACAGCAAACCCCTTGGTATGGATTACTGAAAGAATCAGAAGCGTTATTAAATTTACGTACAGGTAAGTTAATTGAAGCACGTCAGATTTTTGGACAATTATCAATTGATATGAATGCATCACCATCTTTACGTGAACGTGCAAGTATGATGTTGCAAATTATTGCTCACAATAAAACTGTAAATAAAAAGGTATCTCCATGATAAAATCTTTTTCTATGGTCAATAAAGGTTTGTCTCGACGTTCGGTGTTATTAGCCACTGGGGGCAGTATTGCATTGGCTGCTTGTGGGCATAAAAGTGAAAAGAAAGTATTGGTTGGTCAACGGATTGACGTATTCAGCTCTGGTGCAGGGTTAATGGTCGATCGAGACGATCAAACGCCGATTACTATTCCAGCCCCAATTATCGATCCCAAGTGGATGCAAGAGGGGCGTGTGCCTAGCCATACTTCAATTCATAGTGCCATCGGTGGTGTCCGTAAATTATGGGATTGCAGTATCGGAGCAGGTAATTCAGAACCAAGTCCTTTGGCGTTCATTGCGCTGGGGTCCAAGGGAAGAGGGATTGTTAATACCACTCCCGTTGTTGATGGCGATCGTTTTTATACTGTGGACGCAGTTGGAAAAGTAACTGCATTCGATTGGAAATCAAGAAAAGTATTATGGAAGTTAAATCCAAATAAAAAAGGGTCTAAATCGAGTAATCTAGGCGGCGGTATTGGATTAACGGATGATGCTCTATATATTGTTGATGGTGTTGCAGAAACATTAAAGGTTGATCGAAATAATGGCAATGTTATTTGGCGCGTTGATGTAGGAACCCCTGGACGTTCAGCACCAACTATTGTAGATGACCGTTTGTTTTTCGGCACAATTGATGGCAGTTTATTTTGTTTAGATACAAAGACTGGCAATCAATTATGGTCATATCAAACAGGCAGTGTGCAAACAAAATTATTTGGACAACCTGCACCTGCTTATTTTGATGGCATTATTGTCGCAGGTTTTGGTACGGGTGATTTGGTTGCTCTGCGTGCTGAAACGGGTGAACAAATTTGGACAGAGACGTTGGGACGCGGTGGTCGAGATTCTGATACAGATTTTTCTGCCATTAGTGCGTTGCCAGTTATTGTTGATGGCACAGTCTATGCAATTAGTGTGGGGGCTGTGTTGGTTGCTATTGACGTGCGTTCAGGGCGCAGGTTATGGGAACGTGAAGTTTCCGGTCAAAATGCGATGGTTGTGATTAGTGATTGGCTGTTTGCCTTATCTCTAGATCAACAATTAGCATGTTTAGATCGTATTACGGGGCGTGTACGTTGGGTTACTCAATTACGTCGTTTTAAAAACGCAGAAAAATCTAAAGATCCGATTGCTTGGTATGGTCCTGTGCTGGGTGGTGGTCAATTGATTTGTATCAGTGATTTTGGTGATAATGGTTTGGTTACGGTTGATCCCGCAACAGGGAAAGTAACCAAAGTTGTTAAAACAGATATTGCCCCAGCGTTAGCCCCAGTTATTGTTAATGAGAATTTGCTGGTCGTTGGACAAAATGGCAAATTGACTGCTTTTGGATAGGAATAAAATACGTGGCATTATCCACTAAATCTTTGCCTGTTGTTGTGATTGCTGGGCGCCCAAATGTTGGGAAGTCAACCTTATTTAATCGTTTGGCAGGCAGACGATATGCAATTGTCAATGATCAACCAGGCGTTACGCGTGATCGTAAATCTGTTGATATTATGCTAAGAGGCAGAAATGTTTCTTTGGTGGATACTGCTGGTTGGGAAGAAGATGATCCTCAAACCGTTTTTGGACGGATGCGTCAATCCTCTGAAAGTGCGGTTGCTTCTGCTGATGTTGTGATTTTTTGTGTCGATGCACGTTCAGGTATTCATCCTGTCGATCAACATTTTGCTCAGTGGCTTAGAAAACAGGGTAAGGTTATTATTTTAACCGTGAATAAAGCAGAGGGACATGCTGGGAATGTTGCTGCAATGGAAATGTATAGTCTTGGTCTAGGAGAGCCCTACCCAGTTTCCGCAGAGCATGGTGATGGTGTAGGGGATCTTATCGAAGCCGTTCTTGATGCTTTGCCTAATGAAGAAGATAAAGATTTTGATGCTTTCGAAGATGATGAGAATGATAATATTGATCGTCCATTAAAGTTGGCTATCATTGGTCGACCCAATGCTGGAAAATCAACATTGGTCAATCAGTTGCTGGGCGAACAGCGTGTCATTACTGGACCTGAAGCAGGATTAACCCGAGATTCGATTACAGTCAGATTAAGAGATGAAGAGGGTGAAATCGAGTTGGTTGATACAGCTGGATTACGCCGAAAAGCTAGAATTGACGAAACATTAGAAAAAATGTCTGTATCCGCTTCGTTGGTCGCTTTGAAAATGGCTGAAGTCGTTGTTTTGGTTATCGATGCTGAATTAGGTGTGCATGAGCAAGACTTGCAAATTGCACGTTTGGTTGAGAGAGAAGGGCGTTGCTGTATTCTAGCCTTAAATAAGTGGGATATCTTAGAAAATAGAGATGAAGTACGTCAACAAATCAAAGATCGTATCGAAATCTCTTTAACCCAAATGAGTGGTATTTTTACCGTTTCTTTCTCTGCATTAACGGGACGAGGCGTGCATAAATTACTGCCTACAGTACGCAGAGCTTATGCAGTCTGGAACAAACGTGTTCCGACGGGCGCTTTGAATCGTTGGTTCGAAGAAGCAATCACACGTCATAATCCGCCAATGGTTGAGGGACGACGTTTAAAAATACGTTATATTACTCAAATTAAGGCTCGTCCTCCGACTTTTGTTTTATTTGGAACACGGACTTCAAAAATCCCGATGGATTATCAACGGTATTTAGTGAATGGATTACGAGCTACATTCGATATGCCTGGTACACCGATACGATTACAATTTAGGGACAGTAAAAATCCTTATGCGAACGCTAAGGATTAATTTTTAGATTCAAAAGCTGAGCATATCAAAATGTTTGGCTTTTTTTTGTAAAAAACGTACGAATAGTGAAACATATTATGATTTGTATGGATTCATAGGGAGCGATATTGAGGTTGCTAGACAAAATATAGAAATCCTATTTTTCATTATATTAGAAGAGAGATATGGTGATTACCATGTTGGTAATTATTTCATGTTGCAGGTTGATACAATGTCTTTAGGTTAAATATAATATTGATCTTTATGATCGAGAGTCAGCTGATTTAAACTATTCAGAGTGTAGAATACTTATTTATTTTTCTTATCCAAAAAATTTATTGGAATATAATTATAAATTATTTGCATATCAGCTATTAATATTATTGGAAAGAAAAAGGTCAGCTCATTTATACGAGGTCACGTCGCTGTAAATATATACTGAGAATAATAGAGATCAGAAGTAAGATTCCTAGGATAGTCTCTCCTATAAATTGCATGAAGTGGATGCAAATAACACTCGTCAAAGCACCTGTAACAAAAGCAAGAATTACAAAAAACTGCATGATATATTCTTTCTTTTTGTCAGTATAATTCGGGTCATTTTTATGTAATGCAAAGTAATTATTGATTAAAGTCGTGCTCATTCCGGTGACATAACTGGAGCGAATGCCGATTTTATGCAAGTTATTAATGGTGCCATTTTGCAGACCCAGAGCAAAACTTAACCCTCCAAAGAAGATAATGTGACTTATATTGTTATAAAATCGTAAATTGATTACGAAAATACACATGACAACAACCAATTGTAGCAATAGTGCAATAGATGTTTTATAAACCAAATGGATTTTTGGATTTGTTCGAAACCATACCCCTAATACGGTACCAATTGTAAAACCGAAAATGGCTATAATACAACGATATAACGATGAATAGTTCTGGTTAACAGCATATACCGTGCTGAGCACAAGATTTCCTGTTAAGTGACCTGTAAATATTCCGGAAATAAGATAAGAACTGGCATCGGCAAATCCACCGATAAATGTAAATAGTAACATATATATAGATATAAGAGACTTATAATGCATGATTTAAGGTCACTTCGGCTTTTTTAAAAAAAGCAAAAAACAAAAGGTTTTTGGTGATGTCACGAAAATATACTGAATTTGTCATATTTTTGCCTAAAAGATTATCGAAACTCTTAACAAGAGCACAATACAAGTTTGGCTATAATTTCAAATTGTGTAAATGAAAATAAGGATTAAAGTAATGTTTAATAAAAAAATGCTCTCTTCTATGGTAGTTGCTAGTGGATTAAGTTTAGGTGCTATTGGTGCTGCGTTCGCTCATCCCGAAGCACCACCTCCACCACCTCCGGGTGAGTTGCCACCACCGCCACCGCCTCATCGTCCAGGTGGGATGTTTGGCCCAGCTGTTGGTCCGATGGGAATGATCTTCCAAGGTGTCAAGTTAACTAAAGAACAAAAACAAAAGATTCATGACATCATCGACGCAGCTCGTAAAGAAGAAAAAACTAATCGTGAAGCAATGAAATCTATTCACGATCAGATGGCTGCAGCGTTATTATCACCTGGAAAAGTAACTGATGAGACGTTAAAGCCAATCTTGGAAAAGCAAGCAGTTTTGGAAAAAACGACAAAAGAAAGTCACCTAAAGACTATTTTAGCATTACGCGATGTGTTGACACCAGAACAATTGGCTAAAGCTAAGGTTCGTTATACAAAAATTAAATCAATTAGGGAGCAAATGAAAGAGTTGCGTGAAATGGATGCGCCATCTCCAGAAGATGCACCATCACCTCCTTCAGAACCTTAATTTAAAAATATAGGTTAGTTTTGAGGCCTGTTACAATAATTTGTAGCAGGCTTTTTTCATATTTGGTTCATAGTGCTACAGTGATGAAAAAATGTTTTTTAAAGTGACAAGCTCATGAAAAATTGTTTAACTTTAAAAGTTAAAGTTCTATCCTTCATTTGTTTTATGGTAAGCGGGTTGAACGCTTTGGCAACTGAGCCGGCTTCCATGAGTGAAATACCACAATCGTGCCGAATGATTTCACCTGAAAAAATAACTTTTGAACTTCCTCTACCAACGCAAAAAATAACACAATCTCAAAAAGAACGAATTCATATTATTATAAATGATGCTCGCACACAGGCTTGTATATTACAAATGCAATATGATGGCTTGTTACAGCAAATCATTGCTATGCTTTTTGAAAATAGGGATGTTACTACAGAACAGCTACAACCATTTTATGATCAATTAACCTCTCTAACGCAAAATAGAATAGAGAATAAACTAAAAACGATTATATCTATTCGAAAGTTACTGTCACAAAAAGAATGGCAAGATGTTATCGCTGATTATGCACGATATATTACAGCCAAAAATGAATTTGTAAAACAACAGACTGCGTTACATCACTCAACGGATGCGTTAATTAGTGGTGACAAACCCAGTGATTTTACAACATTGCCACTAATTTCAATATCGTATTGTATAGAAAACAGTCCAAAGATAGAGATGTTAGAACAAATCATCTCTAAATTGCCTTTGACCAATTCTCAAGAAGGGCATTTTCGTAATGTTATGCGCTTACAAGAGACACAATCTTGTGTGTTGAGACAAGAGATGGGCGACTTTGTAGGTCGCTTTACTGCACTTTTGGCGCAGCCATCAGAACAAATAAAAACAAAACAATATCAAGCACTATTTAATCAATTAATAACGAAAGAATATTTATTAGAAAGCTATCAATTGCAAACATTATCTTCATTATTTCAGGTTTTAACGGTCGAGCAAAGAACGCAGTTGAAGGAAAAATATATGTTGTTAAAAGGATTGCTGTAATTACAGTTCAATAATAATGATTACTTTCTTTAGGTTATATAATGTATGAAAAAACTTATCCTTAAACTTGCTCTTTTATCAGCACCTGTTGTTGTGCATGCAGAGGAACAAAAAGTTAAAGATACCTCCACACAACTGCCACAAAAAATATTTGATGCAGCCGTGAATGCGTTAACGCCTGCATATTGCTCTCTTGACATCTCTTCCAGAATTTCCAAATCCATTGATGTTGTTCGGGATTGTTACAATAATACTCGAGAAGCCTCTCCTGAAAATGATATTTGTGTATTCGAAGATTCAATACTCAAATCCCTCGTGGATACCTATCGATATAGACTTGAACAAATAGGCGATGATGATCCAACCGCTGGGATAAAATTTATTTCAACAGATTCTATGGCAAAACGTTATGCTAATAAAACATTTTATTTTCGTAGGGACGGTTTGAATATTGATCAACTCATTAATCTACAACTTCGTTACTTCAAAGATAGAGTTCATGAAGCTTTTGATGTTTTAAACGAGAGATGTAAAAAACTTAGACAATAACCCCTCTGGCTCCAACATTGATTGCATCACCAGTCATCATTGCTTTGTTTCCCATTGCAGAGGCAACGTTTTTTGTTAAACTGGATGGATCTTGTAAAATATTACCATTAAAATTCATATGAAAGATTTGATGATTGGTAATATTTGGGTAATTGTTTGATTCCGTTTTGCCCATTCAATATCCATTCCATTTGATGCCATAGGTCGGTTACGCGTTTCAGGATGTTGGTATTTACCATCCAATGAATCATCTGACTTTCTATTAGTATCTAATTAAATTAACTTTTAATTATATTCTTTCTTGACATTTACCAATAAGTTAAACTATTCTCATCCCAAAGATAAGAAACGTCACCTCGCGAAGACTCGTGCAGTGACGCGTTATTTATTGCTTAAAACTGTAGGATGATTTAACGTGTTTGATCGTTTATCTGGAAAGCTTTCTGGCGTATTTGATGGGTTGTCAAAACGCGGTTCCCTGTCTGTAGAAGATGTCAATGAAGCCATGCGAGAAATCCGCTTGGCGATGTTGGATGCGGACGTTGCTTTGCCAGTGGTCAAAGACTTTGTTAACAGAGTTCAAGAGAAATCTGTTGGTCAAGAAGTCCTCCATAATATTTCCCCAGGTCAAGCCATTGCAAAAATCGTCAACGATGCGTTGATCGAAGCTTTGGGTGGTGCAGGGGCAGTTCCGTTAAATCTGAATGCCGTGCCTCCTATTCCTTATTTAATGGTGGGGTTACAAGGGTCTGGTAAAACCACGACTTCTGCAAAAATTGCCTATTACTTAACTCGTCGCGAACGTAAAAAAGTATTATTAGCCAGCTTGGATACATACCGTCCTGCTGCTCAGTTACAATTAGAGCAACTGGCTAATCAAGTCAAAGTAACCTCATTACCTGTGATCGAAGGGCAAATGCCTGTTCAGATCGCCAAACGTGCGATGGAAGTTGCTCGTCTTGAAGGGTATGATGTTGTTATTTTGGATACTGCGGGTCGTCTATCCATTGATGAAGCATTGATGGAAGAAGTCCAAAATATTCGCGACGTTGCCAAACCTGCTGAAACCTTGTTAGTTGTTGATGCAATGACAGGGCAAGATGCGGTTCATACTGCCAAAAGTTTCAATGAAAAAGTCGGTATTACTGGCGTAGTCATGACCCGTATGGACGGGGATGCACGCGGTGGTGCGGCGTTGTCTATGCGTGCCATTACGGGTGCGCCGATTAAATTGGTTGGTACGGGTGAAAAAGTGGATGCGTTACAGGAATTCTATCCTGAGCGTGTTGCCAGCCGTATTTTAGGTCTGGGTGATATTGCTGGCTTGGTTGAAAAAGCCAGTGAAACCATCGACCAAGAAGAAAGTGAGCGTCTTGCCAAAAAGATGCTTAAAGGCAAATTTGATCTGAATGATTACGCAGCTCAAATTGGTCAAATCAATAAAATGGGTTCGATTTCAAATATCATGGATATGATGCCTGGTATGGGCAAAATGAAAGAGAAACTCGGAGACAAAGAGTTAGACACCTCTATCCTAAAGCGTCATCAGGCGATCATTTCGTCCATGACCAAGGCAGAACGTAAGCAGCCTGCTATTATCAAGGCTTCTCGTAAAAAACGTATTGCAGCTGGATCAGGGGTTACAGTTCAAGAAGTTAATCGTCTATTAAAACAATATGATCAGATGGCTTCTATGATGAAGCGGTTTAATAAACTGGGCGTTAAAGGTTTAATGCGTCAGGGATTATCCGCTCTTTTACCAAAAGGAATGACGCCACCGCCTGGTGGTGGAATGATGCGTTAATTCTTTTTTAATTGTGGCTAGATATCTGGAGAGAAACAGTCAATGAGCCTTAAAATTCGTTTATCCCGTGCAGGGTCAAAGAAACGTCCTTATTATCACATCGTTATTGCTGATAGCCGTTCACCACGGGATGGCCGTTTCATTGAAAAAGTTGGGTCTTATAACCCAATGTTACCAGCAGATCATGCTGACAGAATTCGTTTGTTTGATGAACGTATTAAACACTGGTTATCACAAGGCGCACAAGCGACCGACCGTGTTGCACGTTTCTTAGGCAATGCTGGTTTAGCACCTAAATTTGAATATCGTGAACAACCTAATCAGTCAGCTCCAAAGAAAAAAGCACAAGAACGTGCTGCGGCTGCTGCTAAAAAGAGCGAAGAAGCTGCTGCTTAATCGTAAATTAGTTATCGCAAGAGAGTAACAATCTTTATGAAAACGCAGCTGGTTCATATAGGAACGATAGGGAAGCCCCACGGTGTTCGTGGTTTGGTTCACCTGCATCCTTGTGTTGAAAATCCAAAAGATTTAGAAAAATACGGTGAACTGGTTGATGATCGTGGAGAGCGTTGGACGATAAGTTGGCAAAGTGGCAAGGTTGCAGCACTTTATGATAGTCAAAAAAAACGGATAGACGATCGAAATGCCGTTGAAAAATTGACTAATCGTAAATTGTATATTCCTAGAAACTTGTTACCTGAACCCGAAGAAGAAGAATTTTACTTTAGTGATTTAATCGGATTGCAAGCGAAAATTCGGCATGAAGATCAATCAGAGGAACTCTTTGGAACGGTTCATATTGTGCATGATTACGGCGCAGGGGTCAGTTTGGAAATAAAACGGGATCAAGGGGAAAATGCTCTGATTCCTTTTACCAAAATTTGTGTTCCTGAGATTGATATCAAATCTGGCTGGTTATTGATTTGTCCTCCGAATGAGGTGGAAGTTCGTCCATCGAATACAAAGGATCAATCATGACTTGGCAAGTGGATGTCTTAACGTTATTTCCAGAAATGTTTCCTGGCTTTTTAGGGTATTCCCTTGCAGGTAGAGCATTGGAAGATCAGCGTTGGTCGTTAAAAACGCATGCACTTCGTGAATTTGGTTTAGGACGGCATAAAGCCGTTGATGATACGCCTTTTGGTGGTGGAGCTGGGATGGTTATTCGTGCAGATATCTTGGATACTGCACTAGAGGCAACAAAGCCTGAGGATGATCGTCCAATCATTTATTTATCTCCTAAAGGTCGTTTATTACAACAAGCTGACGTGGTGCGTTATGCATCGGGTCAAGGTGCATATTTCATTTGTGGTCGTTATGAAGGGGTCGACGAACGGATCTTTCAAAAACACACAATTGAAGAAGTTTCTATTGGGGATTATGTCCTTTCAGGTGGAGAACCCGCAGCATTGATTTTAATGGATGCTTGTGTGCGTTTATTACCTGGTGTGATGGGTTCAGATCAAAGTGGGGTTGAGGAAAGTTTTTCCTCGGGTTTACTAGAATATCCTCATTATACGAAACCTGCGCAATGGGATGACTATGCTGTGCCTGAAATATTACTGTCTGGAAATCATGGTGCGATTGCCTCTTGGCGTAAAGAGCAGGCTGAGAATGCAACGCGACAACGTAGACCAGATTTATGGGAATCCTATCAAGGAAACCATAAATAAACATAGTGCTGACGATAAATAGTTTGTTACTTGAATTGCTTAAAAGATTGTAGAACTTATCTTATTGTAAAAGGAATAGGATTAAATGAATACCATTCAAAAATACGAGGCAGAGGAAATCGCTCGTTTAACAGCAGAACGCCCAGTTCCTGAATTTTTTCCTGGGGACTCTGTTCGTGTTGATGTTCGCGTTGTTGAAGGTGAACGTAAACGTATTCAGGCTTACGAAGGTGTTGTTATTGCACGTTCAAACAAAGGCTTGAACAGCAATTTTACTGTTCGTAAAATTTCTAATGGTGAAGGTGTGGAACGTGTATTCCCTCTATACTCACCAACCATTGCTGCGATTACTGTTGTACGTCATGGTGATGTTCGCCGTGCAAAATTATATTACCTACGTAGCCGTAGCGGTAAATCTGCTCGTATTAAAGAACGTAGCCGTGATGTTAAAAAAGCTGCTGATACAGCTCAAAACTAATATTCTATTTATTAGTTTCAAATAAAAGACTATATTAAGTATCTGGCAGCTTTTTAAGTAAGGTTGCCAGATATTTTTTTAGAAACAAAATACAGCAAATAATTAAGGAAAAAAAATGAAGGCGCGTACTTTATTTGACAAGTTGTGGGATAGTCATGTGGTTGAACAACTTCCAGATGGTACCGCAATTCTGTATATTGATCGTCATTTAATTCATGAAGTGACCAGCCCGCAAGCATTTGAAGGCTTACGTATGGCTGGGCGTAAAATTCATAATCCAGAAGCTATGATGGCGGTAATCGACCATAATGTTCCAACAACAGATCGCAGCAAACCGATTGAAGAAGATGATAGTCGACAACAAATAGAAGCATTAGAGCATAATGTAAAAGAATTTGGTGTGCCATTCATCCCATTAAAATCAGATAAACAAGGGATTATTCACGTTGTCGGACCAGAAGAAGGAATTACACTTCCTGGTATGACCATTGTTTGTGGGGATAGCCACACATCAACGCATGGTGCTTTTGGGGCTTTGGCTTTTGGTATTGGTACTTCTGAAGTTGAACATGTGATGGCAACGCAGACCTTGTTACAAAAGCCAGCAAAAAATTTAAAAATTGAAATTAATGGCACATTAAAGCCAGGGATGAGTGCTAAAGATGTCGTATTAGCTGTCATTGGTCATATTGGTACTGCTGGTGGTACAGGTCATGTGATTGAATTTACGGGCTCTGTTATTCGTAATTTAGATATGGCTGGTCGTATGACTGTTTGTAATATGGCTATCGAAGGTGGTGCAAGATCAGGGTTGATTGCTCCAGATGAAGTTACATTCGAGTATATCAAGGGTCGTCCGAATGCACCTCAAGGGGCTGATTTTGATGCTGCGATTGACTATTGGAAAAGCTTAGCTTCTGATGAAGATGCGCATTATGATAAAGTCATTACGATTAATGTAGATAATTTAGAGCCAATGGTCACATGGGGAACCAGCCCAGAAGATGTTTTGCCAATTACAGGTAATATTCCAGATCCTGCTCTTCTAAAAGATGAATCTCAACGGTTACGTAAACAACGTATGTTGGATTATATGGATTTAAAAATTGGTGCGCCTATTGCGGGCACTAAAATTGATGCTGTTTTCATTGGTTCTTGTACCAACAGTCGCCTTGAAGATCTACGCGCGGCAGCCCATGTTTTGAAAGGTAAAAAAATTGCAAATCATGTGTGGGCGTTGGTTGTGCCAGGTTCTGGCGTGATTAAAAAGCAAGCAGAGACAGAAGGTTTAGATAAGATCTTTATTGATGCTGGCTTTGAATGGCGTGAAGCAGGATGTTCAATGTGTCTTGCGATGAATCCAGATCGTTTGAAACCAGGTCAACGTTGTGCATCAACATCTAATCGTAATTTCGAAGATCGCCAAGGACCAGGAGGCAGAACCCATCTTGTATCCCCAGCAATGGCTGCTGCGGCTGCGGTTAAAGGTGAATTAACAGACGTAAGGGAAATGATTTAAAATGGATAAATTTGATATTTTAACAGCGATTGCTGCACCTTTACCTGAAGAAAATATTGATACGGATAAAATCATTCCTGCACGCTTTTTGAAAACAACCAAAAGAAGTGGTTTGGGGAAGTCAGCTTTTTATTCATGGCGTTATGATGAAAATGGTAAAGAGCGTGAAGAGTTTGTTTTAAACCGTGAACCTTATCGTCAAGCCGAAATTCTTGTGACGTATGAAAATTTTGGATGTGGCTCTTCCAGAGAACATGCGCCTTGGGCATTGTTAGATTTTGGTATTCGCTGTGTGATTGCACCTTCTTTTGCGGATATTTTCTTTAATAACTCTTTTAAAAACGGTATTTTGCCTATTCGTTTACCAAGAGATATTTGTGAACAGTTGGTTGAAGATACCAAAATGGGAGCAAATGCTAAATTAACGATTAACTTGGAAAAACAAGAAATTATTCGCCCCAATGGGGAAAAGATTTCTTTTGAAGTCGATCCTTTGCGTCGTCAATTACTTTTAGATGGGTTGGATGATATTGGACAAACATTACAGCATGTGAAGTCTATTGATAATTTTGAAGAAAAGCGTAAACAAAATCAACCTTGGTATCCAAAAGTGTCTGCGGAAAAGTTATCTTCTTAATTCTTGTTTGACACCAAAGAGGTTTATAAAGGCTCATTATTTATTCTAATGAGCCTTTATTGTATTTTTTATATAAATATTTTGTAATAGTATCTGTTACGAGATTTATAGAAAGAAAGCGCCTTTTGCTTGTGTAGATACCTAATAAAACAGGTTTTGTTTGTTTGCTTATATTATAAAGGACTGGAGAGCCACTGAAGCCATCAAGATTTTCTGCTTTCCAGTCTGTGTCATAGACTTCATAATAATGTTGTTGTTTATCTGCTTTTCTAAATTTTCCAGAAAATGCTTTTGCTTCAGCTGATATTTTAATGTTATCATGATCTATAGCTTTATAATCACCTGGATAGCCTACAGCTATAAAGTCAGCGTTGTTTTTGGTTAAAATAGAATCAATATCGTCTTGGTTTGATAATCGTAAAGCTCTTTGTTTTAGAATTGAGTAATTTTTAGGATCACTTTTATCGATTATGGCAATAAAAAAATCATCTGTGTGAAGTGGGTTATCACTAAAATCCTCTGAGAAATGCGTAAAATTGATTGTAGGACTACTTGGCTTTCCAGATAATGTATAAGGGATTGCTAGTTTTCCTTTTAGAATAAATTTATTGTTCTTATATTCTTTCACGCAATGATTGGCTGTTACAAAAAAAATATCATTCTCGTATGGAGGGCAATAAACGAAAAAACCTGTGCCAGATAAAAAGCGAAGATATTTGTCTTCTGTATGTATTTGAAGTTTACTCTGTATAGTTATTTGAGTGATGCTGTTATATAGTTTATTTAAATGCATTTTTTGAATCCTAAAGATAATAAGATTAATAAAATTTTAACTCTATTTCAGATATTTTTATAGAATCTTTTTAATAATATAGTGCAATAATGTTATGTATAGTGACATATTATTAGATTTAAGAAGGTGCGTTAAAAATATGAAATTAATAGGAATGTTGGATTCCCCTTATGTTCGAAGAGTAGCAATTTCTTTAAAAGCAATGGGATTCTCATTTGAACATCAACAGCTCTCTGTTTTTAATGATATTGAAAAGATGCAGGCTGTAAATCCGTTAATGAAAGCACCTTCATTAATAACTGATGAAGGCACTTTGTTAATTGATTCAACGTTAATTTTAGAATATCTTTATCGGAAATGCTCAGCAGATTGTTCTTTATTTCCAAAAGATTTAGAACAATTTACAAAATCTCAGTATCTAATTGGCATAGCATTGACGTTATGTGATAAAGCAGTACAGCTTTTTATGGAATATAATCGCCGTCCTCCTGAAAAATTCTATCAAGAATGGGCAGATCGTATTGATGAACAATTACAGACTGGTTTGGAATTATTGGATCATCATGTTATTGTCAATGATGCTGGTTATGTAATTGCTGAACGTGTGATGCAAGCAGATATTACTATTGCTGTGGCAATAAAATATATAGAAAAGAAACTGCCTGATCTTTATAAAAACCATGTATCAAATAAGTTAAAAACTTTTTCTACAAAAATGGAAGCTCTACCATTTTTTCAAGAATATATGTTTTAAATATTTTTACTTTGTAATGGATAAATGAAATGACAAAAGAGAAAAAAATCTTAACATTAGCTGGGGATGGCATCGGCCCAGAAGTGATGGAACAAGCGCTTCATATATTGGATTGGGTGCAAGAAAATTCAGACTTGTCCTTTGTAGTGGAAAAAGATCTTGTTGGTGGGGCTTCTATCGATGCTAATGGTGTGCCTTTAACCGAAGAAGTGATTGCCAAAGCAAAAGCTGCAGATGCGATCTTATTTGGTTCCGTTGGTGGTCCAAAATGGGACAAAGTAGGATTTGATAAACGTCCTGAAGTAGGAATTATTGGTCTGCGTAAAGAATTGGGATTGTTCGCCAATTTACGCTCTGCGATTGTGTTTGATTCGTTAATTGGTGCCAGCACAGTAAAGCCTGAAATTATTCAAGGGCTTGACCTTATGATTGTACGCGAAAGCACAGGTGGTGTATATTTTGGTGAGCCACGTGGTATTGAAACTTTACCAGATGGAACGCGTAAAGGGGTAAATACTGAAGTTTATACGTCCGTTGAAATTGAAAGGATTGCACGCGTTGCTTTTGAACTAGCGCGTCAACGTCAAAATCGTGTTTGTTCTGTTGAAAAATGTAACGTGATGGAAAGTGGTCTTTTATGGAAAGAAGTTGTGACTGAGCTTCATCAAAAAGAGTATTCTGACGTCCAACTTTCTCATATGCTAGCAGATAATTGTGCAATGCAATTAGTACGTAATCCGAAACAATTTGATACGATTTTAACCGGTAATTTATTCGGTGATATTTTATCTGATTTAGCAGCAATGTTGACAGGTAGCTTGGGAATGCTTCCTTCTGCAACGTTGGGCGCACGTCAAGCAAATGGTGTTATCCCAGCTTTATACGAACCAATTCATGGCAGTGCTCCTGATATTGCAGGGCAGGGTAAAGCCAACCCATTGGCTCAAATTTTATCACTAGCGATGATGCTGCGTTATTCTTTTGATGAACAAGCAATTTCAGAAAAAGTGGTACATGCTTGTGAAGCTGTTCTAAACCAAGGTCTACGCACACCAGATATTATGAGTGATGGGATGAAACTGGTCGGAACAGAAGATATGGGTAAAGCTGTGTTGGCAGAGCTTAAAAAATAATTTTGATTAAAAGCTCATACCAAAAAATATGAGCTTTTTTATATGCTTTAAATAAGCAAAACGCTTCATTATAAATAACGAAGCGTTCAATAACATCACCAACTTACAAAAAATTTTGATTAGAAGAATATGAAAATAAGATTATTTTCGTATGTAGACTCTTAATAAAGAAAAAACTAGAAGCCTTCGCGTTCTACGCGTTTACGTTCCATTTTACGAGCACGTCTTACAGCTTCAGCAGATTCGCGCGCACGGCGTTCTGATGGTTTTTCGTAATGACGACGTAATTTCATTTCGCGAAAAATACCTTCGCGTTGCATTTTTTTCTTTAAAGCTTTTAAAGCTTGATCAACATTATTATCTCTAACAAGAACTTGCACTTGGCTGTCATCTCCTGTGTGTGTTAAGTGAACATTAATTATATATCATCCATGGATACATATAACTAGACAAAGTTATATACGCTATTTCGTTTAAAAAAGAAATAGATTATTGTAATTTCATTGTATTTTTCATTTAGTTTTAAAGAGATTTTTATTTGTATCGTCCTTTTCCCCATGATTTACCGATTTCAAAACCAGGTGAAGAACTTTTATTCTTGCGTGAGGAAAAGATTCGTTTCATGCAAGATGTTTTATTTTTTATCGACTGTGAATTGCATAATGCCACGAAACCAATTTTACAAGAGTATGGAATAGGTCATGCCCATCATCGTTTAATGCAATTTGTTTGTCATTGTTCTGGGGCGAGTGTTAGTGAGATTTGCAAGCTGCTAGGGATTACAAAGCAAAGTTTAAATCGCGTTTTACGTGATGTTCTTGAGCTGGGATATATTGAATATCGTACAAATGCAGAAGATCGACGCAAAAAAAGCTTATATCTAACTCCACAAGGTGAGAAGATAGAAGAAAAATTATTTCAGTTGCAACGTAAGCAATTTCTCCGTGCGTTTCGAGAAGCACCCAATAATATCCATATTGAAGGTTTTCAACGTATTCTTTATGGTATGTTAAGTGTAGAGTCTAAACAATTACTTGAATTACATTCCAGTCAAAAACCAGATAAAGGAAAAGAATGATGGATGAAAGCATTAATAAAAATGAAGACTCTGATTCTTTACATGTTCTGGTCATTGATGATGATCCTCGGCTGCGCCGTCTGTTGCAACGATATTTAAATGAAAATGGATTCCGTATTAGTGGTGCAGAATCAGCTAAAGAAGCCAGAGAAATGCTAAAATTTCTTCAACCAGATGCTATTGTTCTTGATGTATCAATGCCTGGTGAGGATGGGTTGCAACTAACACATTCTCTGCGTGAAGAAGGAAAAGACATTCCTATTATTCTCCTCACCGCTCGAGGGGAACCAGAAGATCGTATTGCTGGTTTAGAGGCTGGCGCAGACGATTATCTTGGAAAACCATTCGAACCCAAAGAACTCTTACTGCGTTTACGCGCTCAATTACGTCGGTTACAACAACCAATTATGACGGATAACGTAAGGGCGATAAAATTAGGAGACATGGAATTTGATCCTATTCGTAATTTATTAATTCATAACAATGAGATTATTCATTTAACGGGTGGTGAGATAGCGCTTTTACGTGTGTTGGCAAGTCGCCCAAATGAAATTTTGTCACGTGAAGATATTGTACAAGAAATTGGGATGGAGGAAATCGGTGAGCGTGCCGTAGATGTCCAAGTAACGCGTTTACGAAGAAGAATAGAATCTGATCCCAAACAACCTAGGTTTCTACATACAGTCAGAGGTAAAGGGTATGTATTAAAACCTAGCTATTCTCTATCTTGAGGAAATTATTGTGTTTGCTAGTTTTAAACGTTATCGTCGAGTTTCCAAGGAAGGTAAAATTGCTGCTGATCGAAAAGTACGTAGGTTTTTACCGCGTTCTTTATTAGCACGTTCTTTATTAATGATTTCCATCCCTTTAATTATCACTCAGGCTATATCGTTAGAGTTATTTTATGGAACTTTTTTAAATACAGTTTCTCGTCGTTTAACTGATTCGGTTAGCGGTGAAATCAGTTATATCGTTCAACAATATTCAACAACTAAATCTGAACAATATCGTGCTACTTTATTGGATCAGTCACAACAATATTTGCAATTGAATATCAAGTGGTTCCCTAATCAAAATTTACATAACCAGTCTAATAACGGGTTGGTTATAGGGCCAGTTGATGAGTTATTGGACCGAGGATTAGCAGATCGTCTTGATATTCCTTTTAAAACAGATTGGCAAAGTTACACAGATCAAGTTATTGTTTCGATTCAACTTAAAAATGGTGTTTTACAGTTCCTTGTTCCAAAGAAAAAATTAACGGCAGGATCTGTTTGGTTGTTTGTCGTTTGGATTGTTGGCAGCGCCATAATTTTGTTTATGATTACAGCCGTATTTGCGTGGGTGCAATTTAGAGCCATTCGTCGATTATCCAAAGCGGTAGAAAAATTTGGAAAGGGTAGAGATCCTGGAATATTAATGCCTGTCGGTTCAAAAGAGTTACGCAATGCGGCCGAATCATTCAATGTGATGAGAGAGCGTATTTTACGTTTTATCAAACAACGAACTGTTATTCTTGCCAGTGTATCCCATGATTTGCGAACCCCTTTGACACGTTTAAGACTAAGTTTAGCAATGTTACCGCAAAAAGGAATCATGAACGCCGAGGATCAAGCGACAGATATTGCAGAGATGATTGGTGACACAGAGGAAATGGAGCAAATGATTGCTGGTTATCTATCTTTTGCCAGAGGAGAAGGAACCGAAGAGCCACAAACGACAGATATGGTACAATTAACCGAAGACGTGGTGGCAGCTGCTTATCGATTAGGTACGGAATTTATATCAGCAAATATTCCAGCATCTTTACCAGACATGATGGTGAGGGCAGGTAGTCTTCGTCGGGTTTTGGGGAATATCTTAGAAAATGCCAGACGGCACGGTGGCAAGGTCGCGATTGAGGTGCAAGATAGAAGTAGAGGGATTTTATTTATTATAGATGATGACGGCCCAGGCATTCCTGAAGAGAAAAAGGAAAGTGTTTTTATTCCTTTTCAAACTGGTAATAGCCAAAAAGGGACAGGCTTAGGATTAGCAATTGCACTGAATATTGTTCAAGGACATGGCGGTGATATTGAATTGCAAAACAGCCCACTAGGTGGGCTGCGTGTTGTTATTTTTATTCCAAAATAGATTATATTTATCGAATAGTGTTACCAGAGCTTCCTATACCGCCAGCAGTATTTGGATTATTGGCAAAAGGACCAGTGCTGTTGTTGGGTCCAAAAGTACTCCCTAATCCCATAGCACTTAAAGGTGAGTATTGTCCAATATTACCCAAAAGTTGTTGGAAGAAATTTGTTTTTGTTCCAGGTGTCGGGGTAACTTCTGCAACCATTCCAACAGATTTTGCATCTTTTTTTCCAAGATGTTGTATTTTTTGCAAAGTTCCATTTTGATCAAAATATAATGATAATACTTCTTGTTTGGTAATGCCTGGATATGACAACGGAACTAGTCGCGTCATCATAGAAATATAAATCCAATTATTAGGATCAAAGGTCGCGTATGCAGTAGGGGATCCAAGAATATCCACGACGTCTGCTTTGCTGGTGCTGCCGACCTGTAATGCTTTTAGATCTTCTTTGCCAATAATGTTCCCTCTGGGAAGTGGAGGAGGGGAAAAGATTGAACAAGCAGATACAGTCATTCCAATTGAAAGAATAGAAGCCAGACAGGCACCTTTTCTTGCTTTGCGAAAAGGTTGAAATCGTGATTTAACTGACGGGGCAAGAGGTTTCTTATTGAAGCATGGACGCATGATTGATAAATATTCCTCGAGATTTGGATATAAAAAAAATACCTGTTATAAAAATGCGTATTGTAGTTTGAATAAAACTTCAACAAAAAAAAACATATAAAGGAATAAAAATGAAAGCATGTTGCGAGTTTTCAAGGAAAGTACAAGTTAATCAAATACAAAAAAAACCTTTAACCATAAAAATAGAAGCAAATCAGGATGAAAAACAGGCTTTGGCGGAGCGTTTTTCTATTCCAGAGGTGCAGTCTTTACTATGTATATATCAGTTAAAATATTATCATGGTAGACAAGTCCGCGCTATTGGAGAGATGAAGGCAGAAGTGATACAAAATTGTGTGATTTCTTTGGATGATTTTTTGGTAAAAATAAATGAATCGTTTGAGCTGCATTTTATTCCGAGTGACAAACTATCATCAGAGTTAGAGGAAATTGATGATCCTGATGTTATCCCTTATGAAAACGATGTGATTGATTTAGGTGAAGTCACTGCCGAGCAATTGGCATTATTTTTGGACCCTTATCCTCATAAGGATGATGCTGAACAATCTAATCCATTGATATTAAGTGAAAATGAGGTCGAGATTGTTGGTAATAAAGAGCCAAAAGAAAACCCATTTAAAGTGCTTGAACAGCTGAAAATTCCGAATAAAGATAAAAAGAAATCATGATTTTGTACTAATCTGCTTGTTATTTTTTAAAATAAGGGATATTAACTCTTAGGAAAGTAAAACTTACAGATAATCGACGTTTATTGCTTGCATATAAGGTTATTATCTGTTAGAAAACTTGTTTTAATTTGAATAGTTTAACTATAATATCAAACAATTCCGAATTGTTTGGTCGTTGGGAAAGGTAGGAGGGACTAATGGCTGTTCCTAAGAGAAAAACATCACCTTCACGTCGTGGTATGCGTCGTAGTCACCATGCTTTGCGTACAGAAGCACATGCAGAATGCGGTAATTGTGGTGAATTAAAACGTCCTCATCATGTTTGCAGTCACTGTGGTCATTACGATGGTCGTGAAGTTGTTGCAGCTGGAAAAGCGTTGAAAGTTGCTGTTCGTCAGTAATTTTTTGAGGAAAACCTGTAAAACATTTATCTTGAGAGATACAACTTAATGATTATAACCGATCATTTTTTTAGTCAGTGCTTTACAGGGACATTTTGTAAATAATGAGCCAAGAAGTAGAAATTCAAAAAGAAGGTCAATATGATCTCGCCATTGACGCAATGGGGGGCGATCAGGCTCCGGATATTGTGATTAAAGGTTTGGATTTTACGGCACTCCGCCACCCAGATGTAAAAATATTGTTAATAGGCGATGAAACAAAGATTAATCCTTTGTTGCATCAATATCCTAATGTTTCTGCAATTTGCACAGTGAGACATACTTCTATATCCGTTCCGATGGAGATGAAACCTACTGCAGCATTAAAGTTGCGTGATTCGTCTTTGCGCATGGCAATGGAAAGTGTTGCTAAAAAAGAATCTAAAGGGATTGTTTCTGCAGGTAACAGTGGTGCGATGCTTGCTTTGGCACAAATTATCGTTAAAACAATGCCTGGTATTGCACGACCTGCAATGGCTGCAATCAATCCAACCGCTAAAGGTGATGCAGTTATGTTGGATTTAGGTGCAAATGTTGCTTGTGATAGCCGTAACCTTGTAGATTTTGCAATTATGGGTCATGCTTTTGCAAAAGCAGTTCTTGGTCTCCCTCATCCCACGATTGGTTTGCTGAATGTTGGTTCAGAGGAGTTAAAAGGTGATGAGCGTGTCAGAGTAGCTGCTGAGATTTTACGTAATAGCCCTCTTTCTGATCAATTTTATGGTTTTATAGAAGGGCATGATATTACCGCTGGAACTACAGATGTTGTAGTGACGGATGGTTTCACAGGTAATATTGCATTAAAAACAGGCGAAGGTGCATTGAAACTTGTTTTCCATTTATTAAAACAGGTTTATACTTCTGGAATACGTGGAAAGTTAGGGTATTTAATGGTTCGTCCTGGTTTAGAACGAATGAAGGAATGGCTTGATCCTCGCCGTTATAATGGAGCAGTTTTTGTTGGCCTTAACGGGGTGGTTGTGAAATCCCATGGTGGTGCTGATGAAGTTGGTTTTGCATGTGCAGTCGATGTTGCAATGGATATGATAAGTCATGGTTTTTATGAAGAAATCTTGCTAGGATTATCTAAAATAAATGCAGCAGAAGAAAATCATCAACAATGAAAACTTTATATTAATCATAATTTTTGGGGTAACTGAATGGCATATTGTTCGCGCTTAGTAGGGTTTGGTGGTTATTTGCCAGAAAAAATTGTGACCAATCAAGAATTGTCACAATCTGTAGATACGTCTGACGAGTGGATTCGCGAAAGAACAGGAATTAAGCAACGCCATGTTATTTCAGGAAATGAAAGCTGCAATTCAATGGCAGCAGCAGCAGCGCAACAAGCAATGGATTATGCTGGCCTGACCCCAGATGATATTGATGCGATTGTTGTTGCAACCTGCACACCTGATCAAGTTTTTCCAACAACTGCAGCGAGAGTCCAGCAAATTTTAGGAGTTAAAAAAGGTTTTGCTTTTGATATTTCCTCTGCATGTGCTGGATTTGTTTTTGGATTATCTGTTGCGGATAATTTTATTCGTAATGGTCAGGCTAAAAATGTTCTTTTAATTGGCAGTGAAGTTTATTCCCGCATTTTAGATTGGTCAGATCGCAGAACTTGCGTGTTGTTTGGTGATGGCGCTGGTGCTGTTATATTGAGTGCTGAAGAAATCACTACTGCACCTATCCAGCAAGGGATATTAGGGGTCTATTTACATACTGACGGTCATCATAGTAATTTATTGTATGTTGATGGTGTGCCTTCTAAAACAGGAGATACCTGTTTTTTAAAAATGCATGGGCAAGAAGTTTTTCGCCACGCAGTTTCCAAACTTTCAGAAGTGGTCGAAGAGGCTCTGACAATACATAATTTAACTCATGATGACATTGATTGGTTAGTTCCTCATCAAGCCAATTTGCGAATTATCTCTGGAATGGGGAAAAAGTTGAATCTACCTTCTGATCGCGTGATTGCGACCGTTGATCGTCATGCGAATACATCTGCTGCTTCTGTGCCACTGGCATTAAATGAAGCTGTACGTGATGGCCGGATTAAAAAAGGGGATTTAATTGTCATCGAAGCTTTAGGTGGTGGATTAAGTTGGGGATCTTCTATAATTCGCTTATAAAAATTAATTTGAAAATGTATTTAAGGCTATAAGAAAATAAAGGCCTTAATATTTTAAATTGACTACATTGTGTTAACAACTTTTAGATTATTGATTATTTAATAGATTATGCAAACTTTGACAAGAGCAGGATTAATAGAAAAACTTTATAGCCATGTTGGCCTTTCACGCAGCGAATCTGCTGTTTTATTGGAAGAAGTTTTAGAAAAAATAGTTTCCACTTTAGAAGGTGGAGACGCTGTTAAAATTAGTGGTTTTGGGACATTTGCAGTTAGAAAAAAAGGTAGCCGCATTGGCCGAAACCCAAAAACAGGTGAGGAAGTTGTTATCGAACCGAGATTAGTTCTTGCATTTCGTCCTAGCCAAATGCTCAAAAATAGTGTTAATGAAGGTATGATGAAGAAAGTTGCTAAAAAGGGTTAAAGCATGACGAATGGCACCTCTACGAATTCTTCTAATGAATTAGAGGAAAAATTCTTGGATAATATCGAAGAGAATTCTGATCTAGAGGATGATGGGGTGACTAAAAAACACCCTGGTGCTTTTCGTACAATTAGTGAGGTCGCAGAAGAAATTCATGTACCTCAACATGTTTTACGCTTTTGGGAAACACGTTTCAAACAAGTGCAACCTGTTAAGCGCAGTGGTGGTCGACGTTATTACCGCTCCGAAGATATTACGTTATTACAATATATTTCTGAGTTACTATACACGCAAGGTTACACCATCAAAGGTGTTCAGCGTTTATTAGATGAGGATTTTTCTAAATTTACCGTCCAAAATGAGTTGGTCGAGGAAGAAGCCACTGAGGTTTCTACTGCCTTGACTCATGAAGAGGTTAAAGAGGAAGAAAATTATTTTTCTGATTCCGCAGAAATAAATGAACAATTTATACAACACGAAGAAAATAACGCTGATGAGATGATACGTTTGAAAGAACAAAATGTTCTTTTAACACAATTTTTGCGAGCAGTTTTAGACGAGCTGCAAGAACTGCGTAAAATAATTGCCTCTTGATGTTAGTTTTTTGTTGCCTATAGCCATATAGGTTGCTATATGGCTTTAACACCTTTAAACGGGCAGTAGCGCAGCCTGGTAGCGCATCAGTCTGGGGGACTGGGGGTCGTGGGTTCGAATCCCGCCTGCCCGATATCGTTTAAGTGTTATGAGAGGATAATCCTTTCTTTTTTGCAGTCCAATTGCACCATAGCATCATCAGGGCTGCCATGATTGCAGGTCCAATAAATAGACCAATCATTCCCCAAGATTCTAATCCTCCTAAGATCCCAATCAAAACCCAAATAAATGGTAATTTTGTTGATCCACCAATCAAAGCAGGTCTGATAAAATGATCGGCAATAAAGACGACGATACAGCCAATAACGACAACTGTAATTGCAGCGATAGATGAGACTTTTAGCAAAGCGGTTAATGCAACTGCAGCAATAGCGATGATTGGACAAAAAGGAATCATTGCAGCGATTGCGGTCATAATGCCAAACAATGCAGCGTGTGGAATACCAACAAGCGCATAGACAATTCCCAGAATAATTCCTTGCCCCAAGCCCACCAACACCAAACCTGAAACGGTTCCATGAACGGAAGAGATCATTTGCTTGGCAATATTTTCTCCTTGTATGCCAAATAACCGACGTGATCCACGTAGACATTGTTGAATGACTGATTCACCATCTTTGAAAAGAAAAAACAAGGTAATGATTGTAAAGAGGAACAATAAACCTCGGTGAAAAATTTGTGCACCAATTTTCTGGGTGACATAAACCCCACGGCTGAGATGTAGGCTTGAAAGAAGATCAGATGCAGATTGTGGGTCAGCTAGATTATTATTCCACCAATTGATGACGTTATCTTTGGCAAAAGGGATGCTTTGCAACCATTGTGGCGGGGGAACACCTTCACGACTGGCATGCATGACCCATGTAAATGCAGTTTGGACATCTTTAGTTGCTTCCACAGCAATGATCGTCAATGGAAACATAAAAAGAAACGTAATAATATAAGAAAAGATCAATGGTAAAAGAAATTCAGGCTTATGATAAGGCCAGTGCTTTTTAGCTTTAATATATAATGGCCAACATGCAATTGCAAAGATAACTCCCCAGATCAAAGACGGAAGAAAAGCACGTATGGTAAAAAGCCCAAACAAAAACAAAAGAATGGTTAAGCATGTTTGAGCAATGGTTTGATTATGAATTTGTTCAGCAATACTGAGTTGTCTTGTAATATTAAGGTTAGAATCTTTATGAGGTAAGGACATATCGTACCTTTTAAATTATATTTGATTTAAATCTTTTGATTAGCAATGAATAAAGCGAACGCTTGGATAAAAGCAGCCTCTTTTAATGAGTCATATCGACCCGCAGTCCCGCCATGTCCTGTATCCATATTGATTTTCAACAGTAAAGGGGCATTGGATAGATTATAATCTCTTAACTTAGCAATCCATTTTGTGGGTTCCCAATAGGTTACTCTGGGGTCGGTTAATCCACCAATAGCAAGGATAGCAGGATAAGATTGTTTCTTGATGTTATCATAAGGTGAGTAACTTGCAATGTATTCATAGGCTTCTTTATCTTCGATAGGATTACCCCATTCAGGCCATTCAGGTGGTGTCAAAGGCAAAGAAATATCAGACATGGTATTTAACACATCTACAAAGGGAACCACTGCGACAATGGCTGCAAATAAATCAGGACGTTCATTGGCAATATAACCCATCACCATCCCTCCCGCGGAGCGTCCATCAGCGACAATAAGTCCAGCTCTGGTATAGTTTTGTTGAATAAGATGTTCAGCGCAACAGATAAAATCTGTGAAACTATTTATTTTGTTAAATTTGCGTCCTTGTAAAAACCAATTCCATCCTTTTTCAGAACCACCGCGAACATGAGCAATGGCATAAATCCATCCTTGGTCTAAATAATTCAAGGCTGTATTTGAAAATGTCGGGTCAATCGCATATCCATAGGAACCATAACCGTAAAGAAGGACAGGCGTTTTTCCATTAAGTGGGGTATCTTTGCGATATGTGATGGTGATTGGGATTTGCTTGCCATCTGATGCAGTAGCCCATAAACGCTTTGTTTCATAATGGTTAGCTTGATGACCAGAAGGAATTTCCTGTATTTTTAAGGTTTTTCTTTCTCCCGTCCTCATATTATATTGATACCAATGACGAGGTGTTGTCGGGGATTGATAACTATAACGAAGCCATTCTGTTTGATCGGTGAGCGTTTCGTCTAAAGATAAAACGAAAGCCTCTTCCTCTCCTGATAATAGGGCTTCTTTACCGTCTTTATTAGTAATGATAATGCGCGTATTGACGTTATGACGTTCTAAACGAACTAAATAGTCTTGATAAGAGATAACATTCATGATGTAAGTTTCTGGATCATGAGCAATCCACTCTTGCCAATTGACCGACGTTAAACGCTCTTCAGATAGTCGTCGAGGACTGGGCATTACTAAACGCATCAGTTTAAAGTTATCAGCATCTTTTAGATTTGTCTTGATGATAAAATAACCTTGCCAGTCTACTAACTCATATTGAATACCGACTTGACGTTTCATAACACAGACAGGAGAAGCCGTTGGATCTTCATTTGAAAGAAGCCAAGATTCATTCGTATCATGATCGTTGGCAGTAATAAAAATCCATTGATTAGACAGGCTGCGTTCAATACCAAGGAAAAATCCAGGATCATGTTCTTCATAGATCAAAGTATCTTTTCCAGAAGCGAGTTCGTGCCTAAAGATTTTAGTTGGGCGCCCGTGATGATCTCTGCAAATCCAAAAAAGATAATCGCCACAAGGGGAAAATGCGAATTGTCCTGCACAGTGGGAAATGGTTTGGGGTAAAAGAATATTTGTATCTAGGTTTTTAATACGAATATTCCATATTTCAGACCCTTGAGTATCTTCTGCATAAGCAAGATATTGGTGCGTCGGGCTATGTTCGATATAACCTAATTTATAATAGCTTGAGTTTTTAGCTTCGACATTTGGATCTAAGATGACTTGTTCGGCAAGTGTTTGGATAGGTTTGCGATAATATGTTTTATATTCGCTTCCACTCTCGTATCGAGAGAGATAAACCCAATTACCATCCTCAAGTTCTGGGCTACTATCTTTGTCGATAAGGCGGTTTTTCATGGATTGAAATAAAGTTTCTTGTAAATCCTTAGTCGGTTCTAGATAAGTTTCTGTATAAGAATTCTCAGAGACTAAGTAAGTTTCTATATCTTTTTTTAAAGATTTTGGATTTTGTAATACCTCTTGCCAATGCTCATCTTTGATCCACGCGTAATTATCTGAGCGTTGATAACCAAATTGTTCAATATGTATGGTCTGTTTTGATGCTATAGGAGGCAAAAGGGGTTTCATGAAATACTTTATCCTTGATGAATGTTAATGAATTGAGAATATAATCAAAACGAGTGAAGAATAAATATCGTTTATTAAATACGTTGATATTATTTATATTAGGGTAATTGTTAAAAGAAAATCAAACCATCATTAAGTATATGAATGCAATGTTTAAGAAAATTATGTTCATTTTGGTAAGTTGTATTGCATTATGGTGGTTATTTGGTCCTACGACTTTACAAGATCAGTTATATGCCTCAATTCAAGAGAATTGTAAAAATAAAAAGAAATGTGTCGTGCGCTTGCATGAATTGACATCATTTAAATGGGATAAAGCTTATTTTTTCTCTCATGAAAGTGCTTTTGATGTTGATATTAGTAAAATTATTAAGGAACCACTAAATATTCAGTGGGGTGTAGATACTTTGGTTATTTTTACTCTAAAAGGTAAGGTTATTGAAAAAGAGCTTTTCCCTGTTATCGATGATAGTTATTATGACATAAGATTTCCTCCTCTTTTTCAAATTTTTCCGAGTAAAAGTGTAGATATTAATTTTTTGTTAAATAAGAGCGATCTTATAATGTTGAATTATTCAGGAAATATTGATGATTTTGTAGATTTGATTGGAATTGAGTATTATGAGATGACTCCTCAAAATGATCAGTTATATGCAGGGTGTGCAACACTTGATCTTCCTGCTGCGGCAGGAAGTAAAGTAGAAGAAAAACAATGTGGATTTAGCTTTACTAATTTAAATCAGGTTGTTTTGTTCAATCCTAAAACACATAAACAATAAAGAGAATGAATAATCTTTATAAAAATTCTTTGTAGATGATGGATATACTAGAAAGTCAATTCTTGTTATAAAGATCAAAATATTTACAGAATTAACAAAATGAAGAAGAAACATGGAAAATAAGAAAATACTCATCGTTGGTGCTGGTTTTTCTGGCGCGGTCATTGGACGGTTGTTGGCAGAAGAAGGTTTTGAGGTTCATATTATTGATGAACGGTCGCATACTGCGGGGAATTGTTACTCTGAACGTGACAAAGAAACTGGAGTAATGGTGCATACTTATGGTCCCCATATTTTTCATACTGATAATGAAGAAGTTTGGAATTTCTTAAACCAACATGCAGAAATGATGCCTTATGTAAATCGTGTCAAAACCACGGTTAATGGACAAGTCTTTTCTTTGCCAATTAATTTGCATACAATTAATCAATTTTTCCATAAAACTTTTTCACCAGACGAAGCCAAAGAATTTATCAAAACAAAAGGGGATAGCTCTATTGCTGAACCTCAATCTTTTGAAGAGCAAGCGCTTAAATTTGTTGGTAAAGAGCTTTATGAAGCATTCTTTAAGGGTTATACCATAAAGCAATGGGGGCTTCATCCTTCTGAATTGCCTGCTTCTATTTTAAAACGGTTGCCAGTTCGTTTTAATTATGATGATAATTATTTCAGTCATAAATTCCAAGGAATGCCAAAGGATGGTTATACAGTTATTGTTGACAGCATAATGGATCATAAAAATATCACTGTTTCTTTGAATACGAAATTTAATAAGGCAGACCAAGCAAAATATCGTCATATCTTCTATAGTGGACCATTAGACGCGTATTTTGATTATCAACATGGTCGCTTGGCTTATCGTACCTTAGATTTTGAAAAATTCACGTATCAAGGCGATTATCAAGGTACTGCGGTAATGAATTATGGTGAGGAATCAGTTCCTTATACGCGTATTACAGAGCATAAATATTTTGCGCCATGGGAAAGTCACGAGGGGTCTGTGATGTATAAAGAATTTAGCCGTTTATGCACAGAAAAAGACTTGCCATATTATCCAATTCGCCTGGTTGGTGAAATGACACAGTTGGAAGAATATGTTGATTTGGCTGAACAAGAAAGCAATGTAACGTTTGTGGGTCGTTTAGGGACTTATCGTTATTTAGATATGGATGTCACAATTGCAGAGGCGTTAAAGACCGCCAGAGTATTTTTAGAAAATGCTCGTGATAATAAGAAAATGCCAGCGTTTACGGTGGCGATGAAATAGACAGTTTGGCAAATAGAGAAGGGGTATTCTGTGAAGAATATTCCTTTTTATATAGATAGTCGAGTTGCATTAGTAAGAGAGTTTAGCATCTGTAATCATATCGTATAATTGATTGATTGTTTTAAGACTTTTATATTTTGGATTATTTAAAAGCTCTATGATGGCATCTCGTAGTAGTGTATTCATTCGATGAAAATCTATGTTCTTAGATGATAGACTTCCATGAACTAATGCAGAGCGTGCTTTGTATATTTCTTTTGTAAATTTTATAATTTCTTTCCTATGCTTTAAGTCCTTGCCAATGATAAATGCGAGGCAATCAGATAATTTATCAGTGATACTTCTTTGAAATAATTGTCCTTCATCAAAAGAAAATAAAGCCTCTATAGCGATGCATGTGTATATGAGAGAATTTTTTTCATCTTCACTACGTATAGACTCTCCAACAGCAAGGCTGGCGCTTAGAATGCGTTTTTTTATGTCTGTTATTTCTGATGATTTTGGATTGTTTTTAATTTGTTGATGGAAATTCCATAAATCATTTAGTTGAGTATAATTTGAAGAGCTCAATAAAGTGTTTAAATTAAATTTGCGGAAGGTTCTGCCTTGACTGCCACTCATTACTAAGTGCCATTCTGTATCATAGCAATGATATTCATTTAAAATAGTTGTGATAAAGTCGTTTTTATTAATATAAAGTAAATTATTTGTCACTATATTATAGTTATGATTTATATCATTTACAATGAAAAGTAATAATCTACTAAAATCTAAAAAATAAGAAGATGCTTTTTGATAAGCCATACGATAATCGTATATTTGGCTTATATTCGCTTTTAGATATATAAAATTTTCTGTACCAATTTTTTTTGGCAAATTGTGACTATACCCAATTTCAAAACAACCCATTTGGATAGGAGACTTGTCTTGCTCTACAAGAAATCCTTCAATACGAGTAATGGTTTGTATAGTCATTGGTTTTACTGAAGTTAGGTCATGGAAAAAGTTTTTTTGATTTTGTTGAGTATAGAAAATATGATTTATTTTAGAATGAAGTAACTGCTCTTTAGTAAAATGATCTATAGATTCTATAGTAAAATTAGACGATATATTTTGAACAAAGTAGATTAGAGTATTGCTTTTTAGCTGTTCATATTGGACAATATTACGATCAGATACTATAAAGGCTGTATGATTTTGATATGGGCGGAAAAAGATTGTTGATTGTGTAGCTTCGTCAAAAGAAGATAAGTCTATTAAAGATAACAATTCATTTAACATTTCATAAAGCTGCATTACACTCTCCAGTAATTTATCTCAAACATTCATAACACTTTCTTAATAACAAAGAGATAATTTTTATCCAAATTACATAAATATTGTGTATAATTGCCGATCAATAAAAACTAAAAACAGCAAGTTATAAAAAATGATAAAAACTGACGGTATTATAGAGTATGTATTAACCCTTTCTTGTCCAGATCAACCAGGGATTGTGGCAGCGATTTCCACAGGGTTGTTCGAAGCAAAAGCAAATATTTTAGAATCTCAACAGCATGATGATCCTTCAGGACGTTTTTTTATGCGTGTTGTTTTTGCTTTGGAAAATCAAAGTGAACTCTATGAATGGTTATATACACGTTTAGAAGCTCTGGCAGGTCAGTTTAAAATGACATGGTCTTTGCATAATAGATCAAAACGTAGACGCGTGATGTTAATGGTTTCTAAAATGGATCATTGTCTGGTGGACTTGCTATATCGTTGGCGAATAGGGGAATTACCTATTGAGCCAGTGGCGATTGTCGCAAATTACCCTAAAGAAGAATATGCGCATATCGAAATGAAAGATATTCCTTTTTATTATCTGCCGATTTCCAAAGAGACTAAAAAAGAGCAAGAACAACAATTATGGGATATTATCAAAGAAACTCGGACGGAATTAGTTGTTCTGGCAAGATATATGCAAATCCTATCTGCAGACATGATTAAAAAGCTACCTGGGCAATGTATTAATATTCATCATTCTTTTTTGCCAGGCTTCAAAGGGGCTAAGGCCTATCATCAAGCCTTTGCTCGTGGCGTTAAATTGATCGGTGCAACAGCCCATTATGTCACCGAAGATCTTGATGAGGGGCCGATCATTGAACAAGACGTTGAACGTGTCAGTCATCGTGATATCCCAGAAGATTTGGTGCGCAAAGGGCGTGATATTGAACGGCGTGTATTGGCCAAGGCTGTTCGCTATCATGTCGAAAATCGTGTTATACTCAATGGTAATAAAACAGTTATCTTTGCTGATTAAAGATTTAAAGCCTAATGATTAAGTAAGTTGGCTTAATCATTAGCGTAATTTAATGTTATTTTTGTTCGATATATCGACGCTATAGACTGGATTATGGAAATAACTTTCCCTTCAATCCAACTTTAAGCATTTGTGCGTTAGCAGATTTACTGGAAATAATCCCTAAACGTAGAAATAAATCTATCAATACAAGATTTATATTAAACTTAAAATCATTTGTTTCACAAACGCGTTGATAAACATCTGTGATTTTCATTAACTCGAACCCAATAGCTTCACCATCAATTGGGGTTGGTTGGAACTTTTCAGGTAACCATATATCATAGCAATATAACACATCGCGACGTAAACCTTCGGGACGAAGCATGCTATAGGTGACTACGCTAGTATATTCAGCTTTAGAAATGAGCTCAGCTGGAATATTAGCTTCTTCTTCAGCTTCTTTTGCTAATGCTATTTTATGAGTATAGCCAGCTGGGATACCTCCCGCAACGATGTGATCCAACTTATTAGGGTCAAGGCGTTTATGAGGGGATCGTTTGGCAATCCATAGATGCGTTTCATTATCCTTTTTGACCAAACCATTGAGGTGGACACCCGTGCCAATTATGCCCAAAGAAGGTAAAACAGCCCTGTCAATTTGTCCGATAGGTTTTGCATGAGGTGAAGGATAAACATCGAATAATTCATCCATCGTTTGAATGATTTTATCTTGGATCAATTTTTCGCCTAATATTTGCAATGTTAAGGTATCAGGTAAAGTATCGATGTGGTCATCTGCTTTATACACACCATAATGATATAAATTCTTCATAAAGTCAGGTCTGACCCAACCGACGATTTGATTACAAGCTCTAAAAGGAAGGAAATCTTTATGAAGTTGCGCTGTATTGCATTGGTGTATGTAGCTTAATAATGTTTTAAATTCAGAGGGTTGCATGAATAACCTTTGATATAACTTTAATATTGATACTGTAAAATATTTTACAAGAAGAGCGTAATTGTCTGTATTTAATTTTTTTATTCTTCTACACTATAAACTTTATATAACATTTTAAAAATTGAATATGTCAAGATACTCTAAATTTCATTTTTCTGCCAAAGATAGTAACCGATCAGGCTGGTCAACTTTGCTTGAACTTCTGTCTTATTTATGGCCTAAACATCAACCCATGATGCGTTTGCAGTTGGTTGGTGCCACATTGCTGATGATTATCGCCAAAGTTTCAGCTCTTGGTATTCCTTATTTATATAGTAAAGTTGTCGATATTTTGTCCAAAACGCATGGACAAGATTTGGTTTATATCCCGATTTGGCTGATTTTAGGATATGGGCTTATTCGTATCATTTCTAGCTTATGTTCAGAGTTAAAAGATACCGTTTTTGCACCTTTACGCTTCAGAGTGATGCGTACAATTACGTTACGATGCTTTGAGCATATGCATAATTTATCTTTAAAATTCCATCTTAATCGTCATACAGGTGCGATTACGCGCGCGATTGAGCGCGGTAGCGAAGGGGTGGAAACAATCCTTAGGGTTGGTGTTTTTAGCATTGTGCCAACTTTAATCGAAGCGTTGATGGTTATTATTGTCATCGCAAATCTATACGATTGGCGTTATACGGTTTTGGTTTGTGTGGCTGTTTTGGCCTATTTTTTGTTCACGATTTGGTTTACGTCGTGGCGTATACAAATTCGTCGCCAAATGAATGAGATCAATAATGAAGCGAATAATCGTGCATTAGATAGCTTATTAAATTACGAAACAGTAAAATATTTTGGTAATGAAGCGCACGAAATTAAACGCTACGATGAATCTTTAGCACGGTATGAAAAAGCATCTATTACAACGCAAATGACGTTGAATGGGCTAAATTTTGGACAATCTTTAATCATTGCTGTAGCGTTGACTTCGGTGATGCTGTTGGCAGCTCATGATATTGTCATGGGTTATTTTTCCGTTGGTAAATTTGTATTGATCAATACATATTTAATGCAGTTGTATCAGCCACTGAATTTCTTGGGCAGCGTTTATTCGAATCTTAGAAAATCGATCGTTGACTTGGAAAATATGTTTTCTTTGCTCTCGCAAGATCCGGAAGTTGATAATCATAAAGATACGAAACATTTGCCAGCTAATCTTTCAGAAGCAGGGCCAGCTAAGATCGAATTTCAAGATGTATATTTTGGCTATGATATAGAAAGAGAAATCCTTCATGGGGTCAGCTTTGCAGCCGAACCAGGCAGTCAAGTCGCGATTGTTGGACCGACGGGGGCAGGAAAATCAACGATTAGCCGTTTATTATTCCGTTTTTATGATGTCAATTCAGGCTCCGTCAAAATTGATGGGCAGGATATTCGTGACTATATTCAATCGAATTTGCGCGCTGCAATAGGGGTTGTTCCCCAAGATACCGTCCTTTTCAATGACACCATTGAGTATAATATTGCCTATGGGCGGTTAGGGTGCAGCAAAGAAGAAATAGAACATGCGGCAAAATTAGCACAAATACATGATTTTATTCTAAGCTTACCCGATGGTTATCAAACATATGTAGGGGAGCGCGGATTAAAATTATCAGGCGGTGAAAAGCAACGTATTGCGATTGCAAGGGCAATTTTAAAGAACCCTCGAATTCTGATTTTAGACGAGGCTACGAGTGCATTAGATAGCCGAACAGAACAAGAAATACAACAAGCTTTGGATCGGGTGGCGAAAGGGCGAACGGTTGTCACGATTGCTCATCGCTTATCGACCATTGTGCATTCTGATTTAATTCTCGTGATGATCGATGGAAAAGTCAGAGAGCAAGGCACTCATGAATTTTTGCTTGCAAAAAATGGTTTTTATGCCAGTATGTGGGCTATTCAAGCAAAACAATCTGATGAATAAATTTTATTTATAGAATTTTTCTGGATTTTAATGTAGAAACACTTAAAACCCTTGACTATTATTGTAAATTTAGTCATTTAGAACGTATTAAGTATTCGTTATTCTTGCCGAGCATTCGTGTGT
This sequence comes from Commensalibacter communis, assembly GCF_947179105.1. NCBI lineage: Bacteria > Pseudomonadati > Pseudomonadota > Alphaproteobacteria > Acetobacterales > Acetobacteraceae > Commensalibacter > Commensalibacter communis. Next base: position 675,669 of record NZ_CAMXCK010000001.1, read on the forward strand.
CGGCTTTATTATCTGGGGATAAAAGCATGTCTCGCCGTTGCCAAATTACAGGCAAAGGTGTGTTGACAGGAAATAATGTCAGTCACGCCAACAATAAAAATCGCCGTCGTTTCTTGCCTAACTTGCAAGATTATTCTTTATTGTCTGAAATTCTAGGACAATCAATCCGTTTACGTGTTACCAATCATGGATTGCGTACCATTGAACATAATGGTGGTCTCGATAACTTTTTGTTAACAACACCGAATCGTAAACTTACAGAAGAATCTATGGTTATTAAACGCCGTATTCTTCAAGCTCGTAATAAGAAAATGGCTACAACAGCCTAATTTATTACTTGAATGCTAATGGATAAAACCCCTCTTAAATAATTATTTATTTAGAGGGTATTCTTGTTTTTTATCGATTTGATACTGAATATTTCTTATATTAAAAATTGTATCATTCATCGTTTGTGGAGGTTTCCCTTTGTCCGCCCAGTCTGAACTTTCAAAAATTCGTAATATAGGTATTACCGCACATATTGATGCTGGTAAAACAACAACAACTGAACGTATTTTATATTACACTGGTGTTTCTCATAAGATTGGTGAGGTTCACGATGGAAACACCACAACCGACTATATGGATCAAGAACGCGAAAGAGGGATTACCATTACCTCCGCTGCGGTGACTTGTGAATGGAAAGATCATCGTATTAACATCATTGACACCCCGGGCCACATCGATTTTAACATTGAAGTGAACCGTTCTTTGCGCGTTCTCGATGGTGCTGTGTTCGTTATCGAAGGTGTTGCTGGTGTTCAACCACAATCTGAAACAAACTGGCGTTTGGCTGATCGTTACAATGTTCCACGCGTGATCTATATCAATAAATTAGATCGTACAGGTGCTAATTTCGATTATGCGTTCAGCACATTAAAAGAAAAATTAGACATCGTTGCAATTCCATTGCAATTCCCAATTGGTGCCGAAGAAAATCTTAAAGGTATTGTTGACCTTGTAGAAATGAAAGCATTAATTTGGGAAGGTGATGAACTTGGCGCTAAATTTAACGTTGTTGAAATCCCAGAAGAGCTACAAGAAAAAGCAGCTGAATGGCGTGAAAACCTATTAGATACAGCTTTGGCTATGGATAATGCTGCTATGGAAGAATACTTTGAAAAAGGTGACGTTTCCGTAGAAGTTCTAAAGAAATGTATTAAAAAAGGTACAATTTCTGGTGAATTCCGTCCTGTTGTTTGTGGATCATCTTTCAAAAACAAAGGCGTTCAACCTTTGTTAGATGCAATTATTGATTACTTGCCAGCTCCTGATGATGTTGAAGGTATTCGTATTGCGCCTCCTGAAGATGAAGAAGTTGACGAAAATACATTACCAATTATTCCAGTCGATCCAGATGGAAAATTTGCAGGTCTAGCATTTAAAATTATCAATGATAAATATGGTTCACTGACATTCGTTCGTGTGTATCGTGGTGTATTACGTTCTGGTGATACAGTGTTAAATACAACCCATGGTCATAAAGAACGTATTGGTCGTATTTTCCAAATGCATGCTGATAAACGTCTTGAACTTAAAGAGGTTCATGCAGGGGATATTGCAGCATTCGTTGGGTTGAAAGACACAAAAACGGGTGATACTTTGGCAGATTCTTCTGATCCGGTCATTTTGGAACGTATGCAATTCCCAGTACCTGTTATTGATATTTCTGTTGAGCCAAAAACAAAAGAAGCAGTGGAAAAAATGACACTTGCTCTTCAAAAATTGGCTGCTGAAGATCCTTCTTTGCAATTAAAAACAGATCAAGAAACTGGACAAACCATTCTTTCTGGTATGGGTGAGTTGCATCTTGACATTATCATTGATCGTTTGCGTCGTGAATATGGCGTTGATGCGAATATTGGTGCACCTCAAGTTGCTTATCGTGAAACCATTACTCAGCCTCATACTGAAGTTTATACACATAAGAAACAATCTGGTGGTGCAGGTCAGTACGCTGAAGTCAAAATTATTTTCGAACCAACCGAGCGTAATGAAGGTATTGTGTTTGAAAATAAAATTGTTGGTGGTGCGGTTCCAAGAGAATATATCCCAGCTGTTGATAAAGGGATCAGAAACCAAGCATCTTCTGGTGTTCTAGCTGGCTTCCAAACCGTTGACTTTAAGTTCACATTGGTTGACGGTAAATACCATGATGTTGACTCTTCTGCATTGGCGTTCGAAATCGCTGGTAAAGCTTGTTTCCGTGAAGGTATGAAAAAAGCTGGTCCAGTCATTCTTGAACCAATTATGGACGTTGAAATTACCACACCAAATGATCACGTTGGTGATGTGGTTGGTGATCTTAATCGTCGCCGTGGAATGATCCAAAATCAAGAAACAGCAGGCAGCACCGTTATGGTTCGTGCTTATGTTCCTTTGAAAGAAATGTTTGGATATATTTCTGACTTACGTTCTATGACAAAAGGTCGTGCATCATTTACGATGCAATTCCATCACTACGATCCAGTTCCTCGTAACGTTGCTGATGAAATTATCAACCAATCTTCATAAGATTGAGTTGATAGTCTAATTATAAAAGCGAATGTCAAACTGGCATTCGCTTTTTTTAGTTAAATTACTTATATATTAGAAATCTATTTTTCGATTTCGTTGATTATGACTAGCTCAAAATCTTTATTTTAATACAGGTCATATAATGTGAGAATAAGCTTAATTAATTTAGCATAGTCACATTTGTGACGACTATTAAAGTTGACCAACATTATTTTGACAATAATGTTGGTTTTATTAGAAATTCATCAATTTTGAATACTGTAAGTGAAAAATGGATTAGGTGTTTGGGTTATTATACATAACTTCAACAACTTTTTTATAAATATATAGAAGAATTAATGCACCAATTACAGAGAAAATAAAGCCAGCGCTTTGCCCTTCGTGATATATGTTGAGTGCTTTCCCTAGCCAAGTTGCAAAGCTTGATCCAGCAATCCCTAAGATTACCGTGATGATAAAGCCTCCAGGTTGTTTTCCTGGCATTAAAAATTTAGCAATAGCACCGATAATGAATCCGATAATGATTGCCCAAATAATTGACATTGTTTTTTCCTTTATTTTGATATCAGTATTAATTAATAAGATGTACTGTTTTTGAATAAAAACAACCTAAGATAATCAAAATTTAACCAAAAGCGTGTAACCTGTGAATTAATGCAACACTTATTTCACGGATCAGATCGAAATTCCTTCGAATGGGTTTAAATATTTGACGATCATCCATTGCATAGGCACCTTCATTACGAGGGGCTTTAGGTTCATAAAAATATAAATCAGAGACATGTTCTTCAGCCTGAGGAAACACATGTAGCAATACATTGAGTGCCGTTGGAATTTCTAATGAAAGAATTTTTGTTTCAAGTGCTTCCCTACTGAAATCATGATATGGAGAAAAATATGGGATCTGCGTTGAAAGCATCCATATTTCTTCAATGATGGTTAATCGAATAGCATGAAGTAAGATTTCTTTTGCATCCATACTGGGGGCTTCTTCCCAAATGGATAGTAAGGTAATATTATCAGCTTGCACACGTTGAAACGTAGCTTGAGTACTTGTCCACAAATCCATTCTTCTTAGACCTTTTGCCAATGATAAATACGATTCACGTAAATTGGGGTCATCTTCTGAATTCGCTCTGTCCAACCATATGCCTGGATCTAGCATGTAGATAATTGCACGTAAAACAGTAGAGTTAGAATGTTTCAACGCATGACGAGCAAAGTCAAGAGATCTTTTAAAACGAGGACTGTGTTGTAACATTTCTTGGAATGTTTCAGGATTTGCAGATGCGGCTGTACCCAATCCTTGTAGTGTGTTTGCACACCACCCCAGCTGCTGCAAGATTGCGTTGTTTGGAATGGCTCTCAATTGTCTTGGGTGTTTAATTGTTGTCACACTGGAAGAAGTATCACTTTGTCTGACAGCAGGACGGGAACCTGTGCGATCTATAAGGGCTGGGCCGAAAACGCTTAATAAGGTTCCATATCCTTTATCTTTGACTAGTTCTTTCATTTCAGAGCTAATGGTAGAGAAAAAATCAGCACTAAAATCGCTTTCTTCATAAATGGGATCTTCTTCATCAAGATCAAAATTATAAATATGTTTTGCAATGATACTGATGGTTGCGTTGGCCATCGCTTGTGATCCAAAAAGCAAATATCCATCGCCACCTTGAAAAGAGGTCTCTTGCCGCGTGCATATCCCATGTTTTTCAAACACGAGTTCTGTTTTTTTAGGAGATAAATATTTGAGGCGATCTTCCATACTAAATGGATGACCACCACGTCCCATGCTTTCGCCGTGTGTATCAAAAAGAATAAGGTTAACTTCAGTTAATTCATATTTATTTAACAATGCAGCGATTTTTTGGCGCAGTTTTTCAATTTGATATGTTGCTGAAATTTGACCGATGAAACGGCCAGAATCAGAATATCCAAATTGTAAACATAATTTTCCTGTGTGACGCAGATAATCTCTCCAATGGGGGGATCTCAGTGCTTGTTCAATAATATTTGCACCGTGTTGAAGGGCATTATCTGTTTCAAATAAAGGCGATATTTCAATTTGTTTTTCAATACCAAATAAGCGTGCCAGCCACAGTGCAACTAATAAAGTGTATCCATTTTCAGTTTCCGCAATTAAGAAACGAATGGGGGTTTTAGTATCAACATGTTTAATAATTTGTGTTAATAACATCATTAATGTGCTGGCAGATGCTTTTTCGGTAATTAGAGATCCAAAATCAACAGGGATTGGTGTAACATTTTCCAAAGCGGTATTAATTGTGTTGAACAATGTCCTTGTATGAGAACGATTATCAGGATTGCTGGTAATCCCTAAACGCTGACGCGCCATATTATGGATTTGGACAGAATTTAAACGCACATGTGTATGACATAAACTCATGCCGTGGCTTATAAAACCAGCGCGTGCAATCAGCAAGTCGATTTTGTAGTTTTCGCTGACTTGAGTGAGGGCTTGATCAAAAAGTGGAATTAAGTCATCACTTGACAATAAAGCATCTTGACGGTTTTCAATTAACTCTCTAGCAAAGTCAGAGAATTGATCTGGGTTATCATTCGTTGGGCACTGTTCTCTTTGTTTTTTTACAGTTTTCAAAGCAAGAGAAACGCGTTGTTTTAACTCATCAATCCCATTTTCGATAGGTTCCAGTTGATGATGCAATCGTTGTAATTGTAACTCTTTCATTTTCAAGCGAATATTAAGACTGTCCCACCAACCAATATCCGTACGCCCATCCGTGTCATATCCAACCCAGCTGCTTAATAAAATAGAGCAAGGTGTCAAACTAGTCCAATAATCAGGCCAATATTTTTGTGCAGTCTCAAAGAGATATCGATTGAACATATCTAATGCATTTCTGGCACGTTCAATCGCATGAATTGCAAGGTCTAGTTCTTCTTTTAAAGTTGGAGCTTCGGCTCTGCGGTGGGTTGAAAAAAAAGGAACTCGAGTATCTTCGTCAATTGGGTGACTGGCGATGTCTGCAAGTGCAGTATAAACAGTATTTGCTATTGAAAAGGTAGGATGTGCAGTAAATACAGCGGCAAATTGACTGACTTCCACTAATGAACGAAAAGTTTCAAAACTTTCCTTAGTATTAGATTTGCATGAAGTCGTGGCTTGTTGCACTATATTTTGAATGGTTGCTTCTATGCGGCTTTCGATAATTTCTTTATCAGGATTATTTACATATTTTCGTAAATGTATAGCATGCGACAGAAATGCTGAATCTCTGAGATGTTGAATAATTTCTTGTAAATTATCAAAAGAAATTTGACCAGATTTTAACTGTTGTTTAATTTTTTGTGATAATGTTAATACTGGGTTCTCTGTTGGTTCATGGTTGTGTTTAGACATTAATTGAGAGGTTAACGCAACCAGTTGATCCAAAATTTCGGAAGATGATGCTGAATTGTTATTCATAGGTAAATAATCCATATGGTAATAAAATAACTTTATATATGGTGTTTATGATTGAATATTATGGATAAAATGAAAAGACATAAATTTTATTTTTAAGAATAAAAATGCAAGAAAAAGTTGAAAACACAGAAAAAACGTCTGAATCAGATCATTTGGCATGGGTATCATTTATTCGATATCGTCGAATAGCAACAGGGCTATTGATGTTGATGGGGATACTTACCTTTTTAGGATATCTGCTGCCATATTACGGAATTATTCACGACAGTTTTTTGCTTAATGTTTTTCGAACAGGAGCGCAAGCTGGCTTTATCGGTGGATTTGCGGATTGGTTTGCTGTCACAGCATTATTTCGTCATCCAATGGGTTTGCCTATTCCACATACTGCGATTCTTCCTATGCAGCAAAAGCGTCTGGGAAAGGGATTGGGGTATTTTATCGCACGATATGTTTTTACCAAAGATGAAGTGAAAGATACGTTAAATAAAATAGATTTTCCTAGTTTAATTGCACGGTATTTATCTAATCCAACGAACATCGATGTGTGTGCTAAAATTATAATGAATTCTGTTCCCAATATGCTGGATCGTTTTGAAGATGGGCGAGCCAGCACGTTTGTAAGCCGTATCTTCTCACGTTTACTGAGTGGTGAATCGCTTTCGCCATTAATGGTAAGATCATTGCGTACGATGGTCGATAACGAACATCACCAAGAGATTGTCTCATTTCTATTAGAAGTTATGAAAAAGAATTTAAAAGAGAAAGAAGATAGTCTGAAAGAAATTATTCAAGATCGTGTTAAAGAGCAGGGGGGGCGTTTTCTGGGGTGGATGATTGGTGGATCTGTTGCATCCAAGGTTTTGCTTGGAATTAATAAAGAAATGGATCGTATTGATCCACAAAATTCAGATTTGCGACATGGTATTGCAGAATGGATAAAAAAAGAGATTGATAAATTTGAAACCAACCCAGAGCGAAGTGAGAAAATATCAGAAGCTTTAAAGATTTTTGTAGACCATGAAAGTGTTCAAGATTGGCGAGAGGATATTTGGCAAAAAATTCGAACACTTGTCGAGGAAGATATTGAAAATGACGATGGTTGGATGAAAAATCTGATTCATGATACGCTTCTTTATTTAGCAACACAGTTGCGCGAAGATCCATCCGTCCGTGAAAAAGTTACAGCAACGCTTCAGGGGGCTGCTTTGCGATCTTTACCTCACACGCAACAGTGGTTAGTTGACTTTACTGAAAATGTTGTTGCTGGATGGGACAGTAAGGCTCTTGTTTCACGTTTAGAAACAAGAATAGGAAAAGATTTACAATTTATCCGAATTAATGGCTCTATTGTAGGTTTTTTAGTAGGTATAATTATCTACTTATTCATCTATGTATGCTTTGGTTCTGTTACTTAACAGAGAAAATTTCATCACTTTTACAAATAGATCTTTTAAAACGCTTTTAAATGGACTAAAGTAGTCCTATATACAGTAAATAGTTAACGTTAAGCTGAAATACGGCTTGCCCTTTTATAATGAAACATGATCTATGCTTAAGATATCTAAATTAACAGATTATGCAACTATTCTTTTAATTCACCTTTCACGCCATCAAAAGGCGATTTCGTCCTCGATATTGGCTGTTGAAACAGGTGTTCCAGAGCCCACTGTGGCTAAGGTTTTAAAGATGTTGACGCGAGCAACCCTTGTGCAGTCGTGTAGAGGTGCAGGCAGTGGGTATATGTTAAAATCTACTTTGGATCAAATTACACTTGCTTCAGTTATTTTAGCGATAGAAGGTCCCATAGATCTGGTAAATTGCGATCACGAGCATTGTCGCGTTACTTTGAAAAATTGTACATTATATGGAAAATGGGAAGGGATTAGTTTGCAAGTAAGAGATGTATTTGAAAAGGTAACTATCGCTGATTTGCAAAATCAAAGTAAAGCGATTCATTCGTGCTAAATGATTGTCTAAACCGTTAAAAATAAAAATATAAAATATTCAAGAAACAAGAGTACTAGAATGACTAAACCAACTCAGGATGAAGCCCTGTTAAAGCAATTAGAACCGAATGCTTATAAATGGGGATTTGAAACTCAAATTGAAATGGATATGGCTCCGAAAGGTTTAAATGAAGATATTATTCGTTTAATTTCCGCTCGTAAAGAAGAGCCTGAGTGGATGTTGGAATGGCGTTTAAAAGCCTATCATTTATGGTTAACGATGACACCACCACAATGGGCAAAGGTTGGTCATCCAGAGATTGATTTTCAAGATTTGCATTATTATGCGGCACCTAAAAAGAAAAAAGGGCCGAAATCCTTGGATGAAGTTGATCCAGAGCTTTTAAGGACCTATGAAAAATTGGGTATACCATTAAAAGAACGAGCTATCTTGGCTGGTGTCGAGGGTGCAGAAGAAATGTCTGATAATCACCCACCCGTTGCAATTGATGCTGTGTTTGACAGTGTTTCCGTGGCAACTACGTTTAAAGAAACATTATCCAAAGCAGGTGTAATTTTTTGCCCAATTTCAGAAGCCATCAGAGAATATCCAGAGCTGGTAAAGAAATATCTAGGAAGTGTTGTCCCCCAAGGTGACAACTTTTACTCTGCGTTAAATTCAGCTGTATTTACGGATGGTTCTTTTGTGTATATTCCAAAAGGGGTACGCTGCCCAATGGAGCTATCAACTTATTTCCGTATCAATGCTAAAAATACAGGTCAATTTGAGCGCACTTTGATTATTGCAGATGATAAATCTACCGTATCTTACTTAGAAGGTTGTACCGCACCTCAACGCGATGAAAATCAGCTTCATGCCGCTGTGGTTGAACTCGTTGCCATGGAAGATGCCTTCATCAAATATTCCACCGTTCAAAATTGGTATCCTGGCGATAAGGATGGTAAGGGCGGGATTTATAATTTTGTGACGAAACGTGCTGCTTGTCGTGGTGCGCGTGCTCGGGTTTCGTGGACACAAGTTGAAACGGGTTCAGCAATTACGTGGAAATATCCATCATGTATTTTACAAGGTGAGGGTTCGATCGGTGAATTTTATTCTGTTGCAGTGACCAATGGTCATCAACAGGCCGATACAGGTACAAAAATGATTCACATTGGACGGAACACGCGTTCAACAATTTTAGCCAAAACAATCAGTGCTGGTAAATCTGACAGCACTTATCGTGGTTTAGTCAGAATGTTGCCAAGAGCTAAAGACGCACGTAATTTCACCGAATGTGATAGTTTGTTGATTGGGGATCAATGTGGGGCGCATACGGTTCCTTATATTGAAAGTCAAAATAGCTCTGTTAAAATTGAGCACGAAGCAACGACCTCTAAGATTTCAGATGAACAGCTCTTTTACTGTCAACAACGTGGTCTTTCAAAAGAAGAAGCGATTGGGTTGATTGTCAATGGCTTTTGTAAAGATGTATTAAAAGAACTCCCGATGGAATTTGCAGTAGAAGCACAACAGCTTTTGCAAATTAGTCTTGAAGGAAGTGTGGGATAAATAAAGAAAATGAATATGGTTTTAGAAATTAAAAATTTGCATGCTTCTGTTATTGATGAAACTGCAGAAGATAGTCGGAAAGAAATCTTAAAAGGTGTTAATTTATCTATTCCAGCTGGTGAAACACATGTCATTATGGGGCCTAATGGTTCTGGGAAATCGACTTTATCTTATGTATTATCAGGGCATCCAAGCTATGAGGTGACAGAAGGATCAGTAACTTTCAAAGGGCAAGATTTGTTGGCAATGACCCCTGACGAACGTGCTGCAACGGGTTTATTCTTGGCGTTTCAAGCACCCGTTGAGTTGCCCGGTGTGAATAATGCGAATTTTCTACGCACTGCGGTGAACTCTGTTCGTAAGGCACGCGGGCAAGAGGAGTTAGATCCTGTTAAGTTTCTTAAACTAGTACGTGAACTTGCCAAGAAACTGTCTTTTTCAACCGATATGTTAAAACGTAATGTGAATGTTGGGTTCTCGGGTGGGGAAAAGAAACGTAACGAAGTTTTACAAATGACGTTGTTAGAGCCTTCTTTTGCAATTCTAGATGAAACCGACAGTGGACTAGATATTGATGCACTTCGTATTGTTGCGGAAGGGGTGAAGTCTTTGCGTTCTCCTGAGTTTTCATCATTGATTATTACCCATCATCAAAGATTATTAGATCATATTCAACCTGATTATATCCATGTTTTGGCTAAAGGTCGTATTATTCACACGGGTGGTCCAGAGCTTTCTCGTCAATTAGAGGCAGAAGGCTATGGTCGTCTTGTTGGAGAAGCTGATGCATAAGAATTCTGAGGAGAGTAAAGATACGGGACTATCTTCACTTTTGTCTCGTGTTAAAGGAAAAAACACCTCTTCTGAACAGGAGAAAGCAATCAGATTGCTTTCTGAAGCAGGGCTGCCTTCACGACGTGTTGAAAATTGGAAATATACGGATTTGAGATGGTTCAATCAGCACCAATTCGTAAAGCCTGTGCCAGTAGAAATACAACAAGTGCAAGAATGGTTAGAGAAAAACGTTTTTCCTTTGCCTGATTTATCTGAACTTCCGCGTTTAATTATAGCGAATGGTCAAATCATCAAAGAATTTTCTACGTTGTTTGATGACTCAAATTGTCAAATCGACATAAAAGATGGTGTATATGGGTCTTTGGGGCGACCCCAAAAAGACATTATGACCACTTTGAATTATGCAATAGGTCAACAAACGCTTCAGCTGACAATTTCAAAAGGACAACAAGCGGGTACAATCTTATTTATTTATTTGGGTTATGGGCAAGATGATGGATTGGTTTCTTTTCATCATCGACTGAATATTGAACTACAAGATCATGCGCAGTTGTCCGTTATTGAAATGAATGCGGGTTGTGGAGAGTATTTTACCAATCCTGTTTGTGAAATTAAAGTTGGCCCCAGAGCCAATTTCGAATATAATAAACTGCTTAATTCTTCTCTAGAAAGTTATAATTGTGCTAATTTGTATGTATCATTGGCAGATCATGCAACATACCGTCAGTTTTTAATTTCCAAAGGTTCTAAATTCTCTCGTCAAGAAGTTTATATTGATATAAATGGCGAATGGAGCAACGCCTCTTTTCAAGCTGTTCAAAAACTTGCTGACAGACAACATGCAGATATTACAACGGTGTTTTCTCATTTAGTGCCGCATTGTCAATCAGACCAAAACGTCAAGAATATTTTAACTGATCAAAGTCATGGGGTTTTTCAAGGGAAAGTATTTGTTCATCAAAAAGCCCAGAAAACAAATGCACAACAGCAAAATCAAGCATTGTTACTTTCCGATCAAGCTGAAATTAACACAAAACCAGAGCTTGAGATCTATGCAGATGATGTGAAATGTTCTCATGGTGCGACTGTTGGGGCTTTGGATGAAGATCAATTATTCTTTTTAATGGCCAGAGGCATCCCATTCCATCAAGCCAGAGATATTTTAATTAATGCCTTTGTTGCTCAGGCAGTTGAAGATGTGAATGACCCAATTGCCAAGCAGTTATTAAAAGAACAATTGGGCGTTGAAGTGGTAGAGGATATTACATAATGAAAGAATCAGCTATTTTTGACACTGAAGCGATCAGAAAAGATTTCCCTATTTTACAGCAAAAAATTAATGGTAAACCATTTGTTTTTTTAGATAGTGGGGCATCTGCTCAAAAGCCGATACAGGTTATTGAGGCAATACAGAAATCTGTTTATACACAATATGCAAATGTTCATCGTGGTGTTTATACGATGAGCGAAGCAATGACAGATCAATACGAAGCTGTCCGTCAAAAAGTTGCTGATTTTATGGGTGCGGCCTCTGCTGATGAAGTCATTTATACGAAAAATAGTACTGAGGCCATCAATCTTGTCGCGCATTCTTATGGCTCTCTACTACAAAAAGGGCAGGGTATTATTATCACCGAGATGGAGCATCATGCTAATCTTGTCCCTTGGCAAATGCTGCGCGATCGTATGGGGCTTCATTTATATGTCGCACCAATTACGGATCAAGGGGATATAGATTTAATTGCGTTAGAGCAAATTCTTGTTAAAAATGATATTGCTTTGGTTGCTGTGACACATATGTCAAATGTGTTGGGAACGATCAATCCTATTAAGATGATTGCAACAATGGCACATCAAAATGGAGCAAAAATCTTAGTCGATGGTAGTCAAGGAATTGTACACCAACAAGTAAATGTTCGAGATCTGGACGTTGATTTTTATACATTTACGGGACATAAACTTTACGGCCCAACGGGGATTGGGATTTTATGGGGTAAAAAAGAGCTGTTAGATCAAATGCCACCTTTTATGGGCGGTGGGGATATGATTGAACGAGTAACTTTTGAAAAATCAACATGGGCTCTACCTCCTGTAAGATTTGAAGCTGGTACGCAACCGATATTAGAAGTGGTTGGGCTTGGCGCTGCGATTGATTATGTTTTATCAATTGGCTACGACAATATAACTCAACACGATGAACGTCTGGTTGAGTATACAATTAAAAAAATGCAAGAAATCGAAGGATTATCTATTTTAGGTAATCCAGAGAAACGTGGTGGTGTGATTGCTTTTACCATGGATAAGGCACATGCACATGATATTGCAACGTTGCTGGATCAAAATGGGATTGCCGTGCGTGCAGGTTCTCATTGCGCTGAACCTTTGCTACATCGGTTACATCAAACCAGTGTGGCTCGGGCAAGCTTTGGTATTTATACTTCTTTTCAAGAAATAGATTATTTTGTCGGTACTTTGAAAGTTATCAAACAATTATTTATTTAATAAAGAAGTATTTTTATTACTAGTTTTATGATAGTTTAAATTAATCGTTATAGTTGGTGTTTTAATGGAAAATAGCGTTATATCATCTGTCGACAAGCAAGAGGTCAATTCTGTGTCTGAAAATATTCAAACTGATATTCATACAGAAGAATCTAACCCAAAGTCTTCTGTCGAATCCTGGAAACCAGATGAAGACCAATCCAGTTCGGAAGAGGGTAAATCTGCTGGTGGAGAAATTAATGAAAATGCTGTTATAGACGCAATTTCAACGGTTTATGATCCTGAAATACCCGTTAATGTTTATGATTTGGGATTGATTTATGCAGTCGATTTGCATGATGATGGTCGTGTTCATGTTGAAATGACGTTGACAGCACCAAATTGCCCTAGTGCTCAGGAACTTCCTATCATGATCCAACAAGCAATTGAAAAAGTAGATGGCGTTGTTGAAGTCAAAGTAGATGTTGTGTGGGACCCACCTTGGGATGTTTCCCGAATGAGTGATGAGGCTCGTCTGACACTCAATATGTTTTAATTTTCTTTCTATTCTATGCTACACTCTGGGCAATCTTTACAAAAGATTGCCTTTTTTTTTATCAAGCTTATAGGTATAACTTTGTGTAAGATCAATAATCTAAAAATATTAAGGATAATCTAATAATGACCAAAGTCGCTATTGCTCTATTTGTTAAAAATGAACATAGTGACATTGCTGGTTGGATAGCTTGGTATCAAGCTATAGGTGTTGATAAATTATATATATTTGACGATTATTCAACCGATGGCACTTTTGAAATTATCTTAGCTGCAGCACAGCTTTATAATATTCAATATTTTAGAACTGATCCTATTCAACAACCGAATTTTTATTGGCGACAGCGAGATTCTTTTATGTTGGCAGCAAAATTGGCAAAAGGGGAATATGATTGGATTGGTTTTCTAGATGCAGATGAATACGTTTATTTAAACGCTTACGAAAATATTTCTGATTTTTTAGATCAATTCCCTCATGCCGATGCTGTGGCAATAAACTGGTGTATTTATGGGAACTCTAATAAAGTCATACGTCCAAGAGGAATGACTGTAGAAATTTTTCTTGAGCATTCAGATGCTTTTTTGGTGATAATCAACAAGTCAAAAGCTTCATTCGTCCGGAGAAACTTGGATGTCGTTACATTAATCCGCATCAATATGATATTGATTTATCAAGATATGTCGATGTAAAGGGAAATGTAATTGAATGGCGTGGTTGTAATAAAAATGTAGAGTGGGACGGTGCGAAAGTAATGCACTATATTTGTCGTAGCATGGAGCAATATATAGGGCGCATTAAGAAACGAGCTGATGATTTAGGAGATAATATCAAACACTGGCAACGGTATGGTTTCCACTTTGATAATATTTATATTGATGAAGAACCATTAAGAATGATGCCAAAAGTGCGGCAATATTTATCAGAAATAAGTCGACAGATTATTCGCAATATTAGAAAGCAGATAAAAGAAAAGCCTTTTTTAGAAGCGATTTCTTTTTATCCCGATACATATGAATACTCTTTGAAGCCTCAGGAAAATAGCTTATATCAAACCTTCAAAAAAATGACTGATTTTGAAGAGAATTTTCCTATTATTGTAAAATTGGTTGGCAAGGATGAACACAATCTTTATATATCTGTCATTGAGCAAAAATTGGTACAAACCGCTGAGCAACATGCCAAAATAGAGTCTTCTCTTCCTATTTATGGCCTTATTTTTCCATATTTACCAGATGTTATTATTCTAACCGCATTGCTCGATGAAAAATATGTTCCAGTTTCTTTTATTATCGATGGGCAGAATCTATTGTCATCGGAACATTATTTACAAGCTTCATTAAATGAGAACCAACAAAAATATTGCTTAACTTCTATCTACGATTCTAAAAGATTGGGTTTTCCCCAGCAACAAATAGAAAATATTCAGTTTTATGACAAAGCAAATGCTCATTCAGCAAACTTTGATTGGGAAATTCAGGTCATCCAAACAACATTAAATGAAGAAAATATAGATATACCTCATCTTTATCCTCGTACGAGTTTGAAAGATTTATATCCAATTTTAAATAAACTGTCTCAGGAAGCAGACAGAGAGTTTTTACGTATCGTTTCTAATTTAAACCCTTTTGAAAAGGGAAAATTAAAATTGTTATTTCCAGGACAGATCGACCAGTTTTTATAAAAAAAGCTAGAACATATGTTCTAGCTTAACTTAATTACTTCCGAAAAGGGGATAGCATAAACGCTGGAACAAACTGTCCGAACCCGATGACTGGATTATCGTCATCAGGAATTGCTTGAGATAACGGAACGCGAGGCACGATCGTTTTTTCTTTTTTGAAGTGTTGTTTTTTAGTTGTTTTCTTTTGTTCTTCTTCTTTTGATTTATATTGTTTCTTCGTATCTTGGTCTTTTTCGGTATCGACCGTTTCTGGTTTATTCAAAGAAATTAAAGGAATAGATTTTTGTATTAATGCTTCAATCGCTTCAATAGTTTCTTTGTCATTGTCTGTTGCAATACTATATGCAAATCCAGTTCTTCCCGCACGACCTGTTCTGCCGATACGATGGACGTAATCTTCTGCTTGTCTGGGTAGATCGAAATTGAACACGTGAGATAAATTATCAATGTCAATGCCTCTGGCGGCAATATCGGAGCAGACTAAATATTGAATGTCGCCATTTTTGAATTCTTCCATCGTTTTCGTACGATGTTGTTGCGTTAAATCACCGTGCAAGGCACTACTTTGAAATCCATGACGATTTAATGATCTAGTTAAAATATCGACATCTTTTTTTCGATTACAAAAGATAATTGCGTTCTTAACATTGTCATTTCGTAATAGTTGACGAAGGGTGGCTCTTTTTCTTTTTTCTGGAACGATTACCAACCCCGATTCAATAGTCGTTGCAACGGAGGAGGGAGGAGCAACGGTAATTTCAGTTGGATTAGATAAAAAAGATTCGGTTAATCTTTTAATTTCTGGAGCCATCGTTGCAGATAGAAGTAACGTTTGTCTGCTTTTAGGTAGATAGGAAATAATTTTTTCGACGTCTGGGATGAAACCCATATCTAGCATACGATCTGCTTCGTCAATAACCAATATTTTGATTTGGTTTAAGAGAATGGCACCTTTTTCGAATAAATCCATTAATCGTCCGGGTGTTGCAATAATAATATCTACACCACGATTTAATGTGTCTTTTTGTTCGACAATACTTTCGCCACCAACCAATAAGGCGTGGGTTAATTTCAAATACTGACCATATTGTTTCAGGTTTTCAGCCACCTGAATTGCTAGCTCTCTGGTTGGTTCCAAAATCAAGGCGCGAGGCATCCTTGCACGCCCTTTACTACTTGTCAGGATTTCCAAAATAGGTAACGTGAAAGAAGCTGTTTTCCCAGTGCCTGTTTGAGCGATACCAACTAGATCCTGTTTTTGTAGAATGACAGGAATGGCTTGTGCTTGGATCAGAGTGGGTGTTTTATACCCGATTTCATCAACAGCACGCATAATGGATGCTGATAATCCAAGATCACTGAAAAGAACGGGAGACTCCGTTTCCAGAATTTGTGTGTCTGAAATTATGTCTGTTTTTTTTTGGTTAGTTTTTCTAGAGATCGCAGGCAAAGTAGTTTCTACCATTTATGTCAATAAAATGAAAAGAAGTCTTAAGAGATTAAAACTGTAAACTTTTCTTATATTGACATAAAAGGAAAGAATCAATCTTTATATGCTTAACGATCAGATATATATAATTATTTTGTAAAGATATATTAAAAAGCAAGTAAAACTAAGTCAATAATTCCTAAAAATATAATTAATTTTAAAGGATTATTTATTTTTCTAAAGACTTCAGGCTTTGGTCTTAATGCACGGCGAGCAGTGCGATATGCAGATGTAAATACAGAAAATTGTAAAATAATCATTATAACAATAATGGTTAAGGCAGCCCATGCAGACCACGTTATGGTATGAATATCAAAAGAGTTACTAAAAAGTAGCAAGGCTTGTGTTAATAACGTGATAACACCGAAAATCCAGCTAAATTGAAATAGTTTTCTAAGACCTTGAAGTTGTAAAGATGTTTTTTGAGTTGGATCCAGCAGGCTTAAGCAGGATTGTAATCCAAATATATAATAAAACATACTGCCGATCCAAAAGGCAAAACTAATGTGATGAACAGCATCGATAGGTCCCCAATAAAAAGCAATTTGAGACATTATTTTTCCATTTCCAAAATATGATAGCGTATACAACCGAATTATTGAATTTTAATGGTAATATATACAAAGAAAATTAAATTGCGCAGGATTTTATTTATTTTATGTTAGTTTAATATGTTTTATTTTGAATTGCAGAAGAAAATTATGAATGAAATCAAAGTATTTGAAAGCCTATTAAACATATTGAAACAACATGATGATCTCAACTTTATTAGAGTGGATAAAACGAATATTGATCCTTCGTATTTGCATAATAACGACATTTTAATAGAGCTGTATAATCAATTTGATTTGTCAAATCTTATTGTTGAAACAGGAATGTCCTCTTTATCATTTATTGATTATTCAAATCTAAAGCAAAGAAATAACACTTATTCCTTTTCAAGTTTACAAGAAAAAGATTACATTATTCTCATAGAGAAGGTCGGTGGTGGTGAGCCTATTTTGCTTAATTTTAGAGAGAATGTTAGTCCTGTTATATATGCAACATATGATGTATTCGAACCATTTAAAATTGCGGATAATTTAAGTCAATTTATAAACGCTTTGACCGTAATTGTCGACATTGTGTACAATGAGTATGCCATTTACGAAATATACACCAACGATGATTGTGATGAGTTAAAACCAGACATCTTACCAAAAGTGAAAATGAAACTCTTCCCGATTTTAGGGGAGAACGCTGGTAATTTTATGAAGTATTTTTATGGTTAGCGTGAAGATATAAAAAAATATTAGATATGCGTGACGAGTTCAGAAAGTTAAATTTATCGAAGCTTAAATTACTTATTTAAACTAGAATATATTTATAACGCTCACGGAGGGAATTAAGATCATGACAAAACAGATTTCAGAATTAGCGTTACTAACCCCTTCTCAGATGAATGATATAGATCAAGAAGCTGCCAAAACAACGCCTGTTATACAATTGATGGAAAATGCAGGTTGGGCAGTTACGCAAGAAATTTTGAAACGATATAAACCTTGTTCTGTCTTGGTTTTATGTGGCCCGGGTAATAATGGCGGGGACGGTTATGTTGCGGCACGTTTGTTGGCCAAGGCTGGATGGCCTGTTTATGTTGCAGCTATTGCCAAACTTAAAATGGGGAGTGATGTAGCACGAGTTGCAGAACAATGGACTGGCATGGTTGTAGATAATCCAGAGTCTTATATTGAAAAGGTAGGATTGGTCATTGATGCAATTTTTGGTGCGGGACTGAATAAAGCGCTTGATTTAGAAATTACGAACCTCTTACGCAAAGCAAAGCATGTGGTTGCGATTGATATTCCTTCGGGAGTGCACGGTGAAATAGGTCAAATTATGGGATATGCTCCACATGCCGAACTAACTGTTACTTTTTTCAGGGCAAAACCAGGGCATTATCTGTTACCTGGTCGTGAGTGTGTGGGTGAATTAGTTGTCAAAGATATAGGGATTTCTTCTAATACTTTATCTGAAATATATACACGATGTTGGTTAAACGAACCTGGATTGTGGAAAATCCCAACTCACGAAATAACAGATTATAAATATAGTCGCGGCATTGTTAGTATTGTTGGTGGTTCTCAAATGACAGGGGCTGCTAAATTATCTGCACATGCAGCGTTAAATACTGGTGCTGGGTTAGTTCATATTTTTGCTTTGGGGAGGGCCGATTGTTATAGTGCTTCATCCCCTTGTTTTATAGTGGATAAGGATTCGCTTGAAATTGCGCTACAAGATTCGCGTCGAAAAATATGGGTATGTGGGCCAGGATTATTGCCAGAAGAAGTTAATGAAATATTACCAAAGCTAGTTGCAGCCAAGGTTAAAATAATTGCTGATGCGGGTGTGTTCCAATCTAAACAATCCGAGTTATTAAAAGGAGCATCAATCATTACCCCTCATATTGGTGAATTTAAGCGTGTTTTTGGTAATATCGAAGAAGATAAAGTCAGTGCTGCAAGGTTAGCTGCCCAACAAACTGGGTGTGTGGTGGTTCTGAAGGGGGCTGATACGGTAATTGCATCCCCTGATGGACGGGTGGCAATTAATCAACATGCTTCTTCTCGATTGGCGACGGCAGGTTCAGGGGATACATTGACTGGAATCATTGCGACGTTATTAGCATCAGGGTTGCCTGAATGGGAATCAGCTTGCGCAGGGGTATGGATCCATGGTGAAGCGGGATTTTTGTGTGAACATTCTTGGCCAACTGCAGAAGATTTGGCACAAAATCTTGGAAAAGCACGAGATAATGCTGCAAGATAAAAAAAATTCGTCATTTTGTAAAAAATATATGAAAAAGAGGTTGCTCTGAATCAAATAGTGCGTTAATACAACATGCATAAAGCACGGATGTGCGGATGTGGTGAAATTGGTAGACACGCTAGACTTAGAATCTAGTGGCGTGAGTCGTGGGGGTTCAAGTCCCTCCATCCGCACCAAAAAACAAGTTTCTACTAACTTGTTTTTATTGAGTGAAATAAAAAATCCGTTTACAATTATATAAGAACCCGGCTTGGGTAAAATACATTTTGACCGAGAGGATGGCCTAGCTTATGCAGGTTACTGAAACGCTTTCTGAAAGCCTCAAGCGTGGCTTTACAATCGTAATTAAAGAAACTCAACTTGCTGAAAAAAGAAATGCACGTTTAGCAGAAATGGGGCATCAAATGAATATTCCAGGATTCCGTCCTGGTAAGATTCCTTTGGCCGTTGTTAAACAACGTTATGGTGAAACAGTACAGAATGAAGTTCTGAATGATGCTGTTGGAGATGCAGTCAAAACAACCCTTGAAGAAAGAGGTTTACGCGCAGCTGCTCAACCACAAATTACCCTTAAAGAAGGGTATAAAGAAGGCGATGATTTAGAGTTTTCTTTTGAAGTTGAGTTGATTCCCGAATTTGAAGTGCCAGATTTCAAAGGGATCAATTTAACGCGTCTAAAAGCTAAACCTGATGATGAAGCTTTGAATAAAGCATTGGAATCAATTGCTCAACGCCAACGTGACTATAAAGATATTGAAGAAAAACGTCCTGCTGCAAAAGGCGATGTTCTTGTTGTTGATTTCGTTGGTAAAGTTGATGGTGTTGCCTTTGACGGTGGCACAGCAGATGATGTTAATGTTGAAATTGGTGGTAGCGGATTTATTCCTGGATTTGCTGAGCAAATCGAAGGCATGACCCCTGGTGAAGAAAAACAAATTACTGTTACTTTCCCCGAAGATTACCAAGCACCTAATCTTGCAGGTAAAGAAGCAACATTCGATATTAAAGCCAAAGGGTTAAAAGAAGCAGCAACCCCAGAAATTAACGATGAATTTGCAAAAAAGGTCGGATTGGAAAGTCTAGATAATTTAAAAGATCTCGTTGGAAAGCAAATTTCATCTGAATATGACCAAATGTCTCATATGAGACTAAAACGTGATATTTTGGATGTATTAGCTGAAAAAGTTTCTTTTGAAATTCCAGCAGGTTTATTGGATGCTGAATTCAATCAAATTTGGCAACGTATCGAAGCCGACCGTAAAGAGGGTCGTCTTGATGAAGAAGATAAAGCAAAAGACGAAGAAACGCTTAAAGCAGATTATCGTAAAATCGCAGAACGTCGCGTTCGTTTGGGCCTGTTATTAGTTGAAATTGGACGTTTGAATTCAATTGCAGTTACTGACGAAGAATTAACCCAAGCAATGCGTAGCGAAGCCATGCGTTATCCTGGTAAAGAAAAAGAAGTTATTGAATTCTTCCAAAAAAATCCTCAAGCAATAGATTCTTTGCGTGGTCCAATTTACGAAAATAAAGTTATTGATTATATCTTGGAGCTTGCAACGATTGAAGATAAAGAAGTAACTGCTGAAGAACTTGCTGAAATGCCAGCTTCCAAAGTTTAATTCTTTGTTGAATAAGTAAAATGAATGTCTAGATTTGCGTCTAGACATTTTTTTTTTTGCTTTTTATGCTGTGTTGAATTAAATATCTATTTTGATTATCTATATGTATAAAGTACGCATAATGTATAAATTACACATAGATAAATAAAGTATCGTCTAACTTTAGGAAAAAATTGATGAGGGATTCCCACCCGTTGGAAATTTATGATAATGCACTCGTACCTATGGTTGTTGAGCAAACATCAAGAGGTGAGCGTGCATTCGATATCTATTCACGTTTGTTAAAAGAAAGAATTATCTTTTTAACAGGGGCTGTTTATGATCAAGTAGCTTCTTTGATTTCAGCACAGTTGTTATATTTAGAAAGCGTTAATCCTAAAAAGGAAATTTCTTTTTATATTAATAGCCCGGGTGGTGTGGTTTCTGCAGGTTTAGCTATTTACGATACAATGCAATATATTCGTTGCCCTGTCAGCACAGTTTGTATTGGACAGGCAGCTTCTATGGGATCCTTGTTATTGTGTGGTGGCGAAAAAGGTCAGCGCTTTGCGTTACCCAATGCTCGTGTAATGGTGCATCAACCTTCTGGTGGTGCACAAGGACAAGCAAGTGATATTGAAATTCAAGCAAAAGAAATCCTAGCCATTCGCAAAAGATTAAATGAGATCTATAATGTTCATACAGGTCGAACACTAGAAGAAATTGAGCAGCGTCTCGAAAGAGATAGCTATATGTCTGCAGAAGAAGCAAAAGATTTTGGAATTATCGATCAGGTTGTTACAAAGCGTGATGTTGATCTATCTATAGATAAATAAACAATGATTTTCCCTCTTGGTTAAATTCTCTTTAATAAAGTATGTTTGGTGGTTATTAAAGGGTAGGAGTACAAATGACTGATAAGAAGAATGATTCCAAAAATGCACTCTACTGCTCTTTTTGTGGTAAATCTCAACATGAAGTTCGCAAATTAATAGCTGGCCCAACAGTGTTTATTTGTGATGAGTGTGTTGAATTATGCATGGATATTGTGCGTGAAGAAAATAAAACTCAGATTACAAAAGATCAGGGAAGTTTACCCACACCGAAAGAAATCTGTAAAATTCTTGATGATTACGTAATTGGACAAGGCGATGCTAAGAAAGTATTGTCTGTGGCAGTTCATAATCATTACAAGCGATTGAATCAAGCTGAAAAGTCTGGCGATGTAGAAATTGCAAAATCTAATATTTTGTTAATTGGTCCAACAGGGACTGGGAAGACATTGTTGGCTCAAACATTAGCTAGAATCCTAGATGTTCCTTTTACAATGGCAGATGCAACCACATTAACTGAAGCAGGCTATGTGGGTGAAGACGTTGAAAATATTATTTTGAAGCTATTGCAATCAGCTGATTATAATGTTGAACGGGCTCAACGTGGTATTATTTATATTGATGAAATCGATAAAATTACTCGTAAATCAGAGAATCCTTCGATTACTCGCGATGTAAGTGGTGAGGGTGTACAGCAAGCCTTATTGAAAATTATGGAAGGTACAGTTGCTTCGGTTCCTCCACAAGGTGGACGTAAGCATCCTCAGCAAGAATTTCTCCAGGTTGATACAACCAACATGCTGTTTATTTGTGGTGGTGCCTTTGCAGGTCTGGATAAGATCATCAGTGCTAGGAGTGTTGGTTATGGTATTGGGTTTGGTGCAGAGGTTCAATCAGCCGACGATCATAATATTGGTGCTCTATTCCGCCAGCTGGAATCAGAAGATTTGATGAAATTTGGATTGATACCAGAATTTATCGGTCGTTTGCCAGTAATCGCCACCCTTGATGATTTAGATCAAAAAGCATTGGTTCAGATTTTAAGAGAACCTAAAAATGCGTTGGTCAAGCAATATCAAAAGCTTTTTGAAATGGAAAATGTTCAATTAACATTTTCTGATGAAGCGGTTGAAGAAATCGCTAACAAAGCGATTGAACGTCGTACTGGGGCTCGTGGATTACGATCAATTTTAGAAACTATTCTGCTTTCAACAATGTTTGAATTGCCTGATTTAAAAGATGTTTCTGAAGTCTTGATAAGTAAAGAAGTGATTAATCGTCAAGCTGAACCTGTTTATGTATATGACAAATCAAAGAAAACCGATAAAACTGCTTGATCTTTGTGCATAATTTGACAAGATAGAAAGGATCTATTTCGGTAGATCCTTTTTTTATTGATATGTTAATAATAACATATCGAAATAAAATTTGCAGGTGGTATTATTGTAATTTTCTGCAATTATGCTTATATTTGAATAGAAGTTATAAATACCGCTTGAGCCTTTAATCAGTGTTACAACATAGCTTTTGAATTTTGCTACTCTTTAGTTAGTCATATTTTCATTAACAAAAAGATATTAATAAAAGGTAATTATTATACAATAAAGCGTGCCAATTTTGGGCGCTTTGTTTTAAAAAGATCGTCCAATGAGGAGGTCATAGTTTATGACAGAAAAAAAAGATAACACTTTAAGCAATGATATTGAAGTGGAACAAACAGATGTACAAGAACAGACAAATTCAGGGTTAATTGCAGTATTACCTTTGAGGGATATTGTTGTTTTTCCTCACATGATTGTTCCTTTGTTTGTGGGACGGGAAAAATCGGTAAAAGCGCTGGAAAAAGTTGAAAGTCAACGCAACCAAATTTTATTGGTTTCTCAAAAAGACGCATCCCTAGAAGATCCAACCGAAAATGATATTTATCATTTTGGTACCGTCGCGTCGATTCTTCAAATTCTAAAGCTGCCAGACGGAACGATTAAAGTTCTAGTAGAAGGATTTCAAAGGGCAAGGGTCAAAACACTTTATGATCGTGAAGCTTTTTTCGAGGCTGATATTGAGATTATTGAAGAAGTAGATAATGAATCAAACAAAGAGCTTGATGCTTTACAACGAACGGTCACGACTCAATTTGAGCAATATATCAAATTAAATAAATCCATTGCTCCCGAAGTTCTGGTGGCGGTTAATCAGATCGATAATCCATATAAACTTGTAGATACGATTACCAGCCATTTAAATCTTAAAGTTGCCGATAAACAAACCATTTTAGAGACGATTCCTGTTGAAGAACGTCTTGAAAAGCTACTTGAACATTTGGAAGCAGAGCTAGGGGTTTTGCAGGTTGAAAAACGCATTCGAAATCGCGTTAAGAAACAAATGGAAAAAACTCAGCGCGAATATTATTTGAATGAGCAAATGAAAGCCATCCAAAAAGAGTTGGGCGAGGGGGAAGATGGCAAAGATGAATTGTCTGAACTCGAAGAGAAAATCAAAAAGACTCGTTTAAGCAAAGAGGCAAGAGATAAAGCATTATCCGATCTTAAAAAATTGCGCACTATGAGTCCAATGTCCGCAGAAGCGACCGTTGTAAGAAATTATTTAGATTGGATCGTGGGGATTCCTTGGAAAAAACGTTCTAAGATTTCAAGAGATCTAAAAAATGCAGAAAAAATTTTAAATCAAGATCATTACGGTCTAGAAAAAGTAAAAGAACGAATTCTTGAGTACCTAGCGGTTCAAGTTCGAGCCTCCAAACTCAAAGGGCCGATTCTGTGCTTGGTTGGTCCCCCTGGTGTGGGTAAGACTTCTTTGGCACGCTCTATTGCCAAAGCGACGGGTCGTGAATATGTGCGTATGGCTTTGGGTGGTGTACGTGATGAGGCAGAGATTCGTGGCCATCGTCGGACGTATATTGGTGCAATGCCAGGTAAAATCGTACAAGGCATGAAAAAAGCTGGCACTTCGAATCCCTTATTTTTATTGGATGAGATCGATAAGCTTGGTTCAGATTGGCGCGGTGATCCTACCTCAGCTTTATTAGAAGTATTGGATCCAGAGCAAAATTCAACCTTTGCTGATCATTATCTAGAAGTCGACTATGATCTTTCTGATGTAATGTTTATTACAACGGCTAACAGCTACAATATGCCTCAACCATTATTAGATCGTATGGAAATCATTCGTCTTTCCGGATATACAGAGGATGAAAAGGTTGAAATCGCACGTCGTCATTTGATTAAAAAGCAAGGTGAGGCGCATAATCTTAAGCTAAAAGAATGGTCTGTATCTGATGATGTGCTTCGTGAGCTGGTCAGAACTTATACGCGAGAGGCTGGCGTTCGTAACTTAGAGCGTGAAATTGCTAAGATTGCTCGTAAGATTGTTCGCAAAATTGTTGTGGGTGAATGCGATCATGTTGCTGTTACTCTCGATAATTTAGAGGGTTATGCAGGTGTTAAGCGATTCCGTTATGGTGAAAGTGAAAGTGAAGACTTAATCGGAATTGTGACTGGTTTGGCTTGGACGGAGGTCGGTGGTGATATCTTACACATAGAAAGTGTGACTGTACCTGGTAAAGGCCAAATTAAACACACGGGTAAATTGGGCGATGTGATGCAAGAGAGTGTTGTGGCGGCACTTTCTTATGTAAAAAGCCGAGCATTCCAATTTGGAATTAAACCAGAGCTATTTGATAAGAAAGATATTCACGTTCATGTGCCAGAAGGGGCTACTCCTAAAGATGGTCCTTCTGCTGGTGTCGCTATGGCAACCAGCATTGTCAGTGCGATGACTGGGATACCTATCCGTCGCGATGTGGCGATGACAGGGGAAATTACACTTCGTGGTCGTGTGTTGGCAATTGGTGGGTTAAAAGAAAAGTTGCTAGCTGCTTTGCGTGCAGGAATTAAAACGGTTTTCATTCCAAAAGAGAATGAAAAAGATTTGATTGATGTTCCAGAAGTCGTTAAAAGCAATCTAACAATTATTCCTGTTTCTAATGCCGATGAAGTGATTATCAAAGCATTGATTCGTCCATACGAATCTATTGAACCAGATGAAACAGCAGAATCGATAAAAATTGCTGATACATCTGCTCAAGAAGTGCCTTTGACACATTAAAATGTGATGATCTTGCAACCTGGCATGGAATAAATGTAAGAAAAAGCCTGTTGAAGCACAGAGAATGGTTGACGTTCAGCCAAAGTGCTTCAATAGTCTTGAGTATGGATTAATGATACAGTCCAAAAGATATAATTTTTTGTATCCTCACTATAGTGGAAAGATAAAATAAATGGAAAAGCCGCTTAATAAACAAGAACTCGTTGCTGCTGTTGCAGAAAAAGTTGATCTATCAAAAGCAAAATCTGCAGAGGTTGTAGATGCAGTGTTGAGCACAATTGAAGAAACACTTGCTAAAAAACAAGAAGTGCGTCTTGTTGGTTTTGGTAGCTTTGTCACCGCAACACGTAAAGCAGCAAAAGGTCGTAACCCTCGTACAGGCGAAGAGATTGATATTCCAGCATCTATTTCTGTTCGTTTCAAACCTGGAAAATTACTAAAAGAAGCTGTTAGCAAATAGTTTCAAGTTATTTGAAAAAAACGACTAGACAGACAACGGCTTCGATGCTATGAAGTCGTTGTTCTGTTAAAAACGTTAAGTTCAAATAGAGCAAGGGCGATTAGCTCAGTTGGTAGAGCATCTCGTTTACACCGAGAGGGTCGGCAGTTCGAGCCTGTCATCGCCCACCATAAAATTTTAAGGCAGTGTTAATGCTTTGAAATAGTGACTAGTCTGTAAAGACGAAAATACCCTGCGCGGGTGTAGCTCAGTTTGGTTAGAGCGTCGGCCTGTCACGCCGAAGGTCGCGGGTTCGAGCCCCGTCACTCGCGCCATTAAAAGTTTGTTATTTTTCTTTAAAAATAATGGGCGATTAGCTCAGTTGGTAGAGCATCTCGTTTACACCGAGAGGGTCGGCAGTTCGAGCCTGTCATCGCCCACCATAAAGTTTTAAGGCAGTGTTAATGCTTTAAAATAGTGACTAGTCTGTAAAGATGATAATACCCTGCGCGGGTGTAGCTCAGTTTGGTTAGAGCGTCGGCCTGTCACGCCGAAGGTCGCGGGTTCGAGCCCCGTCACTCGCGCCATAATAATATATAAATTAAAAGAATCTTATTCATATCAATATAAAATTCCTAATAAAGATATTTACTTTTTTCAATTTGTAATTTTCAGATTTCAAATTTATTTTATGATTTTGGGCATATGGCGTTGTATTCTCAATTATCTGATCTTTAAAAACGGATTTTTTGATGAAGACAAATATCAATTTTTATACAAAGACTATAATGTAAGTCAGTAAGACTGGTATTGATACGAAATGAATTTTTGTATAGATGGTTGTGACGCTTTACTAATATTATGTAATACATTTGTCTGTCAGCAAAAACTTAAAATTATTAATAGAAAGCCTCGATAGCACACGAAATCATCAAATTCTAAAAGCTTAATTTATTGTTATTATTTTTGAAAAATAAAGAATTTTCTACAAAATTAACGTGAAGGGTTTCGTTATATTAAACTGAATGAACTGTTTAATTGATGAGTAATAAATATTTTATTCGAAGTTATGTAATGAGTTTGACTATAACGTTGATATAGCTATCATTAATGTACATATTTATATTTAAAGAGGTCTGTTTAGTTGATGGATTTTTAATATGTATCTGTAAAAAATACAGATTAGCAGTATAATTTTATTTTATTGTCTGTTATAAGATTAACAATATTCAATATTTGTTGATGATGTTAATTATTATAGAAGCTAAAGAGTTATCTCATGCAAGCTATTTTAGGTAATTATTTACCAGTGCTGATTTTTGGAGTAATTTCATTAATTATAGCATGTGCCATGTTAGGGGCGGCGTTATTTTGTGCCAAACAAAAACCTTATGCTGAAAAAAATTCTCCTTATGAATGCGGATTTCCAGCGTTT
Organism: Commensalibacter communis; assembly: GCF_947179105.1. Lineage (NCBI taxonomy): Bacteria > Pseudomonadati > Pseudomonadota > Alphaproteobacteria > Acetobacterales > Acetobacteraceae > Commensalibacter > Commensalibacter communis. The sequence goes on from NZ_CAMXCK010000001.1 coordinate 703,438, forward strand.
GAGGATGCACGTCAATTATTTGATGTTCGCTATTACCTAGTAGGCATCCTATTTACTATTTTTGATCTTGAAATGGTGTTTTTGTTTCCGTGGGCATTAACGCTTTCAAAAATTGGAATGTTTGGTTTTTTTTCAATGCTTGCTTTTCTAGTCGTTTTAACCGTTGGTTTTATATACGAATGGTGCAAGGGCGCATTAGAGTGGGACTAGGTTCACAAAGAGTAAGTGCGTAACTATTAAACAGATTTATATCTGTAAATGAGATTGTGATGAATCAGAATACAACAGAAAACTCTGGTCTTGAAAAAGTCTATTGGAATCAGGATGCTTTGCCGCCAGGGTCAGAGCAAGATGCCGTTATAAAAGGTATTACTGGGGCAATTACAGACAAAGGGTTTGTGGTTGCAAAGCTGGATCAATTAATTAACTGGGGCAGAACAGGCAGTCTTTGGCCGATGACTTTTGGGTTGGCTTGTTGTGCTGTTGAGATGATTCATGCTTATATGCCACGGTATGACTTAGATCGTATGGGGGTTGTTCCGATGGGATCACCTCGTCAAGCAGATGTGATGTTGGTTGCAGGAACCGTAACCAATAAAATGGCTCCTGCTTTAAGACGTTTGTACGATCAAATGTCTGAGCCTCGTTGGGTTTTGTCTATGGGGTCTTGTGCGAATGGGGGGGGATATTATCATTATTCTTACTCTGTCGTCAGAGGGTGTGATCGTATTATTCCTGTTGATGTTTACGTACCGGGTTGCCCACCAACGGCAGAAGCTTTGATTTACGGGATTATGTTGCTCAAGAAGAAAATTCAACGGACAGGGACAATTATTCGTGGTTGATCATATTGATACATATAATAAAAGCTATGTAAATACACCTCGTTTGGAGGCGATTGGTTTTATGTTATGTACCTCTGTCAAAGGGGTTATTAAAACTGATTTCGAGCAAGATGAGCTTGTTGTGCTGGTTGAGTTAGATCATCTTGTGGATTTGCTTATTTTGCTCAAAGAGCACCCCTTATGTCGTTATGAACAATTAATGGATTTGTGCGGTGCCGATTATCCGCAACGTGCAGATCGCTTTGATATTGTTTATAATCTACTATCTGTTTCATTAAATCAACGCATTCGAGTAATTACGCATACCGATGAGCAAACTCCTGTTCCTTCTGTTCGTGATTTATGGAAATGTGCAGATTGGTGGGAACGCGAATGTTATGATATGTTTGGCGTTTTATTCTCTGGTCAACCTGATTTGCGTCGTATTTTAACAGATTATGGTTTTGATGGTCATCCTTTACGCAAAGATTTTCCTTTAACAGGATATGTTGAGGTGCGCTATGATGCTGATCAAAATAAAGTGGTTTATGAACCTGTTAAACTAACACAGGATATGAGAGATTTTGACTTTGATTCTCCTTGGGAAGGTTTAGTTACCTTGCCAGGTGATGAAAAAATTCATGAGAAACGTCAAAATATTAAGCCGTATTCTTTGTAATAACATGCAGTGTAGTCGGCAAAAGGATATTTGATGAGTAGTGAAGTTTTAAAAAAAGAATTGGCAACCAAAACAGAGGAATTAAATGCTCAAGTAAAGCAAAATATTTCTCGAGTTTTATCTGGTGATTCTCATACGTTGAATTTTGGCCCTCAACATCCATCTGCACATGGTGTGCTGCGTGTTGTGATGGAATTAGAAGGGGAAGTTATCAAGCGTGCAACACCGCATATCGGTTTGTTACATCGTGGAACGGAAAAATTACTAGAGCATAAAGCGTATCATAAAGGTTTGCCTTATTTTGATCGTCTAGACTATGCTTCACCAATGAGTGAAGAGCATGCTTATGTTCTTGCGACTGAAAAGTTATTGCGTGTTGACGTGCCTGATAGGGCAAAATGGATACGTGTTCTATTTGCAGAAATTACCCGTATTTTGAATCATCTGTTGAACGTAACGGCGATGGGCTTGGATTGTGGTGCGATGACACCCGCATTGTGGGCTTATGAGGAACGCGAAAGATTAATGGAATTCTATGAAGGCGTATCTGGTGCACGTTTTCATGCTAATTACTTCCGTCATGGCGGTGTAGCAAAAGATTTACCAGCTGGTATGGAAGATAAAATTGGTAAATGGGTTCAACATTTTCCAAAGATTGTTGACGACATAGAGGGTCTTTTAACCAATAATCGTATTTGGAAACAAAGAACGGTTGGTATTGGTGTTTGCACAACTGAGGAAGCATTATCTTGGGGCTTTTCAGGTCCTTGTTTACGTGCATCTGGTGTGCCATGGGATTTGCGTCGTTCTCAGCCTTATGATAATTATGATAAGGTTGAATTCCAAGTCCCAGTTGCCCGCCAAGGTGATTCTTATGATCGGTATTTAATCAGAATTATCGAGATGCGTGAAAGTGCGAAAATCATTGAACAATGTTTAAATAAAATGCAACCTGGCGCAATTAAGGTTGAAAACGAAAAGATTTCACCACCAAAGCGTAAAGATATGAAGCATTCTATGGAAGCTTTGATTAATCATTTTAAACTTTATAGTGGCGGGTTCCATGTTCCTGCTGGGACAACATACACAGCAGTAGAAAGTCCTAAAGGGGAATTTGGAGTTTATTTGGTTGCGGATGGTGGAACAAAACCATATCGTTGTAAAATACGCCCAACTGGTTTCTCTCATTTGCAAGCATTGGGTGAGTTGTCGCATCGTCATATGTTGGCTGATATGGTGGCGATTATTGGCTCTATGGATTTGGTTTTTGGTGAAGTGGATAGATAGGGCGTTATGTCAGAGAAATCTATGAATATACAACCTGCTGAATTTACTTTCGATCAGGAAAGCGAACAGCAAATTGAAAAAATACTAACAAAATATCCAGCTGCACGGAAAGCTAGTGCTGTTATTTCGTTATTATACGTGGTTCAAAATCAGATGAATCGTCAAACCAAAAGCGCATGGGTTCCAAAGGTTGCGATGTCTGTCGTTGCAAAACGCTTAGAAATCTCACCTGTGCGTGTTTACGAAGTTGCAACATTTTATACAATGTTCAATTTGGAACCTATTGGTCAGTATCATCTGCAAGTTTGTGGAACAACGCCTTGTTGGTTGCGAGGCTCAGATGATATTGTTACGGCTTGTAAAAATGCAACTGGGATTAAGGAATTTGGACAAACCAGTAATGATGGTATGTTTACACTTTCCGAGGTTGAATGTTTAGGTGCGTGTGCGAATGCGCCAATTTTGCAGGTTGATCATGATTATTATGAAGATATGACGGCAGAGAGCACGACTAAATTAATTGACCTATTGCGACAAGGGAATAAGCCTGCACATGGTTCAATGATTGATCGTTTTAACTCTGCACCCATAGGTAAGAAATTTTCACAAAATACAGAGGCCAAAGATGTTAAGTGATAAGGATCGTATTTATCTTAATTTACATGGCCAAGATGATTGGAAATTGGCAGGCGCACGCCGCCGAGGTGATTGGGATAATACAAAAGACATACTTGCTTTGGGACGTGAAACAGTTATCAAAACTGTTATTGATTCTGGTTTACGTGGTCGTGGTGGTGCAGGGTTCTCTACTGGGTTAAAATGGTCTTTTATGCCTAAAAATGAAGGACCATTGCCCCATTATCTTGTTATTAATGGCGATGAGTCTGAACCAGGTACGTGTAAAGATCGTGAAGTCATGCGGCATGAACCGCATAAAATTGTTGAAGGTGCTTTATTGGCTTCTTTTGCAATTGGGGCTCATACTGCGTATATTTATATTCGTGGTGAATATTATAATGAAGCAAATCGGTTGCAGGCTGCGATTGATGAGGCTTATGAAGCAGGTTTGATCGGAAAAAATGCCTGTGGCAGTGGTTGGGACTTTGACTTTTATATTCACCGTGGTGCAGGAGCTTATATTTGTGGTGAAGAAACGGCTCAGCTGGAAAGTTTGGAGGGCAAAAAAGGGCAACCTCGCCTGAAGCCACCTTTTCCTGCGGGTAAAGGATTATATGGTTGTCCAACAACCATTAATAACGTCGAAAGCATTTCTGTGACACCAACAATTTTGCGCCGTGGGTCTGCCTGGTTTGCAGGAATTGGTCGTCCAAATAATACTGGACCAAAATTAATGGCTATTTCTGGTCATGTAAACACGCCTTGTGTTTTTGAAGAGGCTTTGGGTCTACCAATCAAAGATGTTATTGAAAAGCATGGTGGTGGTGTTCGTGGTGGATGGGATAATTTATTAGCAGTTATTCCAGGTGGTACCTCAATGCCAATGTTAAACAAAGAAACCTGTGAATCTACTCTATTCGACTTTGATGGTTTACGAGACGCTGGCTCTGGTTTAGGGACTGCATGTATGGTGGTGATGGATAAATCAACGGACATTATTCGTGCAGTAACATTACTTTCAAAATTTTATAAGCATGAAAGTTGTGGACAATGTACACCATGTCGTGAAGGTTCAATCTGGGTTCTGAAAGTTATGCAACGCATGACCGAGGGGCGTGCAGAAATTGAAGAAATTGATATGTTGATGGATGTTACCAAAAACATTGAAAACACAACAATTTGTGCAATGGGAATGTCCGTTGCTTGGCCTGTTCAAGCATTAATTCGTAATTTTCGCCCTGTAATGGAACAACGGATTATGGATTATAAAAAATCACGTGGTGGGACCTCACAAATCCAGGTTCCAAGTGATGCGGCAATAGGGAGCTTTTAGGTAAGGGATATGGCAAAAGTAATCGTAGATGGTATTCCTGTAGAAGTACCAAATGGTTCTTCTGTATTGCAAGCTTGTGAAGCTGCAGGGAAGGAGATTCCTCGTTTTTGTTATCATGACAAGCTATCCGTTGCGGGTAATTGCAGAATGTGTATGGTGGAGATTACGGGGGCTCGTAAACCGTTAGTTTCTTCTTGTTCTCATCCTGTTATGGAAGGGATGCATGTCACAACAGATTCTGAAACGATCCGAACAGCACGACGAAGCACGATGGAGCTTTTGTTAATAAACCATCCTTTGGATTGTCCAATTTGCGATCAGGGTGGTGAGTGTGATTTGCAGGATCAAGCAGTTGGATATGGACGGGATTGTTCACGTTATACTGATGAAAAGCGTGCTGTAGTTGATAAATATATGGGTCCATTGATCCGCACCGTGATGACACGTTGTATTCAATGTACACGTTGTATTCGCTTTACCAATGAAATTGCTGGGACGGCTGAACTAGGCGGTATTTATCGTGGTACTAGTTTAGAAATTACCCCTTTTATTGAACAAAGTTTAGTGTCAGAGCTTTCTGGCAACTTGATTGATGTATGTCCAGTTGGTGCGTTAACATCTAAACCAACAGCGTTCCATTATCGTTCGTGGGAATTAAAAAATACAGATTCTATTGACGTCGTTGATGCAGTTGGCACAAATATCATGTTGCAAATACGTGGTAATGAAGTTATGCGTGTGTTGCCTCGCAAAAATGACGATGTGAACGAGGAGTGGCTTTCTGACAAAGGACGTTTTTCTTTAGATGGTCTTAAGCGCCGTCGCCTTGATCGTCCATGGATCAAAAAGAATGGGAAACTTGTTGAAGCTTCTTGGACTGAAACCATCCAATATGTTGCGGATAAATTAAAAACAGTTGCAGCAGATCGTATTGGTGCCATTGCCGGTGATTTGTGTGATGCTGAAAGTATGTTGGCATTAAAACATTTGGTAAATGGATTAGGATCTGCAAATACAGATTGTCGTCAAGATAATGCGTATTATGATATCTCTGAACGCGGCCATTACGTGTTTAATAGCTCCATTGTAGGGATAGAAGATGCGGATGCTTTATTAGTAATTGGTTCATTTCCAAGGCAAGAAGCGCCTGTATTAAATGCGCGTATTCGTAAACGTTGGTTATCTCTAACAGAACAATTCCCAATCGCTTATATTGGAGAGCTTCCTGATGACCCAACTTATAAAGTAGATCATTTAGGTGAAAGCCCAGAACTAATTAACGAACTATTAGCTGGTAATCATGCGTTTGTAGACATTTTGAAAAATGCAAAACGTCCAATGATTATTTTAGGGCATGGCGCGTTGACCCGTCCTGATTCCAAGGTTATTTTTGAAAAAACGATAGCTTTAGCAAATGCTATAGGCGCGGTCTCTAAAGATTGGAATGGATTTAATATCTTACACCATGTAGCATCTCGTGTAGCAGGTCTTGATTTGGGCTTTATTCCTCAAGGACAAGGTAAAGATGTTGCTGCTATGATAAATGGTGGTGTTGATGTATTGTGGATGTTGGGTGCTGATGAGGTGGGTCTTTCTGCATTAAGTTCAGAATGTTTTGTCATTTACCAAGGGCATCATGGAGAAAGAGCAGCATCTCGTGCTGATGTGATTTTACCAGGTGCTACTTATACAGAAAAATCAGGCACTTATGTAAATACAGAAGGGCGTGTCCAACGTAGTTTCCGTGCAATTTGTCCTCCAGGTGAAGCAAAAGAAGAATGGTCAGTGATTTACTCTATTGGTCAAGCTCTAGCTTTTGAACAACCTTATCAAAATTTAGAAACATTGCGCCAATATATGGCAGAGGTGAATCCAGTTTTCGCACAATGCGGGTTGGTTAAAAATTCTGTGAATGTTTCTGTTGGTGATGGTGCGCAAGGAAACTTTGAAAAACAACCACTTACAGCTGTTATTTCAGACTATTTCTTAACGAATTCTATCAGTCGGGCAAGTTTGACAATGAACGAATGTTCGAAGTTGCGATATGCACCTTCGGCTGAGGCAGCGGAGTAATCGACGTGGAACATTTCTTTTTACATACGATGGTTGGATCGATTATTCTGATTGTTTTAAAAGTTCTTGCTGTCTTAGTTCCCTTACTGATCGGGGTTGCTTATCTGACATGGATCGAGCGTAAAGTATTGGCTGCAATCATGCTGCGTAAAGGACCGAACGTGGTGGGACCTTTTGGGTTATTGCAACCATTTGCTGATGCCGTGAAAATGATTTTTAAAGAAACCATTATTCCTGCCAAAGCAAATAGAGTTCTTTTTTTTATTGCGCCTATTCTTGGGTTTTCGCTTTCTATGCTTGCTTGGGCCGTTATTCCAGCGAATGATGGCTGGGCTGTAGCGAACTTAAACATAGGTATTTTGTATTTATTAGCGATTTCTTCAGTCAGCATTTATGCAACATTGCTTGCAGGTTGGGGATCAAACTCAAAATATGCATTGCTTGGTGCGATGCGTGCTGCGGCTCAGATGATTTCTTATGAATTAGCAATGGGGCTAGTTATTGCTTCTGTATTATTGTTAGTTGGTAGTGCCAATTTGAATGACATTGTGTTGGCACAACGTCATGTTTGGTTTTTTTTACCAATGTTTCCTATGTTCATCATTTTCTTTATTTCTTGTTTAGCAGAAACAAACCGACCACCATTTGATTTTGCTGTTGGTGAAAGTGAATTGGTTGCAGGATTCTTTGCAGAATATTCATCCATGGCATTTGGTTTATTTTTCTTGGCTGAATATGGGAATATGATTTTGATGTCAGCCATTATCAGTATTTTATTTTTAGGTGGTTGGTTACCTCCACTTGATTATGTTCCATTTACATGGATCCCAGGACCTTTCTGGTTAATTATTAAGATTTTAATTTGCTTGTTCTGCTTTATTTGGGTCAGAAGTGCTTTCCCAAGATATCGTTATGATCAATTAATGCGCCTAGGTTGGAAAGTATTCTTGCCATTTACATTAGCTTGGGTTGTGTTGACCGCAGGGTTTATGATGGCTACGGGCATTGGTATTTATGGAGGAGCAGCTTAAAATGGGGTTTATCGATAGAACCGCGCGATCCTTTTTGTTGTCGGAGTTACTGACTGGCTTAGGGATCACATTACGTTACTTTTTTAAACCAAAAGCAACGATTAATTATCCTTACGAAAAAAGCCCATTGTCTCCTCGCTTTCGTGGAGAGCATGCGTTACGCCGCTATGCAAATGGTGAAGAACGTTGTATTGCTTGTAAACTTTGTGAAGCGACATGTCCTGCCGAAGCAATTACAATTGAATCAGAGTCAAGAAATGACGGTTCAAGAAGAACTACGCGATATGACATTGATATGACCAAATGTATTTATTGTGGTTTATGTCAAGAAGCCTGTCCTGTGGATGCGATTGTTCAAGGACCAAATTACGAGTTTGCAACCGAAACCAGAGAAGAGTTGATGTATAATAAACAAAAATTATTATCCAATGGCGATCAATGGGAAAGTGCTTTGGCACTTCGGTTGGAACAGGATGCCCCTTATCGGTAGGTGGGAATTAATAACAATGATGGATAACATGTTTTTATTACAAATAGGCCTTGTGCCCCTACACAAAGGATCTGGGGCATGATGCCAATTATTCTTTTTTATATTTTTGCAGTGATTTTGCTGTTATCAGCCGTGATGGTTGTTATTTCTCGCAATTCTGTTCATGCTGCTCTGTTTTTGGTTCTAGCGTTTTGTAACGCCTCAGGATTATTTCTGATTGCTGGTGCTGAATTTTTGGCGATCTTACTGATTGCGATTTACGCTGGTGCAGTGATGATTTTGTTCCTTTTCATTGTCATGACCATGCAAACCAATCTGGTTCAACTTAAGGAGGGAATGCAACATTATTTGCCTGTTGGTTTTTGTATCGCTATTGTGTTAGTTGTAGAGTTAATTATTGTTGCAATTAATTGGCATATAGACCCAAATGTTGCGGAGGCTGCACGTCAACCTTTATTGCAAAACATGTCGAATACCAAGGCTTTAGGTTCATTAATTTATACAAATTATATTTTCTTGTTCCAGATGGCTGGTTTAGTTTTATTGGTTGCGATGATTGGCGCCATTGTTTTGACCCTGCGTAAGCGTCCAACTAACCGTAGACAGGTTGTTGCTCGTCAACATATGCGTGAACCTAATCAGACATTGGAAATGCGTTCAGTCGAATTGAATAAAGGAGTTGATGATTTGGGCGGCTATTTAAGACCAAAAGAAACTTACTATGGCATTGCTCAAGAGGATTCATTCGGACCAAAGCCTGGAGATAAGATGGATATCACAGAAAAAAGACAAGAACGGGAGCAATCAAAATGAATATTTTGAATACAGTAGGGCTTGCTCCTTATTTAATTGTAAGTGGGCTTTTGTTTACAATTGGTTTGTTTGGCATTTTTGCAAGTAGAAAGAATTTAATTGTTATTTTGATGTCAATTGAATTAATGCTTTTGTCTGCTAATCTTAATTTAATTGCTTTTTCTTCAGCTTTAGAAAATTTGACGGGTCAAGTTTTGGTTATGTTTACTTTAACCGTTGCTGCAGCTGAGTCTGCAATTGGTTTGGCAATTGTGATGGTTTACTATCGAAATCGTCATTCTGTCGAAGTTCAAGATGCAACGATGATGAAAGGGTAACAAGAAAATGGCACCGATAACATCGTCGTTGTTTGCAATATCTGTCTTTGCCCCTTTGGGTGGATTTTTAATTGCAGGTTTATTAGGTAGAGTTCTTGGCGATAATTTTGCTAAATTTATTGCTATTTTAGGAATGTTGATTGCAGTTGTGTTCTCATGGTGTGTATTGGGAAACATGTTGCATTCTGGTATTAGCAGTACGATAGTACCATTATTTGATTGGATCCATGCTGGTAGTTTTAACGTCAGCTGGTATCTAAGAATGGATATGCTTTCAGTATCCATGTTAACCATGGTTACAAGTGTGTCTTTGCTCGTGCATATTTACAGCATTGGTTACATGTCTCATGAAACCATGCCAACTTATCGTTTCTTTGCATATTTATCATTATTTACGTTTAGTATGTTAATGTTGATTACCTCAGATAATTTAATTGAATTATTCTTTGGTTGGGAAGCTGTTGGTTTATCCAGTTATTTATTGATTGGATATTGGTATACACGTCCTTCAGCTGTTGCAGCAGCGATTAAAGCATTTGTCGTAAACCGTATTGCTGATTTGTTCTTTCTTATTGGTATTTGCGTATTATTTATACTATCTGGTTCTGTATTTTATGATGATATTTTTCATAAAATTCCTGAACTGGCGAATACACAATATCATTTGTTTGGTTACGCTTTTCAAGCTTATGAATTTATTGCATTATTACTATTTATTGGGGCAATGGGCAAATCGGCTCAATTATTCTTACATGTTTGGTTACCTGACGCGATGGAAGGCCCAACACCGGTATCTGCATTAATTCATGCTGCAACCATGGTTACAGCGGGTATCTTCTTAATGGCACGTATGTCCCCGTTAGTTGAATTTGCACCACATGTTAAAATGTTCATTGTTATTATGGGTGCAACGACGGCATTCTTTGCTGGAACGGTGGCATTGGCTCAACCTGATATTAAAAAGTCAATTGCATATTCCACTTGTTCTCAATTAGGGTATATGTTCGTGGCTGTTGGTGTTGGCGCGTATCAAGTTGCAATGTTCCATTTGACAACACATGCTTTTTTTAAAGCGTTACTGTTCCTTGGTGCAGGTTCTGTTATTCATGCATTACATGACGAGCAAAATATGTTCAAAATGGGTGGTTTATCAAAGAAATTACCTGCGACTTGCTTGTTAATGTGGATCGGTTGTTTAGCACTAGGTGGGATTTTCCCTTTTGCAGGATATTGGTCTAAAGATGCTATCTTAGAAGCTGCTTGGATGTCAGGGAGTACCGTTGGTTATTATGCTTGGATTATGACAGCGATTACTGCATTCTTAACGGCGTTTTATAGCTGGCGTATACTATTTTTGGTATTTCATGGTAAGCCAAGAGATCAAAAAATATATGACCATGCGCATGAATCTTCTTTTGTAATGACTTTGCCTATGTGTGTTTTGGCAACAGGGGCCACAATTGGTGGATTTATTTTAGCGCCATATTATATTGGAAAATACCAATTGGCTTTTTGGAATGATTCTATTTTCAATGCGCCAACAAATCATATTATGACCTTAATGCACCATACACCTTATCTAATTGCAAAAGCTCCCTTGGCTCTTGGTATATTAGGGATTATTGTTGCGTTTATATGTTATATTGCAGCTCCTAGAATACCTGTTATTATGGCTTCTGGATTAAAGGGAGTTTATCAATTCTTATTAAATGCATGGTATTTTGACAAATTATATGATTTTATTTTTGTTCGTCCATATATTGCGTTATCCAAAATATTGTGGAAAGTGGGAGATCAAGAAATTGTAGAAGGAATGCCTGTTGCTGTTGCACGGATTACAGATCGTTCAGCAAAAGGTATTTCTTGGATACAAAATGGATCTTTTGCTTTTTATGCGTTTACCATGGCAATTGGGTTGGTGGTGGTTCTTGCCACTTTCCTGATCTATCATTGATTTTAGAAAGTCAGGATTAATCCGATGAATTGGACACTTGCTATTCCAGAGATTGCTTTATCAATCAGTGGTCTTATTATTCTCTTATGGGGCGCGATTCAAAAGAAAGGTAATGCTTTCTTTCCTTGCGCAATCCTTTCTATTGCTGCCTTCGTTGCAGTGGGTTTTTTAACGCTTACGGTTTCAAATGGCGTGGGTTATAATGGATTATTCATCAACGATGAATTTTCACGTTATATGAAGCTTTTGATTATTATTGCTGGATTTTTAAGTATTATTTTATCTATTGATTTTAATGGGAAGAATGATACGAATTGTTTTGAATATATTGCATTAATTGTATTTTCAACGGTTGGTGCAATGGTGATGGTGTCATCAAATGATTTGATGACTTTGTATATGGGGCTAGAGTTATCATCTTTAGCTCTATACGTTCTATGTGCAATTGATCGTAAAAATGTATTCTCGGCAGAATCTGGCGTTAAGTATTTTGTACTAGGTTCTGTTGCTTCTGGTATTCTTTTATATGGAATTTCCATGATCTATGGATTTTCTGGCGGAATGGGTTATTCAACTATTCATCAAATCATTGCTTCAAATCATGCTTTATCAGCAGGTTTTGCTGTTGGTTTGGTGTTTGTTTTGGTTGGTTTATGTTTCAAGATCTCTGCGGTACCGTTTCATATGTGGACACCTGATGTGTATCAAGGTGCACCAACACCAGTGACGACATTCTTATCAACCGCACCTAAATTTGCAGCTTTTGCGTTGTTTTTACGCTTAATGATTGGACCCTTTGGTCATTTGTCACCACAATGGCAGTTATTAATCGAAGTAATCGCTATTTTATCAATTATTATTGGTAGTGTTGGCGCCATTGCTCAGACGAATATTAAACGAATGATGGCATATTCTTCTATTTCACATATGGGATTTGCCTTGGTTGGTTTGGCAGCAGCAACGCCTGATGGTGTGATGGGGACATTAATTTATTTAACAACTTATTTGTTTATGAACGTCGGTACTTTTGCTGTGATCGCTGCAATGTCTAGAAAAGGGCATGTTGTTGAAAATATCAATGATCTTGCCGGATTGGGAAAAACAGATCCTGGAATTGCAACAGCGATGGCCATCTTTATGTTTAGTATGGCTGGTGTGCCGCCTTTGGCTGGGTTTTTTGGTAAGTTCTTAGTGTTCAAAGCTGCCCTTGGTGCTGATCTATATAGTTTGACGATTATCGGTCTTTTGGCCAGTGCTGTTGGTGCATTTTTCTATCTGCGTATTGTAAAGATTATGTTCTTTGATAAAGCTGTAGAGGCATTAGATCAACGATCTTTATCTTTATCATTTGTTACATTTAGTATGGGAACATTAACGCTCGTATTTATGCTCTTTTTATCTCCAATGGTACAAATGGGGCAAATCGCAGCACAATCTTTATTTCATTAATGATGTAGGTTAAGGTGGATAATAAAATTACCTGGCAGGTAGAGCATTATCCAACCTTGCCATCGACGAATGATTATTGTATTGAACAAGCCAGATTAAAAGAGAAAATTAATCTGGCTGTTTTGACAGATTCCCAGACTGCTCCACGAGGAAGTCGCGGGCGTGAATGGGTTGAGCCGACTGGGAATCTGGCATTATCATTTTTGTATTGGCCGTCGTTTTCTGTAGAAAAGATAGGTTGGGTGCCTTTTATTTCCTCGTTGGCACTATTTGATGCTGTAACTGAGCTTTGTGGTACCTATTCAGATTTATATATCAAGTGGCCAAATGATTTACTTTTTCAAAATAAAAAAATAGCTGGTATTCTTATCGAAAGTCATGTTGAATATCCAAATGTATTAGAATGGCTTGTTATCGGAATTGGATTAAATATTTGTTCAGCACCGATGGTTGAAGGGCGAGAACTTGGTTGCTTAAGAGATTTTGTGAGTGACGAGCTGCCCAGTCCATTGCTTATTTCTGACAAGATAAGGCAATATTTAACTTATTGGATAGAGCGTTTATATCAAGGTCGAGAACAATTTATTCGTGAATCATGGTTACAAAAAGGATTGCCTTTGGGTAGATCTTTAACAGTGACAAGTGGCAATGAAAAATATATTGGTATATATAAGGGAATAGATGAAAAAGGGTTTTTGTTATTACAAACAGAAACAAGTTTAAAACATTTATCAGCAGGTGAATTGTTTTGTTTGTATGAAAGTAGGAATGAATAGGCGTGCTTTTAGTAATTGATGTTGGAAATACGAATATTGTATTTGCCGTTCACGATGGTCAGGATTGGTTGGGAACGTGGCGTGTCGCAACGACAGCTAATCGAACCTCTGATGAATATGCTTCAACTTTACTTGTATTAATGGAGAAACAAAATATTCCTGTTCATCAGATTACGCGTGCTATCATAGGGACTGTTGTTCCACCTGTTTTGTATCAACTGTTGACACTATGTCGTAAATGGTTTTTTGTTGATCCGATTGTTGCTTCGGCAGGCTTGGATTGGGGATTTGAGATTCAAACGGACAATCCACAAGAAGTGGGTGTAGATCGTTTGTTAAATGGATTAGCGGCACATCAATTATATGGTGGCCCGTTGGTTGTGGTGGATCTGGGAACAGCCACAACGTTTGATATTGTTGATAAAGACGGAAATTATTGTGGCGGGGTTATTTCGCCAGGACTAACCTTGTCATTAGAAGCACTCCATAGTGCGGCAGCAAGATTGCCAAGAATTGGTTTTGGAAGACCTCAATCTGTGATAGGAAAAGAAACAATTGGGGCGATGAAGTCAGGTATTTATTGGGGATATATCGGGCTTATCGAAGGTATTATTGAACGAATTAGAAAAGAATATTCTGTCTCAGAGATGACTGTTGTTGGGACAGGGGGGTTGGCACGATTATTGGCCGAAGGAACCCCTATATTTAAAGAAATTAATGCAGAGTTAACTCTGGAAGGACTTAGGATCCTTGCAAATCGAAATTCATCAGGAAACAAAAAGATAAATAAGATATAAAAGAAAAGGACTAATATGAATGAACAAGTAAACGATTTTGCCTTTCTTCCGCTTGGGGGAACGGGTGAGATCGGTATGAATTTTAATCTATATCGGTTAAATGGAAAATGGTTGGCAATTGATTGTGGAATTGGCTTTAGTGGCAATGATATGCCAGAGGCTGATATTTTGGTTCCAGATCCAGAATTTATTGCTCGTCATAAGGAAGATCTACTAGCATTAGTCATTACGCATGCACATGAAGATCATATTGGTGCGGTAACCTATTTGTGGCAAGATTTAGAATGTCCTGTTTATGCCACGAAATTTGCGGCTTCGATTTTAAGACGTAAATTGCGTGAAGCAGGAATGTTGGAAGACGTCACTATTCATCTTATTAATATGAGTGATCGTTTCAATATTGGCGAATTTGATCTGGAATTTATCCCTGTGACGCACTCTATTCCAGAAGCACAGAGTGTATTTATTCGCACCCCATATGGAAATGTGTTACATACTGGGGATTGGAAACTTGATCCAGAGCCTGTGATTGGGAATGTAACTAATTTAGAAAAATTTGCAGAATTAGGTCGTGAAGGCGTGTTGGCAATGGTATGTGACAGTACCAATGTTATTGTAAAACGCGCTCCTGAATCTGAAATGCAAGTTCGTCGTAGTTTAGTTGAGTTGATTGCCAGTATCAAAGGCCGTGTTGCCGTAACTTGTTTTGCAAGTAATGTGTCACGTGTGGAGAGTATTGCTTATGCTGCAAAACAGGCCAATCGTCCTGTTGTAATTATTGGTCGTTCTTTGAAAAACCTTGAAATCGCAGCCAGAGAAAATGGATATCTAGCTGATATTCCGCCCTTTTTCACTGAACAAAATATGAACGATGTTGATTTGGATCACGTTGTTTTTATTGTAACAGGCAGTCAGGGTGAAGAGCGTTCCGCGTTGACCCGTATTTCTTTCGATGTGCATCAACATATTTCCTTTGGTAATGGCGATACGGTGATTTACAGTAGCCGTACTATCCCAGGAAACGAGTTAGCGATTATGCGTGTTCAGGATAATTTAGCCCGACGCGGTGCCAGAGTGATCACCTCAAGAGATCATTTCGTTCATGCTTCTGGGCATGCATGTTATGAAGAGGTGTGCGAGCTTTATAAATTAGTTCAACCAACTTACGGTATTCCTGTGCATGGTGAATGGATCCATCTCAATGCACAAGCCAATGTTGCCAAAGAATATAATGCGGAGCCCGTTTTACTTGAAGATGGTGATATTTTACGCCTTGGCCCAGGAAAACCACAAATTGTTGCTGGGGTACCTTGTGGACGGTTAGTGATTGATGGTAATCGATTATTATCTGTGGACGGAGACGTATTATCGGCACGCCGTCGTATGTTATATAATGGTGTTGTTGTTGCCAGTTTTGCAGTAAATATGAATGGGGATTTGTTAAGCGATCCAAATATCAGTGCACCTGGGTTGTTTGATCAACATGACGAAGAATTTGATGATGTGATTGATGAATTCGGAGAATTATTAGAACGTCTTCCTCACAAGGTACGTTTGAATGATGAAGAATTGGTGGATAATGCTAAGATGATACTACGTCGTATTCTTGGACGCAGGCTCAAAAAGAAACCAATGGTTGATATTCATTTATTACGTCTTTAATTTTAGTAAAGAATCTCATTATAATGATGAGATTTTTTATTTTCGGATTCATCCTTCATAGGCCTATTTTAGGATTTATTAGTTTATGCGTTTATCTTCAAGTTTTCTTCCAACATTAAAAGAAGTTCCAGCAGAGGCACAAATTGTCTCACATCGTTTTATGCTTCGAACAGGAATGGTTCGCCAAATGTCTTCTGGTATTTATGCATGGCTGCCTGCTGGCTTACGAGTATTAAATAAAATTGCTGACATCGTTCGTGAAGAACAAGAAGCAATTAATGCACAAGAAGTATTGATGCCAACTTTGCAATCAGCTGATCTTTGGAAACGCTCTGGACGTTATGATGCATATGGGCCGGAAATGTTGCGTATTGTCGATCGTCATAAACGTGATTTATTATACGGGCCGACAAATGAAGAAATGATCACGGATATCTTTGATCAGTTTGTCACGTCTTATAAAGGATTGCCTGCTTTATTATATCAAATCCAGTGGAAATTCAGAGACGAAATTCGTCCTCGTTTTGGAGTGATGCGTGGACGTGAATTTTACATGAAAGATGGCTACAGTTTTGATGTCGATTATGACAGTGCGGTCGTAACCTACCATAAAATGATGTTGGCCTACTTGCGGACTTTTCAACGTATCGGGGTGAAAGCCATTCCAATGTTGGCAGATACTGGCCCGATTGGTGGCGATTTAAGCCATGAATTTATTATTTTAGCTCCAACAGGGGAAAGTGGTATTTTCTTTGATTCTGCGTTTGCAGATCAAAATTGGCTAGAAATGCCAGTTGATATCGCAGATAAAGATTCTTTGGCTTCTTTTTTCAAACGGATGACCAGTTTTTACGCTGCAACAGATGAAAAGCATGATGAAGCCGAATGGGATAAAGTGCCAGTAGAGAGAAAATGCGAAGGACGTGGGATTGAAGTTGGTCAAATTTTCTATTTTGGCACAAAATATACCGAATCAATGGATGTTTCTGTAACAGGTTCAGATAGCAAGAAAATTTATCCTCATATGGGGTCTTATGGAATTGGCGTTTCACGTCTAGTAGCAGCGATTATTGAATCGTCTCACGACGAAAACGGGATAATTTGGCCAGATGCTGTTGCACCGTTCAAAGCGGTTATTATTAATCTTGGTATGAAAGATCAAGCCTGTAAGGATGTTTGTGAGTCTTTATATAAAACTGATCCAGAAAATTTCCTATACGATGACCGTGATGAACGGGCTGGAGCAAAATTTGCTGATGCTGATTTAATGGGACATCCTTGGCAAATTATTGTTGGCCCACGTGGGGTTGCACATAATATTGTCGAGATTAAACGCAGAAAAACAGGAGTGCGGGCCGAGGTTCCTGTTGATCAAATCATAGAATATATGGCCTCTCATCAGGATTAGTAAATATGTTTGGCTCTTTTGAAAGAATGGTAGCAAAACGTTATTTACGAGCACGTAAAGGCGAGCGTTTTGTTTCAGTTATTGCTATTTTTTCCTTAATTGGAATAGCTTTGGGAGTAGGAACCTTAATTGTCGTTATGGCCGTGATGAATGGCTTTAAAGATGATTTATTGGGCCGTATTCTTGGGTTGAACGGGGATCTGAGTGTTTATGGACAAGTGTCTTATAATGGCCCTCAACCTATTACCGATTATGATCGCTTGGCTTTGCGTATGGAAAAAATGCCTGGTGTAAAAACCGCTATTCCTTTCACTGAGGGTCAGGTTTTATTAAGTGCTGGGAACTATAATTCTGGTGGCATGGTAAGGGGGATGAGTGCCGAAGGGTTAAAAAAGCTAACGGTTGTCAGCAAAAGCTTAACCTCTGATGCGTTTGAGCGGTTTAAAGGTGATGACGCTATTGTCATTGGTAAGACATTAGCGGATCGCGCGGGTCTTGGGATTGGTTCCAAAGTCACTTTAATCTCACCGCAAGGGCCAGCAACCGTGATGGGAAATATTCCTCGAATTAAAGCCTATACAGTTGTTGGTATTTTTGATTCAGGCATGCATGAATATAATTCCAGCTATGTCTTTTTACCAATCTCAGCAGCACAAAAATTCTTTCAAATCAAAAATGGCGTTACTGGAATACAAATTTCAACGACTGATCCAGCCAAGGTTCAAAAAACGACTCAATCTTTAATGTCAGAATTTCGTAATGAAAATTTACGTTTCTTGGATTGGACACAAAGCAATAATGCCTTTTTTAGTGCAGTTCAAGTTGAGCAAAATGTGATGTTTTTAATATTAACACTCATTATTTTGGTTGCAGCGTTTAACGTTATTTCGTCATTGATTATGATGGTCAAAGATAAAACCCGGGATATCGCCATTCTACGAACGATGGGTGCATCACGTGGTGCTATTATGCGGATCTTTTTAATGTGTGGTGCATCTGTTGGGGTAACCGGAACAATCGCAGGAACCGTCATTGGGATTTTATTTTGTCAAAATATCGAGCATATTCGTCAAGGATTGCAAAAATTGACGGGCACGAATTTGTTCAATCCTGAAGTATATTATTTAGAACATTTACCAGCTAAACTCGATTGGGCGGATGTAATCCAAATCGTCATTATGGCGTTGGCTTTATCGCTGCTGGCAACGTTATACCCGTCTTGGAAAGCCGCTCGTACCGATCCAGTCGAAGGGTTGCGCAATGAATAATGTAATTCAAGCTGTATTAGAGCTTAAAGATGTTCATGTTTCCTATAAAAGTGGGGATGAGCAATTACAAGTGTTAAAAGGTGCTGATTTTACTTTGAACTCAGGTGAGATTGTGGCCTTGGTAGCGCCCTCTGGCACGGGGAAATCAACTTTGTTGCACGTGGCAGGCTTATTAGAAAAGCCGAGTAAAGGCGAAATTTTCGTTAATGGGCAAAATACTGCCAAGTTAAGCGAAAAAGACCGCACGGTATTGCGATTACGTTCTATTGGTTTTGTGTATCAGTTTCATCATTTATTGCCAGAATTTACAGCTGTTGAGAATGTTATGATGCCTCAGATGATTGATAAAAAGTCAAAATCATTAGCGTCGAAAAAAGCAAAAGAATGGTTGGAGAAATTCGATCTAGGGCATCGTGTTCACCATCAACCTGGGAAACTCTCAGGCGGTGAGAAACAACGTGTGGCAATCGCTAGAGCTTTGGCAAATTCTCCTCATATTTTATTAGCAGATGAGCCAACGGGCAATTTGGATGAGAAAACCTCAGATCATGTCTTTAATTTACTGCTACAAGCAGTGCGGGAGGAAGGCCTGGCTGCATTGATTGTTACTCATAATAACGACCTTGCCTCTAAGATGGATCGTGTGATGACATTACACGAAGGAAAAATTGTTCCTTTTACACTCTAGTTGAAATTAAGGTATCATAATGGCCTTGGCTCCTTTTATTCACTTACGTAATCACTCAGCATATTCCCTTAGCCAAGGGGCTATTCGAGTGCCGAAAATGGTAGAGTTGGCAAAGAAAATGAATATGCCAGCGATTGCGATAACGGATTCAGGAAATTTATTTGGAGCCTTGGAGTTTTCTAAAGCCTGTGTTGATGGTGGAATTCAGCCTATTATAGGATCACAAATTGGTATCCCAGCCATTGGCGAAAATACAGAATATGCGCGCAGTTGGCCGATTGTTTTATTGGCTCAAAATGAAACAGGATTACTCAATTTACAATATTTATCTTCTGAAGGATTCTTAAAAGGAGATCCTTCTGATCCTGCAGTTGCCGTTGAGACGATTTGTGAACATTCAGAAGGATTGATTTTGCTTAGTGGGGGTACTAGAGGCCCTGTTTTCAAGCTGCTTTCAGAGGGACAAGAAAAACATGCTTCTGATCTGATTGAGCAATTTGCAAAGGCTTTTCCAGATCGTTTAGTGATAGAGCTTAATCGTCTTGGTATTGCAGAAGAAAAATCTATCGAGCCAGGAATTATAGGGCTTGCAGATCGTTATGGTTTACCGTTGGTGGCGACGAATGAATGTTTTTTTCCAACACCAGATTTATACGAAGCGCATGATGCGTTGATCTGTATTGCACAAGGCTGCACGGTGGATATGCAAGATCGGTGGAAGGTTACGCCAGAAAACTGGTTTAAACCACCTGAAATGATGTGTGAGCTTTTTGCAGATTTGCCCGAGGCATGTTCAAATACCATCGAAATTGCCAAGCGCTGTGCAGTTAAAATTGAAACGCGCAAGCCAATGCTGCCTCAAAGTCGCAAGATCAAAGAAGGAATGACTGCTGATGAAACTTTGCAGCAAATGGCGCAAGCAGGATTAAATGATCGCTTAACAGCTTATCCCGAACTATCCGAAGATGATCGTAAAATTTATCAAGATCGTTTAGAATATGAAATCTCTGTTATTCAAAAAATGGGATTTCCTGGGTATTTCTTAATCGTTGCAGACTTTATCCAATGGGCTAAAGAAAATGATATACCTGTGGGGCCAGGCCGTGGATCTGGGGCAGGGTCTTTGGTGGCTTGGGCGTTAACCATTACCGATTTGGATCCTTTGCGATTCAATTTATTGTTTGAACGGTTTTTAAATCCTGAACGTGTTTCAATGCCTGACTTTGATATTGATTTCTGTCAGGATCGTCGTGATGAAGTGATTGAATATGTACGCCATGCGTACGGATTAAATCAGGTTGCTCAAATTATCACATTTGGTAAATTACAGGCTCGAGCTGCCGTGCGAGATGTCGGGCGGGTGCTTGGATTGCCTTTTGGAATGGTCAATAAGGTTGCTGAATTAATCCCAAATAACCCTGCCAAACCAACAACGCTGGGGCAAGCAATTGATGGTGAACCACGATTACAAGAAATGCGTGATAGCGATGAAAACATCAGGCGTTTGATGGAAGTTGCCTTGCAACTTGAAGGGTTATATCGTCACGCAGGTACCCACGCCGCAGGCGTCGTGATTGGTGATCGTCCTTTAGTTGAATTGGTGCCACTCTATCGAGACCCACGTAGTGATATGTTGGTTACTCAATATAATATGAAATTTGTTGAACAAGTCGGCTTGGTAAAGTTCGATTTTCTAGGATTAACAACGCTGACAATTTTGCAGCGTGCTGTGAATATGCTGGAAAAGTTGGGTCAGTATATTGATTTATCATCAATCCCACTGGATGATAAATTGACGTATGAAATGTTAAGTCGTGGTGAATCAGGTGGCGTGTTCCAGTTCGAAGGCGCGGGCATGCGTGATGTGTTGCGTCAAATGCAGCCGACACGAATTGAAGATTTAATTGCGGCAGTGGCGTTGTATCGTCCTGGGCCAATGGCCAATATTCCAGATTATTGTCGCAGAAAACATGGGGAAGCGTGGGAGCCACCACACGAGCAAATTCGTGATATTCTTGAAGAAACCTATGGCATCATGGTTTATCAAGAGCAAGTCATGCAGATTGCTCAAAAAATGGCAAAATATAGTCTTGGTGGCGCTGATTTATTGCGTCGTGCAATGGGTAAGAAAATCCGTGCAGAAATGGATCAGCAACGTGAGATTTTTACCAAGGGTGCCATTCAAAATGGTGTCGATGAGAAGAAAGCGATTGAAGTTTTTGATCTGATGGCGCGTTTTGCCGATTATGGCTTTAATAAATCTCATGCTGCAGCCTATGCGTTAGTATCCTATCAAACAGCATGGATGAAAGCCAATTATCCTGTAGCTTTTTTTGCCGCTTGTATGTCGTTAGCCATTGAAAAAACGGATAAGTTGGCAGTGTTAAGGCAAGAAGCTAAACGAATTAATATTTCAGTTTTACCGCCCGATATTAATAAATCAGGTGCCGATTTTGAGATTGAAAAGCAAGAGGATGGAACCTATGCTATTCGTTATGCTCTGGCAGCGATCAAACGGGCAGGTTTCTCTGCGATGCAAGCGATTGCTGAGGCTAGAGGAAAGCTACCTTTCAAAGATTTGGTTGATTTTGCTGAACGCATTGATTGTCAGAACCTTAATAAAGGGCAGTTGGAGAATTTAGCCAAAGCAGGGGCGTTTGATTCCATTGAGCCTAATCGCCATAAGGTGTTTGCATCTGCTGAAGTCATTTTACGCAGGGCGCATGCTCGTAAAGATGAGAAAGCCAGTGGTCAAATAGGCCTATTTCAGATGGGAGATGTCAAGACGGTTGAACCGCTAAAATTACCAACGGTATTTGAGTGGCCAGAAATTGAGCGTCTGACGATGGAAGCTGAAGCCATTGGATACCATATGACGGCACATCCGTTAGATTCATTTAGAGCATTATTGCAAAAGATGGCTATTCAACCGATGACTAATTTGGAACATCTTGCTCGTTCTGGCAATACACGTATTCGATTGGCAGGTTGTATATTGAATATGAAAGAACGTCCTACGAAAAAGGGGACAAAGATGGCTTGGGTAGGACTGTCTGATAAAAGTGGTGCTTGCGAAGTAACTTTTTTCTCTGAAACGCTCAATCGTTCGAGAGATTTACTTGTCACAGGACGCATGGTCATCGTGACAGTTGATTTGCGTATGGATGAAGAAAATTTACGCGTTACAGCACAACATGTTGAGGATCTGGAAGAGGCCATCACTGGATTAGTCAAAGAAATCAAAATCTGGGTGAAAGATTTAAATGCTGTTGAGAAAATATCTAGTATTCTAGAAAATGCCCAAAAAGGTAGAGGTAAAGTGGTGTTGGTGCCTCAATGCGTTAATCAGCAAGAAGTAGAAGTTATTTTACCCGAATTATACAATGTCTCTCCAATGTTAGCTCAGCATATCAAAGTTATTCAAGGTGTAGAAAGAGTAGAGCAGTACTAGTCGGAAAAAATCAAGATAGGGTTTTAAATAGGATGTTCAAATAAAATAGTTATTTCAATAATGTGGAATTTTAAACGGTGATATTATATTCGTTTTTGACTATGTCTTAATTGTTTAGATCACTTTTTTAGTTTACTTAGCAGATGCAACTCATTCATTTTCATTTTTTTGTAACATTTTTGAGTATTTTAGGTTTGATATTATTTTTATCTCAAAGCTTTGTAAAATCTCGAGATGGAATATTAGGGTTAAAATTATTTCAATGATTACACTCAGTCTGGTATTTGCCAGTTTTAATTTTGTAGCTTTTTTATATGAAAGCTCTGGGTCATACGTATCCTTATGTAAAAATCTAACTTGGTTATGTTGTTAATAGTAGTTGCTGGTTATGTATTAACGAATATATAACTCGATAATTATAAATATTTCTGAGAATATAAGTGAATAGATGAATCAAAAAGTAATTTCTATAATCTATATCTGTTTAACACTTGTTGCGATTGGCTGCACTTTGCTCTTTTTCTCTGCATGGAACTCTGGCGCGTCCGTTGAAAATCAACTTCATGGAAAATTTTTAAAGAATTTTAATATAGATGTATGTGAAATCAATAAACGTAAAGTCTATATTTCAGGGTGGTCATATATTCCAAATCAAGATCATACCGTCACGAAGATATATGCAGAAATACAAAATGGTAAATTATTGCCTATTTCTAGCAATTTTATTATTCGACAAGATGTAAGTAAGCTATTCAGTGATGGTAGACTATATAAAAACTCAGGATTTCAAGCATCTAAACGATTAATTAATGAAAAAAACTTAACAAAAAAAATCTTTATTGTTACTCAAAATGAAAATAATCTATCTTATGTTGCACAATTTGTCTGTAAATAAATATTTCAAAGTTTTTTGTTTTAGTATAATCGTTTTCTTGTTAATTTTGCTCTCTATAAGCGTGCATCTTGACCGAGCTACGGATGATGATTTCTTTCTATCAATTGTAGATCATTGGAATATTGTTGATTTTCTAGTAGAGCGATATAAAATATGGACAGGACGCATCCCTTTAGAAGCTCTGATGGTGTCTACGATTAATTATCCAATCTTTTGGAGAATGGCAATACCTTTGTCTTTGTTGCTATTATCGACTTCGATTAGCAAGATAGTATGCCAAAAAGTAACATTATATTATACTTTCATAATTTTAATATTATTGTTTGCAATACCACTTTTTATTAATGCCAATGCGGCATGGTGGATCACAGGTTTTTATATTTATTTACTGCCTTTATCCTTAGCAACATATGCAATTTCATTCATATTAAATCAAACACAATCTAAGATACAATTTATTTTAGTTTGTATGACGACATTTCTTTTTGCTTATGCCGAGCAAATAGGTGTTTTCTTCTTTTTGATCGTATTTACTGTTTTCTATAGTGAGAAAAGAACTCGAAATTATAAAAATTTTATTATTTATGGTTTAGCGCTTATTAATTTTTTTATATCAATCACAGCACCTGGGAATTATGTAAGGTTACGCGCAGAAACATGGAGTTGGTTTCCTGACTATCTTAATTATTCGTTTATACAAAAGCTAAGCTTTGGCTTTGATAAACTTCATCAATTATTTGGGTTTTACTGGAATATTCCTCTGATAATATTTATGCTTTTATTGGCTCTGTTATATATAGTTTATGGAACCAAATTTCTTGTTGGTAATATGTGTTTGGCAACAGTTATTGCATTTATGAGTATTTCCATAGTTCAGTGGAATGGTCTTAGTTTTCCTTTATTTGGGAAAAACTTTTTAAATGCAAATATACTTAATGTAGAGAAGTGGGTTTCAGTATCGACCTATATTTCATATTTTTTTGTGATGATGGTGATAATATCTCTTCTTGTTTTAATACTTGCAACATTAAAGAATAACCATACAAAATTAATGGTTTTGAGTATCTTTACAGTTGGTATTTTGGACACAATTATTATTGGTTTGTCACCGACAATATATGCTTCCAGTTTGCGAGTGGATTATGTATTTGAAGTTTGCTGTGTGATGAATTGTGTTTATTTAATTCATTATATCTATGAATTAAATAAACACAATTCATCACACAGCAAACTATAGAGATTATTTAATCGATTTCAACCATTCTTGATGATTAATCACATGCGAAAAAAGGGTTAGATCTTTTTCTAATGCGGTGTTGTGTTCTTGCATACTTAAAGTAGCACAACAATCACTAAGCGTTGTAACATCATAACCTTTTTCATAAGCGGTACGCACGGTTGATTCAACACAACAATTAGTTAAAAAGCCACAAACTGCCACAGAATGGATGTTCAGTTGTCGCAAAATGAAATCTAGGTTTGTACTATAAAAAGCATCCAGCCCACGTTTTCCTTCAAGGATAATTTCAGTAGGCAAAGGCTTAACATCTTCAACAATTTCTGCACCCCAACTATTTTGGCGAAAGGCTTTGGTTGCAACGACATTTTGTAAAACACCATATGTTGGCTTTCTGATTTCGCGATAATTATCTGAAAAGCTGATTGGGGAGTAAATTATAGTAATCCCTTTTTCTCTGGCTGATTTCAATGCAGCTTTGCTGTTTGCCAGCATATTGATTTGTTGCATACAATCTTTGACTCCTTCGTGTAAAGCACCATTCTCGGAGGTAAAATCATGTTGATATTCAATTAAAATTAATGCGGTTTGTAATGCAGTCATAAAAGAACCTTTAATATTATATAAGATTAATAATTTACATTCTACTTTTAAAGGATGTACTATGTTTGAAGTGATAGTAAATACATATTACTATTTTACAAAATTTTATTTTATATATTTTAATAGAAGCAAAGTTATTATTGATGAGTAATACACCTGTAAAACGTTTAAGTGTGCCAAATATTATGGCAAAAAAAGGCAAAGAGCCAATTGTTTCTTTGACTGCTTATACAACCCCAGTGGCGCAATTGATGGATGATGATGTTGATTTGATCCTAGTCGGTGATTCATTGGGAATGGTAATTTATGGATTGGATACAACACTAGCGGTCACAACAGAAATGATGATTGCACATGGTCAAGCTGTTATGCGTGGCTCTAAAAAAGCATGTGTGATGGTGGATTTACCTTTTGGTTCATATCAAGAAAGTCCAGAACAAGCATTTCGTACGGCTTCTCGTGTTTTACAAGAAACAGGTGCAGCAGCAGTAAAGCTGGAAGGTGGAGAGGAAATGGCTGAAACGGTGGAGTTCCTGACGAAAAGAAATATTCCCGTATGCGGTCATGTTGGATTAATGCCTCAAGCCGTGCAAATGATGGGTGGCTTTAAAGTCGCGGGTAAAAATGATGCTGGCGTGCAAAAAGTCATTCGTGATAGCCACGCAATCGCAAATGCAGGTGCGTTTGCGGTGGTATTAGAAGGCGTAGTAGAGCCAGTCGCTGAAACCATCACACAACAACTTTCTATCCCTACAATTGGTATTGGTGCGTCACCCGCTTGTGATGGTCAAGTCTTGGTTTGTGATGATATTTTTGGTGTATTTCAAGGGTTCAAACCGAAATTTGTTAAACGCTATGCACAAGTTGGTCAAACCATGAAAGAGGCTGTTAAACAATACGCAGAGGAAGTTCGTTCTAGGGCTTTTCCGAGTATGGAATATTGTTTTTTGCCTAAAAAGAATTAATTGTTAATTGCCATGATCTAAAATTAGGTCATGGTTTTAATCTAACTTTTTAATATTACCATCTCTAAATATCATCTGTTTTTACCAGTGATATAGTTATGAATTATTCCCATTATTTGTTGCGTTAAGTCTAATTCAGAAGATGCTATCTTCTGGGGTTCCTTAAAAATATATGTTAGATTATATCCTAATATTTTTACTATAAAGTTATCACTCGGTAGTTCTATAAAAGCATTTTCAAAAGTTTCAGTATGTGTATAAATCTTATTATATTCCCTTTTAAAAGATTTTATTTCCAGAGATTGCATGAGTTGCATCATAGAATATCGGGTATTTGTAGTTTTATTAGATATAAAGGATTGACTTGTTAACTCATATCTTTCAAATCGAGACTGAATTTTTTTCTTATTTAAATGAGGTTGAGATTTTATCCAAGAAAGATCAAAGGTTGGATTGAATGAAACTATTTGAGGAGGAAAGGTCGGTATAAAATCTATTGTAATTTTTTTTAAATAGACTTTTCCATCCTCTGTTATAAAATCCCCATCATTACATCCTCTAACCCTCAATAAACTTATATTATATTGCTTAGCACGTTCTATTGCGCCGCTTTGATACCCAGTTTTAGTAGCATAGATTAAATGAAGATCAGGAATATCCCTTGTTTTCCCTAAAAAAGAATCAATTTTTTCCACACTAATTTTCGATGTATAATCTTTGCATTCCATGACGTTTCTATAGGTAATTCCGCCAAACTCAAATTCCCAATATAAATCAAATTCTCTGCCTTTGATTATTTTATTAAGCTCAACAGTCATACGTTTAGTAGGAAGAAGATCTGAAGTAGGTAAATTTAGGATCGTTTCTTGTATAGTTTTAACTAATTTTTCGTATTCTTTACCTGTATTTTTGGTTATAATTCACCATTATATTATGATAACTATAATTAAAGACTAGTTTTTTATTAGTTTATTATAAAAGTATATTGAAATTAAATAATAATATCATTACTGGTAAGGTAAGTTACACTTAATTTTTGTAATTCATGCCTTACTTTGTTTGTTGTCGTTTCATACTTGTTAGTATGAAGCGCAACAGGTTTAGTTGCATCTTGAATAATATAAGTTTCAAACCCAGCTTTAACAGCATCTTGAGCTGAATAGGCAACGCAGAAATCTTCTGCCAAGCCTGTAAAGAATATTCGTTTAATGCCAATATTTTGTAGCCAGCCAACTAATCCTGTTGAAGTCGTCTGATCATTTTCATAAAAGGCAGAATAGCTATCAATATGCTGATGCCATCCTTTGCGAAGGATCATTTGGAAATATTGTTGTTGTAATTTAGATGATAATTCTGCGCCGAATGTATTTTGTACAGCATGGGCAGGCCATAAAGTTTGCTTACCATAAGGTAAATTTATTTCATCATAAGGCTGTGCGTTGGGATGATTATTGGCAAAAGAAATATGATTTTCAGGATGCCAGTCTTGAGTTGCAAAAGAACGTTCGAAGCGATGGGACAAAAGGTGGTTAATGACAGGAATAATTTGATCTCCATCTTTAACCCCTAATGTCCCACCAGGCAAAAAGTCATTTTGCACATCAATCACAGCCAAAATATCGGTTTGTTGATTAATGTGCATTGTCGTTTTATTTACCCGTTAATGCGGTTGCAATACGACGAGCAAATAAGGTTGGATCAATTGGCATTTCGCCATCTTGAACACGCGCAAGATCAAGCAAAATGGTTGCTTCTTCACTGATATCTTTGCCATCTTTTGTTTTAAGAACCAAAGACTTAATCCAAGGATGGTTTGGATTTAATTCCAATACAGGTGCAGGAGAAGGCATCGTTTTATCGTTACGGCGCATGAGACGTTGCATTTGCAAATCTGGCCCACCAGCAGACGCAGCCAAAATAACAGGACTGTCAACCAGACGTTGTGTTGTGCGAACTTCGGTCACTTTATCAGCCAAGATATCTTTTAAAGATTTTAGCAAACCTTCTTCTTCCTCGCTGTTGACATGTTCAACATCACCCATCAGTTTCTCAAGGTCTTCTTTGGCTTGAGTAATGCTGCGTAAAGGTTTGTCTGAATATTTACCAACGCGATCTGGCCAGAATGCATCAACTGCATCGGTAAAGAGCAATACTTCAATCCCTTGCGCTTTAAACCCTTCCAACTGAGGAGAAGACGCAAGAATATCTTTGGAATCCCCAGCAAGATAATAAATTGCTTCTTGGTTTTCTTTCATCCGAGAAACATAATCCGGTAGGGTGGTGAAGTCTTCTTGAGTAGAAGAGTAAAATCTTGAAAGCTTAATGATACTTTCTGAATGTTCGCCATTTTCCCAAAGACCTTCTTTGAAAATCGCACCAAAGAGATTCCAGAATGTTTTATATTTTTCTTCGTCTTCTGAAAGTTTAGTCAATTCTGACATCACACGATTGGTTAATGCTTTGCGGATACGTGCCAATACGGGCGTATTTTGTAACATTTCACGAGAAACATTTAATGGCAAATCTTCTGTATCAACGATCCCTTGGATAAAGCGTAACCAAGCAGGAAGCATTTCAGCTTCATCCGTAATGAACATACGACGAACATGCAGGCGAACTTTACTTTTTCTTTCTTGATCCACAGGTTCGAATGGAGAAATCATCCCTGGGATAAAGAGTAAAGATGTAAATTCAAATACACCCTCGGCATGCCATAATAAAGTTGCCAAAGGTTTGTCGAATAAATGCGTAATATGGCGATAGAAGTCTTCAAGTTGTTCATCAGTGATTTCACTGCGAGGTTTGCGCCATAAAGCGGTACCTTCATTCGCGTTTCGTTCTTCTTCATCGCCTTGCTTAATCGCAATCGGCCATGCAATATGATCCGCCCATTTGCGAATAATATTTTCAAGACGCATGCTTTCTAAATATTCATCAGCATCGCTTTTGATATGAAGAATAATGGTTGTGCCTGCGGTTTCACGCGTTGCTTCAGCAAGCGTATATTGACCTTTGCCTTCAGAAGTCCAGCTCCAAGCTTCATCTGTTCCTGCACGGCGAGAGATCACTTCAACTTTGTCAGCCACCATAAATGCAGAGTAAAAACCAACGCCAAATTGACCAATTAAGTTTGGACGATCTTCTGCTTTTGATTCTTTTAATTCTTTTGCAAAAGCACGAGTGCCAGAACGCGCAATCGTTCCCAAATTTTGAATGATTTCTTTTTTGCTCATTCCAACACCATCATCGCTGATGGTCAAAAGATGAGCCTCTTTATCAACGCTTAGGCGAATTTGAGGGGTTGCAGGAAGTGCACAAGCTTCGTTTGTTAATGCCTCAAAGCGTCTTCTGTCCATTGCGTCGGCAGAATTAGCGATCAATTCTCTTAAAAATATTTCTCGTTCTGAATAAAGGGCGTGAACCACTAGATCCATTAGACGTTCGACTTCGGCACTAAATTGATGTTGTTCTTCTTTTGGTGCAGATGTTTCTTTACTCATAAAAATAAGTTTCCTTAATGTTGTTAGATAAAAATAGTTTTTTAAATTTTCGAGTAATATTATACAATAAATAGGGGTGAAAAATAAAGAGGGTAAACGTAATGGCAAAGATTTTGAGCATTCGCTCTGATATTTTTAGTGCTTTATCACAAGTAAAAACAATTGCATTGGTGGGGGCATCAAACAAACCAGATCGTCCAAGTTATGGTGTGATGAAAAGCCTATTGGGTTATGGATTTAACGTTATTCCTGTCAATCCAATCTTGGCTGGAAAAATGATTTTAGAGCAGACAGTATATGTAACTTTATCTGATATCGATGCGTCAATTGATATGGTAGAGATTTTCCGTAATGCAGAGGCCGTGCCTGCGATTGTTGATGAAATATTGGGACTAAAAATGACGCCTAAATTAATATGGATGCAATTAAATATCATTCATGAGGTTGCTGCTAAACGTGCTGTAGATGCAGGGATTGACGTGGTGATGGATCGATGTCCTGTGATTGAGTTAGGGTTGCATGGATAGTGTGATTCAATCAAAAATTATACCACTATTTATTTAAAAAAAGACCTTAAAATGATACTTTTATTAATCATGCTTACTTTAATGGCTGCTATACCAGCAGTTATTATATTTTTAGTTGTTCGTGAGAGGTTTAGGCATTCTGATATTTTGCTCTCTTTTTTATTTTTTATATGTTGTATTTATTATGGATTGTCGAGAGATTTTGATGTATTTTTTCTCGGATTTTTCGTTCTAACTTGCCTATTTTTTACATCTGTTGCTGTTATTATATATAAATTTCAGCATAATAAATCTATCAGAAATCTATTAATCTCTGTAATTCTAATAATTTTGGCTCCAATAGCGACAATCATTTCATCTAAATTTTACCCGTATGAAGCGTTCTATCAATGGGCTTTGTTTAATCCTGATCTGTTCATAGAAGCAAAAGGAGAAGAAGGATTTTTACATGAAATTGATGCTTGGGGTTGGGGTGGTATGGATTCTTCACTTATGCTAGCACCCAGCCAAGATTATAATTTGACCGTATCAAATGACCTAGAATTATGGAAAGCGAAGAATGGCATTGTTTGTGATATAGCTCGCGTTTATAAAGTGTATCCAAAAATATATACAATATTCCCATATACTAATGAAGATTGTTATAAAAAATCAGATCTTAACAAATAGAGATGGGTTATTTTATTTCTAACTTCAGAATGGTTGATTGTTCAGCACAAACCCATTGAACATATTCATCTAATATAGATTGTAATTTAGAAAAACCGTTATGTAATTCAAAACTGTCTTCATCCATATAAAGACTTTTATTGATTTCGATTTGCATAACATGAACATTTTGAGGAGGATTACCGTAATGTCGAGTAATATATCCCCCTGCATAAGGAATATTTTTGTTCACTTTTAATCCTTTGTCAGTGAAAATTTTTTGACTATTGTTGATAAGGGTCGGAGAGCATGTTTGTGCAAAGCCATCTCCTAAAACAATATCTGCATAATAAGGATTTCGTTTAGGAATAGAAGGCATTGAATGAATATCTAGGATAATACACCCACCGTTTTCCTCACAATTTTTCTGAATAAAATCTTGTATTTGTTGATGATACGAAAACCAATAGGTTTCGATACGTTGTTTAATTTTCGGAAAAGATAAATAATATTTATAAATTTGTTTACCGTTATTACTGATTTTATGCACAGTACCCAGTCCTCTTTTAACTTGAGGGCTATTGATATGGCACCATTCTGGTAATGGTTCTTTAAATAAATCTGGATCGAGTTCCCATGCTTCTCTATTTAAATCACAGAAAATCCTAGGAAGGCATGCCTGTAAAAAGGTTACGCCATATTGTGAAACATTTTCTAATAAAAGATTAACATAACTATCTTCGCTTTTCCGTAATTCATCTAGAGAAAGTCTGCACAATGAGAGTAAACGAGAATCATATTCCATACCAGAATGTGGCGAACTGATCAAAATAGGATAAGAGGGTGTAGTGCGGGGACGTTGGATAAGAAAAGGTTCAGAAAACGGCGGATTTATCAGGTCAAAAAGAGACATTAAACATTCTCATTAAATAAATAAATAAAATTATCGGATAAAATATTTCATTTTTTTCACTTTGGCTACTTGCACTTTTAAAAGAACATCGCTATTAAACATCTATCAGCTAAGATGGGTGTATAGCTCAGCGGGAGAGCACTACCTTGACATGGTAGGGGTCACAGGTTCAATCCCTGTTACACCCACCATCTAAGCTTTGAATATTTTCCTTTTAAAATTATTTAAACATCATACTTTTAAAGACATTATCCTTGTCGATAAAGTGGTGCTTTAATGCTGCGGCAATATGTCCAACAACCATAATTCCTACAATCCAAGATAAATAAATGTGAGTTGGCTTGATGATTGCTTTTAACTCTGGATTGGTGTGGATTAAAGTGGGTAGGTCAAAAAGATATAGAACAGGTGCGGTATAACCAACGCTCCAACTGAGCAAGCATCCTGTAACTGGCATCATAATAAGTACGATATATAAACAGATATGCATGAAATGAGTTAGTTTTTTTAAATGTGGAGACATAGTATGAGGCAGGTCAGGGACTGGATGTGTATAACGCCAAAATAATCGAATACAAAAAAGAAATATAATTGTTGTTGCTATGTTTTTATGTAATCCGATAAGAGTGTGTCTTAGTGTGTCTGTATTGGAAAGGATAAAATGATCGCTATAAAATCCTACACACCAAACAAAAATAAAAAGTGCAGCCATTATCCAATGTAGTATTTTGGCAGTTAACGTATATGAAGTATTCATTAAATTCTAATCTCGATAAATTGTATGGTTTTCAATTTTATTTGTATAATAAAATGTAAATATATCGACAACAATTTAATATAGTCAGGATTTAATAATGATTAATAATATCTATTGTATTGGCAGAAACTATTCTGAACATGCCAAAGAATTGGGAAATAATGTTGAAGCTGAACCTATTATTTTCAGCAAACCTAATTCTTCATTGATTACAAATGATATAATTACGTTGCCTATTTTTTCAAATGACGTTCATTATGAAACCGAATTAGTAATTAAAATTGCCAAAGAAGGGTTTCAAATTCAACTTAATGAAGCTGAAACTTACTATAACGAGGTTGCTGTAGGGTTGGATCTAACTGCCAGAGATTTGCAAACAAAGTTAAAAGACAAGAAGCTCCCTTGGTTTTTGTCAAAAGGATTTAAAGATTCTTGTTACGTATCCTCTTTTATTTCTAAAGGCAAATTTGGAAAAGATGTTCGCTTTTCAATGAGTTTAAATGGTGAGAAACGACAGGAAGGAAATACCAAGGATATGATTTTTAATATTCCAGGAATTATTAAGTATCTTAGTCAATACATCGTGTTGAAGCCAAATGATTTGATTTACACAGGTACTCCCAAAGGTGTTGGACAATTAAAGCATGGGGACCAACTTTCTCTTTTTATAGAAAATCAAAAAATGGCTGATTTGCAAGTGAAGTGAGTTTAGATTCCAGTTTTTTATATTGAAGAAATACTGACTTGATTGATGGATTATAAAGTGGGAGTGAGGGCAAATGGTTGGCACTCAACGGGCGATGCAGAGTTTAAATCTACAACAGTTTTTATAAAGAATTTTTTGATAAACGTAATGAGCGTTTCAGCTGTTAAGAAGGAAATACATGCCGTCAATTTATACTTTTTTATCTGATGAAGATTGGGAAAGGAGTTGTTTGTTGTTATCAAGCGATTTGATATATACCAAATAAAATATTTAAATAACGATCTGTTTTTGTTTCTGACCTTGCTATGAATAAGAGATATGATTAATGTTAAATATATAACAATTTAAAGTATCATAATATAAGGATAAAACATGATAGAGCGTCGTAAATTTTTAATTGGGGCAGGAACAGCAGTTACAACTTCTGTAATGTTTTCTGACTCTGTATTAACCAAAGCGGCTGCTCAAAGCATAGCAGGATATCAAGCTTTCCTAAAACAGATTCAACAACAAGCTATTGGTCAAGGGTTCAATGCCTCTATTATGAAGCGTGCATTGGATTGGTCGGTTCCAAATGCAAAAGTTATTCAGTTGGATCGTAAACAACCTGAATTTACGATGACTTGGGCACAATATTACGAAAAAGTCATCTCCCCAACAAAAGTTAGTCAAGGAAAAGCCTCTTATCGTTCCTTATCTGGCATATTATCGAAAATTTGGAAGCAATATCAAGTTGATCCAAGGATTGTATTAGGGATTTGGGGTATTGAATCTGCGTATGGAAAACATACAGGTAAATTCAATGTTATTGATTCTTTGGCAACGCTTGCTTATGAAGGCAGAAGAGCAAAATTCTTCAAATCTGAGCTTATGAAAGCATTAAAGATTTTAGATAACCGCGATATTGCGCCTGAAAAGATGTTAGGCAGCTATGCTGGTGCAATGGGGCAGCCACAATTTATGCCGAGTGCATATTTGCAATATGCAGTGGATTTTTCAGGCACAGGGCAACGTAATATTTGGACGGACGTGCCTGATGTATTGGCTTCAATTGCGAATTATTTGGCAAAATGTAGTTGGCGTGGTTCCGAGCCTTGGGGTCAAGAGATCACAATTGAAGGTAATTTATCCCAAGGGCAAATCGGACGTAAAAACATCAAAACCCTAGGCCAATGGCAAGCTTTGGGAGTCCGACGTAAAAACGGAACAAAATTTTCAAATGGCTCTGTTCAAGGTGCCGTTATTAGACCCGATGGTGAGGGTGGGCAGGCGTTTATGGTTTATCATAATTTCAACGTTATTCGTCGTTATAATCCATCAGATTACTATGCTTTGGCAGTTGGATTGCTTGGTGATGCAGTTGGTTAATAAATAAAGTTGTTTTTTAAGAAAGAGAAGCGTAAAGCTGAGAATAATTTTATTTTTTGAATGGCTGTAATGACCATGAAATACCCAATGATAAAAACATACAGTTTTGCGTTTGCAGCTTTGTTGCTGGCATCTTGTTCTAAACAAGATGCTTCCACTTTACCTCAAGTAAAACTTCATTATGAGACAGGTCAACCATATCAATTAGGGGAACGGTGGCTATACCCCGAAGAAAATTTTGCATATAGAGGATCAGGTCTTGCTATTGTTTCCTCTAAAAAAGCCAAACAAGCCACAGCTGACGGTGAAATCTATTCCCCTCAGTCTATGACTGGTGCTCATCCTACGTTACAATTACCCGCTATTGTAAATGTCCGTAATTTAGAGAATGGTCGGGAAATTACGATCCGATTAAATGATCGTCCAACCTCTACTTTGGATAGAATATTAGAGCTCACCCCAAAAGCAGCTGAGTTATTGGGGATTGCTAAAAATTCCACTGCTAAAGTTGAAATCATCGAAGATGAAAAACGCAGTCAAGATCTGGCTTTTAAAATGCCGAATGGTCCTCAGACGCAAATGCAGGTCAACACAGCACCGTTGGATACGATCAAGGTTGAAAATTTGGACGGATCTCAATCTTCAAATTCCAATGCACATCCTATTGAACAACCTGCGGAAAACAGTATAAAAGGATTATTGTCTTTAGATGAGCTTCCTGTTGAATACCGTCAAGGTGCTGCAACGGGTGGTCAATTATGGATTGATGGTGGATCTTTTACTTCGAGTGTTTATGCTAATCGTTTAGCCGCAAGAATGGGTGGTCGTTTAGTTAATACTTATACTGGGGGGCGACGTGTTATCAGGGTTCGCTCTGGACCATATAATACTGTCGAACAAGCAGATCAAAACTTGGATTCTTTATTAAAATCTGGCATAAAAGGTGCCAAAATTATTGTTGAATAGGGATAGAATAAGCGTGCAAACTCGTAGATCATTATTAACTGGTGCTAGTGGCCTTGCTTTTTCTTTGGCCGTAATGAGTTCTTCTCCAGCTGAAGCAAAAAAAAACAATCGT
Source organism: Commensalibacter communis (assembly GCF_947179105.1). Taxonomy (NCBI): domain Bacteria; kingdom Pseudomonadati; phylum Pseudomonadota; class Alphaproteobacteria; order Acetobacterales; family Acetobacteraceae; genus Commensalibacter; species Commensalibacter communis. The sequence continues at coordinate 739,553 of NZ_CAMXCK010000001.1, forward strand.
AAACAAGCTGCTGCTCCTGCACAGCCACTAGCCCCCAGTGGCCCCCCAGCTAATACGCCTATTGGGCCATTTGCGACTAGTGCACAATATGCATTTATTATGGACTATAACACAGGTGCTGTTTTGTTGGATAAACTGGCAGATCAGCCTATGCATCCATCCTCTTTGACAAAAATCATGACATGTTATGTCGTGTTTGCTATGTTGCGCACGGGACGTATTAAACTGGATCAACTTTTACCCGTCAGTGAAAATGCATGGAGAATGCAGGGTTCAAAAATGTTTGTGCCCTTAAATGGGCAAATCTCTGTACAAGACCTTATCCAAGGCGTGATTATCCAATCTGGGAATGATGCATGCATTGTTTTGGCAGAGGGGATAGCAGGGTCAGAACAACAATTTGTTGCGATTATGAATGATTGGGCACCTAAGTTAGGTTTGAAAAATACACATTTCTTGAACTGTACAGGCTGGCCTAATGATAATCATTTAATGTCTGCACACGATATTGCATTGATTGCATACCATCTTATTCATGATTACCCTGAATATTATCATTTCTTTTCCGAAAAAGAATTTACATTTAATAATATTACCCAAGGCAACCGCAATGTCTTGGTTGATAAAGGATTAGCGGATGGTTTGAAAACAGGCCATACGGCCGCGGGCGGATATGGACTCTGTGCCAGTTCTGAACGAAACGGTCGTCGTGTGATTATGGTTGCTAATGGCATGTCTTCTATGAATGAACGTGCGCATGAATGTGAACGTTTATTGCAATGGGCATTTAATCAGTTCGAAAATGTTAAATTATTCAACAAAGGTGAGGTTATTGAAACTGCACCTGTATGGATGGGAACTTCTCCAACTGTGCCTTTGGTTGCTGGTGAAGATTTAGTGATGACGTTACCCGTTGGTTGGCGTAATAAAATGCAAGTTACCTTGGATTATAACGCTCCAATTGCAGCGCCTATTACCAAAGGGCAAGCCGTTCAAGCCTCTTTATCTGTTCAAAATGGTGGGCAAGCTATACAGATTCCTGTTATTGCAGGTGAAACTGTTCCAAAGTCTGGCATGATTTCCAGAACCTTTAAAAATATTGGTTATCATTTCGGAAAAAAAATATAGTGCTTTTGTGAATGAAGAATAGAAAATGTAATTGATTACTTCTCTATTTTTCATTTTATAAAATAAGAAGGAGAGTATGATACAGCAATGGCAGGATATTTGATTACTTTCGAAGGTGGAGAAGGTGCTGGAAAATCAACGCAATCTAAGCGTTTGTATGAAGCATTTAAAAGAGATGGTCGAAAAGTTTTATTGACCAGAGAGCCTGGTGGTACAAAGGGTGCTGAAGCTATTCGAGAGTTGTTGCTGTTTGGTGGTTATTCTTTTTCTTTACGTTCTGAAATCATGGCGCATTTTACGGCACGTTGCGATCATGTAGACCAAATTATTAGACCTGCATTGAGCCAAGACTATATTGTTATTTGTGATCGTTATATTGATTCTACGTTAGCCTATCAGGGATATGGTCTGGGTAAAGGGGATCAAGACCTCATTCAATATATTAAACAGCTTTCACATTTGATTGCTTTACAACCTGATCTGACCTTAGTTTTCGAAGCCCCTTATGATGTTATGAGAGAGCGGTGTCATGCCCGTCAAGGCAGAGTGGATCGTTACGAACAACTCGATGAGAATTTTCATTATCGTGTTTTGAATGGATTTAAACAGATCATGATTGACCATCCCAATCGGTGCGTCAGAGTAGATGCATATAGAGATGTGGAAATAATTCATCAAGATGTGTATGATATTGTATCTCGTCAACTGTTTGAATCGAAACAATGATACCAAGGCAAAATGATCATTTATGGGGACATAAAAAGGAATATGCTTATTTTCAACAAGCAATTGCGAAAAATAAGTTGCATCATGCTTGGCTGATTAGTGGTGATGAAGGAATAGGAAAGGCAACCTTTGTTTATCATTTAGTTCGATTAATCTTGGGACAAAGTCTAGCAGCGATCAGTCGTATTAAAGCAGGAAGCCATGCTGATTTATTAGTCGTTGGTCGTCGTATAGATGAAAAAAAGAATCGATTACGTTCTGAAATTTTGATGGATGATATCAAAGCCGTTGGAGAATTTTTACGCCTAACCCCAGCAGAGGGTGGGTGGCGTATTGTTGTGATCGAAGATGCGGATTTGATGAACCGTAATGCAGCCAATAGTTTATTAAAATTGTTGGAGGAGCCACCCAAAGGGGCTTTATTATTTTTAATTACAACGCATCCCAATCGGTTACTCCCAACAATCTTAAGTCGATGCCGGAAGATGACTTTGCATGGATTATCTGTTGAAGAGATGGAGCAGGGCTTATCTGTTTTAAATCCTCAATTATCTAAAACAGATCAAAGTAAAGCAATCCAAATGGCTGATGGTTCTTTGGGCAAAGCGTTACAATTGTTGGAGAGTGGGCATTTAAATATAAAGGACATTGTCGAAACACTTTTCAACCAGCCACTCAAGGGTAAAGAAATCTATAAGCAAGCAGATTTGATATTACAAAAAGAAAATGGCTTTTCTATTTTTCTGGATTTAATAACAGAAGCTATTACTGCACGTATTCGCAAAGCCGTGCAAGAACATCAAAATGAATTTGGATATCCCATGCGATCTATTTCACAATGGATAGAAATATGGCAAACACTTTTAAAGTGGCATAAAGAAGCCGAATCTTTTAACCTAGATAAAAAACAAACACTCATTTCTGAATTAAACCTTGTAAGTGAACTATGAAACCTCATTATATGATTACTACCCCGATTTACTATGTGAATGGGGCTCCACATGTTGGTCATGCTTATACGTCGATTGCTGCTGATGTTTTGGCTCGTTTTAAACGCCTGGACGGCTATGATGTGTTTTTTTTAACGGGCACCGATGAACATGGTCAAAAAGTAGAGCAAGCAGCTCAGGATAAAGGTCAATCAGCGCAAAATTTTGCAACGATGGTATCTGCGCAATTCCGGGATATGGCAGATCAACTGAACATTTCTTATAATGATTTTATCCGCACCACTGAAGAACGCCATATCAAAAGTTGCCAAGCATTATGGCAAAAAATTGCAGATGCAGGTCATATTTATCTTGGGGCTTACGAAGGTTGGTATTCATTGCGCGATGAGTGCTATTATGGTGAAGATGAGCTGACGACCGCTGAAGACGGACGTAAAATTGCACCAACAGGGGCTGAAGTAAAGTGGTTAAAAGAGCCTTCTTATTTCTTTAAACTTTCTGCATGGCAAGACAAGTTATTAGAATTTTATGAGCAACATCCTCATTTTATTGGCCCAGAAAGTCGTCGTAATGAGCTGCTGAGCTTTATTAAATCTGGATTACGAGATTTATCCGTCAGCCGAACCAGCTTTAAATGGGGCATTCCAGTTCCTGGCGATGATGACCATGTGATGTATGTATGGTTTGATGCGCTGACGAATTATATTTCAGCTCTGGGTTATCCGAATATAGAAAGCTCTGACCTATGGCGGTTTTGGCCTGCTGATTTGCATTTGGTTGGTAAAGAAATCTCTCGTTTTCATGCGCTTTATTGGCCAGCATTTTTAATGGCTGCTGGTTTGGAAGTTCCAAAACGTATTTATTCTCATGGCTGGTGGACGGTCGAAGGTGAGAAAATGAGTAAATCAGTTGGGAACGTGATAGAACCGTTGAAACTCGTTGAAGAATTCGGGCTTGATCCTGTTCGCTTCTTTTTACTGCGTGAAGTTCCATTTGGTGGGGATGGGGACTATAGCCGACAATCCTTAATCAATCGCATGAATAACGAATTAGCAAATGATTTAGGGAATTTGGCTCAAAGAACTCTTTCTCAAGTCATGCGAAACTGTGAAGGAAAACTGCCTGAAATTGGGCAACGTAATCAGGACGATGAGGCTTTACTTTCCAAAGCAATCTTATTGCCAATTTTGTTGCGTGAACAAATGGATCGTCAAGCGTTGCATGAATCTTTGGAAACGATTTGGAAAATTATTCGTGCTTCGAATGCCTATATCGATCATCAGGCCCCTTGGACATTGAAAAAGACTGATTTGGAACGAATGAATGTAGTGTTACGGGTTTTGGTTGATACGCTGCGTATTATTGCAACGTGTTTACAACCCTTTATGCCAGGGGCAATGGATAAATTATTGACGCAATTGGGTGTGACAGAATCTGAACGTCAGTTATCAGATCTTGAAACCCTTATTCCTGCGGGCCGAGAGCTTCCTGCACCTTCTGGTATTTTCCCAAGATTTATAGAGGCTGAATAATTCTGATGCGTTTAGTTGATTCCCACTGTCACCTTGATTTTTTTTCAGACGAAGAACTTGTAACTCTGTTAGATCATGCAGAAGAAGCAAAGCTAGGAGAGGTCGTAACGATTGGCACACGCATATCCAAAGCGGATATGCAAAAGCGTATTACGACGTTCACCCGACCTGATTTAAAAGTATGGTGCACGGTTGGAACGCATCCTGAATATGTTCAAGATGAAGCCTTTGCGACTGCGGATGAGATAGCTGCCTTAACTGATCATCGGCAGGTGATTGGTATTGGGGAAACGGGGCTTGATTATTTTTATGGTGAACCGCATGTGTTCATTAAACAACAAGAATTTTTCAGAGCCCATCTTCAGGCAGCTCAGAAAACACAATTACCCGTTTGCATCCATGCTCGTGAAGCTGATGAAGATATTGCGCGAATTTTACAAGAAGAAACACAGAACGGGGGCAGTTTTCCTTTTTTAATTCATTGTTTCACGTCCAGTCTTGCTTTGGCTCAAGCAGCCATTGATCTTGGGGGATATATCAGTATTTCTGGAATTGCGACCTTTAAGAAAGCACAAGAATTACGGGATGTCATTGTTCAACTGCCAAGAGATCGTTTATTAGTAGAAACAGATTCGCCTTATCTGGCACCTGTTCCTTACAGAGGTAAGCGCAATGAGCCTGCCTTTGTTGCACATACGGCGAAATATGTTGCAGCGTTATTGGATATGGCTGAATCAGAATTTATCGATCAAACGACAAGTAATTTTCATCGTTTATTTACGAAAGCAAGATAAGAATGAAAGTAACCTTTTTGGGATGCAGCGGTTCAGGTGGTGTGCCAATGGTTGGTGGTGAAGATGGTAAAGGAGAGTGGGGGGCTTGCGATCCTTTGGAACCTAAAAATCGTCGCACTCGTTCTTCTGTTGTAATTGAAACAAATCTTGGTAAGCGGATTATTATTGATACAGGCCCTGATATTCGCGAACAATTATTACGTGAACAAATTAGCAAACTCGATGCAGTTATCTATACACATGCACATGCAGATCATATTGCGGGTTTAGATGAATTACGTTCTATTAATCGTATGATTGGGAAACCTATACCAATTTATGCGACTTCTGAAACATTGCAAGAGCTAAAAAGTCGTTTTTCGTATGCGTTTAAGCCTTGGACAACAGCGCCTCATTTTTTCCGTCCTGCATTAGATGTGAATATCGTTGAATATGGTGACGCATTTACCGTTGCAGAAGAAACCATTCAGGCGTTTGAACAATGTCATGGGTTTGGTAAAACGCTTGGGATCCGTTGTGGTTCGGTTGCGTATTGCACAGATGTGATGGATATTTACCAAGATGGATTGGATATACTACATGGCGTAGAAACTTGGATTATAGGATGTTTTCAACGAGAACCACATCCTGCCCATGCGTGGGTTGATAAAGTCTTGGAATGGCGTGAAAAGATTACGCCTGGTAGGACGATTTTAACACATATGGGACCTGATATGGATTGGGAATGGTTAAATAATAACCTTCCTGATGGTATAGAGGTTGCTTATGATGGTTTAAAGATTCTTTTTACATAATAGTTCTAAATATATTTTTGTTTTTATAAAAAACAGAATAAAAATAAATCAGGAAAGCAAAAAGAGATTTTATTTAATTTTGACGCTACTAAGTGTATTGTTGCTTATTTATATCATAACTTACTACCAAAAATATAAAAATTATAATAAACACATAATTAACTTAAAACCTTATGGTTAAATCCCTAACTATAAACAAAATATATTGTAATTTAAGAATTAAGAGCTTGAAGAATGACGATTGAAAACGAAGGCTTAATCAAAGAAACCCCACTGGCAACTGCATTAAGCGAGCGTTATCTAGCTTATGCATTGTCAACGATTATGTCTCGGTCTTTACCAGATGTGCGGGACGGATTAAAGCCAGTTCATCGTCGTTTAGTATTTGCTATGCGTCAATTAAAGTTAGATCCAAAGTCTGGGTTTAAAAAATGTGCACGGATTGTGGGGGATGTGATTGGTAAATACCATCCTCATGGGGATGCGTCTGTTTATGAGGCATTGGTTCGTTTGGCACAAACCTTTGCCGTAAGATATCCTTTGGTTGAAGGTCAGGGCAATTTTGGTTCTATTGACGGTGATAACGCAGCGGCGATGCGATATACGGAATCTCGTATGACCATGATTGCTCAGGCTTTACTCGAAGGAATTGACGAGAATGCAGTCGACTTCCGTGATACGTATGACGGTGAAGAAGAAGAACCGATTGTTCTGCCTGGGGCATTTCCTAACTTATTAGCAAATGGTGCCAGTGGAATTGCGGTGGGGATGGCAACCAATATTCCCCCTCATAATGCGGGAGAGCTTTACTCTGCCGCGTCTTATTTAATTAAAAACCCACAGGCAACAACCAAAGATTTGTTAAAATTTGTTCAAGGACCTGATTTTCCTACAGGGGGTGAACTGGTTGAAAATCAAGAGTTAATTTTACAAACCTACGAAACAGGTCGTGGTTCTTTGCGCCTTAGAGCGCGGTGGGAAGTAGAACAAGGGCGATTTGGTACGTGGCAAGTTGTGGTTACTGAAATCCCATATCAAATTCAGAAATCTAAATTGATTGAGCAAATTGCTTCGTTGATGGAGCAAAAAAAACTTAATTTACTGGCTGATATTCGTGATGAAAGTACTGATGTTGTCAGATTGGTTCTAGAACCTAAAAATCGTACGATTGAGCCTGAAGTCTTAATGGAATCGCTTTTTAAAGCCACCGCTTTAGAGGGACGTTTTTCCTATAATATGAATGTTTTAGATTCCAAATCTGTTCCTAAAGTAATGGGATTAAAGGAAATTTTGCGTGCTTGGTTGGACCATCGATATGATGTATTGGTTCGTCGTAGCCAACACCGCCTTAGCGCTTTGGAACGTCGTTTGGAGATTTTACAAGGACTACTTGCGGTTTATCTTAACCTAGATGAAGTTATACGAATTATACGTGAGGAAGATGAAGTTAAAACCGTTTTGATGCAGACTTTTAAACTGACAGATTTACAGGCTGAATCAATTTTAAATATGCGTTTACGCAGCTTACGTCGTTTGGAAGAAGATGCTATTCGTCATGAATATGATGAGCTTTCTGCTGAAAAAGAAGCATTAAACGCGTTGTTAAATAATGAATCTTTGTGTTGGAAAAAAATCTCTCAAGAATTAAAAGAAGGCAATAAACAATTCGGTTCAGGTGTTTTGGGGCAACGTCGCACGTTGATTTCTGGCGCACCAAAAGCAGTTGATGTGGTTGAAGTGCTGGAAGAGGTTGAAAGAGAACCGTTAACTATTATTTTGTCTCAAAAAGGGTGGATCAAAGCATTAAAAGGGCATGCTCTGGACTTGACTTCACAAAAATTCAAAGAAGGCGATCAGTTCGAAACTTCCTTAGAATGCCAAAGCAACGATCGCATTTGTGTCTTCGGCAGTGATGGGAAAAGCTTTAATATCAAAGCCTCTGATTTGCCACGTGGTCGCGGGGACGGGCAACCTATTCGTTTATTGGTTGAACTCTCTAATGATGCGACTATTCTGGCTTTGTTTGTATTAGATGAGAATGGCAAATACTTACTGGTATCCGATAGTGGACGTGGGTTTATTACCGAAGGAAATAATCTATCAACCGATCGTAAAATAGGTAAACAACTTTTAAATCTTAAAGAGGATGAAAAAGCAATTTATTGTTTGCCGATCAATGGCGATTATGTGGCCATTGCAAATACTGCGAGCAAGTTCCTAATTTTCCCAATAGAGCAAATTCCAGAGCTGAAAAAAGGTGCTGGGGTTATTTTACAAAAATTAGGCAAGGGCAAACCAAAACTTATTGCAATTTTCTCTTCCAAAGAAGGGTTAGTCATTTCTGAAAAAAGCCGAAAAAGAAGTTTAGAAGACTTAAAAGATTTTGTAGGTAATCGTGCGGGTGTCGGAAAAAAATCACCTAATTGGTTAAGAGGATAATTTTACTGATGAATAAACATGGAAAATGGATATTATTTTCCATGTTTAAATTTGATTATGTCGTTTTCAATTGCTTGAATAATGGAAAAATGAGTTGAAGCGCATTATCGAAATTATTTTATTCCCCAAGGTTAAAATCAACCAAGCTTTATTAGCTGATAAATTACACAAGAAAACTATTGTGATTACAGGAGGGAGCTTTGGAATTGGGGAGCAGCTCTGTCGTCAATTGTCAGAGATAGATTGTCACCTTATCATTGTGGCAAGGACGAAAGAAAAACTCCAACAAATTCAACAAGAGTTACAGAATAAACCAGCAGCAATTTATATATTTTCTGCTGATCTATCGGATGAAGTACAACTCGATCAATTTATAAAATATTTACAACAATATTCGGTTGATATCATGATTAATAATGCTGGAAAATCTATTTGTCGTCCTATTATGAAATCATTAGATCGTTTTCATGATTTTCAACGAACGATGCAATTAAACTATTTTGCGCCTGTGAAATTATGTTTAGCGCTTATCCCGCAATTACAAAAGAATAAAGGTCATATTATTAATATTTCGGCGGTTAATGTATTGTTGGCTCCAACAGCATATTGGGCGGCGTATCAGGCTTCAAAGACGGCTTTTGATCAATGGTTCCGGTGTGCAGAAGCAGAGTTATTGATTAAAGGCATCAAAGTCTCTACCGCTTATTTACCTTTGGTTAGAACACGGATGATAGAACCGACGGCAGCATATCAGCATGCGCCGACCATGTCTCGCCAACAAGCAGCGGATCATATTTGCCAGTTAATTATTGAGCAACGTGCCTATTATAAACCTTGGTGGACTTTATTAGGACAAGTATCCTCTGTGTTTTTTGCCAGAGCTTGGGCAGATTTGATGCAATTTTATTTAAAGAAAAAGAGATGTTAAAGGGCATTAAAGCACTGTATCAGATCAAATTACTGAGCTTTAAAGGGCTTTTGTATCTAACAAACGCTCTTCATGCTGTTGGCATGAATTTAATGGCGCTGTTGTACGTGGCACAAAAATTATATCCCAATAGAATAGCTTTTCAGGATGATACGGCTCAGGTTACATACCGTGATTTATATATACAATCTCACTATTTGGCAGATCAACTTTATCAACATTACGATATACAACCTCGTCAAAAAATAGCAGTCATTGCTTATAATCATTTATCATTTGTGCATAGTTTATTTGCGCTCTCTGTGTTAGGTGCAGATATTTATCTAATCAACGCAGAAATATCATCTACACAATTTCAGTGTTTAAACGAAAAACATCAATTTAACTGGATTATCCACGATCCAGAGATCCAATATGTGTCTTTAGGTCAAAGCATCTTTATGGATCATCACTTGTTGGTATCAATTAATTCTTTTCTTAAAGAAAAGAATTACCTGCTACATCAGAAAAGAAAAGTTAGGCATTTTTCTAAGATCATTGTGTTGACGAGCGGTTCAACTGGAAATTTTAAAAGTGCAGAACGCTCTTCTAAAGTTGGCAACTTCCTTATTCCATTTTATCAATTGCTAACTCAGCTAAATTTATATCGTTATCAATCAATTTATATAGCCACGCCGATTTATCATGGATTTGGTATGGCAACGTTATGTATGGCGGTCATGTTAGGGGCAACAAGTTATCTTAAAAAGAAATTTATCGCTCAAGATGCTTGTGATTTATTGGAAAAACACCAAATCGAAGTCGTTACTTTGGTTCCCTTAATGTTAAGCAGGATGTTGAGGTGCGACGAACGCAAGTTACGTTCTTTACAATGTATTATTACAGGCGGTGCAGCCATAGCAGAGCCTTTGGTTAATGAAACATTGTCCAGACTGGGAAATGTTCTATTTAATTTATATGGTACATCAGAGGCTGGGGTTTGCATGATTGCTACGCCGAATGATTTACAAAAATCTTCTAAAACAATAGGAAAACCAATCCCTGGATTACAAGCTAAAATTGTAGAAAATAGTCAAACAACGACCGATGGTGTGGGAAAATTATATATAAAATGCGCATGGTCTATCCAGAGTAAAACATGGATAGAAACAGGAGATTTAGCTTATAAAGATTTGAATGGATATTATTATTTGCAAGGACGAGCAGATGATATGATTGTCTCTGGTGGTGAAAATGTCTATCCTGACAGTTTGGAACAGACTTTGTTGAATCATCCTATGGTTGTAGAGGCTTTTGTTCTGGTCATTTCCGATAGTGAATTTGGTCAAAGATTAGTTGCTTTTATTGTCGTGGAAAAGAATCAAAGCATATCAGAAGAGGAATTGTATGCTTGGTTGAACACTAAAATTGCACGTTATCAAATGCCTAAAAGAATCCTATTGATTGAAGAAATTCCAATCAAGATCATCGGCAAGCCAGATAAGAAAAAATTATTACAATTATTGACTTAAATAAGTTCTTAAAACATCTGTATTGCTGATTATCATTCTTTGAGTTAAAACAGTTTTGACCAATTGCTTTCTATTTTGATGCGTTTTATGTCGCTATATATAAGTTATTTAAATGATAATAACGATATGAAAGATAACATCATGATTGAACAACGTTTATCAAATGAGCGTGGCTATGCGAACCACGGATGGCTCAGATCTTATCACACTTTTTCATTTGCTAATTATTGGGATCCAAAACAAATTGGTTTTTCTGATTTATTGGTCGTTAATGATGATCAAATTGCTCCAACCAAAGGGTTTGGTGCGCATCCTCATAAAAATATGGAAATCTTTAGCTATGTTTTATCAGGAGAGTTAGAACATAAAGATTCTATGGGGAATGGTTCTATTATTCGTCCAGGTGATATTCAGTTGATGAGTGCGGGATCTGGGGTAGTACATAGTGAATTTAATCCATCTACGTCCAATAAAACTGCTTTTTTACAAATATGGATTATGCCTAATGTAGAAAAGACAAAACCTGGATATCAACAGCATTATTTTCCAACTGAAGAAAAAAGAGGCAAATTAAAACTTGTTATTTCTGAAGATGGGCATGATAATTCTTTGAAAATTCATCAAGATATTCGGATATATGCGGGATTATTTGATAAAGACGAAGAAGCTGTTTTTGATATTTCTGATAATCGATGCGCTTATCTTCATGTAGCTAAAGGCAGCCTGGAGGTCAATGGTTTAGTTTTTAATGCAGGAGATGGAGCGCGTATTTGTCGTGAAAAACAATTAATAATTAGTCATGGTCATGGTGCAGAAATATTGTTGTTTGATATGCGTCTTGTATAGATGAATAATAAAGAGATACTATTAGGGGTTTAAGTTGAAATTATTATTAAAACTTAAACCCTTATACCAAAAATAAGCTGTCGTATCTTATTTTATTGTTCAATTTTCCAATGTTTTGTCCAAATACAGGCAATTGGGATAATTTTGCTTCTTTCTTCTACTTTGATATATCTAATTTCGAGATGATTATCCTCTTTATTCTCTTTTGGGGTAAATATTATTTTTTGCCCTTTATTTACTTTTAGTATCGTATTTCCTTCTACGGAAGAGTGTTGGGGGCTTTTTTTAATAAAAGTGTCTTCGGTAGCAGTAGCTGTAATTTTCTTTTTTTTACTCATTTTTTTCTCAATATTTTATGTTCTATAATAATTGGCCGGATTATTAACATTTAAACTTAACTATATACTATTTTTTTAGATTTAACAAATTTTAAGCGTTTAACAATTTGGCTGCTTCAAACGCAAAATACGTCATAATGGCATTGGCGCCAGCACGTTTAAAGCAAAGTAGTGTCTCCAAAATAGCACCTTCTTTTTGTAAAAAGCCGTTTTGGATTGCACCCATTAACATGGAATATTCACCAGAAACTTGATAACTGACGATTGGAATATCAAATTTATCGCGCACAGAGCGGATAATATCAAGATAAGGCATTCCTGGTTTAATGATAATAGAATCTGCACCTTCCTTGATGTCTAATTCGACTTCTGCCAATGCCTCACCACGATTGGCAGGATCCATTTGATAGGTCTTTTTATCGCCTTTTAATAATCCACCTGATTCCAACGCATCACGAAATGGTCCGTAATAGACACTGGCATATTTAGCAGCATAAGACATTAATTGAGTATCAATCAATCCCTCTTGATCCAAAGCTTGACGAATAGAGCCGATACGGCCATCCATCATATCAGACGGTGCAATAATATCGATACCAGCATGGGCTTGATTGATGGATTGTTTAATCAAAACTTCAACGGTTTGGTCATTTACGACATAGCCATTTTGCACGATACCATCATGACCGTGACTAGTATAAGGATCCAAAGCAACATCCCCAATTAATAACATTTCAGGAAATTGCTTTTTTAACTCTTTTGCTGCACGGCAAATTAGATTATCAGGATTATAAGATTCAGTGCCTGTTGGATCCCGTTTTTCTTTCGAGGTAACGGGAAATAACGCCAAAGCAGGAATGTCCAATTTAGCCCCAGGTTCAATATATGCGCCCAGACGATCGACAGAGACGCGTTTAGCCCCAGGCATAGAAGAAACTTCCGTTTCTATATTCTGTCCTTCTACGATAAAAATCGGCCAAATCAAATCATCAACGCTGAGTTTATTTTCGGCAACTAATCGTCGAGTTGTATGGTTAAGACGATTACGACGCATACGAGTCAGTGGAAAATTACCAATCATTTTATAACCTTTAGTTTAGTATTTTGATTTAATTTACTATGTGAATAGCCATAACCGAAATAAATGATTAAACCAAGAGCCATCCAACATAGCATTATAATCCATGTCAAATTATTCAAAGAATACATTAAAACAAGTGCGGTAGCAGATCCAATTATAGGAATAATCGGGCCACCTGGAATTTTAAACGTGCGAGGATAATCTGGATAGGTTTTGCGTAATATGACAACAGCCAAACAAACAAAAACAAATGCAAACAAAGCCCCAATAGCACACATATTTCCCAAAACCCCAATAGGGAAAAACGCTGATAATATACATACAAATACCATAAAGAACGTATGTGAATAATGAGGGGTTTTGAATTTGGGATGTGTTTTTGCAAAGAATTTTGGAATTAAACCATCCTTGGCAAGCGAGAAGAAAATACGAGTTTGCCCAATTAATAATAAGAATAAAATGGGAATATATCCAAATAGAATGCTAATTTTTACAATCGGTTGTAGCCATTTAAAAGGGGTGTGATCTATGGCTGTTGCAACAGGTGCTGCATCATTCAATAAATCAGTATAATAAACAAGACCAACAATAACAAAAGCGAAACAAAAATAAATGACTGCACAAGTAGAGATAATAATTAAAATTGCTTTTGGAATATTTTTGGAGGGATTTTTAACTTCTTGGGCTGTTGATGAAACACTGTCAAATCCGATATAAGCAAATATAATCATTCCTGCGGCTTGCATAATCCCTGAAAAGCCAAAGTGACCGAAAGTACCTGTTGTGTTTTCTGGGATAAAAGGAACGAAGTTAGCGGCTTTGATATAAGGTAAACCAAAAGCGATTAAGGTTAAAATAACACAAATCTTAATCACGACGACGATATTGTTTAAGGTTAATGATTCTTTTAACCCTTTGATTAACAATAACGATAATATCACTACAATGACAATAGAAGGAAGGTTGATAATTCCATCTACCTTTGAGCCGTCAAGTAAAGTCACCGTTTCAAAAGGGGATGCGATGTAACGCGGATCGATGTGAATATGAAACCCTTCTAAGAACGACATCATATATTTAGACCAACTGACTGCGACAGCCCCAGCACCAACAGCATATTCCAGAACAAGGTTCCAACCCACCATCCAAGCAATTATTTCGCCATACGCAATATACGTATAGCTGTAAGAACTGCCTGCAACTGTAATCATTCCAGCCAGCTCACTGTAACATAACCCGATAAATGCGCAGGCAATCGCACCAATGAAAAAGGAGATGATAACAGCAGGGCCAGCATGTTCAGATGCAGCAACACCCGTGATTGAAAATAAACCCGTTCCGACAATCCCACCGACACCAAAGAAAATAAGAGAAGGCATACCAATAACACGCGCCAAATCTTCTTTATCTGAGGGAGGGGTTTCTATATTTTTTTTTCTTAGTAAAGAAGAAAAGGTGATGTTTCCCATATGTGTATTTTCCTTTAATAAAAAGGCCATGCAAATTTATTGCTTAATTAGAATAAAATGAGTCACTATTAAAATAACTTTTTTACAAAATTAATGTTTAAAAAAACAAGAATATATTTTATTTATATAGATACAAGAAATTTAATTAAAACCCTCAATCTTTAATAGCAGGAATTTGTGAATGTCTGATAATAAAAATTATGATCAGTTTTTCAACTCTGATTTATCTAGTACGGACCCAGAAGTCAGTCAATATATTCATGGCGAACTGGTTCGCCAACAAGATGGCATTGAGCTTATTGCAAGTGAGAACCTTGTTTCTCAAGCTGTTTTAGAAGCACAAGGTAGTGTCTTGACGAATAAATATGCCGAAGGATATTCTGGGCGTCGTTATTATGGTGGCTGTGCCGAAGTTGATAAAGTTGAAACACTTGCTATTGAACGTCTTAAGAAAATTTTTGGTGCTGAATACGCCAACGTGCAGCCTCACTCTGGTGCGAATGCGAATTTGGCAGCTTATATGGCAACCGTGAAGCCTGGTGATAAAGTATTGGGGATGAATTTGGCTTCTGGTGGGCATTTAACTCATGGTGCTGCCCCTAATTTTTCTGGTAAATGGTTTCATGCATTACAATATGGTATTCGTCGTCAAGATGGATATTTAGATTATGATGAAATGGAATCTATTGCACGCGCTGAAAAACCAAAATTGATTATTGCAGGGGGATCAGCCTACCCACGTATCATTGATTTCGAACGTTTTCGTAAGATTGCTGATGAAGTTGGTGCCTATTTAATGGTGGATATGGCTCATTTTGCTGGATTAGTTGCAGCAGGTCTATTCCCTAATCCAGTTCCTTATGCTGACATTGTCACCAGCACAACGCACAAAACATTACGTGGACCACGTGGAGGTTTTCTTTTAACCAATAATCCTGATCTTGCTAAGAAGATTAATTCAGCTGTATTTCCTGGATTACAAGGCGGCCCATTAATGCACGTGATTGCGGCAAAAGCTGTTGCTTTTGGTGAGGCTCTACGCCCAGAGTTTAAAGAATATCAAAAATCTGTTGCCAAAAATGCCAAAGTTCTTGCTGAAACTTTAATTGAATGTGGTTTTGATATTGTTACTGAAGGGACAGACTGTCACTTACTATTAGTCGATTTGCGTCCAAAGAAAGTAACAGGAAAACAAGCAGAAGAAAGTTTGGAAAGAGCAGGGATCACGACGAACAAAAATGCTATTCCTTTTGATCCAGAGAAACCAGCAATTACATCTGGTATCCGTTTAGGTAGCCCCGCAGGAACATCTCGTGGATTTGGAGAAGTAGAATTCCGTGAAATTGGATTGTTAATTAATGAAGTTCTGACTGCTTTGGCTGATGCTCCTGATGGTGATAACAGCAAAGCAGAACAAGAAGTACATCAAAAGGTAGTTGCACTCTGCAAACGTTTTCCGATATATAAATAGTTTTTATAAACTGACGGAGTAAAATTGCTGATTAAACCGTTACATCGGTTATGGCGTTTGTTTCCCCCTTCAAGCCGACGGTATTTTTTGGCTCGATTGGGGGCTTATCTTGCTCCGTCAATAACAATTGATCCACCCACCAATTCAACGGTTATTATTGGGGGTGAAGTCTCACGCGCATCTGGACTTGGTGAAGGTGCCCGCGTAATGTATCAAGCATTGCAAAAAAACAATATTCCTGTTCAGCTGTTGGATATTGTACCTTATTCTTTTTCATGGGATAGATATAAAAAGGCCACCCATCTTTTATCTCAATATATTCATGCGCCTTTGATTCTGCATATAAATTCACCCCAGTTGCCCTTTGCACTTTTAGCTTTGCCAAGAAAACTTGTTAAAAATCGTAAAATTATTGGTTATTGGGCTTGGGAATTAGAAATTTTACCGAAAGACTGGATGGTTGGTTTTCAATTTGTTCATGAAATTTGGGTACCTTCGGAATTTGTTGCTAATGCTATAAAGAAATGGGCAAGACAACATAATAAAACTATAAGGGTTATACCTCATCCTATTGCTGATAGGGTCGCTTATCCTGTGCAACATATCAGCCGTAAATCTTTGGGATTACCTAAAGATAAAATAATTGTTCTTGTTTCATTTAGTTTATCTTCTAGTTTTGCAAGAAAAAACCCTCTGGGTGCAATTTTAGCATTTCTTAAAGCGAACAAGCATGATAGGGGTGTATGCTTGGTGCTAAAAATTTCTTATACGGAATATTATCGTGTCGATATGGATAAAATTATGAATATTATTCAAGGTCATGACGCGATTATTGTTATTAATAACATTTTATCGTCCGCAGAAAACCAAGCATTATTACATCATGCAGACATTATATTATCTTTGCATCGTAGTGAAGGGTTTGGATTGGTTCCAGCAGAGGCGATGTTATGTGGCAAACCCGTCATATCGACAAACTGGTCTGCTACTTCTGAATTTATTGACGAAACATGTGGAGTTCCTGTTTCCTATCAATTAATCCCTGTTAAGGATCCCCGGGCGGTTTATGAGTTTTCGAATACTTATTGGGCTGATCCAGATTGTGATATTGCTGCACAAGCGATTAATAAATTAGCTTCTGATCCAGATTATCGGTTTGCTTTGGGGAGTGCCGCATGTAAAAGAGCTTACAAACAATTTGGTTCACAATCTTTAATAAAGGGATTATCCGCGAACGGCGTGGTAACGGATATGGAATGAAAAAGCCTCTTAATATGTTGATATGGCAATGGGGACGTCGAGGAGCAGGACCTAAAACTGCTGTTGAATTCTCTAAAGCAGTTGTATCAATACCAAATGTTAAGGCGTTTTTATCTTTGTCTTGCCAAGCTGAGATTTTACAAAAAGACCATAATGTTTCTGCTGATTTTCAAATTCAAACTTATACCTCCGTTCTGGGATATTTGTATCGTGTTTTACAAGCACCATTGATGATTTATAAATTACATCAATTTATCAGACATAATAAGATTGATGTTGCTATTTGTACGATGCCCGGTCCGATGGACTTAGTCATGGCCGCAGCACTTAAATTGCATAAAATTCCGTACATTGTTGTTGTGCACGATGTGCATCCTCATCCAGGGGATGGTTATATTTTTCAGCATTTTTTACAAAAATTACTTATTAAGCGATCAAGATTAACAGTAACATTTTCAAAATATGTTTATAAACAATTGATTGCAGTTAATTATGTTCGAAGTTCTCAAATCATACAAGGGTGGCATCCTCCTTTTTCTTATTGGTCTAAGAACCAACAGCTACAATCTGTCAATCAAGAAATTCAGTTATTAAACTTCGGTCGGCTTTTGTTGTATAAAGGGTTTGATTTGCTAGAGGAAGCATTAGATCAAATATCCATACAACAGCCTTATAAATTGCGTATTGTGGGGCAGGGACCTAAGAGTGCAGTACTGGATCGTTTGAACAAAAGACAAAATGTTATCGTCGAAAATCGGTGGGTACCCGAGGAAGAAATTGGTGAATTAATGCAATGGGCCGATGTTGTTATTCTCCCTTATAGGGAAGCTAGTCAAAGTGGCATTGCAGCGACGGCTTTAGCTTTTGGAAAACCTATTTTAATCACAAACGTAGGGGGGTTATCAGAGCAATTTGGAGAAGACGATTTAGCATTTATTTGTGAACCCACTGTGGCAGATATTGCTAAAGGGTTGGATGAAATCTTACAATTAAACTTTCCCTTATCACATCGAAAGCATGACGCCGACAAAGAATGGCAAGATCTAGCTGAATACTTAATTAAAGAAATTACTAATAAGCTTCACCTATCGTAATGAGGTTTTCCTAACAATGGTCAAGGCAGTTATATTAACAGAAGATTTTGCTGGAATGAAATCGCAAGCTTTTGGTCTAGCAGAACGAGCAGGATATCAAAAAGAGCTTTGCAGCTTGCTTCCCAAAAAACCTTGGAGCTTTATTTCAGCCCCATATTGGCCTTTCCCATTGAAAGCTGTTGAGGCATTTAATATCAGTGAAAGTCCAATTGTAATTAGTGTTGGAAGTGTAGGTGGGGTGATCAACGCAGCCATTCGAAAATCGGGTCGGGCGGCTATTCATATTCAAAATCCTCGTATATCTCTTGATAAATTTGATTTGGTTATTGTTAATCCTCATGACCAGCTAGGGGGTAGAAACGTGATTGTTTCACGAACGGCCCTTCACCATATTTCCGCACAAATTTTATTAGAAAATCAAGAAAAATGGATATCTTTTTTACGACCCAATTCAAAACCATTGGTTGCAGTACTTATTGGGGGGAATAATGGTCGTTTTATATTGGGGAAAGTAGAAGCTGAGATCATCGCTTATCAATTAGCAAATTTAATGAAGACAGATAATGTCAGCATCGCACTTACGCCGTCACGTCGAACAGGAAAGGAAGCTATCGCTGTTTTCAAACAAATATTAATACCTTTAGGTGCCTATATCTGGGATGGAGAGGGAGAAAATCCTTATTTAGGATTGTTGGCATGTGCAGATTTTATTCTTGTTACAACCGATAGTGTTTCAATGATCTCAGAGGCGGTGGCAACTTCGGCACCAGTTATGATTTTATCTTTACCTGGAAAATCAAAGCGAATTTCATTTTTTATTCACTCAATGCAGCAAGAAAAACGAGTCAAATTATTTCGTGGTCGTTTAGAAAGCTGGAATGTCTGTCCCCTAGATGATACAGAAGATGTTGTTTTTAAAGTAAAAAATACTTTAGGAATATAAAGCATAAATTAAAGATGTACTGAATAGTTTACTTTTAAATAAAAAGATATATAATTAATATATCTTTAAGATTAAGAAATGCTTCGAAGCTTTCACATTCATAATGTTATCTAAATATATTGAAAAAATATATTGACTTTACAGTTTGTTGAAGGGCTATTTCAATGCTTACGGAAAATCAAAAATCTATAATAAAAGCTACTGTTCCAGTATTAAGTGAGCACGGTGTTGATCTTACGTCTCATTTTTATAAAAGAATGCTTTCGGAAAACCCAGAGTTAAAACAAGTATTTAATCGTGGGCATCAAGAGGCGGGTAAGCAACAACACGCATTGGCAGGTGCAGTCCTTGCGTATGCACAAAATATTGATGATCCAACTATTTTAAAAGATGCTTTAGTTCATATTGCACATAAACATGTCAGCCTTGGTATTCGTGCCGAACATTATCCCATTGTTGGTAAACACTTATTGGCGTCTATTAAAGAAGTTTTGGGAGAGGCTGCAACAGATCAGTTGATTGAGGCATGGGGATTGGCATACCAACAACTTGCTGATTTATTAATTGGTATGGAAACTAAATTATATGGAGATTTGGTAAAAGAGGGTGCTTGGACGGGTTGGAGAAGTTTCAAAATTGTTAAAAAAATTGCTGAAACGGATCAAATTACCTCTTTTTACTTCAAACCAATTGATAATGGTAAATTACCAGCTTTTCATCCTGGTCAATATATATCAGTCAGAGTTTACGTACCAGAATGGGATCTAATACAACCTCGACAATATACATTATCAGATGCTCCTGGCAAAGATACATACCGTATTTCTGTAAAACGTGAAGACGGAACTGCAAAAACACCCGCTGGACATGTTTCTAATGTATTGCATAAGAATTTTAACGTAGGGGATGTCATTGATATAGCACCACCAAGTGGAGAATTCTGTTTGAATGAACAAAGTGATAAGCCTGTATATTTAATCAGTGCTGGTGTTGGTATTACACCGATGATATCAATGTTGACTCATTTGGCTCAACAACAAACAAAAAGACCAGTTTCATTTATTCATGGTACGCGTAATATACAAACATATGCTATGCACAGCCAAGTTAATAATATCGTTGAAAAAAACAATAATTTTGAGAAAATTATATTTTATTCTAATCCAGAAGAACAAGATAACCAACTTGATTATCTTGGTAGAGTTAATCTCTTGGCACTTAAAGATAAAATTACGCCTAATGGTGAATATTATTTATGTGGTCCAGTAGATTTTATGCAAGAACGTATTAAAGATTTAAAGAATCTTGGTGTTCCAGCTGAAAATATTCATGCAGAAGCCTTTGATACAGGTAGTATTTAAGTAACCATATTCTAATAGCTTGATTATAAAGATGTGATATGATCATTAATGATCGAGTTATTAGAATAAAATAATTGTAAATCTATTTAATGCCATAATTGTCTATTATAGTCCCATTATTCGATTAATAACAAAAGATAGTTATGATGAAAAAAAATTTCTTTAGATTAATGGGTATAGCCTGTGGATTGAGTTTCGGGTTTTTAGATATTGTGCATGCACAATCAACTGGTGGTATGCAAACCCAGGAAAATCAATCTATTAAATTGGTTTATGATATTTATAATAAAGGAATGCATGTTATCACAGTCAATGCGAACTACTCGTTGACGCCAACAACTTATAAAGTAAAAGCGAATTTTGCTTCTGCGGGGATGGCAAGTCTTGTATTCAGTTTAAACACAAATGCCACTGTGGATGGTGTTTTTAAAAATGGACATGCTTTGCCAGGAACATATCAATCAATTGGTAAAGATAAAAATGGCAAATTTAAACTGGTTATGAATTCTAACTATGGATCAAAAACTGATATTACAACATTGGAACCAGCACCTGGAAATGATCGTGATGTCTTGACCCCAGACCAAAAAACAAACAGTCTAGATGTATTGAGCGCTATGGCTGATTTGATTTATAAAGTTCGTACAACAGGGAAATGCGATTCTCAGTTTAAATTATCAGACGGATTAAGATCTTTTTCTTTCCAAAGTGAAACCGCAGGGGAAAGTGAAATGCCGTCAACATGGACCAGCCCTTATAAAGGCAAAGCGATATTATGCAAAGCAGTCGCTCAGCAAATTGGTGGATTTAAAACACATTCTCATAATAGAGCTTTATTATCGCAACCACAACCTGGCTCGATATGGTTTAAAAATATCGACGGCATTGGATATCTACCTGCCAGATTTGATTTTAAAAATCCTAAAATGGGTGTCGTGACTGGTGTTTTGAGACAAATTCCCGTTGGTGAGTAATTATAGTGATGGCTTCATTATTTGATTTTGTACAATATAATAGGTGGGCATTGCTGTAGCAAAACATAGGCAGATTGGATAAAAATATGCGGGCGAATAACGAGAAAGTTCCAGCATAAAAATAGCAGACGTTAATGGCATTTTTTGTGCGATTCCTAAAAAAACAGCAGCAGCAATAATGGCTGCGCTGGATAAAGGAATTATTGGAAACATCATATTCCAAAAGCAAGCTGTTACAAATCCCAATGCGCCA
Source organism: Commensalibacter communis (assembly GCF_947179105.1). NCBI lineage: Bacteria > Pseudomonadati > Pseudomonadota > Alphaproteobacteria > Acetobacterales > Acetobacteraceae > Commensalibacter > Commensalibacter communis. Next base: position 761,445 of record NZ_CAMXCK010000001.1, read on the forward strand.
CCCAACATCATGCTTGGGGTGATTCGCCCGCCATAAGCTCCTGCAACCATGGCGAATAAAACAGCGCCCCATTTGCTGATGAATAATCCTATAGCATAATTTAAATTGATTTCTGAGGTAAAGGTGAGTTGATTGGCAGCTTTACCATTTCCTAAGATTTCTGGATATTTTATTGATAAAATACCAATGATTCCAAAAGCCAATGTTGAAATTAAAATCATTATTGGTTTGGATTTGGGTAATTTTGGTAAGCGTTGAACGCTTTTATCAAAAAGCCAGACTATAATTCCAATGATTGGTCCAGCGACCATCGCCCAAATAATCAAAACATTATTAAATTTCAAATGTTCTAATGGGTATTGAACCAGATCTCCTAATCCTAAACGCATAACAAATACGGCTGTACTGCAACAAATAAAGGCGGCAATTATGGAGGTTATACTCCAGCTGAGTAATAAGGTTTCCAAGATAAAGATCATTGCAGCCAATGGCACGTTATAAACAGCAGCTAAACCAGCACCAGAGGCGCAGGCTAAGAGTATTTTTCGTTCTTCCTCTGAAAAATGACAGAAATTGATCCATTTATTGGCAAAGGCTGCGGTCATTTCTCTGGGAGCGACCTCACGCCCAAGGGGGGAGCCCATCGCAACGGTGATGATTTGTAATAAAGAATGAAAAAAAGTGGTGAGGAAAGGGAGGTTCTTATCTTTGTTTTGAACGGCGGTTTTAATATCGACCAGTGGCTTGCCATAACGATGAATACAGAACCAGCCTACACCTCCAATTAAACCACAAATCAGCAATGCTAATACGCGTCTGAAAGGAGAAGCATCCTCGACTATGACTCGGAATGGCATGATTGTATCAAGTGGAGCATTAAAGGTGAGGTGCTGTAAGAAATGCATTAACAACGTTAATCCAACCCCAACACATCCCCCGATAATGCCAATCAGGAGTAAAGAAAAAAGCGTTTTAAGGTTTAAATTATATGCCATGTATATAGGATATGATGCAGAACACGTTTCGGATAAAGAGATTTATACAGAATTTGAAAGTTTATTATAAGGGGGTAGATGAATTAATAATGACTTGCTCAGCAACCAGTTTAATTAATGGAATTTCTTTGCTCAGCTCTTCACTGTCTTGATAGGGTTTATAACGTCCGACATTGCCTTCTTTACTATGCACTAAGGAATTGCGAGTTTGATAAATGCGTTGTGCTAGGTTATTATAGAAACCTTCCTTATCTTTAAAAGAAAATGTTGGGGCATGACTAAAGCTAACTTGATTTTTCTGGAAATATTCAATTTGTTTGGAATTTAATTTTTCTTGTAATTCATCTCTATCGATAAATTTCTTTAAAACTTGTTTTAAAGATTCTAATTCATTTCCTTGACCATTTTCTTTGCAATTCCTTGTTTCTTTTTTAACAAAGTTAATAATTTTATCTAATGCTTTATTATCTTTATAAGAAAAATTAGGATGAGTAATCTTATCTTGAAATTCTTTTCGTAGATTTTCATTAAATACCTCATCATAGAAGTATTCTAGTACATGATAATACGAAAGATATTGTGTAAATGGTTCACTTGAAGAAAGAGCAAGAGAGTAGTAGTCAATAATATGATCTCTATAAACACGGTGCGGAGCAGAGGAAGGTTTGTTTAAATCACTTCTTTCATTTTCTGTAAAAACGTTTTGCATAAGAACATCAAACATGTTTGTATAATATGCGCATGAAGTATTGTTAGTTATCATAACTTGAAAAGTAAAGATTTCCGTTAATTTTTGTAAATCTTTAAGGGATACAGCATCTATAGTTGTTATTTTTATAGTTAAAGTTTCAAAGAATTGCCTTAGCATATAAAAGTCTGATTCGAAAAAATCATCTCTTCTATATTCATCAAAGTATTCAGCTAACATATTATGAATACGTTGATCATTAAGTTCCATTTGCTTATTATCACATAATATTTTAAAATGATTGAGCATTAATAAACTATATTCTGTTGATTGAGCGCTTATTTCATATCGAATATTATTAGTTTTATCATTTATATGATAATTATTATCCAAAGAGAAAATCAATTTTTGGGGAAAGTAAACAGGTATTTCTATATGATGATCAGAAAATAAAATAATTTCTTTTGAAATAGATAAAACTTTTAACTTATTATAAACTGCAGATAGGTTATTAGATAAAATTTTGATTTTATCTTCATGTTGATTAAAAAACTCTTCTTTAAAGTCTATAATATTTTTGTCATCATTTTCATTAAATTTTTCTTCAAAATACTCTTCAAATTGTTCTTTGATAATTCCTTGTATTATAAAGTCTATTAACTCTTTACATGAATATAACCCCATGCTTCCCTCCCCGATCACCCTTAAAATCAAAAAGCTACTTAGTAATTATTTTTTCCGCTATATCAGGTAGCTCCAACGGTGTATTTGCAACAAGTGTTGCTTGTTTACCAACTTCAGGCTTACTATATCCCCATGCAGCGAAAATACTACCTGCAATATTAGCGTTTTGGGCAACGAGAATATCGTTGATATGATCCCCAACCATCACGGTTTTCGCTGGGTCAGCATTTAGCATTTTCATAATGCCTTCTAAATGGCACGCATGTGGTTTCTTATCTTCAAATAAATCGCCACCGCCAACAGCATCAAAAAAATGATCGATTTTAAGCTGTTCAAGGATCAGTTGTGCTGCACTGGTAATCTTGTTCGTGCAAAGCGCTATTTTCCAACCTCGTTTTTGGAATTCTTCCATTACTTGCACGGCACCGTCAAAAGGTTTGGAATAATCAGTGGAGTGCTCAACATAATAGGCAACGAACCGATCGGTAGCTTCTTGAACATTAATTTTATCACCAGCACTTCCTGCATGGGATAATAATCGTTCAACTAAAACTTTGATACCATCTCCAATCATTAGGCGGACATCTTGATCGGTGACGGTGGGCAGTTGATAAGTTTGCAGTAAGTAACGCGCACTATTCGACAGATCAGGTAAACTATCAATCAATGTTCCATCCATATCAAACACAATCACAGGATTGGCACTATAATTCATCGTTTTTCCCTTTCTAAAGTTACAAAATTGGTTATAAATGGAATAAGAATATTCCTAATTTATTATTATGGCGAGTTATGAGTAAATCCACAAACACTTTACCAGAATCTGTTGCAGTTATTTTAGCTGCAGGAATGGGAACCCGTATGAGATCAGCCAAACCAAAGGCAATGCATCCTTTGGCTGGAAAACCAATGTTACGTTATCTGTTGGATAATGTTGAAAAAGTCTTTGACAAAGTTGTGGTTGTAGTGGGACCGAATATGGATGAGGTCGCACAACTGGCAGCTCCTCATCAAGTTGTGGTGCAAGAACATCGCCTTGGGACTGCTCATGCAGCTATACAGGCAGAAGAGTATTTTGGAAACGGAACTGTTACCATTCTTTATGCTGATAATCCATTAGTAAGCAAAAAAACACTAAAAAAGATTCTTGAATGCCAGCAACAACGTGATGTTGATATGGTATTGATGGCAATGGAATGTGAGGATCCTAAGTCTTATGGTCGCATCATCGAGAAAAAAGGGTGGGTGCGTCGTATTGTTGAAACTGCGGATGCAACCGAAGAAGAAAAACAAATTCATCTTTGTAATGCAGGCGTAATTTGCGCCAAGGTCAGTTCGTTTAAATATTGGTTGCGTCAGATAGAAAATAAAAATAGTAAAAAAGAATATTATCTTGTTGATGCGGTTGCTATTGCAGTGAATGAAGGTAAACATATCAAAGCCCTTCGTGCATCAGAGGCTGAGTTAAGTGGGATTAATTCTAAATCAGAATTAGCCGTTGCCGAACAGATTGTTCAACAAAAACTACGTAAAAAAGCAATGGATAATGGGGTAACAATGCTTGCTCCTGAAACTGTTTTTTTATCTGCTGATACAATATTGGGCGAGGATGTTTTAATTTATCCTCATGTTGTTTTTGGTCCAAAGGTTCATGTTCATGCTGGTGCAGAAATCCGATCTTTCAGCCATCTAGAAGGCTGTGAGGTTAAAGAAGATGCCGTCATTGGTCCTTATGCACGCTTACGTCCCAATGCAGTTATTGGCAAAGATGCTCATGTTGGAAATTTTGTTGAATTAAAAGCAACGACATTGGGGGAAGGTGCCAAAGTTAATCATCTTACCTATTTAGGAGATGCCGTTGTTGGTCGAAAGACAAATGTGGGTGCGGGAACGATTACGTGCAATTATGATGGTGTCAATAAACATCAAACCATTATCGGAGAAGAAGCCTTTATTGGGTCAGATGCTATTTTAGTGGCTCCTGTAGAAATTGGTAATAAAAGTTTAATTGCAGCAGGCAGTGTTATCACTGAGAATGTGCCCGAGAATGCTTTGGCTTTTGGCAGAGCACGACAAGTAAACAAAAAGAAAACAACGAAATAGAGCGTCAAGAAAGTAGGAGATACAAATTTATGTGTGGAATTGTTGGGATTTTAGGAAATCAACCTGCTGTACCCATTATTATTGAAGCTCTGCGTCGTTTAGAATATCGTGGATATGATTCCGCAGGCGTGGCAACGATTAATAATCACCATATTGATAAAAGACGTGCTTCGGGCAAGTTGGATAACCTTGCCAAGGTGTTAGAGAATAATGCTTTATCAGGAAATACAGGGATTGGTCATACACGGTGGGCAACCCATGGTGCACCAACAGAACATAATGCGCATCCGCATGCAACTGATCGCGTCGCTGTGGTGCATAATGGCATTATTGAAAATCACGAAGAGTTAAAAAAAGAACTGATTGAGCTTGGTCAGGTTTTCAATAGTGAAACAGATAGTGAAACCATCGTTCAGCTTGTTGATTATCATTTACAACAAGGAAAAACACCCAAAGAAGCTGCACATGCCACTTTGAAAAGATTAGAGGGTGCTTATGCGATTGCTATAATTTTTGCATGTGATGAAAATATGATGATTGGTGCCAGACATGGCGCTCCTTTGGTTGTTGGGTTTGGTGAAGAGGAAATGTATCTGGGTTCAGATAGCCTGGCTGTTGCACCAATGACTCGTAAGATTGCTTACATGCCTGATGGGGTTTGGACTGTTCTATCCAGAAAAGGTGCAGAGTTTTTTGATATGGATGGTCAAACAGTTGAATGTCCTGTGCAAACAACTGCGTTAATGGCAGGTGCGATTGGCAAAGATGGATATCGCCATTATATGGAAAAAGAGCTTCATGAACATCCTGTCGTGATTGGGCAAACTTTGCGTCGTTTTGTTAATCCAGTGACGCATAAAATTGAATTGCCTGATATGCCGTTTGATATGAAATCATTAAAGCGCGGCATTATCACAGCTTGTGGCTCTGCATTCTATGCTGGGGTTATTGGGCGTTATTGGTTAGAGGAAATTGCTCGTCTACCAATTGATCTTGATGTAGCCAGTGAAATGCGTTATCGCAATCCTCCTTTTGATGAAGGTGGGATGGGATTGTTGGTTTCTCAATCAGGGGAAACAGCGGATACGCTTGCAGCATTACGTGCTTTGAAAAATGCAGGGCAAAATATTATTTCCGTATTAAACAATGAACATAGTTCTATGGCACGGGAAAGCGATGTCGTTCTTGGAATGGATGCTGGGGTTGAAATTGCGGTGGCATCGACGAAAGCATTTACGGCTCAGTTGACTGTATTGGCGTGTTTAACCTTGGTAATGGGACAGGAAAGAGGAACTATTACTTCTGAATATATCGATGAGTGTCTGACAGCGTTAATTGATTTGCCAAGCCGTGTTGCCGAGATTTTGCAAATGCAAGAGCAAATACAAAAAATGGCGCATATTATTTCTCAAGTTCAAAGTGTCATTTATCTAGGGCGCGGCATTATGTTCCCTGTGGCAATGGAAGGGGCTTTGAAACTCAAAGAAATTTCTTATATTCACGCCGATGCATATGCTGCTGGGGAAATGAAGCATGGTCCGATTGCCTTAATTGACAACACAGTGCCTGTGATTTCTTTGTTACCTTCTGGACCTTTATTTGAAAAAACATTGTCAAATTTGCAAGAGGCCAAAGCCAGAGGTGGTCGTATTTTGGTCTTTACAGATGCTAAGGGTGCAGAGCGCGTCAAGGGAATTGCTGAACAAATTGTTGTTCTTCCTACGGTGCATTCTTTTGTAACGCCACCGCTTTATACGGTTCCTGTACAAATGCTGGCTTATGAAGCTGCTTTACTTAAGGGAACAGATGTCGATCAACCCAGAAACTTAGCAAAATCTGTGACAGTTGAGTAATTTTTTAATCAAAGAAGACTTGTTATTTTTATTTAATATATGAATAACAAGTTTTTTTAGTAACGCTTCATAAATTAAATAGTATCTAAAGAATATCAATAGATTTTATTTAAATTTTGATTTTTTTTACATAATATCAGTGATAGTAAAGAAAACTCTTAATTTATTTTATCAATGAAGCGATTATAGCGATGGTGCAAAAAGAAATTTCCAATGATATGCCTCGATGGCGTTCTTCTGATACCGTTTGGATGCTCAGCCTTTATGGCACTGCAATTGGAGCAGGAGTATTATTCTTACCGATTAATGCTGCTGCGGGTGGATTAATCCCTTTACTTGTTTTGGCAATTCTTGCTTTTCCGATGACTTTTTTTGCACATCGAGCATTATGTCGATTTGTTCTTTCAGGCAATTCAGCCAACAATGATATTACCGAAGTTGTCGAAGAAAAATTCGGCAAGCAGATGGGATATTTAATTACGTTATTATATTTTTTTGCAATCTATCCAATTTTACTTGTTTATAGTGTCAGCATTACCAATACAGTCATTAGTTTTATTCAAAATCAACTACACATGACTCCACCGTCTAGGATTCTCGTTTCTTTTTTATTAATAAGTTTCTTGATTATAATTGTTCAATTTGGTGAGTATTTAATTGTCCGTGTGATGTCAACGTTGGTTTATCCCTTTGTTGCTGTATTGATGCTGATTGCTTTATATCTAATTCCGCAATGGACGGGTGATATATTTCAACATATTGACTTATCTGGCGCCACAAAAAGTGGAGGAAGTGGATTATTAGTAACGTTATGGTTGATTATTCCTGTAGCTGTTTTTTCGTTTAATCATTCTCCTATTATTTCCTCCTTGGCAGTTGCAAAACGCAAAGAATATGGAGAGTTTGCAGAGCAAAAATGCTCAAAAATCATTCAATATAGTAATATCATGATGGTTATTACTGTGTTATTCTTTGTGTTCAGCTGTGCATTATGTTTAAGCCCTACTAATTTACAAGAAGCAAAAGCAGAGAATATTTCTATTCTTTCCTATTTGGCTAATCATTTTAAAACACCATTTTTAGATTGGGTTGCGCCTATTGTTGCTTTTATCGCCATTTCAAAATCTTTCTTGGGGCATTACCTTGGGGCAAGAGAAGGATTCAATGGTGTCGTTTTGAAATCAATGCATTATTTTGGGAAGACTGCCGAAGAAAAAACACTGAATAAATGTGCTTTGCTTTTTATGTTTATTACAGCATGGATTGTTGCAGCGTTAAATCCAAGTGTTTTAGGAATGATTGAATCGATTGGCGGCCCGATATTAGCAATGATTTTATTTCTTATGCCGATGTATGCCATCCATACTGTTCCTGCTTTGGCTCGTTATCGAGGAAAAGTTAGTAATATGTTTATTGTTGTGATGGGATGTATTGCGATATCAGCAGCGGTTTATAAACTATTTATATAGAAATATTTCATGAAAAGAATGAAAGCCTTCATGATGTAATATACATGATCATTTCATCCTTTTTATGTATATATACCTGTTCTTTATACTTAATTGTAACATGGATTACTGTTTGATAAACTAGCCATATCAACGACCAAGAAATTATTCATTCTTTAAGACTAAGGAAATAACAATGAGCCGTTTAGAAGTAACTGAAAAAATTATTACTGCAAAGGTAACTCAAGGTCTAAAATGGGCAGATATTGCTAAAAAAGTTGGGCGCAGCAAAGAGTGGGTAACGGCAGCATGTTTAGGGCAAATGACTTGCAACGAAAAACAAGCTTCTGTAATTGCTGAGATTTTTAATTTAACAGAAAATGAAAAAAAATGGCTGATGGTAACGCCTTACAGAGGCAGCTTACCAACAGTTGTTCCCACAGATCCAACAATTTATCGCTTTTATGAATTGGTAAATGTTTATGGCACGACATTCAAAGAGCTTATTCACGAAGAGTTTGGTGATGGCATTATGAGTGCTATTGATTTTAAAATGGATTTAAAACGTGAAAATGATCCCAATGGAGATCGCGTTAATATTGTGATGAGTGGTAAATTTTTACCCTATAAAGAATACTAAATATTTTGCAATTTTTAACTATTTTACTAAAGTAAAGTTGGCAGTTTAAGCCAACTTTATTATGAGATATAAAATATATTTATTTGCCAACCAGTTTCATAAATGGTTCTGGGTATCTTTCCCCCTCAATAGCTATTTCTGTAAGAGCCTTTGCAATTAAGTCCAGATCTTGTTGATTAAGGTCAACTGCATCAGCCCCAATATTCTCTTCAAAACGATGTAGTTTGGTTGTTCCAGGAATTGGAACGATCCATGATTTTTGAGCTAAAATCCAAGCGAGCGCAAGCTGTGCAGGGGTAATATGTTTTTCTGAAGCTATTTTTTGCAATAATTGAACAAGCTCAAGATTTTTTTCAAACACATTTTCTTGGAAACGAGGCAATATGCTTCGAAAATCTTTTGCATCTAATTTTGTATCTTTCCCCATTGCTCCTGTCAAAAACCCTTTTCCCAAAGGACTGTAGGCAACAAATCCAATCCCAAGTTCTTCACAGGCTTCAAAAATCCCATTGGTTTCTGGGTCTCTGACCCACATTGAATATTCATTTTGTATAGCGGTCACAGGTTGAACGGCGTGGGCACGGCGAAGGATTTTTGCGCTGGGTTCAGAAAGACCGAAATATTTCACTTTCCCTTCTTGGATCAGGTCTTTGACGGCACCAGCAACATCCTCTATAGGAACGTCAGGATCAACACGATGTTGGTAAAATAAATCAATTACATCAATGCCTAGTCTTTTTAAAGACGCCTCCGCAACTTGTTTAATATGTTCTGGTCGGCTGTTAAGGCCTTGCATTTGTCCATTAACAATATTGAAACCAAATTTGGTGGCAATGACAACATTATCCCGAACAGGACGCAAAGCCTCACCGACAACTTCTTCGTTAATATAAGGGCCATATACCTCAGCCGTATCGAAAAAATTTTCTCCACGATCATAGACCTGACGAATTAAAGTAATGGCTTCTTGCTTTCCCATTGAGGTGCCATAACCAAAGTTGATACCCATACATCCAAAACCAATTCTTGAGACTTCTGGGCCATGTTGACCAAGACGAATTTTTTTCATTTCTAACTTCCTTTATGGTGAAATTGTTTTAGTATAGAAATACTTATAGCATGCGGTAGTGGGTAGGATTAGTCAGATTATTTTACATATTAAATTGAAATTTATTCATTAATAAAATTTTCAGTTGAGTGTATATTTATTTAATTTAGATATATAAATATCGTTAACGATTTAATATAATTACCTAATGAATTATAGGTAAAGGGTTTTATGTATGATTACTACTTCAAGTATAGTTGCTGGCTGGGCAGTGCAAGCTGGTATCAGAAAAGTTGTTGATACATCAATAGATAAAGCTATTAAAACAAAGTGGAAAAGTATTTTTTCCAAAGGGAAAACAATCGTAGAACAATTATCTCAACAAGAAACCTATGATATTTACTTAGAAAAACATCTTTATGCAACGATGAAGATGCGAACGATCCATAGTGCAGACAAAGATGTATTACTCAATCAAATTTATCATCCATTGACTATAACGGATCAAGAAAATACAAAAATTATTGAGGATGGGTTTGTATACGAAAATAATGAAATTACCAATATCATTGGATATGCAGGGCAGGGTAAAAGCACAATTTTAAGAAAGATCTTTTTAGAAGCATTAACTTACGGCAAGAAAATTCCATTTTTTATGGAGTTACGAAGGATTGAGAGCGATGGTGTTATTAAGAGTTTAAACTTGATTTTAGATCAATTTAGGATCAAAGCGTCACAAGAAGATATAGAGAATTTATTAGAAAGTGGTAACATATTATTGCTTCTTGATGGTTTTGACGAGGTTAAGACAGATTACAGAAATCAACTACTAAAAGAAATATTCTATCTGAATAAAAAATATAATACTCAAATTATTATAACCAGCCGACATGATACAGAAATATGTCGAGAGGCAGGAGTTCATAATTTTTATGTAGAACCTATCGGGCAAACAGATATTATCGCCATTATTGAAAAATTGGATCATCATCAAAATACAGATGTGAAAGATTATTTTAATATAAAAGAAATATTACAAAATAATCAAAGTTTAGTTGAAACAATTAATACACCGTTATTAGCAACATTATTTTATATTTGCTATCCTCATTTAGATAGTATCCCTGAAAATGCGATTGATTTTTATGATCGTTTGTTTGTTACTTTGTATTTACATCATGACAAATCAAAAAATTATACTAGAGAGAAAAAAGCGAATTTAGATAAACATCAAGCCTATCAATGTTTTTGTGCTTTATGTTTTTTATCCATTTATGAGAATCAATATGATTTCACGGAAACATCTATTCTTGAATATATAAAAAATGCAACCAAGATAGTTAACATAAATAATATTCTTGAAGAAAATATTTATGATGATTTTATCAATATAACTAGCCTCATTCAAAGAGATGGGTATGATCATATTGTTTTTGTGCACAAGTCTATTCAAGAATATCACGCGGCTCAATTTATACAAAATTCTCCTACTCAAAGTAAATTAATAATACTAAAAGAAATATATAAAGGCATTTATAATGGGGATATTTCTTTATTCCCAGTTATTAAGAATATGTATTATTGTTCGAGGCAAGACATTATAGAAATTATACTATTACCTTTATGTAATGATATAGGTTTTGTGGGGTATCAAGAAAATAAAGAAAATCTTATACAAGAATACTATAAACAGATTAATACTATAACAATTTATATTGAATATAAAAACTATAGTAATAAAAAAGATAATAAATTTGATATTCAAAAATTATCCTGGGAAAGTAATTATAATAAACAAATTTATTTATTGAATATTTTATTTATGCTTTTAGAGTATTTAATGCGTGAATATAAAGCAAGGTATTATGAGACTTTTGATTCTAAATTTATACATCAAATACATTATTTATTTCAAAAAGAATTAAATGATCACCGAAAATATTATCTAAACATTTTGACTAAATTAAAGAGTATTAATAATGGTAAAAGTATATTCCCTATAAAAATCGAAGAATTAGTGCCTTATTTAAAAAATAATCAAAAAGATGAGATATGGTATCAAATAGAAATACAAATCGATCAATTATTTAATAATACTTACGCTCAATACATAAAAGAAACACAAAAAGAGAAGGATAATCTCATGGAGTTATTACACTTATAATTATATCAAATTTTCATTCTTACAATGATGATACTAAGAATCAATTTCATTTGATATTGATAATCGTTCTTAATTATGCTTATATACCGTTCATTGAATATCAAACCTTAAAAGATAACCTATGGATGGTTTATAATGAACGCATATTATCAACGTTATTTAACCCTTAAATCGGAACATACGGGTAAATTTGCACGTGATTTGGCTGGGATGATTGGTATCAGCGAAGCAGAGCTGTGCCATGCTCGTATCGGAGCCGATGCAAAAGCATTTACCACGGATTTTTCAACTTTGTTAAAAGAACTTCACAAAGTTGGAGAAACCATGAATATTGTTCGCAATGAATATGCTGTTCATGAACAAGCTGGGCACTATGATAACGTGAAACTGGGCAATCATGGCGGGCTTGTATTAAACCCTCGTGCGTTGGATCAACGTCTGTTTGTGGGTAAATGGGTCAGCTCTTTTTACATCAAAGAAATGACCAGACGCGGGGAAAAAGAAAGCATTCAGATTTTTGATGCTTATGGCGATGCAATCCTAAAAATCTATATGAATGATAATACCAACCGTCAAGAATGGGATGCTTTGGTCGAAAAGTTCACAGTTGAAGCCAAAGAAGAATTTATTGTTTCTCAGCTTGAACGTGTATCGGAAAATGCATTTTTTGATGCGAAGAAGATCGAAGAAGAATGGCGTGCTATGACGGACGTACATCAATTCTTTAGCCTATTAACACGTCATAATGTGACACGCCAACAAGCATTCTCTTCTGTCAGTGATAATTTGGCATGCAAAGTCGATAATAGCGCACTTTCTCAAGTTCTAGATATGGCATTCAATGATCAAAATGAAATTATGATTTTCATTGGTAATCGTGGTTGCGTGCAAATCTTTACAGGCGTGGTTGAAAAATTGATGCCTAAAGATAATTGGTTGAATATTTTTAACTCAAAATTCACCATGCATTTGATGGAAGATCACATTGCTGAAACATGGGTTACCCGTAAACCAACCAAAGAAGGATATGTGACCAGCCTTGAACTCTTTGCCAAAGATGGCACGCAAATTGCTCAATTATATGGTCAAAGAACCGAAGGTGACTTGGAACAAGAGGTTTGGCGCAATCAAATTAATGTGATTGCTGTGAAAGAAAAAGTAGCATGAAACTAGCTCATCTTTGTTTTGCCACATTATCCCTATTGGTTACGACTGTTTCTGCACAAGCCAAAGAAAGAATTATCTCTATTGGTGGGGATGTGACTGAAATCATCTTTGCTTTGGGTGCTCAAGACGAGTTGGTGGGTCGTGATACGACCAGCAATCAACCTGCTGCGGTCAACAAAGTCAAAGATATTGGCTATATGCGTCAATTAAATACCGAGGGTATTTTATCATTAAAACCCACAATGGTCATTACCAGCGATCTTGCTCAACCTTCTGCGGTGCTAGAGCAAATTAAAAAAGTGGGTATTCCAGTTGTGTATGTTTCTGGCAAACATTCTTTACAAGTAATTCCTCAAAAAGTAGAGACGATTGCTAAGGCTTTACATCGTGAAAAAGAAGCAAAGCCTTTACAAGATAAAATGAATAAAACTATTGCTGCTTTATCTTCAAAACAACTGCCTGTTAAGGTGATCTATATTATGGCACATGGTGGCATGAGCAATCTTGTTGCTGGACGGGATACTGCTGCTGATTCTGCCATCCATGATGCGGGTTTACAAAATGGAATGGGAACTTCGATTCATTATCAGCCAATGTCTCAAGAAGGGATTATTGCTGCTGCACCAGATATTATCATGACGGACAGCGATGCCATTAAAACCATTGGCGGTGCGGATAATTTATGGAAGTTACCTGGTGTTTCAATGACTCCAGCAGGCAAAAAACACAACCTCATTGTGATCGATCAAATGGCATTATTAGGGTTCGGAATCAGAACACCTGATGCGATCAAAGATTTACGTGCAAAGGCTGAAGCATTACCTCATGGATAAACGATATCAAGTTTATCTGGCTATCCTATTATTGATTCTGATTGGTTCAATAATAGGGGCTGCTAATATTGGTCCAGTGCATTTACCATGGTCTGCCTTATTGAACGCCGATCCACAAGACATGGATTTTCAAATTTGGACTAATATTCGATTGCCGCGCATTTTGTTGGCTGTCATTATTGGGATTGCTTTGTCAGTATCTGGAACTGTGATGCAGGGGCTTTTTCGTAATCCATTGGCTGATCCTGGCTTATTGGGGATCAGCAGTGGTGCGGGATTAGCTGTGGCAATTGCATTGGTCATTCCTTTGGGGTTGCCTGCTTTTTTGTCATTATGGGTGCCTGTTATTGCTGCGTTTATAGGTAGTCTGTTGGTAACGCTTTTGATTTATCAATTAAGTGGTTTAACCAAAGGGAATCTTTCTAGTTTATTACTGATTGGGATTGCGATTAATGCGCTTGGGGGCGCTGCGGTTGGGATTTTGTCTTGGGTTAGTAACGACCAACAATTAAGACAATTATCTTTATGGGGTATGGGGAGTTTGGGTCAGACTCAATGGCCATTAATTATCATCTCTATGTGCTTAATCATCCCAACAATCGTCTTAATACAATGTTATGCAAAACAACTCAATTTGTTGCAGTTGGGTGAAGAAGATGCGCATTATCTGGGAATTAATGTTCATAAGACGCAAAAGCAACTACTCATCTTGAGTGCTTTACTTGTTGGAACAGCAGTTTCAATCAGTGGGATTATTGGTTTTTTAGGATTGGTTATTCCAAATGCGATGCGCCTAATATTTGGCAATAATCATAAGGTTTTATTGCCGGCTTCAGCACTGAGCGGAGCAATCCTACTTTTAGTCGCAGATACGATAGCAAGAACAATGGTGCAACCTGCAGAAATGCCTGTTGGATTATTAACCAGCTTGCTGGGTGGACCTTGGTTTTTCTGGTTGATTTTAAAAGAACAATGGAAGCGTAGATCATGAATAATCCATTGAATAATCGTCTTGAAGGCAAAAATATTTACTTGATTAAAAATAATCAATCCATTTTGTCAGATGTATCCATCACATTAAATCAAGGTGAGTTTATTACATTAATCGGCCCGAATGGTGCTGGAAAATCGTCTTTGTTTAAAGTGCTGACAGGGTTTTATCATCCAACAAACGGTGAGTGTTATTTAAAAGGTAAAAAATTACAAGATTGGCGAAAAAAGGAGCTTGCAAAAGAACGAGCTGTGATGAAACAGCAAAGTCAGATTACTTTTTCATTATCTGCGATTGATATCATTAAATTGGGACGTTCTCCTTGGGCGGAGCCAATTAACAAAGCGATGATTGACCAAGTCATAGGGATGACCGAGTGCCAAGAATTAGTCAATAAAGACTATGCTTTCTTATCTGGTGGTGAACAACAGCGAATACAATTGGCTCGAGTATTGGTGCAATTATGGAGAGAGCAGGGGCCGTCAGGCTGGTTATTTCTTGATGAGCCGACTTCGGCTTTGGATTTATATCATCAACAACAAATGTTACGGTTGTTAAAAAAGCTAGTCCAAAATTTTCCTTTGTCAGTCTGCATGGTTTTACATGATCTCAACCTAGCTTCTTTGTGGTCAGATCAAATTTATTTACTTAATAAAGGATCCATTGTTGCCAAAGGAAATGTTCAAGAAGTCTTAACCAAAGAGATTTTAAAGACATGGTATGGTGCTGATTTACAAATCATACAGCATCATGAATATCAAAAACCTTATGTGATGCTGTCACTATAATATAAATATAGTGATGGTGAGTATATTTTTGCCATTTATTTAAGATAAATAGGTTTTCATTCTTGTTTAATTGAAATAATATTAGCATGTTTTTGAAAAAAATATAATTTTATTATAATGAACAAAGTGATTATTTCTGATGGAAAAAGATAGTTCTGGTGTCATGCCCAAATGGGGATCTTCTGATACAGTTTGGATGTTAAGTCTATATGGAACTGCAATTGGTGCAGGTGTTTTATTTTTACCGATTAATGCAGCCTCTGGGGGATTAATCCCTCTATTAGTCATGGCTGTACTAGCTTTTCCAATGACTTTCTTTTCTCATAGAGCTTTGTGTCGTTTTGTTTTAAGTGGTAAAGGTGCCGACATTACCATCGTAGTGGAAGAGCAATTTGGTAAGCATCTGGGATATTTAATTACCTTACTTTATTGCTTTGCGCTTTATCCGATTTTGTTGATGTATAGTGTCAGCTTAACCAATACTATTGAAAGTTTCATTAAGTATCAACTCCATTTACCGCCGCCATCAAGGGCTTTGATTGCATTTATTCTAGTGGCATTTTTAATGTTAATTGTTCAATGTGGAAAAATGTTGATTGTTAATATTATGTCAACATTGGTGTATCCATTTATTGCGATTTTAATGATTATTTCTCTGTCACTGATTCCACAGTGGACAGGTGAAATCTTTAGAAATGCAAGTTTTTCAGGAGCGGTGCACCAAGGCGGAAATGGCTTGTTATTAACATTATGGTTATTAATCCCTGTAACTGTTTACGCCTTTAATCATTTTCCGATTATTTCATCCCTAGCAGTTGCTAAAACTCAAGAATATGGAGGAAATGCAGAGCAAAAATGCTCTCAAATTATTAAATATAGTAATATTTTAATGGTTGTAACGGTTCTGTTTTTTGTGTTCAGCTGTTCTTTGAGTTTGACACCAGAAAATTTACAAGAAGCAAAAATACAAAATGTCTCAATTCTTTCTTATTTAGCCAATCATTTTCAAACACCTTTTCTCAGTTGGGTCGCACCAATTGTTGCTTTTGTTGCTATGTGCAAATCATTTTTAGGACATTATCTTGGGGCAAAAGAGGGTATTCATGGTGTCGTAATTAAAACAGGTAAATTCGTTAATATCGATATTCAAGAAGGAAAAATATTACATATTTGCACGATTATTTTTATTTTTATCACTGCATGGTTGGTTTCAATCTATAACCCCAATGTTTTGACATTGATTGAATCAATCAGCGGTCCAGTATTTGCAGTTTTTTTATTTTTAATGCCTATGTATGCTATTCACACAGTGCCAGCACTGGCAAAATATAAAGGGAAACCAAGCAATATATTTGTAACGATTATGGGGCTTATTGCGGTTTCCGTTGCAGTTTATGAAATTTTTGCCTAGGCTTGAATTATACAAATATAGGATATATCTGTAATTCTATATTTGTATAAGTTTCTTTAAGCTTGTCTTTTATGATTAATTTCATTTAGTTCTTGAGTAAAGCGTTGTGCATCCCAACCTTCTGTTAATGCCGTTTTGACTAATTGATGTTGCGTCATTGGAGCCAGTCCATAAACTGGTGGATCCGTATCAAGATTAGTTGGAAAAGAATAACTATCCGCAGCAGCGGTAATAATTTCTTCTAAATGAACAAGTTGATTATTTTGATATTTTTTTAATAAAGATGGATAAATATTACTCAGGATTTTAGTGTGATTAACAGTTTCCATAGGTTTGCAAAAAACTGATGAAATTTGTAGTAGATTGGCAATACGATTAAAATTTTCTAAATGATTATTTCCAGCACCGTGGAACAGGGCAGGGCTAAAGAATAAACCATCTCCTTTTTCAAGCGGAACTTGTATGGCATGTTCATTAAAATATTCAATAAATTCCTTTTTGCGCCATGCAAGATAGCCTTCCTTATATTGTTGAGAAAAAGGTAATAACAAAGTTGGACCTGACTGAATAGGCATATCGGAATGTGCTACAGCACCTTGTAAAGTCATAAATTGTGTCATGACTTGTAAGGGTAGCGGAAATAGAGCGACATCATCTTCTTGTTGGAATCCCAGATGATAATCTCGATGAGGTTGTTGGGCTTTCCCACCTGGTCGAACAATATTAACTTGAGCCGTTACTTGATAATATGGCCCTAACCATGATTGGCAGACTAGAGATAATAAAGGATTACTATAGTAATCAATAAAAGAATCTGCGTCCTTTAATGCAACCTTTTGAAATGAATTCCAAATACGCCCATTGGCTCCAGCTTTTGCAAAATGATCTGCTGCAATGCCGCTTACCGTTTCTTCTTGAAGAATTTGATTAAATATTTCATTATGTTGGTTTAGTAATTGATGGTCAGACCACATGTTTTTAATTGCAATTATCCCAGAACCGCTTGCCAAAGCTTTATAGATTTCACTTTGTATAGCTTGTTTATGTTCTTTTGACTGCTGGTGTAAATGATCGCCATCATAAATAATTACATTATTAATGATGTCGTGAGCAAAAGGATATTCTTGTTTATTTATATGCTGTTCACATAATTTTTTAAATTGTGAAATATTCGAATTGTTTGCTGTCGAAAAAACTGAATAAGTCATATAATTGGCTCCTTATAGAATATTAAGATAGGGATAATGGATGCAAGGGTTGAGGGGCACCTTGATCTCCACAACCAATAACACCTTGTGCAAAATCAATGACAGATCCAGTCATCATCCCAGATTCTTTTGAAAGCAAAAAAGAAACTGCTCTGGCGACTTCTTGAGGTTTTAATAATCTTCCAAAAGGTTGTTTTTTTTCGATCTCTTCTAACCAATTATCAGAAACATTATGGTATTGTTTTTGGATTTCATGTTCATGTGGGGTATCCATCCAACCAATATTTAGCCCATTTACTCGAATACGATTGCGCATTGCGCTATAGGCTACGTTGTGTGTCAAAGTTGCCAACGCACCCTTGGATGCAGCGTACGGGGCTAGGAAAGATTCACCACCGTGAGAGGTAATGGTAATAATATTAACAATTGATCCTTCTACTTTTTTACGAATCATCAGTTTAATGGCATGTTGAATCAGAAAAAAAGGAGCTCTTATGTTAACCGCAAATATTTTGTCAAAAAGCTCTGGGCTTGTATCCACAATAGTACCACGATCAGACATGCCGGCACAATTAACCAAACCATTTAAGGTTCCAAAATGTTTTTCTGCATAATCAATAACGTGCTTACAACTTTCAACATCGAGAAAATTAGCTTCTACAAAATGAGCATCGCACCCTAATTTTCTTAATTGTTCTTCTTGTTTTTTACCTTTTTCAACAGAGCGCCCACAAATAACAATGCCTTTTGCGCCACGTTCTGCGATTAGGTTTGAAACGCAAGCGCCAAGTCCTTGATTCCCACCAGTCACAACGAAATATTGATTTTTGAAAGTATCTTGATAGTTAGCAGTCATTTTTCTTCTCCTTTTGAAAAAAAGTGCATATCTAACTATATTTACAAATAGAAAAATTATTCTATTCAATCTTTTGTTATAATTATTATAATTTCGTATATTATTAACTATAATTATTATAAATATTGTGATCACTGACGGATTGCTTTAATATTTTAGAATTATTTTTCTATATTTATTAAGCAATGATAATTATAATGAATTTAATGTGATAATATTTTTCTAATGCAAATTTGAAAAATATTTCTAAAATAGGTAGATCTTACTTGATCTAAATCTGAAAAAAAACTAATCTAAAATCTTTAGATTAGCTTTTTTTATTAACGTCCCATTTGACGTAAAGGTTTACCTTCCATCAAGTTTTCTTCAATTTTTTCTAAACTAACTTTAGAAGTTTCTGGAACAAACCAGAAGGTTATACCAATAAAGATAATATTCAATATTGTGTAAAGAAGAAAAGTTTTAGAAGAACCAAGGTTATTATTAAGGGTTAAGAAAGTATAACCTACTACAAAATTGGCTAGCCAATTTGTAACAGTAGAAGCAGCAACCCCAAAATCTCTGCCTTGCAAAGGTTGGATTTCTGAACATAATGTCCAAATTAATGGACCAGCAGACATTGCAAAACCAACAATAAAGAAAAGAAGCATCGCAACACAGAAAAGTTGCATTGTTGGATCAACAATATGACCATTTCTCATTAAAAAACTAATAACACCAAGACCTATCGCCATGACTGTAAAACCTACATATAATGTTGGTTTACGTCCATATTTATCCACAGTTCCAATGGCAATAAATGTTGCTGCAACATTAACTAGACCAACAAGTGCTGTAAACCACAATGTTGCGCTGCCTGTATACCCCATATCTTGGAAAATACGTGGTGCATAATACATTACGACATTCATACCTGTAAATTGTTGGACAATTTGAAGGGTAACTCCCAAAGCAACAGAACGTCTAAAATTTCGATTTGATAAGAATAAACTAAAGCCTTTTTTAGGACTTTTAATTTGTTCCTCAATTTCTTGAACTTCATTGTGAACGGCTTGCTTATCACCATCTCGTAAGCTTAATAAGATGTTATATGCTTCTTGTTTTCTGTTGCGCATGATTAGCCATCTTGGGCTATCTGGCAAAGAGAATAATCCAATTAAGAAAAGGATTGCAGGAAACGCAATGATCCCAAGCATCCACCGCCAAGCACCATAATATCCTAGTATAGTATCTGAAATAAAAGCAAGAAAGATCCCCACCGTAACCATTAATTGATATGTTGAAATCATTGACCCTCTTTTTTCTTCGGGTGCAATTTCAGCAATATAAAGAGGAGCCGTAGTACTAGCAATACCAATCGCAATCCCCAAGATAAAACGCCAAGCAACTAAGTCAATAATACCTCTTGCTAGGGAACAACCAATAGCAGAAATAATAAAGATTAAAGCACTGAGAATTAAACAACGGTTTCTTCCGAATTTTGCTGATGCCCAACCACATCCTATTGCACCCAAAGCAGCACCAAACATCATGCTGCTGACTATGGTTTCAATATTACGATCTGTTGCTGAAAATTCTTTCTTAATAAATTCATTGGCTCCCGACATAACACCAATATCAAGACCAAACATTAACCCAGCTAAAGATGCTAGGAAGCCAACCATGATGATGTTATAAGAAGACGATAAATTATTTTGTATATTGTTGGTGGTATTATTTTGCATAATATATTTACCTAAATTGTTACGTAGATAAGTATATTGAAAAAAAATAATTGAAGGGTAAAAAAAAAGTGTTTTTTTTATTTAGATTCATAGCGTTGCTTAAGAGCTTCTTTTTGTTTCAAAGAAGCTCTTAATTTAATTAAAAGATTGAAACTATAAGGCTGATACAACCCAGAGCAATACAATAAAAGCTAAAAGGTGTCAGAGCCATCGTTTCATGATTTCGAAAATACTTCATTAAGATCCCAGTGCTGATTAAAGCAGTCAGTCCACCAACAATTGTTGCAATAAATATCGTGCCCATATTTTCAATAGCGATATTATGGTGGTATATTTTCCAAGTTTGATGAATAGTTGCTGCAAAAATAACAGGCAATGCAAGTAAGAAAGAGAAACGAGCTGAATTTTCATAAGACAATCTGCGCATTACTCCGCCAACCATTGTGGCACCAGAACGAGATAAACCAGGGAAAAACGCTAAACATTGAAAGCAACCAATAATCAAAGCATCTTTTGGGGTTAGATCTGCGATTGAATTACTTGATTCTGGTGTTGATCTATTTCTTAGTTTCTCAGTTGAAAAGAGCATAACGCCATTTAAAATCAGAAAAATTGAGACCATTCCTGGGGTGGAAAAAAGCTGACGAATAAAGCTTTCTAATAATGCACCAATAAGAATAGCAGGCAACGTCGCAATAACAAGTAACATTACTATATAAACGCTCTGTTCACGAATAGCTTGTCCGTCTTTTCCTAGGACTCCACGCCCCAAAGCATACCAATCTTTCCAAAAGAATATTAATAATGCGAACATTGTACCAAAATGTAACATGACAATAAAAGGTAAAAATGTAGGATCTTGTGGACTGATAACCCATCCCAAAAGGGCAGGGACAATAACGGCATGACCAAGGCTGCTGACAGGAAATAGCTCTGTAGCACCTTGTAAAATTGCAATAAAAATAGCCTGAAGGAATGACATGGATACCTATTGTTGCTGTATAATTTTTATTTTTGTAATTTAGATATAAATATTCTAAAAGATAAACTAAGGGAACAAATAATTAATCGACTATATCTTATTTGATGAAATATGAATATAATATTAACTATAAAATTGATAGCAAGATAGGAATAATCGAGTGAAAAACAAGGCAATAAGCGCATATATAGCAAGTGGTTTTGTGTTGGTCGTTGCGATTGGGTTTTACTCTTATTCAAGAATGACGATGTTCGGCGTCAAAGGAGACAAATATCCTGTGACGGCACAATTTTATTCTGCAAATACTCTTGAGCCTGGCAGCACTGTTATTCTTTCAGGGGTTCCAGTTGGCGTTGTGCGTTCTATCTCCTTGAATAATAAAACTTTTATGGCTGATGTTAGGCTTGAAATCAACAAAGCTATTCATTTGCCAGAAGATAGTATTTTCAGCGTTGGATCAGTAGGGATGACCGATAGCGGCTCTATTATGGTTCGTCCTGGTAAGTCAAAGGAATATTTAAAACCTAATGCTTTTGTCAGTAATACTCGACCTTATACTAGTATTGAACAACAAATTAGTAATTATATTTTTGGTAGTGGCAATTTATCAACGAAATAATGACCAATCCAATCAGAAGATTATGTAAAGATTTAAATTTACCTTCAGGAGATGCTCATACTCAAGATTGGGCTTATGAGTTACCCAACGAATATCGCACGCAAGAATGGTTAGATCAGTATATAAGCGCTTACTCAGCTATTAAATGTTTTGATATGCGCAGAGATATATTAATGGATCTGATGTTGGATATTGTTAATGACTATTTATTAGAAGGTTTAGATTCAGATATATATATTATTCAACAAGTTTTAGAGTTATTACGTGCCAATAAAATAGAGCATCAAGATACGATTGCATATTGGTCAGTTGTAGGTGAAGATGATCCTGAGGCTTATTTTGAAGTAACCCCATTTGTTCGTGAAATTGCAAAATAAAACCATAAAGTTAAAGGGAATATTCTATTCCCTTTAATAACGTACTATAATTTTAATTTTTGTAAAAGATCTGTATGGGTGCGATCAAAGGAAAGGGGCGTGATAGAAATGGATTTATTATTAATCGCTTGAGTTTCAGTATGTTCTGTATCTTCTTTAATGGGACGATCGAAGTTTAGCCAATAATAAGGTGCTTGACGCATATCTTTTTTAGCAACAATATTGATATCTTCAATGTATCCAATGCCTTGTGTTGTAAACTCGATTGATTTTACCTCGTCATAAGGGCAGTCTGGAAAGTTAATATTTAAACAAGTTCTTGGATGTTGCCAAGATGATTGAGATAATTTTTGAAAAATTTCTGGCCCGTGATGATAAGCTGTTTCCCAATAGATTTCATGACCATCTCTGAAATTTTGACTAAATGCAATGGATGGAATGTTCAATAAACATCCCGTCATTGCAGCACCAACGGTACCAGAAAAAATAGTTTCTAAACCAAGATTGCTACCACGATTTACACCAGACAAGACAAGGTCAGGTTTTTGTGGCATAAGCTGCCGTAATCCCATCACTACACAATCTCCTGGTGTACCAGTAACAGCAAAATGACGTTCACTTTTTTCAATTGCTCGAAGAGGGTGGTGGATCGATATAGATTGAGAGGTTCCACTTTGATCTCTTTCTGGTGCAACAATCCAGACTTCTTTGGCAATTTTTGATGCTATATTTTCAAGGATTTTTAATCCTGGAGCTTCGAAGCCATCGTCGTTGGTTAAAAGTACACGATCATATAGATAAGTCATAAATTATCCTTTAGAAATAAAATAGTATCAACGTTAAAATAATAACATAGATTTATAGAAAATGTTATCGAACAAGGCTCATAATTTAACGGCTATAAAAAACGTATAATATATATTATGCCAACTGAACTTAATTATTTAATTTTATAAATTTCTATCTATCAAATATGGCTCCATCCAGTTTGTTTGAAATTCATAATATTTTTATCCTTGTCATAACAAATCAAAGAATTGCGTTTGCCAATACAATATCCAATTTTCGTCAAAGGAATATTTGCTCTTTTGCTTTCAATTAATGCTTGATCTTCTTTTTCTTTTGGGATCGTCAGCAATAATTCATAATCGTCGCCACCAGTTAAACAAGTTTCTAAATATGCAGATCCAAGTTGTTTAGCTTGATTGGATAATGGAACTTGGTTTGCAAATATAATTGCACCCAGTTGACTCTCTCTTGTAAGATGACCCAGATCTTGAATTAATCCATCAGAAATATCCATTCCAGCGTTGGCAATATCAATTAACTGTAATCCCAATCTTGGCTGAGGCAAATGATATCTTTGTGTCAGAAAACCATCAACATCATTGATTTCATTTTGTAAAGATAACAAACCTAAAGCCGCATCGCCAATCGTTCCGGTGACCCAAATGCCATCACCAACTTTGGCATTATTCCGTCTTAATGCTTTGTTTTTCTTTACTTTTCCAAGTGCTGTGAGTGAAAATACCATATTATGAGGATTATAAGTGGTATCCCCTCCCAATAATGAAATATTAAACATTTTTTGATCTTTTGCCAAACCGTTAGTAAATTGTTCGAACCACTTTGGGTTAAAGCAATGTTTTGGTAAAGATACGGTTAATAGATAACCAACTGGTTCTGCCCCCATTCCTGCAAGATCAGATAAGTTGCAACGAAGTAATTTTTGAGCAATAAGATCAACAGGATCATTGGTGAAGAAATGAACATTCTCTACCATTGCATCAGCCGTTAATACCAATTCATATGCTGGGTCGACGGACAATAATGCAGCATCATCCGTTAAGTCTAATGCCCCCTTTCCTGCTAATCTTTTTATATAGTTACGAATAAATTGGAATTCAGGAGCAAGAGAATTTTCCATATGATTTATATAAGACTATAATGATGGTGTCGCGGTTAAAGGACGGACTTGGCGGCTAATATTATCCAAGATACCATTGATTAATGAGGCTTCTTCACCGTCACAAAAAGCACGGGTAACGTCAATATATTCGTTGATAATAACCTTAGTTGGCGGATCATTAACATCATTTAATAATTCTGCAATTGCAGCTCTTGATATCGCTCTGATAATTGGGTCTAGACGATGTAATGGCCAATCTTTCGGAAGCGATTTTGTTAAGATAATATCAATTTCAGAGGATTGATGAATAAATTGTTCAATGATATTTTTAAATAAATTAATATTAGGGATATAAGCTTTGCCGTCATTGTAAATTTCTTCGTTACATTGTGGATCAATGCGATAAAGTAAAAATTGTTCAATAATTAAATTAGCAGCCTTGACTGTACCTTGTTCCCACTGAAATAGTGCTTGTACTGCAGCAATTCGGGTTAAAGTTCTAGGGCGTTTTACAGTTTGAGTATTCATTATTAACCTAGTATATAATTTGTTTTATTTCTATATGTAGCATATTATTTGTCGTGATGTTCCATTGTTTGCAAAATTTCAGCAAAATCTTTCACATTTTTAAAGTCCGAATAGACGCTAGCAAACCTTACATACGCCACTTTATCGATATCCTTAAGAAGTTCCATCGTTGTTTTACCAATGCTTTCTGATGTAATCACATTTTCACCGGAATCAACAAATTGCTTTTCTAATTTATTTGCGATTTGATCAATTTGTTCAGCAGATATGGGACGTTTACGTGTGGCAAGATCAATTGATCTAATTAATTTTTCTTTTTCAAAGGGTACTCTCTGCCCACTGCGTTTTAATACCAATAACTCGCGTGTTTGTACGCGTTCAAGGGTCGTAAATCTTTCATTACATTTTGTACAAACACGTCTTCTGCGGATAGCGGTTCCATCTTCTGTAGAACGGCTATCTTTAACCATGGTATCTTCATTTCCACAAAAGGGACAAAACATTAACAAACCTTTTTTTATTTTGTATGAAATTAAATAATTAATGAATTAAGAAATGAATAATTACAAGCCCTATAACATTTTTTTGTATAATTAAGTTAAAAATAAATAGGATTATATCAGTTTATAAATATGTTTGATTAATGCGCTTCGTAATAACGAATATCTAATACTAGATTGAAATTTACACAAACAGCTCATTTTTTTAAGCAGATTTGAATCTATCTAGGAAAATATTTAATCACTATTTTCCAAAAAAATTAATTTTAAGTAAATTTTACATATTTATCGGTAACATAACTTTATTTTATTATTTGAGGTTGTGTTATAAGGATCAAGCTCTTCGTATATAATTGAGTTTGATCCTTTCTGATTAATACATAAATCGCAGACTGAATTTTATATAGTGATACACAAGTTTATATATCCAAATTAGCAACTTTTAAGGCATTATTGACAATAAACTCTTTCCTAGGTTCAACAACATCACCCATTAAAGTAGTAAAGACTTGATCGGCTTCTTCGCTTTCTCCAACTTTAACTTGTAATAACGTTCTTGTTGCTGGGTCTAGTGTAGTGCTCCATAACTGGTCATCATTCATCTCACCAAGACCTTTAAAGCGATTGATCGCTAAGCCTTTTTTACCGTAATTGAATAATTTTTCGTAAACACCACTTGGTCCACTAATTTTTTCTTCTTTATTGTCAATGGTCAGAATGGCACTATCATGGAAGTCTCTTGACATTGCATCTTGATGCATATTAATCCATTGAATATTTCTACCTTTTAAGACAGAGGCTGGAATAAAGTAATTTTCACCCACTCCTCTGACTGAACGACTAATTCCAATCCCTGTTTCGTCGTTGGTAATTTTCCAGCCTTGTTCGTTAGGTAATGAAAGAGCATTTAATCTATTTTGGAAATCTTCTAAATGAGGTTGAGCCTCAGCAGGATCAGCATGTAAAAATTTGCTGATAACCGCTTGTTCTAAAATCCATAGAGGTGCATGTTTTTCCAAGGATTGTAATTTTTGAGTGATCTTTGCATATTCTAAAACTTCAGCCGTTAAAGTTTCGCCAGAAACACTATTGCCATTCGAAAATGTCAAAGACGCATTTTGAATAGCTTTACTTAATAAATATTCTTCTAACGCAGCATCATTTTTAAGGTAACGTTCATCATTGCCTCTTTTTGCACGATACAAAGGAGGTTGAGCAATATAAACATACCCTTTTTCAATTAATTCGGGCATTTGGCGAAAGAAGAATGTCAAAAGCAATGTTCGAATATGGGATCCATCAACATCAGCATCAGTCATGATAACAATTTTATGATATCGTAATTTATCAATTGAAAATCCACCTTGATCGATTTCCCCGCGACCAATTCCTGTGCCAAGAGCTGTAATTAATGTACCAATTTCAGCAGAGTTAAGCATACGATCAAAGCGTGCACGTTCTACGTTGAGGATTTTACCTTTCAAAGGTAAAATAGCTTGGAAACGACGATCCCTACCCTGTTTGGCAGTTCCACCAGCAGAATCTCCCTCAACAATAAAGATTTCTGATCTTGATGGATCTCTTTCTTGGCAATCTGCAAGTTTGCCAGGTAAAGAGGATATATCCAATACTCCCTTACGGCGTGTCAGTTCCCTTGCTTTACGTGCTGCTTCACGTGCAGAAGCTGCGTCCATTGCTTTTGAAACAATGATTTTCGCTTCTTTGGGATGTGTTTCAAACCAATGACCTAATGAATCGGCAATACATCCTTGTACTACAGGCTGAACTTCAGAAGATACCAACTTATCTTTAGTTTGAGAGGAGAATTTCGGATCAGGAACTTTCACGGAGAGAATAGCTGTTAACCCTTCTCTCATATCATCGCCCATTAATGCCAGAGTCTCTTTTTTGCTAATTATTCCCTCGGCGTATTTGGTGATGACACGTGTTAATGCTTGTCTAAATCCTGCGAGATGTGTGCCGCCATCTTTTTGAGGAATATTATTGGTAAAACAAACCACATGTTCATTATAGCTGTCATTCCAAACCAAAGAACATTCTACTTTGATATTACTTTTTTCATGGTAAACGTCGCCATTGATTGGTTCAATTAAATTATTTTTTGAACGTGTAAGCCATTTAACAAATTCTTCAAGACCACCATCATAGTGAAAATGTTCAGTTGAAGTTTCGTCTTCTCGTGCATCAGTGACTGTAATTTTCAAACCAGAATTTAGAAACGCAAGCTCACGAAGACGGCGCGTTAATATTCCTAGTTCAAAAGTAACGTGGGTAAAAATCTCTTGGCTTGCTTTAAAAGTGACCTCTGTGCCTGTAGCTTCATCGCTTGGCCCTATTTCTTTTAAAGGACAAACGGTATCTCCATTTTCAAAGCGGATAAAATGCTCTTTGCCATTCCGCCAGATGCGGACTTCCATCCACTCGGATAGTGCATTTACAACAGCAGCACCAACCCCGTGTAACCCACCAGAAACTTTGTATGAATTCTGGTTAAATTTACCTCCTGCATGAAGCTTAGTTAAAACAACTTCAGCAGCACTGATACCTTCTTCTTGGTGAATATCGGTTGGGATACCACGGCCATTATCTCTGACCGTAATACTGCCATCAGCATTCAATGTTAATGCACATGTATCTGCAAATCCAGCTTGAGCCTCGTCAACCGCATTGTCAACAATTTCGAAAACCATGTGATGTAAGCCAGACCCATCATCTGTATCCCCAATATACATACCAGGTCTTTTTCTAACAGCTTCTAAGCCCTTTAAAACAGAAATAGAAGATGCACCATAGTCATCATTATTGATTGTATTGTTGGGTAAATCTTGTGAAAAATTTTGAGGGGTGACCATAATCGATAAGGCTCCGATGATAACGCTATAGCTATCTTTACTAAATAAAATAGATAAACTGAAAATTTATAAAAATCATAGCAGATTTTCAATAAAAAAGGAAATATTCACATGATATTTCCATGATTAATTTCTAAGAATTCAGCTTGTTTGGTACATTGTTCAAAAGACGCACGATCTGTGCCCGTTAATATCGTAAAACTATCAAGATTTATTAAAGTGGCAAGCAAAGTTTTACGATGGTTTTCATCTAAATGAACCAAAGGCTCATCAAGTAATAAAATGGGTAAATTAATATTTTGACTTTTAATTAACTCTGTCAATTTGAGGATAATTCCTACGAGTAATGCTTTTTGCTGGCCTGTACTGGCTAAATTAGCTGGGGTTTGCGTTTTTTTCTCTATGAATGATACATCGGTGCGATGCACTCCAAAATGAGTAGATTTATTTTCTGCATCTGATATGCGATCTTTTTTCCATTGCTGGCGCAAAAAATCCTCGACGGATAAAGCTGGTTCTTTGGATAAACGATCAGCGATCGGACATTTTAATTTGAGCAGTGCTTCGGGAAAATTACCTTCAACAATCAACGTCTCATTCATTTGTTGTATAAAGAAAATGCGGGTTGCAGTAATCGCTACAGCATGTCTAGCCATTGATTCTTCAATAGCATTCAGCCAGTCAGGATCAAAATTGTTCAGGGCCAATAGTTTGTTCCGTTGACCCATAGATTTTTCATAAGCAAATACTTCTTTGGTATGAAAATGTTCAATCGTAATAATTAAGCGATCTAAAAAACGCCTACGTCCCCCTGCACTTTCTGAAAATAATTGATCCATTTGTGGGGTTAACCAAACAGCAGATAAATATTGAGATATTTCATGCTGGTTACGTACAGGCATTTCATTTAAACGAAATTGTTTTTTATTGGTATTTGGGGTACATCCAGTAGCAATTTCAAAATCATCCATTACGGGATGAGTAAATTGTCCAACGATCCCCCATCCTTGATGCTGATGACCTATCATGCCAAGATCTTCAACACGGCTTTTCCTTAACCCACGACCTGGAACCAATAGGGATAATGCTTCTAAAAGATTGGTTTTGCCGCTCCCATTCGCTCCGTAAACAATTGTTTTTTGAGCTTTTGGCGACCAAACCAATCGATTATAATTTCGAAAGTTGGTTAAGGTAAGACGAAGAAGAGATGTCATCCTTAACGTTATCTAGCAATAAAAATAATAAACATTAAACTCGCATAGGCATTAAAACGTATAAAGCAGATAGATCATCGACATCTCTGACAATGGTCGGTGCTGAGTTGTCTGCCAACACGAATTCTACTTGACTGTCAATTTGATCGGTAATGTCATTCAGATAGCGTGCTTGAAACCCGATTTCAAGAGGCCCACCATCATATTGAACTTGAGTTTCATCAAGTTCTTCTTTGGCATTTCCTTGATCGACACTGCTGGCGGATAAAATTAATGAATTATTATCCAAAGACAATTTGACAGGTTTAGAACGCTCCATACTGATGGCAGCCACACGAGCCACAGCTGTTGCAAAATCTTGTTTACCAACACGTAAAATCTTGGTGTTGTTTTTAGGAATTACACGTTCATATTCTGGGAAAGTACCATCAATTAATTTAGATGTTAATGTAATATCGCCGAATTTAAATTGAATACGTGTGTCAGAAACTGACAATTCAATGATGTCGTTGGCTTCTTCAAGAAGTTTATAGACTTCATAAACAGTTTTGCGAGGAATAATTATGCCTGGGATATTTTCTGATCCTTCTGGCATCATGCTTTCAACTCTTGCTAAACGATGACCATCGGTTGCAACGGCACAAAGTTTTTTCCCCCCCTCGTCTGCTTCCATAATATGTAAATAAATACCATTAAGGTAGTAACGTGTTTCTTCGGTTGAAATAGCAAAGCGAGTTTGTTCAATAAGCTTTTTAAGTGTTTCTGTCGGGATATTAAATTGATGAGGAAAATCGCCAGAAGTCATAGATGGAAATTCATCAACATTTAATACATTCAGACTGGTAGCATATTTACCTGCA
This sequence comes from Commensalibacter communis, assembly GCF_947179105.1. NCBI lineage: Bacteria > Pseudomonadati > Pseudomonadota > Alphaproteobacteria > Acetobacterales > Acetobacteraceae > Commensalibacter > Commensalibacter communis. The sequence continues at coordinate 791,908 of NZ_CAMXCK010000001.1, forward strand.
CGTAAGGACAAAGGCATATCATCATTCGTATGCGTCAATTCAATTTGTGCTGTGTCAGGAAGTTTTCGGACAATTTCATAAAGCACAGATGCTGGCGCGGTAACAGAACCATTTTCTAAAGCCTCCGCAGGAATGCTTTCAACGATTGCAATTTCCATATCAGTTGCGGTTAATGTCATCAGTCCATTTTGTGCTTCGATTAAGACATTGGCAAGAATGGGGATCGTATTGCGTTTTTCTGCAACACTTTGAATATGTGCCAGTGCTTTAAGTAAAATAGTACGCTCAACCTTCAGCTTCATCGACTATGACCTATCTGTAATATGTAAACATTTATAAATATGCTATGAATCTTTACTTAATATCAGGAATTTAGTCAAATTTCTACTAAAAAATGACTAACTTTCTAACATTCGACGTAATAATTCTACATCTTCAGCAAAGGCACTATCCTTTTCAATTAACTCAGAAATTCTGCTGATTGCGTGCATGACGGTCGTATGATCTCTGTTTCCAAATTTGCGACCAATTTCAGGTAAAGAGCGGCTGGTTAATTGCTTGGCCAAATACATAGCAATTTGTCTTGGTCTAGCAACTGCTCTTGCTCTACGTGCAGAAGTCATGTCTGTTTGGCGAATATTACAATGTTCTGCAACTTTTCTTTGTATTTCCTCGATCGTGACACGGCGTTCATGGGATTTTAAGATGTCGTGTAAAACTTCTTGGGTTGCTTCCAGCGTAATTGGACGCCCGAAAAGATTAGCATGGGCAATCAAGCGGTTCAAAGCCCCCTCCAGCTCACGAACATTGGTTGTGATTTTATGAGCTAGAAACTCCATCACTTTGGGAGAGATAACCACGTTGGCAGAGGCTGCTTTTGCTTCTAAAATGGAAATACGCAATTCATACGTTGTTGCATGAATATCTGCCACCATCCCACATCCAAGGCGTGTGCGAAGACGATCTTCTAATCCAGATAGATCAGAGGGTGATTTATCCGCGGAGACAATGATTTGCCTCCCTGCGTCAATCAGTGCGTTGAATGTATGAAAGAATTCTTCTTGTGTATTATCTTTACCGATAAGAAATTGCAAATCATCGATCATCAATACATCAACAGACCTCAGTTCCTCTTTGAATTCAATTGTCGACTGAGAACGAATAGACGCAATAAACCGATACATAAATTTTTCCGCAGACATATAGGAAACAGAAATATTTCCAGCTTTTGCGAGTTCAAATCCAATGGCATGCATTAAATGCGTTTTACCTAATCCAACCCCACCATATAAAAATAATGGATTAAATCCTGGGCTGGATGGACGTTCTGCAACGCGTCTTGAACATGCATAGGCAAATTCATTTGGCTTACCAACAATAAAATTATCAAAGGTAAAGCGTGGATCTAGCTGCGTTTGTAAAGGAAGTTTACCATCGTCTTCCTTGGCCTCAGCGGTGGAAGGTGTAGGTGCAGTAGTCTGTACGGAGGGTTTAACTTGTGCTGGTTTAAGTGTGGTATTGCCTTCCGTTTGTGGTTGAGAAGATGTTGTTGTATCCACGCCTATATTCGTTGAAGAATCTGGACTGGTGATATCTGTTTGTGGTGTTAGCGCCAACTCAACGCGACGGATTTGTGACAGTTCATTATTCCAAAGTTGATTAAGTTTACTATTATATTGTGAACGAACCCAGTCCCGTAAAAAACGTGTTGGCAAGTATAATGTTAATTCGTCTTCTTCAATACCACCCAACGTAATCTGTTGCAACCATGTGCGATATTCGACCTCGCCTACCTCTATTTTTAAACGACTACAGATACGCTCCCAATGAATTTCTAGAATAGATTTCAAGGTTGCTGGATCTGCATCTTTTAAAGATAAAGTAAATTCGTTGGAGTCTTCGGTTAAATCAGACATGGGCTACGATGGCTCGGTTCATGGGTTTAAAGTCAGGTGATGAATGAAATGTATAAGATACACCCGTTCATTTTATTTATAAAGATTCAATTCTTTATTTATTTTTGTTGTGTCATTAGGCAAAAAAAATCCGAAGAATGTTTGACATTCGTCGGCTTCTTTATAAGTTTTATAAACAGATAAATAAAAAGGTAAAACACTTTTTTTTATCTGTTATTTTACTTGTAACACAAGATTAAGCAGTTGCTATGCTTTTAATTCTGTGAGATAGGCGAGAAATTTTGCGTGCAACAGTATTTCTGTGTGCAACACCTTTTCCGCATGCTCTTTGCATTTCTGGTTGAGCATTACGAAGAGCAATGACTGCTTCTTCTTTATTACCAGCAGAAATTGCTTGTTCTACTTTTTTCACAAACGTACGCACTCGTGAGATGCGAGCTTTGTTTCTTTCGGTACGTTTTAAAGTTTGACGTATACGCTTACGCGCAGATGCGATATTCGCCATGGATTTCCTGTTTAACTTTTTTCTATAAATACAAACATAACACCAAGAGGGTGTTATACCAATTAACACCAGATTTTTAATCTCTTATTAGAACTTCGTCAAGGAAAATATCATTTATTTTTGACATAAATCGCAATAAAAACTAGATCTTCCTGTCTGAACTACCCGTTTTATTACGCTTTTCTTTTGTTTTGTCAAACAATCTGAACAGTAATCTCCTTCTTTTCCATAAACCTTCCACTGCATTTGGAAGTATCCTTTTTTACCATTGGCATGAACGTAGTCCCTCATACTAGATCCGCCAGCTTCGATGGCTTGAGTTAAAATGGTTTGGATCGAACCAACAATTTTTTTAATTTCATCCTTATCCAGCGTTTTTGATTCTCTAAGTGGGGAAATTCCAGCAAGAAATAAAGCTTCACAGACATAAATATTACCAAGGCCAGCAATGAGATGTTGATCAAGCAATGCTACTTTGATCGATTGTTTCTTATGTTGTAGGTGCTTCTGCAAATGGAGAATAAGAAATTCTTGGTGAACTTCATCCCCTAAGGGTTCTGGTCCCATTTTACTTAATAAACGATGTGTTTGTTCACTTTCAAATAGATCAATCATCCCAAATCGTCGTGGATCAATGTAGCTTAGTCTTTGCCCCTCTTTGGTAATCAGGGTCAAATGTTCATGTTTCACGATTGGTTCGCCATCAATATTGGGGCGAACAATCATTTTTCCTGACATTCCCAAATGAATTAAAATAGTTTGTTGGTTATTTAGCCCGATTAAGATATATTTACCTCGTCTGGCGAAATGTATCATTTTTTTACGCGTAATCAGTGTATCTAGTTTTTTAGGAATTGGATGACGCAACGTATCACGATGACATTGCACAGATGATATCGTCTGATTGATTAGATTATTTTCTAATCCACGTTTAATTGTTTCGACTTCGGGTAATTCTGGCATAGGTTTTTCTAAAAAGTAGTTTTATGGATATGAACAATAATAACACTCATTCTTCTGATGAAGAAGATCAAGTCACAGATTTTGGATTTCGTAAAGTTAATGAGAACGAAAAATCATCAATGGTAAAGGCTGTTTTTGACAGTGTTGCTTCCAAATATGATATAATGAACGATCTTATGTCTTTGGGAATTCATCGTGTATGGAAACAAATTTTTATTCAAGAATTAGCTCCAAGACCGAATCTAACCCTGTTAGACTTAGCAGGTGGAACAGGTGATATTACCTTTGGCTGGTTAAAACGTGGGGGTGGTCCTGCTTACTTAACAGATGTTAATTACAGCATGTTAAGCGTTGGTCAAAGCCGTGCTTTTGATAAGGGTTATGTCAAGAACGTTAATCTATTTTGCGTGAATGGCGAAGAAATTTGTTTACCAGATCGTTCAGTGGATCGCGTGACGATTTCTTTTGGCTTAAGAAACTGCACACATAAAGATAAAGTTTTGTCTGAGGCACGCCGCGTTTTAAAACCTGGTGGACGCTTTTTGTGCTTAGAATTCTCAAAATTGATTATTCCAATGCTACGTCCTCTATATGATGCATGGTCTTTTCAAGCATTGCCTCGTATTGGTGAGATTATTGCCAAGGATGGTGACAGTTACCAATATTTAGCTGAGAGTATTCGCATGTTCCCCGATCAAGAAACGTTAAAGGGAATGATGGAAGATGCTGGATTGGAACGTGTAACTTATCAAAATCTTTCTGGTGGTATTGCTGCAATTCATTCTGGATGGCGTATTTAATCATTAAAGATTAAAGGTGAATGCGTTTAAATTAATGGAATATGATTTTCCAGTTTAAAGAGAATAAAGATACTTGATCTATAAGAGACAGAAAGTATCTTTATGCATTTTTGAAATGATGCAAATATTGCCGTAATTGTATGATTGTTTTTAATGGTTTAAAAGTCATTTTAACGCATGAATTATATTTTTTTACTGGCAATGTGGTTCAAGTTTATAAAATTAATTTGTTAGATCTGATCGAAAGATTTATAAGAAATCACAATTTAATTATTGCTTTATTTATTGCGCCTGAAAAACCATCCTTATTATGTTGTGGCTTCACAAGGTATGACTATGACTGTTTGTCGTGATGACCAAAAATAAATCAGCAGAATGATATAGAGTGGATTGAAAGAGAATTATGGAATGAAGAAAAATATTCTTTTGATTATCAGCGGTGGCATTGCTGCCTATAAAGCTCTTGAACTTATTCGATTGTTTCGCACCAAAGGAATGAATGTAAAATGCGTTTTGACCAAGGGTGGAGAGCAATTCATTACCCCTCTTTCTGTGCAAACGCTTAGCGGGCAAGAAGTCTATCAAGATCTATTTGAACTGACGAAGACTAATGAAATTGAACATATCACGCTTACACGGCAAGCGGATATGGTGGTTCTTTACCCTGCCAGTGCAGATTTAATTGCCAAGATGACAGTTGGGTTGGCTGATGATTTAGCAAGTGCATTGTTGCTTGCAATGCCGCCCTCTATACCAATTTTGGTTGCTCCTGCAATGAATGTTCAAATGTGGGAAAATCCTGCTACAAAAGAAAATATTGAGAAATTAAAGCAGCGAGGGATCATTTTCGTAGGGCCAGATCAAGGGGATATGGCTTGTGGGGAATATGGATATGGTCGACTGGTTTCTCCAGAAACGATGCTGCAACAGATAGAAGACCAGTTAAATCCTTATCGACCTTTATTAGGGAAAACAGCACTCGTAACCGCAGGGCCTACTTACGAACCCATTGATCCTGTGCGTTTTTTAGGGAATTATTCTTCTGGCCGTCAAGGATATGCCATTGCAGAGAGTTTACGGGACGCTGGGGCTGATGTGACGCTAGTATCGGGACCCGTTTCTTTGATGCCTCCTGAGAATATCAGTGTGATTCATATCCAAACAGCTCAGGAAATGTTGGATACTTGTTTAAAAATAACTCCTGTTGATATCGCTGTGATGGCAGCTGCTGTTGCTGATTGGCGAGCAAAGGAGGTTTCTGATAAAAAAATTAAAAAAACAAGTGATGCAAAAACACCATCTTTTGAATTGACAACCAATCCAGACATTTTAGCAACGATTTCTCAAGAAAATTCTCGTCGCCCCAGGCTTGTCGTTGGCTTTGCTGCGGAAACAAATGATTTGCTAGACAATGCTGATGCTAAAAGAAAGCGTAAAAACTGTGATTGGATTGTTGTGAACGACGTCAACCCAGATACAAAAATTATGGGAGGAGTCGAAAATGAGGTGACAATCTTGTCATCCTCTGGTAAGCAACATTTTAAACGTGCTGACAAAAGAGAGATCGGTCGTTTATTAACTAAAGAAATCATTAAGTTTTTTTAATCATTAAATTATAAGGGGTAACGTTATGACATTACCACCCTTCCCTATTATTTTGGTAAAACGATTGGTTCATGCCAAAGATTTACCATTACCCTCTTATGCAACTGCTGGTGCAGCAGGCATGGATTTATTGGCAGCCGTTGATGAATCCGTGACGCTTTTACCTCAAGAAAGATTACTAATTCCAACAGGATTACAAATTGCATTACCTGTGGGGTATGAATTACAAATTCGTCCTCGTTCAGGATTGGCATTAAAACACGGTATTATGGTTCCTAATTCACCTGGAACGATTGATGAAGATTATCGTGGAGAAGTTAAAGTTATCCTGATTAACACGGATAAAGATTCTTTTGTAATTGAGCGCGGAATGCGTATTGCTCAGGCTGTATTGACCCCCGTTGTGCGCGGCGTATGGCAAGAAACCGACAGTTTGGATGAAACCGAACGATCGAGTGGTGGTTTTGGCAGCACAGGCCATTAAACTGTCATTAAAAATTCATAAGTTTTTGATGATAGAAACCTTGTTTTAAAAAAAAATCATCATTACTTTATTACAAATCAATAATTATATAAGGATAAAGGCGGGTTCAATGGCAAGAGACAATATCCCCGCCAGCGTTGCTGCTCGGGCAAAACCGAATTTATTTGATGTTATTACAATCCTGTGTGTGATCGCACTTGGGGTTGCCATTGCATCAGCAACGCGGCATGTACTACAACCTTTAAATATGCCTAGTGCACAGGCAATTAATCTGGATCCCTCATATCTTCCTGGATATGCGATGCGGACAACATTACGCATGTTTGCTGCATTATTCGCTTCTTTGGTGTTTACGTTTACTTATGCTGTTGTTGCAGCAAAAAGCCGTAGGGCCGAAATGGTGTTGGTTCCTATTCTTGATATTTTACAATCTGTTCCAATCCTTGGGTTCTTAACCTTTACGGTTGTGTTCTTTATGGGATTATTCCCAGGACAAATTCTTGGGGTTGAATTAGCAGCCATCTTCACGATTTTTACTAGTCAAGCTTGGAATATGGCGTTCAGTATGTATCAATCGCTTAAAACCATTCCAGAAGATATGAATGAAGCTGCTAAATGCTTTGGGTTAACCTCTTGGCAACGTTTTTGGAAACTTGAAGTTCCAGCTGCGATGCCTGGATTGATCTGGAACATGATGATGTCTATGTCTGGCGGTTGGTTTATGATTGTTTATTCAGAAACCATCTCAGTTGGTAATACTGAAATCACGCTTCCTGGTATTGGTTCTTATGTAGGAACAGCAATTGTACATAAAGATTTAGCAGCTATTTTCTATGCAATTGGTGCAATGCTATTTGTTATCTTAGCTTACGATCAGTTATTATTTCGCCCCCTTGTGGCATGGTCTGCTAAATTCAGATTTGAAACAACGAGCAGCGATACAGATACAACCCCTTGGTTACTACGTCTTATGCATCGCACCAGTTTTATTCGTTGGATTTCTGATTATATCGAGGGATTTGCGCATAAGATTGCAATTTTACCCATTGGTAGGCGCCCATTTAGACAATCATATTTATCAAAAAATAAGATATCATCTAAAGCAATTGATATGATTTATATCGCAGTCCTATGTTTACTTGGAATTGCAGCAGCTTATTATATTTATCAAGCAGTATACGGACATATTTCCTTCGACGAGGTATTATATGTGGTTGGACTTGGCTTTATTACATTATTGCGCGTTATTGTGATGATTATCATTGCGACGATTATTTGGGTACCAGCAGGGATTTGGTTGGGTTTGCGTCCAGAGTGGGCGAAAAGAACACAAGTCGTAGCACAATTTATGGCAGCCTTCCCGGCAAACTTGTTCTTTCCATTCTTTGTTGTTGGAATTGTTCATTATGGTCTCAACAAGGAAATTTGGCTAACGCCTTTGATGATTTTGGGAACCCAATGGTATATTCTTTTCAACGTGGTCGGTGGTGCGTCTACATTTCCTGGTGATCTTAGAGAAGCATCTAAGAGTTTTCATATTAAAGGATGGCTTTGGTGGTCTAAAGTTATGTTACCTGCAATTTTCCCATACTACATTACGGGGGCTTTGACTGCATGTGGTGGCGCATGGAACGCATCGATTGCAGCAGAAGTCGCAAGTTGGGGAGATAAAACTTTGAAAGCGACTGGTCTTGGAGCTTATATTGCCGAGGCTACAGATGCTGGAAACGTTTTCCAAGTCGGACTGGGCATGGTGGTTATGTCTGCTTTTGTTATTTTATTTAATCGTTTAGTTTGGCATCCTCTTTATGATTTTGCTCGACGTCGTCTATCCTTTTCTTAAGAGGAATTAAAGTATGAATATGCTGAATACTCAAGAAACCTTAATCGAGGTCAAGAATTGTAAACAATCTTATCCTAAAGAGAACCATTCTGAATTGGTCGTGTTGGATGATGTCAATGTTACGCTTAAAAGTGGAGAAATCGTTGGGCTTTTAGGACGCTCAGGTTCTGGAAAATCGACATTATTGCGTATTGTTGCAGGATTATTAGCACCTACAAAAGGTGAAGTCCGATGGAAGGATCAATTATTGTCTGGCCCCGCTGAGGGGATTGCAATGGTCTTTCAATCCTTTGCGCTTTTCCCTTGGTTAACGGTGCAAGATAATGTGCAGCTTGGTCTAGAAGCCAAAGGTGTTCAAAAGAAAGAACGCGAACAATTAGCAGAAGAAGCTATTGATTTGATCGGATTAGGTGGTTACGAAAAGGCCTATCCGAAAGAATTATCTGGTGGTATGCGCCAACGCGTTGGTTTAGCCAGAGCACTTGTTGTGCATCCTGATTTACTATTAATGGATGAGCCTTTTTCGGCTTTGGATGTGTTGACTGCTGAAAATTTACGTACGGATTTGATCGAGCTATGGGTCGAAAAGAAACTTCCTGTTAAGTCAATTTTAATTGTCACACATAGTATCGAAGAAGCAGTTTTAATGTGTGATCGGTTATTGATCTTTTCTTCAAATCCAGGCAGCGTTGCGCATGAGCTGGAGATTACGTTCCCTCACCCTCGTAATCGTGAAGATCTTGCTTTTCGTCAATTGGTTGATAAGATTTATACTTTAATGACGCACCGTGAACCTGCGAAGATTAGTCCAAATGATATTGATGTCAAACAAGCGAATAGTACTCAATTTGTTTCTATTCCGCCAATGTCAATGAACCTCATGATCGGGATGGTCGAAGCTTTGCTTGCAGAACCTTATAAGGGGCGTGCTGATTTACCGAAACTTGCTCAAAGTTTACAGATGGAATTGGACGATCTATTGCCGATTGGCGAAACGCTTCAAATGCTTGGTTTTGCTGACATGGCAGAGGGTGATATTATTCTGACCGAGCTTGGCAAAGAGTTGGCTCATTCCGAAATCGAAGAACGTAAAGATATTTTCAGACGCAGTGTTGTGAAAAATGTTACTCTTATTCGTGCTATTCGCAGCGTGTTGGATGAGCGTTCTAATCATAAAGCCAGCGCAGAGCGATTTAGAGATGAATTAAAAGACACAATGTCTCCAGAATATGCAAGGCAAACGCTCTCCACCATTATTGGGTGGGCACGTTATGCCGAGATATTCGATTTTGATGAAGAATCAGATCAATTCTTCCTTGATGAAGACGATAAAAACGTAAAAGAATAAGTTGTTATTTTTTTAAATAATCAGTAAATTCTTTACGAACTTTAAGCACCTTGGGGGCAATGACTGCTTGGCAATAAGCAGCCTCGGGGTGCAATTCAAAATAATTTTTATGCTCGATTTCTGCTGGATAAAAATGCTCTAATTTAGTAATTTCAGTAACAATCGGTTTATCCCAAATACCTGCTTTCTCAATTTCATTCTTGATTAAAATTGCCGCTTTCTCTTGCTCTTCATCAGCGGGAAGAATAATTGAACGGTATCGTGTGCCAACATCTGCGCCTTGGGCATTTAATGTCGTAGGATCATGTGTTAAAAAGAAAACACGAAAAATGTCTTCAAGCATGATTAAACACGTATCAAAAGTAATTTTGACCACTTCGGCATGTCCTGTTTGGTCAGTATATACTTGTTTATAGGTTGGGTTTTCTGTATGTCCACCTGCATAACCAGGTAAGATTTCTTTAATTCCCTTAAATTGGCTCAACATTGCTTCGACGCACCAAAAGCATCCTCCGCCAACAACAACAGTTTCTAGATTTTCATCTTTCTGATTCATTGTTCATTCCTTAATCTGAGTAATAAAATTGCTTCTTATTAAAAAAATAGCTGTTGAATGATATTTTTCAACAGCTATTTTTAATTATTCAGTTATTTCTTCTTATTTGAAGTGTTTTAATGCTAACTCAACACGTTCTTTATCATGGGTGAGTTGAGTTAACCGTTCCCGACTCTCTTCTATAATTTCAGGTCGAGCTTTTTGTATGAAATTTTCATTCGATAATTTAGTATTTAATTTTGTTAGCTCATCAGCGATTTTGTCTAATTCTTTACTCAAACGTGCCTTTTCAGCATCGATGTCAATAATATCAGCCAAAGGTAAAATAACAGTTGCTTCATTCACGATGGTTTGTGCGGAATCTTTAGGTAAATCACCTTGCAACGGTTCTATTGAATCCACTCGAGCCATCCGTTTGATCGCATCACCCCAAATAGTTGCATAATGTAAGGTATTAATATTTGCATCTTTTAAATAGGCAGAAATAAATTTAGCAGGCGGAACATTCATTTCAGCCCTTAACGTTCTAATGTCGCTAATAAAACGAATTACCCAATCTATTTCTTCTGAAGATTCTTTTGTTTTAACTGTTGCAAATGGAGTTGCATCTGGCCATGAGGACACCATCAATGTTCCTTTTTGACCAAAATTAAATTCATGCCATAATGTTTCAGTAACAAATGGAACCACAGGATGCAAGATTTGTAAAAGCGTTTTTAATACTAGTGCGGCAACGGCTCTTGTTTCTTGAACAATGGATTGGTCTTCGTTTTGAAAAGCAGCTTTTGCAAATTCCAAGAACCAGTCACAAAATTTATCCCAAGTGAAATGATAACAAACAGAAGCATATTCATCGTAACGGAATGCTTCTAAAGCTGAAGTCGCATCCGTAATGGCTTGAGATAACTCACCCAAAATCCAACGGTTTAAAGAAAGCTTAACATCGTTTGTTGAGAAACTAGGATCGTATTTAACCTCATTCATTTCACAGAAACGCGCAGCATTCCAGATTTTGGTAATGAATGAACGATATTCTTCAATACGTTTTTTGCCAAGTTTAATATCACGCCCTGGACCTGTTAATGCACAGACAGTAAAGCGCATCGCATCTGCACCGAACTCGTCAATAACTTCCAAAGGATCAATACCGTTGCCTTTGGTTTTGGACATTTTTTGTCCTTTTTCATCACGAACAAGACCATGAAGATATACCGTCTCGAACGGAATCTCTTTCATAAAATGTGTGCCCATCATCATCATTCTGGCAACCCAGAAGAAAATAATATCAAATCCAGTAATAAGCACGTTTCCAGGATAATACCTGCTTAATTCAGCAGTGTCATTTGGCCAACCCAAGGTTGAAAAAGGCCATAATGCAGAAGAGAACCAAGTATCCAATACATCTTCGTCACGGCGTAAAATTTCTTCTTTGCCATAATGTTTGAAAGCTTGTTCTTTGGCTTCATTTTCATCATATGCAACAAAGACATGATTATCAGGGCCATACCATGCTGGGATTTGGTGACCCCACCATAATTGACGACTGATACACCAAGGTTGTAAATCACGCATCCAAGCGAAATATGTATTTTCCCATTGTTTAGGAACAAATTTGATTTTGCTCGTTTGTACGGCTTCTATTGCAGGTTTTGCTAAAGTCGGAGCATCACAATACCATTGTGTTGTTAAGCGTGGCTCAATAATTGCACCACCTCTTTCTGCATGTGGCACTTGATTGCGATGCGGTTCAGCTTTTTCGAGAATCTCTAGTCTCTCAAGCTCTGCAATAATTTGTTTTCTTGCTTTATCCCTTGGTAAGCCTGCCAATGAAAGAACAAACTCTGTCTTCTCGTTTTCCGATAATTCGCTAATATCAATCGCTGCACTTTCATCTAAAATCGTGATCAATTTAAGATCATGCCTACGTCCAACTTCAAAATCGTTAAAATCATGAGCTGGTGTAATTTTAACTGCACCTGTTCCTTTTTCTGGATCAGAATATTCATCTGCAATGATCGGAATTAAACGCCCCGTTAGTGGTAAGACAATATTTTTACCCACAAGATGTTTGTATTTTGCGTTTTCAGGATGAACAGCAACAGCGACGTCCCCTAACATTGTTTCGGGGCGAGTGGTTGCAATGGTAATAATCTGATCACTATTTTCTATCGGATAATGAATATACCAAAGGTGACCATTAACTTCTTTGCTCTCAACTTCGAGATCAGATACAGCAGAACGAAATACAGGATCCCAATTGACAAGACGTTTATCTTGGTAAATTAACCCTTCACGATAAAGGGTTACAAAAACTCTCTTAACAGCTTCTGATAAGCCTTCATCCATTGTAAAGCGTTCTCTTTTCCAATCAAGAGATGCCCCTAACCTACGTAATTGTTTGGTTATTTCCCCACCAGATTCAGCCTTCCATTCCCAAACATGCTTGATAAATTCGTCACGTCCTATCGATTTACGATCAATGCCTTTTTCGCTTAGCTTACGATCAACAACAAGTTGCGTAGAAATCCCAGCATGATCGGTGCCTGGTTGCCACAATACATCATAACCTTGCATACGCCGCCAACGGATTAAGGTATCTTGTAAGGTCATGGTCAATGCATGTCCCATATGCAATGTTCCCGTCACGTTAGGTGGTGGAATCATAATTGTAAATGGTTTTTTATCTTTTTGTTCAGGATTAGCCGAGAAAAAACCAGACTCCTCCCAAAGGTGATAAAGATCGTTTTCAACAGCGGAAGGATTAAATTTTTTCTCTAACATTGGATAATATGATGCACTAAAATGAGGTGAAAATTAAGATATTAACGGCCAGGTTGATCTTGGGCATAATCATTCATACCCCACCATCTGTTTTTCACAGCGTTATAATACGCAGTATAATCATAATGGGGAACATTTAATTTCAAGTCTTGAGCGGTTAACCGTCCCATGGCAGCAGCAACGTCATAAGAGGCTGTGACCATCGTGCCAAGATTTTGAATAAGTGTTGTTTGTGAGTTTAATAACGTTTGTTGTTGTTGCAGCATCTCCAAAGTCGTACTTGTTCCAACGACGGCTTGTTTTTCAACGCCAGCCAGCGCGACAATATTGGCTGCAATTGCAGAACGATTACTGCCAATTGAAGCTTTTGCGGCAAGGAATTTTTGCCAATTACTGGAAGCTAATTGCGTAGCCAATCGTCTTTGAGTGCTAACTTGTCTATGTGCAGCTTGTACTTGTTGCTTTGCTTGGCGAATGGCAGAATATTCAGAACCACTTTGATAGATAGGCATGGTCATTTGTAATGTGCCCATTTTGCTATCCATTTGGTTCCGACCTACACCTTGGTCTTTCATCCTTTGATATTGTAAATTCGCGTTAACTTTCGGCATAATCTCGGAAATAGCGACATTTACGGCTGCTTTTTGTGAAGCTTCTGTAAACAAAGCTGTAATAACATCTGGATTATTTGAAGCTGCAATAGCGATTGCTTCTTGTTCTGTTTTGACAGGTAGGATTAAAGGTTGTGGTGGCTTCAAATTTGGAGGGGGCGCAATTCCAACAACTTGAGTGTACGTTGCTTCGGCGTCTCTTAGGTTACCATCAGCTGTTTGACGCCTAGCGCGTGCATCAGCAAGAGCAGCCTCTGCTTGGGCTGTGTCTGTGCGTGTAATCTCGCCTAGGTTGAAGCGTTGTTGTGTCGCTTTGGCCTGTTCAGCAAGTATTTTTTCGTTGTTGATATTAATTTGTAATAATTGTTGAGCTTGAATAACGCCAACATAAGCCTTAACAACCCTTTGAAAAACTTTCTGTTCAGTTGAAAGAAGTTTAGCACGTTCTGACATAACTGCATTAACAGCCTGATGCGTTTTAGCGGTTGTTTTACCGCCTTGATAAATAGGTTGTGATATAGAAACTTGAGCTTGATACCCTAGTTGTCCATCTGCAGATTGAATCGAGTCTGCGCCTTGAACTATTTGTCCATTTTGATTGTAATCAGATGACCCGACCGAGGATCCTTTTGTTATAGAACCACCAAGAGATGTCTGAATTGTAGGTCGCCATCCGGCATGGGCTTGGGAAACCCCTTCATCTGTTGCCCTTAATACTGCACGTTCTTGTTGTAACTCTGGATTGGTTAGATAAGCTGTTGATAATGCCTCTTCTAAGGTATGAGGAACAAAATTTGGAGCGCCAGAACCATCATAATTTTGTGCCCAAGCCGCTGTTGTGCTTAACAAAAAACTGAATAAGCTTATACCAAGATATCGACATTTAATCATCACAGCAACTTTCTATCAAATTCTTTATAGTTTTAGTCTTTTAGTTCTTGTAATAAAGGTAGACTTGCATAAAAACAAGAAATTGTTGCAAGACCATTCGTTGTTTTTTCGATTTTTACTGCCTGGCTAGCTTGGTCTTCTTTTCTAAGAACAGTGACAATTCGACCATTTTGTGCGAGTTGATCAATGAGTTTGCTTGGAATTTCAGACACAGCACCATCAATAATAATAACATCAAATGGTTTTGATTCTGGGTATCCTTCAGATAATTTACCTGTATGCCAATGCACACGATCAGCATATTTTTTGCAAAAATCTTGCCCTTGCAAAGAAAGTTCTTCATTTTCTTCAACTGCAAAAATATCGGCTTCTAATAATTGAATAATTGCTGATAGATATCCAGTTGATGCGCCAACAATTAATACTTTTTCATTAGGATGAATATCAGCTAATTGTACTAGGCGTGCAATGACTCTGGGTTCACTTAGAAAGCGATTATGAGACAGGGGTAAGTTGATATCTGCATACGCCATCTCACGTTGTGATGGTTTAACACATTCTTCGCGGGGTAAAGCGCGCATAATTTCGGTAAGTTGTGTATGGTTTACCTCAGCAGGACGAAGTTGATTTTCAACCATATTCTGTCGTGCTTGAGCAAAATCAAAATGAGAGTGATTCATTGTTTCCTAAAATCTTTAATAACGTGCTGTGTTTAAATACCATGAAACCCTTATGAATGAAAAGTAAAGTTTCATACATTTTTTACTTGACCTTTTTAGTATAGTAGATGATATATGCTGTTATCAAGCGTTCATGGTCCGGTGGCAGAGTGGCTCATGCAGCGGATTGCAAATCCGTTTACGGGGGTTCAATTCCCTCCCGGACCTCCATTAACGCTTGATGATTAATCTTGTTTGACTTTGATCCGAGATAAAATAAAATCCCTTAGAAAACTTGGTGCTATTAGATCGATCCATTTTAAGAGTTTGAAAACTTTTGGGAGAATTAATTCTTTTTTACCTTCGGAAATAGCCTCGGTTATTTGCTGAACAGCTTTATCAAGAGGCATTAAAAATGGTTTATCACATTCAAGACGTTGGCTCATTGGAGTATCAATAAATCCTGGAACAACCAACGTAACTTGGATTTTCCACTTTTTTACGGCAAGCCTCAAAGAATCGCTGAATCGAGTTAATCCTGCTTTAGAGCTGCTATAAGCAGTTGCGAAAGGTAAAGAGTGAAAACCAGCGACAGAGCTTATAAATATGATTTTACCCTTGATGTCCTTTTGTATCATATATTGAGCTAACAAATTTCCCATTAAACTTGGGGTAACATAGTTAAGCTGAGCTAAATCATAGAGTGTTTTTTGAGATTCTAATATATCTTGTTCTGCTTTAATATCACCTGACCCTGCGGCGAGGATAGCCATATTAATGGTGAATTTTTGTATTATTTCGTGGAGCATTGTTACCGCGGAAATAGGATTCGTTAAGTCAATCGGGTAAGTAAGAACAATAGCTCCTTTATCTTTACATCGTTGTGCAGTTTCTTGTAATTTTGTATCAGAACGCCCCCATAAAAAAAGTTTAGTTCCCGGTTTGGCGTAAAAAAGCGCGAGCGCTTGACCAATACCACTTGTTGCACCTGTTATTAGAATTGAATCTGATGATTGAGGCAATAGAGTTTCCTTTAATTTATGGTTTTTAATTTTTTTTTATAAAATTATATCTATAAGAATAAAAAACCTTTATATAACATGTAACGAGTAATTTTATAATTTTCCTTTTTTCAAATTTAAAAAATATAAAATTCATTTTTGACTTAATTAAAATAATGGTTTTCTGATGTCTGTAATTTCCGTTGAATCGAATAATATTGAAGTTTTTCCTGTACGTAATGCAAAACAACTGGACATTTTTATTCGTTTACCACGTTTAATATATAGCCATTTTCCAGATTATATTCCACCTTTGGATTTTGAAGAAACCAGTTTATTACACCCAAAAAAATCAGCCTTTTTCAGATATGGCACAGCACAATATTTTCTTGCATATAAAGACAATAAGCCAGTTGGACGTATTTCCGCACAAGTAGATCCTAATGCTTTGCGTCAGTGGAAAGAGCCAATCGGTTTATTTGGTGCTTTAGATGCAATTGATGACGTAGAAGTGGTGCAACAATTAATTAATGCTGCTAGCCAATGGCTTAGAAAACATGGGATGGAAAAAATCAGAGGGCCTTATACTTTGAATGTTAATTCAGAAGCAGGGACAATGGTCAAAGGGCAAAAAGATCCTCCGATGATTGCAATGCCATGGCATCCAGAATACTTGGGAAAACATATTGAATCTTCTGGTCTATCAAAAGTGATGGATTTAGTTTCTTATCAGATGATTATGGGTGAAAAAGCTCGAAAAGCACATAAAATCCCTTCAGGATTAAAAATGGGTTCTAGTCGTCTAGGCAATATTACGACTCGTAAATTAAATATGAAAGAAATCTCGCGAGATGGTGAAATTCTGCGTCAACTTTATAATGATGCATGGAACAATACTTGGGGATTTGTACCTCTAACTCCAACAGAAATGTCGATTTTAATCAGAGATTTGAAATCTATGCTACGACCTGAAAACTATGTATTGGTTGAGCAAAATAAGATGCCTGTTGCCGTTGCTTTGGTTATTCCTAATATTTACGATTTGTCAAAAAATATCGGTCCGACCCCTTCACTATTAGGTTGGGCAAAAATTGGTTACAAAGTGTTACGCCATCAAATTCAGTCTGCGCGCGTAATATTGTTAGGTATCAGTCACTCAATTCGTGATACGGCTATGGGTGCTTTGATGCCATCACTTGTAATTGATGAGTTATTCAATCGTGGTGAATTATTATCTTATAAAATGATCGAATTAGGATGGATTTTAGAAGATAATAAAGGAATGCGTAATTTAATTGAACGTATTGTGCCAGAGCCTTGCAAAGTTCATCGAATTTTTGAGGCTAAATTACATTATTAATAAGAGTATATTTGTTCAAAACGTGCTTTGTTTGCTGGGGATAATCTGACAAACAAAGTAATGGTGTTTTCATCATCATTACGCTCTAAAATCTCACCATGATTATAAAGCCATGATAATGCAGCACCGTCTTTAATTGAAATTGTATAATTTACTTTTTCCATCAATTTAGCTAGCCGATTATCAATCAGTTGGATCAAAGCAGGCAGATTTTTGCCTGTTAATGCTGAAATGCCAATATAGTCAGAAGGCTTATCAACTATTGTATTAATATCGGTCAAGTCAACTTTATTTAAAACTTCAATAGTATTTTTGCGCCAATCAGCTTCTAAAATTTGATCCTTGACCATCGTATCTAAAACAGAAAACACATCTTGGCGTTGTTCTGTTGTTTCAGGATGTGAAATATCTCTGACATGCAAAATAATATCAGCTTCCGCAGTTTCTTCAAGCGTTGCTCTAAAAGCAGCAATTAATTCTGTTGGCAGGTCACTAATGAAACCAACGGTATCTGATAAAATAATTGTTTTACCAGAAGGAAGCTGCAGCTTTCTCATGGTGGGATCGAGTGTTGCAAATAACTGATCCTGAGCATGGACATCAGCCCCGGTTAAATTGTTAAATAAAGTTGACTTTCCAGCGTTCGTATATCCAATTAGCGCTACAATTGGAAAGGGTACTTTTTGTCTTGATTTACGATGCAACCCTCGGGTACGTCGAACTTGCTCTAAATCTTTTTTTAGGCGAATAATTCTTTCATCGATAAGTCGTCTATCTGCTTCGATCTGCGTCTCGCCTGGTCCACCCATAAAACCAAAGCCACCACGTTGACGTTCTAAATGTGTCCATGACCTTACTAGACGACTTCGCTGATATTGTAGATGAGCTAGTTCGACTTGTAATGTCCCCTCTTTCGTTTGAGCACGTTCACCGAATATATCAAGAATTAAAGCTGTACGATCGATGACTTTGCAGTCTAACGCTTTTTCTAAGTTACGTTGTTGGATTGGGCTTAATCTAGTATCAAAAATAGCAATTTCAATATCATTAGATATAATAGAATCTTTGAGTTGTTCTATATGCCCCTGCCCTATCAACGTTGCAGAACGATAAGAGCGTAGATTTATAATTTCAGTATGCGAAATCTCTAAACGAATAGAAGAAGCCAAACCGATTGCCTCTTCAAGTCTAGATTGAGAATTTCGATTACTTGATTGACGATTTGAAACATCCCAAGGAACAATAACTGCTGCGCGAGCATTTTGATGAGTTGAATCAGAATTTGTCATTCAGTAATTTCTTTCTATTTTTCTTCTGGGGTGTTAAAAGGGAGTTGTATAGGGGTTGCAGGCATAATGGTGCTGACTGCATGTTTATATACCAGTTGAGCGTGGCTATCTCTTCTTAGTAGAATAGAGAAATTATCAAATCCTGATACTATCCCTTGTAATTTAACCCCATTGACCAAGAAAACAGTCACGGACACTTTAGATTTTCTTAACTGATTTAAAAAAACATCTTGAATATTTTGATAATTATCTTTTGACACAGTTCGACCCTATAAATTAATTGTTATTATTATTCATGTTAGTATTATTATTTTTTTCCTCTGAAGAGGTTACCCCAAGTTGTTTCAGCTTACGATGTAGGGCGCTTCGTTCCATACCAACAAACCCCGCAGTACGACTGATATTCCCACCAAATCGCATGAGTTGTGCTTGTAAATATTGCGTTTCAAATAAGTCTCTAGCCTCTCTTAAAGGAAGGCTGATAATGTCGGTTTGTGTATCAATTTTTAATAGGCTGGGGGCATTTTGCCCAATATTATTAGGTAGCATATCTGTGCGTATAGCTTCGTTTACATTACCGGGCATCATAATTAATAGCCGTTCCATTAAATTGCGTAATTCGCGAACGTTACCGGGCCATTCATAAGTTTGTAATGTTGTCAAAGCGTCGGCTGATAAGTCAATTTGGGGAAGACCTGTCAATTCTGCACAATTTTGTAAAAATAACTTTGCAAGTTCAGGAATGTCTTCGCGTCTATCTTTTAAACTTGGCAGTTTCAAAGGAACAACTGCGAGGCGGTAATATAAATCTTCTCTAAAATTACCAGCTCCAATTTCAACGTTTAGATCTCTGTTTGTGGTTGCGATGACCCTTACATCGACTTTAACTCTTGCTGACCCACCAACACGTTGGAATGTTTGGTCTTGCAAGGCTCTGACGATTTTCCCTTGAGTTTCAAGAGGCATATCTGCCACTTCATCCAGTACTAGTGTACCGCCATGCGCTCTTTCCAAAACACCTGTTCTACGTTGTTGCGTACCATCAGGTGTTCCCTCAATACCAAACAGCTCTTCTTCGAAGCGGTTGGGAGACAAAGTCGCACAATTTAAAACAAGAAAAGGACCATATGCACGTTTAGATAAATTATGAATGGATCGTGCTGCAATTTCTTTACCCGTGCCTGGTGCACCAGTAATCAGAACTCTTGAACCTGTTGGGGCTACTTTATCAATTTGGCTTTTGAGAACGCTAATAGCTTGGCTTTGTCCATCCAGTTGCATTGCAACGCCACTGCGAACTCGTAATTCAGCATTTTCTTGTGCAAGTCTTGCACTCTCTAATGCCCGACGCACAACGACAAGTAAATGATCTGATGTGAATGGCTTTTCAATAAAATCATACGCACCAAATTGTAGTGCAGAAACTGCAGTTTCAATTGTTCCGTGACCTGAGATCATGATCGTTGGGACGGCGGGTTTCTCATTTTGGATTAATTTAAGAATCTCTAAACCATCCATTCTGGAACCTTGTAACCAAATATCCAAAATGACTAAAGACGGTCTTCGTGCATGAAAAGCACTTATTGCAGCATCAGCATCCCCTGCAAGACGTGTTGAGTATCCTTCATCTTGTAAAATTCCTTCGATAAGCAACCTGATATCAGGTTCATCATCAACGATTAGAATTTCATGCGCCATATTATCCTCATCTTTGAAAAGCCAAAATTGATGTTGTACCTTTTCCTTCGGCACGGTCTCTTAGTTGTAAGGTTCCTTTATGATCTTCCATAATTTTCTTTACAATAGCAAGACCTAATCCTGTTCCCTTAGGTTTATGGGTGACATAAGGTTCTGTCAAACGTAATCTATCTTCTCGTGGCAAACCAATCCCGTCATCTGTTACAAATATGCATATCTCTTTTTCAGTCTCTTTTACCTGAACCCATATGTTTCCTGCAATAGCTGTTTCAATATTATCACATTTATTTAACATACTAATAGCATCTGCGGCATTTTGAAACAAGTTCGTTAATGCTTGTCCGATTAATCTTTGATCGCAATCCAAATAAGGTCCTTGATTTGGTAGTTCGATATGATATTTGATTTCCGAATGTGCATTTTGCTGCAATATTAACGTATCTCTCACAATAGTTGATAGATTATTCTTGCTCATGACAGGTTGTGGCATTCGTGCAAAAGACGAAAATTCATCAACCATCCTGCCAATATCGCCAACATGGCGAACAATTGTGTCGATACATTGACTAAATATTTGACTATCAGATTGAATTTCTTTGAGAAAGCGTCTTTTTAAACGCTCTGCTGCTAATTGTATAGGTGTCAGAGGGTTTTTAATTTCATGGGCAATTCTTCTGGCAATATCTGCCCAAGCTGCTTTTCTTTGGGCTGATTGTAATTCTGTAATATCATCAAATGTAATAACAAATCCTTCAATCTCTGACCCTCCGATTTCAGGACCGATTTGTACTAATAAAACTCGACTACCAGATGGCGTTTGAATTTGTATTTCTTCTTGTTTGGATTGCTGTGCTCTGTCGGCATTCTTAAGCAAAAATTCTGTAAACTCTGGAACAATATCTGTAATTTTTTGACCGATATGGTTGAATAAATCAGCATTTAATAGTTGATTTGCTGATCGATTCGGTAATTCAATAGTCATTTGTTTATCCAGACCAATCACACCACTAGACACGCCAAATAATACAGCCTCGGTAAAACGTCTGCGATCATCAATTTGCTTGTTGGCCTCAATAAGTTCTGTACGTTGAACAGATAATTGGTTAGTCATCTTGTTAAATGTGCGTGATAGATCGGTAAGTTCATCATCTTTGTCACGTTCAGGAACACTGACATTCAGATCACCTTCACTAACTTTTTTCGCTGCAAGGGTTAATAATCCCACAGGGCGCGCAATTTGATTGGCTAAATATAATCCTAGTAATACCGCAGCAGCTAAAACCAACAATGCAACCAATCCAAAAATAATAACAAACATAATTTGTATTTGTGATTGTTTGGAATTTAAGACGTTGTATTGGTTGACAACTTTTTCCGTTTTATACATATGATTCAAAATGGTTGGGTCAACAGGTCTGATGATTAATAACATTAAAGATGGTGTGTCGCTTATGGAAATCGCCGCCCTTACTGTTTCCTTATCTGATGAATCAAGGATGGCAACATCATTATGCGACATAAAGCTGGTGGTTGTACGAGGTAGGTTTTTGATATAAGATACATTGTTTAATAATCCACCCGAAGCGACAATTTTTTGAGTTGCAGGATTATAAACAATTGCAGCGTTCAATCCCCTCAAGGTCGCTTGTGAATCGAGGATTTGATCCAAAACGTTGCTGTCCTCAAACAGGTTTTGACCTTCTTGGGCGAGGTTATTTTGCATTCCTTGAATATAATTTGCCAAAGAAAAAGCCTCTGTGCGGATGTTTGCATTATGTTCTTGCAAATATCCTCTTGAAGCTTGTAGAGCCTCATTTAAGGCAGTGCTGACACGATTACTAAACCAGATTTGAATGCCATAATGAAACAAAATAGTTGCAAAAACACCGACTAAGATCGTGGGAATAATAGAAATAATGCCAAATAGAACAACCAACTTCACATGAATCTTAGACCCTGCCATGCCCTTGCGGCGCTCGACTATTAAACGCATGATGCGTATAAATAAAGCGGTCACTAGTAATAACAGAACAGATAGATTTAATAGGGTGATAATAAGTTGTATATGATGTTTATGTGAAGTGACAATACCGCCTGACAAGATAACAAATGTAACTATGCCAAAAAGCAAAGCCAAGGCAACTAAAATAATTGTTGCTTTTCGACCGGAAAGTTTTTCAATAATGCGTAAAACCGACGCATAATTAGTTTTTTTTGACACATTCAACCTTTTGTTTCTATTTATGAATAATATTGAAATCTTTTATTTTTTTTCGCAATGTATTTCTGTTGATCCCTAAGATAGCAGCCGCCTTAATTTGATTACTTTCTGTTTCTATCAAAGTTTGCTCTATTAATGGTTTTTCAACCTCTGCTAGCATTTGAGCATATAATTTATTAATTGGTAACCCTTTGTTCTCAGAAAAATATCGACGAATATGATTCTTTATTAAAGCTGATAAAGGCAAGCAACCAATTTCTTGATGTTGATAAGGTTTCTTTTCCAGATTTGGTAAAATAAGATCTTCTTGGACAATTTGATTGGGATAAAAAGTCACTAATCTTAGAATTAGATTTTGTAATTCACGGACATTGCCTGGCCAATGATAATCTTTTAAAAGTGCAATTGCTTGTTCTGATAATGTTGTAGAACTCGAATTTTCATGAAGGAAATGTTCTATTAACAAAGGAATATCTTCTGTTCTCTCTTTTAAAGGAGGGATGTGCACAGAGATAACATTTAAACGATGATATAATTCTTCTCTAAATTGTTGTTTTTGTACTAATTCGAATAAATTAAGACGCGTTGCAGCAATAATACGCATCGATTTATTTTGTATAGAATGCATAGTATCCGTATTATTTTCTAAGATATTCAATAAACGCGTTTGAATATCCAAAGGCATCTCATTGATTTCATCAATAAATATAGTACCTTTGTTGTCTTGTTCCAAATATCCTGGCTGCCATTGTCCTTTTTCTTCGTGTCCAAATAATTTGTTTTCAATTTCAGCCACGCTCATTGCGGACATATTCAAAGTGATGAATGGGAAATTACGCCTATTGCCGTAGTGATGTAAAGTTTTCGCAACAGATTCTTTTCCTGTACCGCTCTCACCTGAAAGAATGACACTCAAGTTTGAATTAATTAGTCTAGCAATCATGCGATAAATATTTTGCATCGCGATTGATTTTCCAACTAAAGGAAGTTTTTCTTCTAGTTCATGATTTTTTATATTGTTTTTTACATGGTTCAAAGCATGTTGCACTGTATTTAATAATTTATCTAAATCAAAAGGTTTAGGTAAATAGTCAAACACTTCCTCTTGTTCAGCTTGAAGGGCCGTTGACAAAGTGGATAAGGCACTAATAACAATAATAGGAAGGTTGGGCTTAGTTTCTTTAATTTTAGGAATAATCTCGAAGATATTTTTGTCAGGCATTGACACGTCAGTAATCACAACGTCCCCTTTTCCAGCGCAGATCCATTTCCATAATTCGGTTGCATTATCTGTTATTTCAACATGATATTTTGCACGTATTAACGCTTGTTTTAATACGGTACGAATAGAACGATCGTCATCAGCAACTAAAATTGTTGGGGTGTTGTGCAGCATTAATAAATAATATCCAAGGATTAACAGCTAGTAAGAGGAAGATATATTTTTATATCAGTTTTTCCTTTTTGGCTATGAATATCAATAATACCACCATGGTCGTTGATAATTTTACCACACAGAGCCAATCCAAGTCCTGTTCCATTTGGCCTACCGCTGACGAATGGCTCAAATAAACGATGTTTAATGGATTCAGGAATACCAGGCCCATTATCTCGAATAACGATCATCAACGGTGATGTGACTCTTTTCTTCGTTTTTACGATATTCATAATAAGATTAGGTTCATATCCAATAATCAAAGTAATTTCACCATCTGTACGGTTGTTACCTATAGCTTGTGCCGCGTTTTTAATAAGGTTAATAAAGACTTGGATCAATAGATCTTTGTCTGCTTTAATTAATGGTAAGGATGGATCGTATATAGTCTTAATTTGAACAAAAGATGCAAATCCATTTTCGGCAATTTTCTTGACATGAGCCAATACAGAATAAATATTTACATCGCTGATCTGAAGTTTTTGATTGTAAAAAATTGCCGTGCGGTCAACTAGATTTTTAATTCTTTCAACTTCGTCACAAATCAATGTTGTGAGCTCTTGATCCTCTATATATAAAGATTTTTCAAGTAACTGTGCTGCTCCTTTGATTCCAGATAATGGGTTTTTTATTTCATGCGCCAGCAAGGCAGCCATATTGGCGACGCTTCTTGATACTTTATGAAAACTAGCTTTTTCCTCTATGGTTTTTACAATAGAGTAATCATGAATTGTTAATGTGATAAATTTTTTATTTTTTATAAATGGTGCAATATATAACGTTATTTCTTTGATGGCTTGGTTATATGTGAAAATTTCTACTTCATACTCAACAATCCCTCTTTTTTTCGATTGAACTTTTTTAATCAGTTCTGAAACAGCATGTGCATTGGGAAAGAAAGAGTATAAAGAGCTTTGTTGAATATTTTTCTTAGATACCATCAAAAAATCTTCGGTGGCACCATTAATATAAACGATATTAAATGAATCATCTATGACAATCAAAGGTGTCGGCAAAGATTCGATAATGTCATAGCCATTTAAATTTTTAGGATGATATTCTATATTCATTTTGATTAGATGCCAAGTTATTCATAATTATTCTTGTAGTTTGATTTTCTTTCCACCACATGTAACTCATTTTACAAGCAGTAGATTAATAGCTCTCTTTGCAGATTCTGTCGTATATTAGTCTAAACGATAATAATCCTTAAAATTAGGTTCTAAAATATAGAATTTATCATTTAAGGCGTTAAAAAAGCCTATACTAGCTTTGTGAGAACCATAGGATGCCTGTTGTTCGTCTGGGATTGGAATAGAAATAGACATTTCATACGTATGATCTGACGGGTATCGTCTTGATCGTTTGAAGATACCAATCGCATCTGTATTACGAATCACAATTAAAATTAAAACTCGCCAATTATTTAAGTCTTGACTATTAATTTTGGGTATAAGCCTTTTTATATAGCTATTCAATTTTTGTTCAATAGAATTTAGATCTGCACATAAATGAAAATTAGTTATTTCATTTCTTAGTGAAACTCTGATTTTTTCAGATATCATCATTACCTCATACCCTTAATCAATAATGATCTGTTGTGTTATTTATTGGTCATTTTATTTTCATAACAAATTAATTTCGAAACCTTGATTTTATATCTGTAAACTTTTAATTTTTTTTATTGCAGCAATGATTCTTGCTGATGTTGAATATTTTGGTCATAAAAACTTTTAATAGCAGCGATGACATCAGCAGCATTATCCATTTGATTAATAGAGGCTCTGAATCCTGCAGAACCATGTAATCCGGCTGAATACCAAGAAATATGCTTACGAGATAATCTGATTCCAGAACGCTCACCATAGTAATCCAACATACTTTGATAGTGTTTTAATAAAATCTCTTTTTGTTCAATTAATGGTGGATCGTCTAAAAGAGTATGATGTGTAAAATAATGCTTTAATTGTGCGAGGAACCAAGGCTTTCCATAACATCCCCTGCCCACCATTAATCCATCAGCACCAGAGAGCTGTAAAGCTGTGGTTGCGGTTTCAATATCAATAATATCCCCATTAACAATGACGGGAATAGAAACAGCATCTTTAACTTGACGAATAAATGCCCAATCCGCTGATCCACGATAAAGTTGTTGACGAGTGCGACCATGAATGGTCACCATCTTAATTCCACAGTTCTCAGCAGTCTTTGCAAGATCCGGTGCATTTAATGAATATTGATCCCATCCCATACGCATTTTTAACGTTACAGGAACATTAACGGCTTTAACGACAGCTTCCAGAATTGTAGCGGCTTTTTCTTCATCTTGCATTAATGCAGAACCCGCTTGTTGACCAACTGCAACTTTTTTAACTGGGCAACCAAAATTGATATCGATCACATTGGCTCCATGCCCAACGGCTATTCTAGCGGCTTCTGCCATCGCAACTGGATCAGACCCTGCCAGTTGGGTTGAATTGAGTCCTTCGGTAAGTGGTTCAGCCATTTGTAACGTAGTTTTATTTTCTCGAATCATTGCCCAAGAGGCGATCATTTCAGATACAACCAGCCCTGCCCCAAATTCTTTGACCAATTTTCGAAAAGGATAATCCGTTACCCCAGCCATTGGGGCAAGAATAATAGGTACATCGATAACTTTATCTTTATCAAGATAAATTGGCTTTAATGTTGGAATAGTATCAGATAAAATGGTCACGTTCTTTTGCTTTCTTCACAATTTTTCAGCAACATTATCATAAAGCTTTTATTATTCAATCTTGAATAAAAGCGTATTATTAAATAATAACATTTAATGAAACCCTCAATAAGTTGGATTTTTAAATAATTATGCGTATTGCTCTTATTATCCCTGCTGCTGGTGTCGGAAAACGTTTCAGTAAAGATGGAGTTGTTCCAAAACAATATATACAATTATTGGGGCATCCTGTGATTTATCACGCTGTTAAAGCATTCTTGCCGCATGTAGACTATATTCAACCTGTTGGTGATCCTGATACATTAAATTCTATTTTACTTCCTTTGGACAGTAAAAAAATACTGTCGCCTATACATGGTGGTAAAGAGCGCCAAGATAGCGTCAGAGCAGGATTAGAAGCATTATCCTCTTTACCAGAAGATCAACAGCCTGATATTGTTTTGGTTCATGATGGTGCAAGACCGAATATCTCTGCTGAAATTATCCATCGCGTTGTTGACGCATTAGAAGACTATCCAGCGGCTATTCCTGCTATTCCTGTTGCGGAAACGCTGAAGCGTAATAAAGATAATATTATTGAAGAAACAGTTTCTAGAGACGGTTTATTCAGAGCACAAACGCCTCAAGGATTTCATTTTAAACCATTTTTAGAGGTTCATAGAAAAGCTGCTGGTTCAAGTGCAACCGATGATGCTGCTTTATTTGAAGATGTTGGTTTAAAAGTTGCTTTGGTTCAAGGGGATGAGAATAATATCAAGCTTACCTATCAAGAAGATTTAAAAAGATTGGAATGTTTAATGAGCAATATGATGCTGCCTAGAATAGGTTCTGGGTTCGATGTTCATGCCTTTGAAAAAGATCGTCCTCTCTATTTATGTGGTATTGAAGTGCCGCATGAATTGGGATTAGCAGGTCATTCAGATGCAGATGTTGGGCTGCATGCTTTATGTGATGCGATTTATGGCGCATTAGCTGAAGGTGATATTGGTGCGCATTTTCCGCCTTCTGATAATCAATGGAAAAACGCAGATAGTAAGCAATTCTTGATCCATGCAGTGGAACGGGTTCGTCAACGCGGTGGCAAGATCATTAATATTGACCTGACATTGATCTGTGAGCGACCAAAGATGCGACCTCATATTGAACAGATGCGTAAGAAAATTGCAGGACTCTTGCAAATTGATGTTGCTCGTGTTTCTGTTAAAGCAACAACAACAGAAAAACTAGGCTTTACAGGGCGTGAAGAAGGGATTGCTTGCCAAGCAATGACAAGTATTTTATTGCCCGAATAAAATAGTATAAAGCTAGTAAGATTTATAATTTTACTAGCTCTTTGAATAAGATCTTGTTAGTTCTTAGAAATACCTGAACTGATATCTCTGTGGATTCCATCCCATAATTTAATTCTATGCTCTACCGCTGCGATGGCACTTTTTAGTAAAGCAATATATTTATCGGGACTGTCTTTTAAATTTGAGATGATACTGTGAACGGCTGGACCATGTGAATCACCATCAAGCTCAATATGTCTAACCAAATAATAAACAAATTTAGGATAGTCGGATTCTTTTAATCCCCATTCTTTTAAAAGATTACTAAACATTTCTGGGATAGCATCTTCCCTACCATAGAAAAAAGAACCTAATACTTCGTGCAGGCTGCCATTGATTGCTGTATCGAGATTATGAATGACAAAATCTTTAACATAAGTTGGAATATTTTGTTTATTCACAATCGCTTTGAATTCGATATTGGTGTTATGCTCGAATTCGTTGACCATGGTTTGAATTGGTAGTGGGTCGCTGTTGACATCTTCCATGGCATTTAAATACATTTCATAATGAGATGCATGTGATCCGTCAAGATTAACATCAGTTTCTTCGCCAAGAATAATGTCATTCATTGCTCTTGCTGCCTTGTTATTATGTCTTGGTGTCCAAGGAAGCGTGGTGCAAGTGAATTCTTGTTGAAGTCGTTTTGCTAGGCTCATAAAATCCCAAACGGCAAAAACATGATATTTCATAAAATAGCGAAGATCTTCAATTGTTTTAATACTGCTAAATAATATATGATTTCTCATTTTTTGATTAGCTTGTTGCAGTTCAGATTCATATTGTTGAGTATTATTTGATAACATTTTGTTTCTTTTCTTTTTTAATTTTTTTCCAAAATATCGGAAATACAATTATTATATAAAAAAAACAAACTTAGTTAAATATTTTTATTATACGTTATGAGCAAAACAATAAAAATTATATGCATCCTGAATATCTATTTGAATCTTATCCAGTTTTGCTTGTTGTTCTGTGTCATGCCCCCATATTTCTGCTTGAATGATTTCATCTAAATAAGCCAAATTGAATGCTTCTTGAACTGTAATTCTTTCATTTTTAAGAGCAATGCTTAAAATCATACTTCCTAGCAAAGGAACAATAATTGCAAAATAAGTCAATTCTACTGAATCTAAATTGGATAAGTAACTTTTGAATAAGTTTGTTACTTTTGGTTCTTGAACAATAGGCATAATGCCTTGGGTCGTTTTGAGCTTTGTTTGAAAAGTTTTTTCAATCCAATGAATTAGTGGAATCCACTTTTCTTGTTGTTGGATAACTAATTTTTTAGGTTGGTCAGCAAAATAACACAATAGATCACCGTTCAAATAAGGAAGTAAAGCATCAATGTAAATATCATGTGTAGGTGATATTTTTTCGATCATTGTTGCTGTAATTTGTGTCATAGGCAGATCATTAAAAGAAAAATAATCTTCTTTTTGACTGCTAATATTTTTCCACTCGTCAGCTATTTTCTCTGCTAACAAAGGGCTTTGGACGTAGAGCTCTGTTTTCTGAGGGAGCTTTACAGGACGCTCATCCAACAAGATTTGATAGCCTTTATCATTATGAGTAATATTCACAGACTTCCAAAAGCGACGTAGTTTTGAAACCGCAGCCATAATTCTTTACGATCCTTTTTTTATTATTTCTTTTGCAAAACACCCAAAGGGTTTTTGGCCTTCTCAATAGCACCTTGACAATAATTGGTTGCTGGTTGTGATTGATTAAGAGCATTGATGTTCAAAGAGAAAACTCTCTTTTTATTCATATCAAAAGTCGTATAAGGTTTTGATAATGTTCCACCAATGCGTATCGGTGCAGAGGCACTGATTGCTCCTAACCTTATATCGGGAATGAAATGAAGGTTCATTTTTTGTTCAGGGATATCAAAAGTCCCCTGTCCATTAAGTGCAAACTGATTAGTTTGTACTGTTATGGTATCAAAAAATAAATCATTTGGATTAATTTGAGTTCTTAAGGCGATACATTGCGTTGATAAAGACTTTTTTAATGGCAATGTTGCCGCAGCTTGACCAATATAATGTTTAAGCCCTTCTGCTTCTAATATACCGTCAGTTCCAAATAAACCAATTTTCCCAGTGAGTGTTTTTTGCCATTCCTGCCAATTATTACCTGTGGCTGTTAAACTTCCTAAGACTGTTATTTGCCCTGTATAAATATTCGCAACGGAAAAATAATCTTCTATCCATTTCATTGGAAAGGATGAAGAAACTATTCTAACATCTAACTCTGGCGTTGCTTGTTTTAGGGAATAATGAACGTCCCCTTTAAAATTGCTTTGCTTATTTGCTAATTGTAATTGAGTAAGAGAAAGTTCTCTATTTTTCCAGTCTAAATTACTTGAAAAATTATTAAAATTATTTTGATCTATTTTTATATTATTACTGAATAATTTACCGTTTATAATAATATTATTAAGTATAAAATTTTTGTTAATATTTTCAAGAGACGCCAAAGTTAAAGGGAAAGAAGCAATTAACTTCCCAGAATATAGAATATTTTGAGCATTCAGATTTCCGAAATTATTAAAATATTTATTATAGTTTAATAAGCTCAATTCGGTAGACAAAGAAGGATCTTTTCCCCCTATTGTACCGTCTAGTTTTAGATTGTAATTAGCTGAAGATAATTTTCCGGAAATAGGAAGATTTCCATCTGTTTTAAACAAGATATTATCTTGTAGAGTTTTTAATTGGCCAATATTTCCAGACCAGCGAAACATTTTTCCATATAATTGCCCAACAATCTGGGTATTTACATCGGCGTTCAAATCATTCGCAACGATCTCTGTACTAATTAACTGAAAATCATCAGGAAAAATTGCCGCATTAACCTTACCCGTGTGAAGCTGTAAAAGATCAATTTGGGGTTTACCTTGAGGATCATTCGCATTCGAGATGTCTCTAAACGAAGTGTTTAATGTAATATTCTCAATCGAAGGAAGATGCGCATGAGGGAAAAGATGGTTTAAATCATTAAGATTCAAAATCGTTCCACGAACAATAATATCGTACCCTTTGGCTTTAACGAGGCTTTTTAAAGTTCCGCTAATACGTAAATTTCCAATATTCTGATTACGAACATATTCGGTTAAGTTGACTTGGAATTTAGCAGGGGGTGTGATCGTGTCATCATTTTCAAGTAATTCAGTTAAATGGCTAATCCGACCTGCAATTGTGAATTTTGCACGATGATGAGAACCGTTGATATTAAACCTAACTTTATCTGTTTCAAGTTGATTTAATTCAGCTTGTTCGAAGAATAGATGCGCATTTTTTTTATTAAGCGCATCATCATACCAACATTCCACATTCTCTAGTTTAACATTATTAAATTGCCACCCCCATTTACGGTGAGTGACGTGTTGTGCCGTAGGTTGATTTGTTTTTTTTATTGTTTCGTTGGGTTGAAGATCCCAATTCTTTTGACCTTGAGCATTACGCTCTAAATGGATTTGGACGTTGGATAGTTTAATTGATTTGAAATGGATCGTTCTTTGCCATAATGACCATAAATTCAAATCTGCTTCGAGATTTTCTGCTGTGATAAAATGAGGGTTTTTACCCCCAGGCATATTTGATAACGTAATATTAGAAGCATGAATTTCAGGCCAAGGAAAAAAATGGATATCTAGGTTTTGTAGTGCTAACTTTCGGCCTGTTTGTTTTTCTATATTACTGTAAAGCTGATCTAAAATCATCTTACGATCAACAAAATGATTTACAGCAAATAGACTTCCCCCAACAAGGCAAGCTAACACACCAAAACTACCTAGAATAACCTTTTTTTTACTCATTTTTTAGTCCGTACCGCCGATTTTTCACTTGGAACAACAAAACCTAGATGTTCAAAAGTTTCTTTCATATGTTGAGGCAAAGGGGCCTCTACCAGTAACCGTCCTCCTGATGGATGAGGCATATCAAGTTGACGAGCATGAAGATGTAGTTTTTGGGAAAAACCATCCATATAAGGCATTTCTTTGTTATATTTTTTGTCACCTAAGATAGGCGCCTTCATTTCAGCACAATGGACGCGAAGCTGATGCATACGTCCTGTTAAAGGATATAATTCAACCAAAGCAAGTTTTCTGGCCGCAAAATCTTTGACTTCATATTCTGTGATCGCACGTTGAGCCTCTTTATTCTTAGCATCAGCTGCCTCGATATGAGAGCCATTCTGATATTCGACTTTCAACAATGGTAAATCGATCCGTCCGCTCAGGGGGGATGGACGACGGGTCGTAATCGCCCAATAGATTTTTTTCATATCTCTGCTTCTGAACGCAGCAGCAAGTTTGGCCGCAGCAGCAGGATGACGTGCAATTAATAATAATCCAGATGTGTCTTTATCAAGACGATGCACTAATGATGGACGATATTTACTATCAAATTGTAAGGCTTCTAATATCCCATCAATGTGATTTGTGACATTACTGCCCCCTTGTACTGCAATACCAGAGGGTTTATTAATAACGAATAAATCATCATCTTGATAAATGATCCATTCTTTTAATTGTTTGGCTAGTTTAGGATCAATTTGTTGAGGTTGCTTTGCTTTCTCATGGTCGATCTCTACCATAGGGAAGCGAACAATCTCACCTTCCTTTAAGTGTGTTGCGGCTTGAACTCTTTTCCCATCGACACGAATTTGTCCTGTACGACACAATTTTTGGATTATGCCTTGGGTAATATTAGGATTTTGTCGTTTAATCCAACGATCCAGTCTAACATCGCCGTCTTCTTTTAAAATTGAAATATGTAAAATTTTCATACAGAACGCTTTTTTCTTAGTTGATTCCAATGGGATAGTCGTTGGGCAATAGTTTCTTCTACGCCACGATTGGTCGGTGTGTAAAATCGTTGAGTTTGCATTTCGTCGGGAAAGTAATTTTGACCAGAAAAACCTTCCTCTGTGTTATGATCGTATTCATATCCTTTGCCATACCCCAGATCTTTCATCATTGCTGTCGGAGCATTTAGGATATGTGCTGGCGGCATGAAACTCCCTGTTTTTTTTGCAACTGCTCTTGCCTCATTATAAGCCTTGTATACGGCATTGGATTTTGGTGCTGTGGCTAAGTATACAACAAGTTCAGCCAAAGCAACCTCTCCTTCTGGTGATCCAAGCCGTTCATAAGTTTCCCATGCAGCAATTGCAAGGGTCAACGCGTTTGGTGATGCCAGGCCAACATCTTCAGCTGCAAAACGGGTTAATCGGCGGGCAATGTATCTTGGGTCTTCACCGCCTTCAAGCATACGTGCAAACCAATATAAAGCAGCGTCAGGATCAGAACCTCGTAAAGACTTATGCAATGCTGAAATTAAATTGTAATGCCCATCACGATTGCGGTCATATAAACTGGCTCTGCGGCTTAAAATGCGTGTCAGGTCTTTACTATCTAAAATGGAATTCGTGGCGTGTAAAGTAATTTGTTCAACCATATTTAATAAATATCGTCCATCACCATCAGCCATAGAGATCAAATCTGTACGTGCATTTTCAGACAATGGAAGTGTTTGGTGTAATTGTTGTTCTGCCCGTGTCAATAATAGGTTTAATGCAATTTCATTTAAACGCTTTAAAACGAGAACCTGACATCTTGATAAAAGCGCACTATTAAGTGTAAATGATGGATTTTCAGTAGTTGCGCCAATCAAGATAATGCTGCCATCTTCGACAACGGGTAAAAAACCATCCTGTTGAGCCCGATTAAAACGATGAATTTCATCGACGAATAATAAAGTGCTGCGCCCTGAGTGATTACGAAATCTTAACGCCTCATCGAATGCCTTTTTAAGATCGCTTACGCCTGAAAAAATAGCAGAAATTTGAATAAAATGTAGGTTTGTTTCTTGGGCTAGGATTCGTGCAATTGTCGTTTTTCCAGTTCCAGGATTTCCCCACAAAATTAAACTGGACAAGGACCGATGGGTTAACATGTTCGTTAAAATCCCATCTGCTCCTATTAAATGATCTTGTCCAATAACTTCTTCAAGTGTTTTTGGTCGCAGAACATCAGCTAAGGGGGAATGATCCTTGGCTGAGGTTGTAACGGATGACGGCTTTTTATCAAAAGCATTTTCAGAGCCAAATAAATCCATAGGCAATTTATTGTGCTCTGATTATAAAACGAAGTAAATTATTCATAAATCCAATAGATTATTTTGCGTGAACATTGCCATAAGAAGCTGCACCAAGACCAGGGCAGCTGCAAGGTGAACCCAACGGCACAGGATAAGGCGTATTACAAGAATAAGTTCCCGCTTTACAAGCACTTCCATATCCTGCTTTTGATTCTGTGCCAGGAGGCACAGGGGTTCCTGCTGTCCCTGTGCATGCAGCAAGCAAAAACAGTGAACCAAGTAATGAGGTTTTAATTCCTAAAAGAACAGTTTTTTTATTATTCATAGACATTTTATACTCCACTACAAATCAAAATTTGATAACAAGTTAAGATAGCATATAATTCTTTTTTCAATAATTTTTTTTTGTTCATTTATATTTTTTATAAACAATGAGTGTTAATAAAAGTTATCCACATATTGGGGGATAAGCTTGAGGAATAACCTGTGTATGACAAAAGGATAATGATAGAATGAATTGTATAAAAATAAAAAAAATGGTTTAAGTTAATATAAAATAACAATTATTTATTGATATCAAAAATTGGATAATTAACATCTTATAATATCCAATTTTAATTCTTATATCGAAATTAATAATATAATAAGGATACGAATAATGCGAAAAAGAATTTGGCTTAATCTGTTTTTATGTTCTTTTATTGTAACAAGCCCTGTTTTTGCTCAAACGAACGATAAAAAAGCAGTTTTTCTTTTGGATAGTCATTTGCAAATCTTGTTTAAAGTTCTAAATTCTAAACCGGATATAATCAGTAAAACATGTATGGATAGTTTAAAAAAATTACGAGCTTTGAAAGAACAAATTAAAAGAACACCAAGTGACTCAGATACACAACAAGATATTAATATTGCAATGTTAAAAGATCTATATACGAATTCTATACAATTTTGCACTACAGATGTTCAGAATATTTGTAGTCATAGAGTGGAACCTAATATAAGAATTGAATGTAAAAAGCTATCATTCTGAAATTAGAAAGAAAAGAAATTTTCTTTTTTCTAATTTAAATTGAACTTCAACCATACTCATAAATGGTCTTAAAATGATAACCACAATGCCGATCAGTGGATCGATATAAGTTCTAATTTTAATGTTCTTCTCAACCGAGGGTTTTTCATTACATTAATTTATTTATCAAATAAATAAGCAGCAACATGCCACCTATTTACTTAATGTTTTAATTCTTTTGGATATAGTGAGATATAATTACTAAATAAAAATCTCTATTTATTAGTAAATTTTAAAACCTCTTTCAGCATTATATATTCTTCGTTTGTTGGAATTGTTTGTATTAAAATCTTACTTTCTGGCTTGCTGATAGTTACAGCACCAGATTGGTTAGCCTCGTCATCGATGCTTACGCCCAACCAATTCAAAGTTTTACAAACTTCGTATCGTAAAGAAGGTGAATGTTCACCAATACCAGCTGTAAAAATAATCCCATCGACCCCTTTTAAAGAAGCAATTAGTCGACCGATTTCGCCAACTAGTCGATAAGTGAATAAATCTAGAGCTTGTTGGGCATATTCTGATTTAGCACCGTTTGTTTTAATTTCATGAATGATATCGCGCATGTCGCTGGAAAGCTCTGAAACACCTAATAAACCTGACTTTTTCCAAATTAAATCTTGGATTTCATCAGGAGAAAGTTTTTCTTCTTGCAACATATATAAAATAATCGCCGCATCCATTTTTCCGCAGCGTGTTCCCATCACCAAGCCATCAAGAGGTGTAAAACTCATAGAGGTATCGACACATTTACCATTTTTAATAGCTGTGACGCTGGCACCATTTCCTAGATGGGCAACAATGACTTTACCAGTTGCCAAAGGTGAATTTGTTTCCTGTAAATAATGAACGATATATTGATACGATAGTCCATGAAAACCGTAACGCCTTACCCCATCATCAAAATATTTCCTTGGTAATGCAAAGCGCTTTGCATAATCAGGCATTGTGGCATGAAAGGCAGTATCGAAACAAGCAACCTGGGGTATCTCAGGGTTTTTGTTCAACATGACACGTAATGGAGATAGGCTTCCAGGTTGATGCAGTGGAACAAAAGGAGTTAACGCTTTTAAATCTTCATACACGCTGTCATTTGCTAAAGCGGGTGCAGAATATTTTGCTCCGCCATGCACAAAGCGATGGCCGATGCCAATAATTGTATCATTACCAAGATGATGAAATAACCATTCAATTGTTTCATCAAAAAGTTTATCTCTGGCAGAAGGTTTAAATAATTCAGGATCTGTCCAATTCTTTTCAAAGATGATCTCTTTGTTATCATTTTTTATTATAAGATGGGGTTTGGTTCCTATTCCTTCTAATAACCCATTAGCACTACTTACAAATTCTTTATCTGTATTTTCACGATACAGAGAGAATTTAAGACTAGATGAACCTGCATTAATAATTAATACTGAATCTGCCATTCACAAAAACCTTACTAGAAAAATCTATAATATCTCGAGTATGCTTAATTACAGAAAATTATTGAAGAGTCTAAACTTGTTTAATATATGTATAATAAACAAGCTAAACTCTCAATTTTCTCTTCATTATGATCTCTGATTTATGATGAAACTTTATTTGATTTTTGTCAAAATTTTCTTAGAGAAATTAGTTTTTATTTCTCAATAGTCTTGCTTTGTCTCTTTTCCAATCACGATCGGCAATGGCTTGGCGTTTATCTGTTTTCTTTTTACCTTGACCCAGACCCAAAGATACTTTTGCAATTCCTCTGGAATTAAAGAAAATATCTAATGGAACCAATGTCATCCCTTCTCTGGTAATACTACCTAGTAATTTATTAATTTGTTTTTGATGCAATAATAATTTGCGAGGAGCTAGGGGATCAAACTTTGAAAAAACGCCTCCTTGATATTCAGGGATATAGCTATTAAACAGCCATATTTCACCATCTCTCTCACCCGCAAAGGATTCGTTAATGGTTGCTCTGCCATGTCGTAAGCTTTTAACTTCTGGCCCTTTAAGCATAATGCCCGCTTCAATTTTTTCGATAATCGAATAATTGAACGTAGCTTTGCGGTTTTTAGCGACATTTCCAAAAGAAATTAAGTTATTCTTTTTCTTCTCAGCCATTCATTTAACCTATTAATCCAACGGTCTTCAAAGCTTTGTTTACTTTTCCCCGAGAAGCTTCTGTAATAGGAGCTAATGGAAGACGACAAGTTTCGTTTGTTAATCCCAATACTGATGCTGCATATTTTACAGGTGCAGGATTGCTTTCACAGAACATTGCATCATGAAGAACAGATAAAAGATCTTGCAGTGCAATTGCTTCACTCACATTACCATTTTTCCATGCTTTGTGCATTTCTGCGCAGAGTTTAGGTGCTACGTTTGCAGTGACACTAATACATCCATTACCACCTGCAGCTAAATAAGAAACAGCTGTTCCATCTTCACCAGAAAGCAAGTTAAAACGTTTTTTAATGGCTCTGCGTTCTTGAATAGGACGAACTAAATTTGCTGTTGCATCTTTTACACCCACAATATAAGGATTTTCGGCTAAACGAGCCATTGTTTCAACGGACATATCAATGACCGAACGTCCAGGAATATTATAAATATAAATTGGAAATTCAGCTTCGTTCGCAATGGCAGTATAGTGTAAGAACAACCCTTCTTGAGTTGGTTTATTATAATAAGGGGTTACCACCAACGCCGCATTTGCTCCGATTTCTTTAGCGAACTTAGCCATTTCTATGGCTTCATCGGTACAATTTGATCCAGCACCAGCCAAGACTGGAACGCGTCCTCCGGAAACCTTAACTGCTATTTCAACAATTTTTTTATGTTCTTCATGAGATAATGTTGGGCTTTCCCCTGTTGTGCCAACGGGTACTAATGCAGAGGTGCCTTCTTGAATTTGCCAATCAACAAATTTCTCAAATGCTTTCACATCCAGTGAACCATCAAGATTCATAGGGGTAATTAATGCTGTTAATGAGCCCTCTAGCCAAATATTCGTCATGGAAGCAATCCTTTATATATTCACTTTGTAATTTATATCATAAAAAAATTAATGTTTTGATTGACGGTAAGGTGACGCTGGATACACGCCAAGAATAACGCATTCTTCGGCATAAAAACGCAACTCATTGATTGCACGTTTTAAACTAGCTTCTTCGATATGTCCATCAACATCAACTAAAAATTTCGTGGCTATAAAATTACCATCAGCCATACAACTTTCTAATCGTGTCATATTGATGTTATTTGTCGCAAATCCACCCAAGGCTTTATATAAAGCAGAGGGAATATTTTTAGTTTTGAATAACAATGTTGTGAGTATATTAGGCTCTTCAATGGCAGGTATTTCTTTTTCCTGCGCAACAATATAAAAACGGGTCGTATTATAAGATTTGTCTTCAACATTATGTTGCAAGATTTCCAATCCATTTAACTCTGCGGCCAAAGAAGAGGCAATTGCAGCATCTTCTTTGTTATTTAATTTCGCAATAATTTCAGTCGAACCCGCCGTATCAAATTCAATAATTGGTTCAATATGTAAAGATTGTATTAATTCCGAGACTTGCCCCATTGCCACGGGATGTGTATGAAGCCGCTTTATGTCTGATATTTTAGCCCCTTTGATACCAATTAAACAATGTTCTACACGCTGAAAATGTTCGCCAACAATAAATAAATCCGATGAAGGTAATAAAGTATGAATATCAGGAACACGTCCTACAAGGTTATTTTCACAGGGCAACATTGCTTGGTCTGCTTTACCTGTTTGAACGGCTTTAATTGTTGAGTAAAAATCTTCACAAGGTAACGTTTCCCAACCAGGCCTTGCTTGACGACATGCAAGGTCAGAATAAGCACCAGGTCTTCCTTGGAATGCAATAATTTTTGTTTTTGTCATTATATATTAACCCTTTACTATTCTTCTGACATTATCCAAGTCTTCTGGCGTATCGACCCCGAACGGAGCGGCTTCAATGGTTGCACAGGCAATGGTCATTCCAGCTTCTAACGCTCTTAATTGTTCTAATTTTTCTCTATTTTCCAAAGAGGACGTTGGCATAGATATAAATTGTTTAAGGGCTGCTTTGCGATAGGCATAAATACCAACATGATGCCATAAAGGGCCATCCCCATAAGGAATAGGACATCTTGAGAAATATAGTGCTTTTGCAATTTTTGCATTTTCATCAAAGCTACAGGCAACTTTGACAACTGAGGGTGCATTGCGTTCAGCTTCTGTTTTTACAGGCGCAATGAGTGTCGCAATGTCAACAGATTGATCGGATAGAGGCAGCGTTGATTGACGAATATCTTTTGGGTCAATAAGGGGCAAGTCGCCTTGTAGATTAATAATAACGTCAAAATCCTGATGATTCTGAACTTGTAAAAATGCTTGATAAACGCGATCAGAACCAGAAGGAAGATTTGGGTCTGTTTCAATGACCTCTCCGCCTGCTTTTTTTATTGTTTCTGTAATTTCTCTATCACCCGAAGCCACAATGACGGGGCCAATGTCGGCTTTTTGTGCTTGTTCCATTACACGCACAATCATTGGTTTTCCATGAATATCAGCCAAAGGCTTATTGGGTAACCGTGTGGCGGCCAGACGTGCTGGAATGATAATTAACGCATTCATTTAACTGTGGTTCTCAATTTAAAATCATTTTGATCGTTTTTTTTCTTTTCTTTTATAGCTGATAACGTATCTTTATTCTATAAACAAATAATGATTATCTAGTTCATTTTAAGTTGCGAAGAAAAATATTCACAAATGGATAGTTTTGATTGGAATAGATTAGCAGTGGCAGGCTTGTTCTCGGTCTGTGTTTTAGCCGCGTCTTGGGGAATAGGATCGGTGGTTATTCAAAATCAAACCCAAATAAAATCTGTTTTTTCAAATGATAGCGATCAAAATGAATCAATTGATTTAGCATCTGCTAACCCAGCCAAAGGTAAAGAGCTGGCAACGCAACAATGTAGCCTGTGTCATACATTTAATGAAAACGGTGCCAATAAAATAGGACCGAATTTATATGGTGTTATGGGTCATAAAATTGCATCTAAACCTAATTTCAACTACTCTGACAGTCTTAAAAAACATCAAAAGGAATCTTGGGATGTACAAAATTTAAATTTGTGGCTTGCTCATCCAACGAATTTTGCGCCTGATACCATTATGGCATATCCTGGCATTTCTGTTCAACAAGATCGAATTGATGTTATTGCTTACTTGAAAACAATATCTCCTTCTGCACCTTCTTCAGCCTCTGCTATTGAAAAGAAAGATAATTCTGATCCGCGCGAGAAATCCAATCCTGAAATTAAATCTAATCTTTCACAAGGGAAAGAGGAATTTCAGCAATATTGTGCTGTTTGTCATACAGATACAGTTGAGGGAAATACAAGACTGGGACCGAATTTATATAACATTGTAAATAAACCAATTGCCTCACAATCAAATTATACTTATTCTGGCTCCTTAAAATTAAAAAAAATGAATTGGACAGAAAGTAATTTAGATCAATGGATAGAGAATCCTCAACAATGGGCGCCTGGAAATAAAATGAATTACAAAGGTATCAGTTCTGCTGATATAAGAAAAAACATTATTCTGTATCTTTATTCTCTTTCACCACAGGATAAAAATTAATTCCATGACAAAACTCCAATTAGATTCTTATTTACAAATTGCTCAAGAAGCCGTAACGGCTGCTGGTAAAGTCGTAAGGCCTTATTTTAGGCAAGCTTCGTTACATGCTGATGTGAAATCAGATGAATCACCAGTAACACAAGCCGATCGCGAAGCAGAGCAAGCCATTCGATCTATTTTACAAAAAGAAACACCTGAATTTGGTATTATTGGCGAAGAATATGGGGTCAATCATACAGATTCTAAATTCCAATGGGTGATTGATCCTATTGACGGAACCCGTGCTTTTATTACGGGGCGCCCTCTTTTTGGGATTTTAATTTCGTTGTTATACGAAGGAAAACCTGTCTTAGGTATTATTGACCAACCCATTACCAATGAACGCTGGATTGGAGTGCAAGGACAATCATCGCAATTTATCTCCCAACTGGGCGGAGAAATTGGCACAAGGTCTTGCTCTGAGCTTCGTTTTGCAGAAGCCTCTTGCACTGCGCCTGAAATTTTGGAAAATGCCTCTACAACCAATTGGAAGCAAGTTTATAATAAAGTCAAACGCGTTAGCTGGGGCGGAGATTGTTACGCTTATGGGCTTCTAGCATTGGGGCAAATAGATCTAATCATTGAATGTGGAAATAAAATATGGGACTGGGCAGCTTTGGTTCCTGTTATTGAAGGTGCTGGTGGCTGTATTACAGATTGGCAAGGGAATGCTTTGAATTTACACAGTAAAGAGACAGTTTTAGCGCTGGGCGATCCAAGATTAAAGCAGCAAGTGGTTGATTTACTGAATAATTGTTAAAATTTAATATCATCATTATATATAGGAAAAGAAAATGGCTTCAAACTTATCTTTACCCAAAGATAAAATTCGTATCTTGTTACTTGAAGGTGTGCATGAGAGTGCTGTCGAGCTGTTAAAGCAAAATGGATATAGCAATATCACCCTT
Organism: Commensalibacter communis; assembly: GCF_947179105.1. Lineage (NCBI taxonomy): Bacteria > Pseudomonadati > Pseudomonadota > Alphaproteobacteria > Acetobacterales > Acetobacteraceae > Commensalibacter > Commensalibacter communis. Next base: position 833,685 of record NZ_CAMXCK010000001.1, read on the forward strand.
TTAAAAACTGCTTTAGATGAAGATGCTTTGAAGGAAGCAATCAAAGGCGTTCATTTAATTGGTATTCGCTCTCGCACACATTTAACGGAAGCAGTCTTAGATGCTGCTGATAAGTTGATTGCGATTGGTTGTTTTTGTATTGGAACCAACCAAGTTGATCTAAATGCTGCCAGAAATCGTGGTATTCCTGTATTTAACGCACCGTTTAGTAATACACGTTCTGTGGCTGAATTGGTGATGGGTGAAATTGTGATGTTATTACGTCGTATTTTCACTCGTTCAGAAGAATGCCACAAAGGATTATGGGATAAAAGCAGCACCAACAGCTGGGAAGTCAGAGGGAAGACCCTTGGGATTGTTGGATATGGATCTATTGGTTCTCAGCTTTCTATTCTAGCAGAAGCATTTGGATTACATGTGATTTATTATGATCCAATCGATAAATTAATGCATGGTAATGCACGTCCAGTTGACTCTTTGGCTGCATTATTAAAAGAAAGTGATATTGTTAGCTTGCATGTGCCTCATCAAGAAAGCACCATTAATCTCATTGGTGAAAAAGAAATTGCCATGATGAAGCCAGGTTCTTTCTTAATCAATAATGCCCGTGGGCAAGTGGTTGATATTGATGCATTAGCAGCTGCATTAAAAAGCAAGCATTTATTAGGCGCTGCAATTGATGTGTTTCCAAAAGAACCCAAAGAAAAAGGTGAAGAATTCTCTTCTCCATTACGTGGATTGGATAATGTAATTTTATCCCCTCATATTGGTGGTTCTACGATTGAAGCTCAAGAGCGTATTGGTCGAGAAGTTGCCAATAAATTTATTGAATATTCTGATGTTGGGTCAACATTAAGCTCTGTCAACTTTCCAGAAGTTCAATTGCCCATTCGCCTCAAGGGCACAAGATATATGCATGTGCATAAAAATGTTCCTGGTATTATGCAAAAAATCAACAATATCTTTACCGAAGCCAATGCGAACATCTCTGCACAATATCTTCAAACAGATGGTGAAGTGGGTTATGTCGTTATCGAAGCAACGACCGAAGGCGAAAAAGACATTGATATTGAAATCCTACGTTCTTTACGTGCATTAGATGGTACGGTTAGAGCGCGTATTTTATATCGTCCAACTGATAAATAAATATTAACAAAGTTACTATGAATAACTTAAGATTATTCATAGTAACTAATATTATTTGGTATAATGTTAACTATATAAATATCAGCTTGGTTGTTCCGTATATTAAAACATACACAAGCGATATAAACGGTATAATGAGATAGAAAGAATTCTATCGAACGAAGTTCTCAATAGTCTACTCTCTAGTTATCTGAAGGGTGTCCTCCCTTTCGATATCTATATTGAGCACAAGCCGTTGATAATTTATTTCCAGCTTCATGAAATAGTATTTCTTAAATAATTATAGTATTCACCATGTGATTCTATCTTTTCGTTAGATACACCTTTTCTTGCATTATCAAATCTAACTTGCCAGCCTTGTTCTAAAAATTATAGATCTGGTACAACAGAAAATAAAAAAAATTTATTTACTGATTCTGCTTAAAATATTGGTAACAGGTCCTTGGCAATCTATCTTGAATAACTTCAAAAGTATTTGCTAAAAATTCGTGATATTGACGCATTTCATGACTATTAAGTCCTTTTGTAATTTTAGAAAACTTATTTAAAAAGGATTTATCCGAAAAATACTCACTACTAACAGTAGATTGCTTTTTTCTCTAAGATTTCTCTACGTTTGATCGTTATAAGGTCACCAATTAATAAATATTTTTCATATTCTGGATTGTCTGTAGGTAACAAAGAAGTATTTGTTTCTGCTTGTTTATAACATTCAGAAAATATTTTTTCTGATTTTGCATACCAATCTTGAAATTGTGAAGATGATGGATTGGGCAGAAAAAGAACATTACAATAGCCAGTAGGCATAATCATATTAATAGTAGCATCTATCGCGTCGTTAGAGGCTTTATTTGCGAGTATAGAATTTATTGGTAATGCTAGAAATGGTAATATTGCTAAGAGTTTTTTTTATAATCAATAATTTAAACAAATAATTACAAATTCATTATAAATATACTATAAGGATAATTTATACGATTGACCACACTTCCAGTGTTATCAAACTAGATGCTATTAATCTGTGTAATCTTTTTGTCGGTTTTTAAATGAATACTGGAAAAGGACGAAATATAAATATATTTAGAGCATTTCTTTATAAAAAGATTGTCAATTTATTTGAGTTATATATTATAAATACTTAATAAGATGTTTTTTATGTGGATTAATTAACAATGAGCATTGCCAGAGTTTTAACATTCTCCTTTTCTGGTATTGATCCCGTCCCTGTAGAAGTTCAAGTTCAAATAACCCGTGGTCTTCCAGCCTTTGTTATTGTTGGTCTAGCAGATAAAGCAGTCACAGAATCGAGAGAGCGTGTGCGTGCGGCTTTAGTTTCTATGGGAATAGCTCTGCCCCCAAAGCGTATTTTGGTCAATTTAGCCCCAGCAGATATTTTAAAAGAAGGCACACATTACGATCTCCCTATTGCATTGGGCATTTTATGTGCAATGGATATTATCCCTGAAGAAGAATTAATGCATTATGCAGCACTTGGAGAATTGTCTTTGGATGGGGCAATTGGTTCAGTAAATGGAGTGATTTCAGCAGCGATTGGTGCAGCTACAGAAGAAAGAGGGTTAATCTGCCCAAACGATCAAGGAAGTGAAGCTCTTTTGGGTGGAGATATTGATATCTTGGCGCCCTCTTCTTTATCTGTCTTATTACAACATTTTACAGGTAAACAAATTTTATCCAAACCTGAATTTATGCCTTTGCCTTCTTTTGTAAAAGATCCAGATTTATCAGAAGTTAAAGGAATGGAAGGTGCAAAAAGAGCATTGGAAATTGCTGCAGCAGGTGGTCATTCTATGTTGCTGATTGGTCCTCCTGGGGCTGGAAAGTCAATGTTAGCTGCACGTTTACCAAGCTTATTACCTGATTTAACATCACAACAATCTTTGGCTGTAACTCGTATCTATAGTTCTGCAGGATTATTACCGAACTCAGCCCCAATTATACGCCCACCTTTTCGCAGCCCGCATCATTCCGCCAGTCAAGTTGCGATAACAGGTGGAGGGGCAAAAGTTAAACCTGGCGAAATCAGTTTGGCTCATCACGGTATTTTATTCTTGGATGAATTTCCTGAATTTGCCAGAAATGCTTTAGAAGCTTTACGACAGCCTTTGGAAACAGGAAATATTTCTATTGCCAGAGCGACATCTCATATTACCTATCCAGCACATTTTCAATTAATTGCAGCAATGAATCCTTGTCGTTGTGGGTATTTAGGAGATACTGAGCGTGAATGCCATCGTGTGCCTAAATGTAAAGAAGAATATACGCGTAAAATCTCTGGACCTTTACTAGATCGCATTGATTTAATTACCAATATAGAACCTATTCTTCCCAAAGATATTGTCAATGTTGCATCAGGAGAAAAAAGTGAAATTGTTGCAAGGCGTGTAAAAGCAGCTAGAGACAGACAATTAACACGACAAAATATGTTAAATAACGAAATAAATATTAATCATATTCATTTGGATCAAGATGTCGCTCAGATGGTTGAAAAAGCATCATTGCAATTAAAGTTGTCCGCCAGAGGAATTACAAGATTACTCAGAGTAGCTAGAACAATTTCAGATTTAGCATTAAAGGATGATATTGATATTCCCAGTGTTGCCGAAGCTTTGACCTTTCGGCAACGGTAATTATTTTATGAACGCCAAGTTGCGATAAAACTATGGTTTAAATCTGTAATAAGGTCTTCTGTGTTTTCCAAACCAATATGTAAACGACAGGCAGACCCTGAGATTAATTTATTTGGAAAATTTCTGTATATTTCTCCATCAGTTAACAGAACTAAACTCTCATATCCTCCCCATGAAGCACCAATAGAGAAAAATTCGAGTTTTTCAATCATGTCGACGACCTGTTGTGTTGTAATGGGCTGTTTGAAAACGATTGTGAAGACGCTGCTTGCTCCTGTAAAATCTCTTTTCCAAATTTCATGTCCATGGCAACTTGGCAGTGCTGGGTGGAGAACGCGTTCTATTTCTGGTTGTTCTTGACACCATTGTGCAATTTTCAATGCAGAAATAGATTGTTTTTCTAGCCGAGCCCCAAGCGTTCTTAATCCTCTCAACGTAAGCCAGCAGGCGTCGGGTCCAGCTACCTCGCCCAAAGCAATTGATGTATCTCTTAATATATGCCAGTCTGCATCATTATTGACCGTAATCGCACCTAATACTAGGTCTGAATGTCCATTACCATATTTAGTGAGTGCTTGGACAGAGACATCAACCCCATGGTCAAATGGTTTAAAGACCCCTATTCCCCAAGTATTATCTAAAAAAAGTCTAATATTATGTTGATGGGCTAGTTTCGATAATGCGGAGATATCTTGGATTTCAAATGTATGACTACCTGGGCTTTCAGTAAAAATAACTTTGGTATTGGGTTGAATATAGTTTTTAATCTCATCAACAGAAATATCAGCTGGATAGTAACTGATCTCTACACCAAATTTTTTCATTACTTTTTCAGAAAAACGCTTTGTCGGACCATAGATACTATCAATTAATAAACAATGATCTCCAGCAGACAAAAAAGCCAATAACGGAACCGTACACGCTGTTAGTCCAGAAGAAACAATTTGGCTGTGACTGCCCCCTTCAATCAAAGCAATGACTTTTTCAAGCTCATGTTGGTTCGGAGATCCCATTGCACCATATAGAGTTTGGTGTTCATATTGTTGACCAGCAGTATTTCTCATTGCAGCAACAGAGGGATATATGACTGTTGATCCTCTATGTAAAGGATCATTTACAAAAGAGCCTTTTTCAGAAACAGATTCTGTATGTCTGCCTGAAGTGACAAGTAATGTTGATAATGCTTTCCAACCAATTGAAACTGTTTCTTCAGGGGTTAAATTCATTATATTTTATCCTTATTAACGATGATAATTTTATATATCTGAATTTTATATTGTATAATTTTGCACTATTTTGACAGTTTTTTATTAAAATTTTGTAAAATTACGAAAATTAATCTTTTTTTCTCTTAACAATATTTTATAGTCATGTCTTAAGGAGAAAAAGATGAATAAACGCGTTATATTATATATTCTTTTAGCAGCAATCGCATATGGATGTTGGTTGATCTTAAACCCTCTTTTTTCTTCTATTTTATGGGCTGGTATTATCAGCTTTGCCACATGGCCAATCTATGTTTTTTTCAGGAAATATATAGGGAAAGTGTGTGCTGCATTATTGATGACTATATTTTGTGGATTATGTATGGTCATGCCCGTCGTTATTTTATCTGCAGCGATTATTGATGATGTTCCAAGGGTCGTTCAAACCATTTCATCTGCAACTTCATCGATTAATTTCGTGTCCCCTCCTCATTGGATGCAACATATACCTATTATTAATAAGTATTTAGCAAAAACTTGGGAAAATGGGGCTGAGCACTTATTAAGTATTGGGGATACGCTTCGTCCTTATTTATATGATATCACGCGTGCTTCTTTTTCTGTATTTCTCCAAACTATTGGTGGATTTATTCAGTTTGCTTTTGCGTTATTTATTTCTTTTTTCTTTTGGTTAGGTGGCGATTATGTCGGAGAAATCATTCTAGCACTTATTTACAAAGTTGCTGGGCCTTCCTCTAAACATTTGGTCGAAATGACTAATAAAACAATTTTGGGAACAGTATATGGCATTATCGGAACCGCCTTATTACAAGGTATACTAACAGGTTGTGGTTTGGCCTTATTTGATATTCCGGAACCTGTTTTATTGGGAGGTATTGCAGCTTTTTTATCCCTTTTCCCAATCGGTGCACCTGTTGTTTGGATCCCAGCTGTTATTTGGTTGGGGTTCTATCATCATCAGATTGTCTCAGCATTATTATTACTAATATATGGAATTGTTATTATTTCAGGCGTTGAACATATCATACGGCCGATGTTTATTTCTTCTGGTAATAAACTTCCTTACTTATTAAGTGTCTTAGGAATTTTAGGTGGTGTATTGGCTTTTGGTGGTTTGGGTATCTTCTTGGGGCCCGTTTTGCTAGGATTAGGATATACTCTGACAATAGAATTTTCAAAAGAAAGCATTGAAAAATAATATTTTAGCTCTGAAAGTAAAATTTCATGATATATATAACGTTTTAATAAAAAAGATAAGTCATAAGATTAATGCTTTATTCACCTAAAATAGATCCGCATTTTTACGTAGATACTCAACCTGATTTACAATATTTTAAAATTATTAGTTGGAATTTGCTACGAAAAGTTGGGGCTTCTCCTTATGAAGTTGCGTATTTGGTTAACACGCATCAGCCTGAATTATTATTAATGCAAGAAGCGACAGAGGATATGAATATCCTGCCTCAACTAATTGGAGGATATTATAGTCGATTTCCGTTGCCAGGGCGTATTCATGGCGTTGCTTGTTGGAGTCCTTATCCATTCAATGCACCGCCGTCAACTTGTGTGTTACCCAAAGGAGCATTGATTAAAAGAGTTGCTCAGTTAATTGATTATGGTAAGTTTTGGATTGCAAATGTGCATTTGTCCCATGGACAAATTTTGAATAGAAGACAATTACAAGTCCTTTCTGATTTTCTTCCTGAAAAAGCTGCCGTATTGGGTGATTATAATTTAATTGGGCCTACGCTGATACCAGGTTTTAAAGATGTTGGACCACGTGAGCCCACCCATAAAATGATTAATTTATTTCCTATTCGTCTGGATCGTTGTCTGGTCAGAGGGATGGAATGTATCGATAAGCAAGTTTTATCTCGTTCTTCATCCGACCATCGCCCTATTATGGTAACGCTAAGACCAAAATAATTTTATAGATAGGGTAATAAAAGTCTAGTGGTTGAGTCTCTAAATTTAGCAAGAGATGATCTATTCTTTAACTCTTCCAAGGTTAATAAACGATGTCGGTGTGATCCAATAAAATCATCGATTTGTTGCGCGAATTCTTTATGATATATTTCCATATTAATTTCAAAATTTAACCGTAAGCTTCGCATATCAACATTAGAACTACCTACAAAAGACCAAATTCGGTCAATAACCATTAATTTTGAATGGTTAAATGGTGCTTTTACTAGCCAAATTTTACACCCGAATTGTAAAGGCAAAATATTATTTATGTTTCGTGCCCAATCGACTAAGATCTGATTACTTTGTTCAGGAATGACGATCTCAACATTAACTCCTCTGACAGCTGCCAAACATAAAAGAGATAAAAAGCGATCATCGGGTAAAAAATAAGGGGTCATAATACGAATAGATTCTCTTGCCAAGCTAATCGCTTGCATCATCGTATATTTTATTTTTTCCATATCTGTATCAGGGCCTGCCGTTATAATACGACAAATCATGTTTCCCTTGGTTTCGACAAGTGGGTAGAAGCTTTTCTTGTTCAAATCTTCAGCCGTAATGAAAAACCAATCCTGTAAAAAAGCTTCTGTAAGCTCATGTACAATAGTTCCCGTAATTTTGAAATGGGTATCTGAAACTGGGTTCTTTGGATGGTCTGCAAGAATGTTTTCACCAGCTATATTTAATCCACCTAGAAAACCTATTTTTCCATCAACAACTAAGATCTTTTTATGTGTCCTGAGATTAATAAAAGGCATTTTCCAAGGTAAAAAAGAGTGCATAAAGCGATCAATTCTGACCCCATTTTTTTCAAGATATTTGGCTATTGGACAATAAAAATAACCACTTCCTATTCCATCAACTAAAACTCGAACAATCGCCCCTCTTTGTTGTGCTGCAATTAAGGCATCTGCGAAAATTTTACCTGTTTCGTCACTTCTTAAAATATAAGAAGAAAGGAATACACATACTTTGGCCGAATGAATAGATTCTAGCATGACGGGATAGGCTTGATCGCCATTGAACAAAGGTTCAACGTCATTACCCATCAATAAAGGACGTTGCGTGAATCCTTCGACTACTTTAGCCAAAGGATAAAAATGACCTTTAATATAATAACGCGTCATATTATTTAATAATTTATTATGCCAAGGACGATTATTCACCAGTTTTTGGGCTCGACGAACAACACGGTTAACACCAAACATTACATATAAAATAAAACCTATGATCGGCATTATTAAAGAAAAGCCGATCCATCCAATAGCGGCTCTGGTATCACGAACATGTCTCAATACATGAAATATAACAAATAATATTAAAATAAACCGCAAAATTGCTAGGAACCAATCTTGTTTAAAATCTGTTAAAAATAAATATGTGTAAAACACATGCATTTCATTAAGCTTTCGATTTAAAAGATAGTCATTCATATTATTAAGATAAATAAGTACTATTTTTCTATAAAAAATGTGGTTTTATGATAAAATATCAAGATGAAAAATAGCAATCAAAATTTAGGGATTCTAGCATATAATAAAGGTTTGTCTGCAGAAAATCTGGCAGAAAATTATTTAATTAATCTTCAATGGAATATTCTACAAAAACGATTTCGTAGCCCAGTTGGGGAAATCGACCTAATTGCAAAAAAAACTAATTGGTTGCTTTTTGTTGAAGTAAAAGCACGAAAAAAAATGAGCGATGCCTTAATGTCAATTTCAGCCAAGCAAAGGCAAAGATTAAAAAATGCTGCAAACTATTATCTAGAATATTATCATCCCGAAATAGAAAATGTTCGATTTGACCTGATTACAATCAATCAGTCAGGTCAAATCGAACATTTCGAAAATATTATTCTAAACGAATTCTAGAAAAATTAACTGCGATGGCGATGTTTTACAGCAGTCTTTTTATGTGAAGAAGATTTATAAACGGCATTTTTTACAGATAGTTTGCCTTTTTGTTTATAGGAAACATTTCTTACGAGTTTAGAGTGGTTTTTACTTGAACTTGTTTTATATGAAACTTTTCTGGCTTTATAATGACGAACAGCAGGAGCGGCAGTTAAAGATTCTAGTGTTAATTTACCAGCTTCTGTTTCTGTAACAATATGTTGTGCTTTTGCAGGAGAAGGAGATAAGGAAACAAGTGCGGCGGCACCAAAAAGGAAACAAATTGTTTTTTTGAAATGTCTGACCATTTATTGACTCTCTAACGATATATATACTAACTGCTGACGGATTACATAATTACGCTAAAAGCTAACTTATAAATTCATTTTTGGATACATACGAATAAGGAGAAAAAATATATTTTTATAATTTTTCTCCTTATGTTGCATTTATGATACTAAAATCAGTTACAAGCGATTGATTTTTCTTTTAAGAGTTGAGCTAACTCTCCAGAAGCATACATTTCTCTGACGATATCACAACCACCAACTAACTCTCCTTTAACATAAAGTTGAGGAAAAGTTGGCCAATTTGAAAATTCTTTGAGACCTTGCCGTAAAGAATCGTCTTCTAAAATGTTAATATCTTTAAAAGAAACGCCTAGATCTGAAAGAATATGTGCTACTTTCGCTGAAAATCCACAACCTGGAAAATCTGCTGTGCCTTTCATAAACAATACAACATTATTTGAATCGATTTCTTTTTGGATTTGTTCAAAAACAGGGTTGCTCATTATATGTCTCCTATATTTAGTTTGATAGAGCTGAGGTTTCTAAAGCTAAGGCATGAAGATCACCATCGAGATAATCTTCCAATGCTTTATAAACCAATTGATGTTGCTTGACTTTGTTCAAGCCCTCGAATTCTTTTGCTGCAATTTTACAATAAAAATGCCTACCGTCTTTTTTCAAAGCACCGACGTCAATATTTGCGTCAGGAAAAGCGTTACGCAGGCGTTCATCGATTTCAGATACATCCATGTGACTATACTTTCATTAATTTTTCAAAAAAGCTTTTGGAAGCAGCTTTCATCCGAGCAATCGTTGTGACCGCACCAGATGGCATGACAAGGCTATCACCTCCTGTACAACCAATGACTCTAACTGGGATACCATGTGCTTTGGCTGCTTGTAAAAGTGCGTCTTTTTGAGAGGTCATTACCAAATAACGTGCTTGATCTTCACCAAACCAATAGGCCTCTGGACGCATTCCAACTTCTGGCACATCCAAAGTACATCCCACGTTTCCTGCCATTGCCATTTCAGCAGCTGCAACCAATAACCCGCCATCTGAAACATCGTGACAAGCTTCGATCACACCATTTGCTATTTGCTCTCTGACAAAATCACCATTACGGCGTTCTGCTTGCAAATCCACTTGGGGAGGATTTCCTGTTTCTTTACCTAAGATTTCTCGTAACCACAATGTCTGTCCTAATTCGCCTTTGGTTGCACCAATGACGACAAGGTCATAATCTGCTTTAAACGCATTTCCGATGGTTTTAGAAACATCATCTATAACCCCCAAAGCACCAATGGCAGGTGTTGGTAATACAGAAACATTTTCGCCATTTGCATCGCGAGTTTCATTATATAACGAAACGTTACCACTGACGACAGGGAAATCAAGCGCGTTACAAGCATCTTTCATCCCTTCAATCGCTGCAACAATCTGCCCCATCACTTCTGGTTTTTCAGGGTTACCAAAGTTCAGATTATCGGTTACTGCCAAAGGTTTTGCACCCGTTGCCGTAATATTACGCCATGCTTCTGCAACAGCTTGAGCACCACCTTGGTAAGCATCAGCAGCACAATAACGTGGGGTACAATCTGTGGTTAATGCAAGACCAATATCAGTTCCATCAACGCGAATAATCGCTGCATCTGCTTGGCCAGGACGATAAACTGTTTGCCCACCAATGGTGCTGTCATATTGATCCCAAATCCAAGAACGAGATGCAAGATCAGCACAACCTAGCAATTTGATTAAGGATTGTTCAATACTGACATCAACGTCTATTGCCCCTAAAGGTTCAGGCTTTGGTGAAGGTGCAGTCGGACGATGATATAAAGGCGCTTCATCAGCCAAAGGTTCTAATGGAATATCAGCTTCGGTTTGACCATGATGTTTAATGACAATGTGACCCGTGTCTGTCAAATGACCAATGATTGCAAAATCCAATTCCCATTTTTCAAAGATTTCTTTTGCAAGATCAGTACGATCAGGACGTAAAACCATCAACATGCGTTCTTGGCTTTCTGACAACATCATTTCATAGGCTGTCATGTGTTCTTCACGTTGAGGAACATGGTCAAGATTAAGTTCAATACCAACACCGCCCTTGCCGGCCATTTCCACAGCAGAAGAGGTCAAGCCGGCAGCACCCATATCTTGAATAGCAACAATCGCATCGGTTGCCATTAATTCCAAGCACGCTTCAATCAATAATTTTTCAACAAATGGATCACCCACTTGAACTGTTGGACGTTTTGAAGCTGCGTCCTCATCAAATTCAGCAGAAGCCATCGTTGCGCCATGAATACCATCACGACCCGTTTTGGAACCCACATAAATCACAGGGTTACCAATACCAGCAGCAGCAGAAAGGAAAATACGATCTTGTCTGGCAACACCAACATTCATGGCATTAACCAATGGATTTCCATTATAGCTGGCATGGAAATTAACTTCACCACCAACTGTTGGAACGCCAACGCAGTTACCATAACCACCAATTCCGCGCACAACACCATCAACAATATGACGAGTTGCTGGATGATCGGGGCTACCAAAACGCAATGCATTTAAATTCGCTACAGGACGTGCACCCATGGTAAAGACATCGCGTAAAATACCACCAACACCAGTTGCAGCCCCTTGATAAGGTTCGATAAATGACGGATGGTTATGACTTTCCATTTTGAAAATCGCAGCCAAACCCTGACCAATATCGACTACGCCAGCATTTTCACCTGGGCCGTGAATAACCCACGGAGCTTTGGTAGGAAGATTACGCAACCAAGCACGGGAAGATTTATAAGAACAATGCTCTGACCACATGACGGAGAAAATACCAAGTTCTGTTAAACTTGGAGTTCTGCCCATAATGGTTAATACTTTGGCATATTCATCGCTTGATAATCCAAATTCTTTGCCAAGTTCTTCATTTACAATAAGTTGAGCTTTACTCATCGTGTTAATGTCTCCATGATTCCTTGGAAAAGAGGTTTTCCATCTTCGCTGCCCATTAAGGGATCGACCATATCTTCGGGATGAGGCATCATACCACAAATACGGCCAGTTTGATCGACAATGCCAGCAATCGCATTAATGCTGCCATTTGGATTAAAATCGGAATTCGATGGATCAATCTCACCATTAGGAGAAGCATAACGGAATACGACTTGCCCCTCGCCTTCAAGACGTTTTAATCCTTCAGCATCACAAAAATAATTACCATCACCATGCGCTGTCGCTGTTCTGAATATGTCTCCTTGCTTCCATCCTTGGGTAAAAGCAGTGTCATTGCGTTCAATACGCAAATGACAATCTCTGGAAAGAAATCTTAAGCTAGCATTCGGTAGTAATGCGCCAGGCAACAGATTTGCTTCAGTTAAGATTTGGAAGCCATTACAAACGCCCATGATGTATCCACCCTTTTGTGCAAAGGCTTGGATTTCACGCATGATTGGGGAATGTGCAGCCATTGCGCCACAACGTAAATAATCCCCGTAACTGAAACCACCAGGCAAAACAACCATATCGAGTTGTGGTAATGCCGTCTCACGATGCCAAATAATTTGGGGGGTAAACCCTGTCACACGTTCAAAAGCGATAACCATATCTCGTTCACGGTTGGTACCTGGAAATACAACGATACCTATTTTCATGATCTATTTTCCATTTTTCGTAGAAGGACATGGATAAGCATCATGCAATGCCGTAAATACAGATGCTCCAGCAGGTTGAGATAATTGGTCTGAATGAGCAGTCATCCAAGCAATCACTTTGCTTCTCATTTCTTTACCAGAAACATTGGTTGCAATACAAAAACCAGCAGGTGCATTAACATCTCCTTGGTTTTTGGCAAACATTTTGGAGTATGCTACAGAATCTGCAATTCCACTGATATAAGCATCACAGGCTTGCAGAGATTTTGTATTTTTACAAATTTGTAAAAATTTCCCAGATTGCAATGGTGTTACTCTTTGAGCCAACGCAGATTGAGCGCCAGATACAGCCATCAATCCAAAGCCAGCCAAAAGAAAGGCTATTTTTGTATTCATGCCAAAACCTCAACTTGGAAGTCCTCAATCACGCCATTCGCCAAAAGTTGCTGAGCCATTTCAGTAGCTCTTGCTTTCGCTTTTTCTGGGGATGTTTCTGTAACTTCTAAATCAATAACGCGACCGACGCGAACGTCTTGAACTTCCTGAAAAGACAAATTATGTAGAGCATGATTAATTGCTTTGCCTTGAGGATCTAAAACCCCTTGCTTTAACATAATAATTAAACGAACTTTCATTTAGATACTCTCCAAGCCTTCTTTACCTTTAAGGGATTCAATATTTGATTCTGGTATAATTTTTAAACGACGTGCCACTTCTTGATAGGCTTCTTCAACTTTACCTAAATCTCGACGGAAACGATCTTTGTCTAGTTTTTCGCCGCTTTCAATATCCCAAAAGCGACAATTATCAGGGGAAATTTCGTCAGCCAAAACGATGTGAGATTCATCATCTTTCCAAAATCTGCCAAATTCCAGTTTGAAATCAATCAATTTGATACCAACACCAAGAAGTAACCCACTTAAGAAGTCATTAATTCTGAGTGTATAAGTAACGATTTCATCCATTTCTTGAACGGTTGCCCAATTAAATGCCGTGATGTAATCTTCTAATACCAACGGATCATTAAGATCGTCATTTTTAAGGTAATATTCTACCAAAGGACGTGGTAAACGTAGACCTTCTTCTAATCCCAAACGTTTAACAATACTGCCAGCAGCAACGTTCCGAACAACGATTTCCAGAGGAATAATCTCAACCGCTTTGACCAACTGTTCGCGCATATTTAAACGACGAATAAAGTGGGTCGGAATGCCAATATCTTCGATTTGTGTCATTAAATATTCGCTGATGCGATTATTTAAAACACCTTTTCCTGTAATAGTTCCTTTTTTGGCACCATTTCCAGCAGTGGCATCATCTTTGAAATATTGAACAATTGTTCCAGGTTCTGGCCCCTCATAGAGGATTTTTGCCTTACCTTCATAAATTTGTCGACGGCGGGTCATAATCGTCCCTTAATATATCGTAATAAAGTTGTAACAATTAAATAATATCAAACGGAATATGTTCTATTATTTAACATCATTAATATCATATTGACAGAATAGCTTGATTTACAAGCTATTTTATCAAAGATAATTAATTCTTCGAACCAGGACCTGTTTCACCAAATACATTTTGATAAATGTGATCCAGGTTTTGAACATGCATACTGCCGTCCATAGCTTTGTCTAAGATCGAAGAATCTATACGACCCATAATTTCTGGATCGTTTTCTAAGTTCTCTCTAAAGCTTTTACCTTCAGGTTTACCCAGTTTTGTCCAAGTTTCCATCGCAGAACGTTGCACGATACGATAAGATTGTTCTCTTGATAATCCAGCACGGGCAAGTGCCAACAAAACCTCACCAGAATGAACAACGCCACCAAGGCTTTCAATATTTTCTTGCATACGTTCTGGATAAACAACCATTTTTTCAATAACGCTGGCTAATCTGTTTAATGCGAAATCAAGCGTGATCGTGCCATCAGGACAAATCATTCGTTCTACAGAAGAATGACTAATATCGCGTTCATGCCATAAAGCAACATTCTCCATCGCAGGAACAACGTGTGAGCGGACAATACGAGCCAAGCCTGTTAAATTTTCTGTCAATACTGGATTGCGTTTATGTGGCATTGCAGAAGATCCCTTTTGATCGGGATGGAAATATTCTTCTGCTTCACGAACTTCAGAGCGTTGAAGATGTCTGATTTCGATTGCTAGACGTTCAATAGAACTGGCGATGACGCCTAATGTCGCAAAGAAAGCTGCATGACGATCACGAGGAATAACTTGGGTTGATACAGGTTCTGGGCTTAGACCAAGTTTCTCGGCAACATAAGTTTCAATTCTTGGGTCAATGTGAGCGTAAGTTCCGACAGCACCAGAAATAGCACAAGTCGCAATTTCTTGACGAGCTTGTAATAAACGAGCTTTATTGCGAGCAAATTCTGCGTAATATCCAGCCAATTTCAAACCAAAAGTCACAGGCTCTGCATGAATAGCGTGGCTACGTCCAATGGTTAACGTATATTTATGTTCGAAAGCACGATTTTTTAATGCTTCTAACACTCTATCCAAGCCTTCTAATAAAATATCGGCAGCTTGTGTTAATTGAACAGATAGACATGTATCTAACACGTCAGATGAAGTCATGCCCATATGGACAAAACGACTATCTTCGCCAATATTTTCAGCAAGCCATGTTAAAAATGCAATAACATCATGACGTACTTTTGCTTCAATTGCGTCAATCTCAGCAACATCGTCAGCATTAAACTTAGCCATGGCTTTATCGCCATTTTCACGAATGTTTTTTGCTGATTCTTTAGGGATAAAGTCATATTTAGCCATGGCTTCACAGGCTAGTGCTTCGATTTCAAACCAAATACGATAACGATTTTCAGGTGCCCAAATCGCAGTCATTATAGGGCGGCTATAACGCGGTATCATCCCCGTCGTTCCTTTCTATGTCGATAGCTTAAAAAAAGGTTATATCACAATTTTTATAGCTTTCATCCAGAAATTTATATTTCAATCAATAAATATTTATGGGATAAAATTTAACAATCTTTCCTATACTTATTTTAACCATGATTTTAAAATAGTATAATCTGGACAACCTACAGGTCATATCATCATTTGTGGCACGAAGCATTTACGATCGTTATTCATTTCCATCTAGGCTGATTTTCTAAATGAACATTTCAACATTAAAGTCTTTTTTTAATTTTACCACTGTTTTGAGCGTATTTTCAATTGCTATGGTTGGATGCAGCAGCAGTGATCCTGTTAAATCTCAACCTGCGACACAACCTCAGGACACTCCTTCTTTATATTCTAAAATCCCACAAGCATTTTCAGTTAAAAGTGGAACTGCTGGTCTTGGTTTGGCTGTAGATGCAACGGTGCAAGAAAAGGTTGATTTATACTTACAACTTTTGCAACCTAATGGTGGAGATGTCGAAACTTATGCTCAATTTATGAGTAAAAACCCAACCTGGCCGAACCAATCAATCTTTTCAAAAAGAATGCAACAAGCATTACTGACAGAAACAGATAAAAATATTATAGATCAAATTTGTCAAAATCAGTCCATTACGACCGCAGATGCGCTGAGTTTTTGTGCTCAACAATCGAAAATAAGCAGTCACCTTATTCAACAAGCAAAATATGCTTGGACACATACCATTACTAAAACGACTGATGCACAAACTGTAGCGTCTGTTTTTTCAAGTCATTTTACAGCCCAAGACCAATGGGAAAGATTTAATATGCTTGAATCTCGAGGTCTTTTATCCGCAGCATCGCAACAAATACAGTATTTACAACCATCCGAACAAAAAATCGCCTCAGCCATATTGTCTTTACGTAGACAACAACCCACAGCCGAAAACCTGATATCTACCTTAAGCGCTTCCGAATTAAAAAGCCCTGGTTTAGTTTATGCGCGATTGCGTTGGTTAAGAACTCAAAATCGAAATGATGAAGCTGCAAAATTATGGCAAGATGTAGGGTTACAAGTTGAACGTAATTCCGATCAGAAGCGTTTTTGGATTGAGAGAAATAGTTTAATTCACTCTTTGCTGGATAATGGTGATAATAAAACCGCCTATGCTCTGGCATCCGTTGAGGCATGTAATAATAATAGCTGTGAGTATGATTCAACGTTTTTAGCAGGCTGGATCGCGTTAAGAAAATTAAATAAAGCTTCAGAATCAGTTGGTTATTTCAAGAAGTTAACACAGGCAAGTTCTGTTATTACAACCAGTCGAGGTTACTATTGGTTGGGTCGTGCTTATCAAGATATGAATAATGCATCCTCAGCAAAGCAAACTTGGCAGCAAGCAGCGCAATATCCAACCACTTTTTATGGCCAGATGGCGATTGCAGAGCTTGAAAATATTCATAATGAAAGTGTGATTTTAAATCCGTCCTTGATCTCTAACGCGATTACCAAATATCTATCAACTATAAAAGAGCCTTCATGGTCTTCGTCAGAGTTAAACTCTTTTAAAAACAATGAATTAATTAAAGCTGCTCAGATATTAGTTGAACAAAATGATTTGGCTCACGCACGGCCATTTATGCTCGCGCAAAACAAAATAAGTTCTTCAACGGTAGAACAAGCTATGAATGCCCGCATCTCTAATCAAATGGGTTTAGCCGATGATGCCGTAACAATAGCACGTTATTCAGGAGCCAAAGGTGTTGTTCTATTAAAAGATGGCTGGCCTCGTCCCTATACTATTCCAGCCTCAAGCCTGCCGTCAGGATTAGAGCTGGGTGTGATGAGACAAGAGAGCAGTTTTAATCCTGTTATCGTCAGCCTATCGAATGCATATGGTTTAATGCAACTATTGCCTTCAACGGCCAGAGAAGTTGCAGTGCAAATCGGTTTACCAGCCAAAATGGGGGCACCCGGTAATTTAGTCGTGCCAGACAATAATATTAAATTAGGAACTGCTTATCTAGAAAAGTTACTAGTTCGTTTTAATAATGTCATTCCTTATGCTGTTGCTGGATATAATGGTGGGCCTAATCGTGTAAAACAATGGATTGCTCAATATGGTGACCCCGCCAGTAATCCTGATGCACAAAATCAATTAATTGATTGGATAGAGCAAATTCCTTATACTGAAACAAGAAATTACGTGCAAAGAGTGATCGAAAATACCATTATTTATCAAACCAAAATTAATCAGTAATAACATGTAATATAAAGAGGATAAACATTATGAATAATGATTATTTAAAGCATCAATTATCCTCTTTATGCTCTGAATTTGCACTTTTCTGCCTAAAATCTAACCTAAAATTAGTCACAGCAGAAAGTTGCACTGCGGGTTTAATGAGCGGTTATTTAACAGACTTACCAGGATCTTCTGCTTATATAGAAGGTGGCTTTGTTACCTATTCCAACGAGATGAAAGCAGCTATTTTAGGTGTCAAACAAGAAAGTTTGGAAAAATTTGGTGCAATCAGTGAACCAGTCGCTCTTGAAATGGTAATAGGAGCGTTGCGAAAGGCTCCGATGGCCAATATCGCTGTAGCGGTTACTGGTTTTGCTGGACCTGATCCTTCTGGTAACAGTAATATTGGGCTTGTATGGATAGCATTACAGAAAGATAAACAACAAGCCACTGCTCATCAATACCATTTTTCTGGAAATAGAGATGAGATAAGGCTGAAGACAATTATCCAGGCTATAAAATTAATGTTATGTTTGTTCTAATGATAAATAAAAAGGCCTCTTCATCATTAAGATAAAGAGGCCTTTCTTATTATAGTTTTAGTAACAATTAATATTGTGCAGGAGGCATGTTATTTGGATTTACTGCACCTGGTGCTGCTGGAGGAGCAACTGTATTTCCTGTGCCTGGTGCAACAACAACGCGGCCATTATTCACACGTGTTGCATCTTGCAAACTGTCGCCGTTCAATGTTCTTGTAGTTTGATTGCCTGACAATGGCACTCTTGCGCTTGAAGGTAATTGCATTTCTGGATTTGGAACAACTTGTTGAACAGCACTAGGATTACCGCCGTTATTTACTGTTTGGACTGCTTGTAAGCTACGTGCATTCAAATCAGCTGTTTCTTGGTCACCTTGCATAGCTTGTTGGTTAGCACCATTTTTTTGGTTATGTTTTGTAACTTTTTTGCTATGACGATGCCCTTTGTAGTATTTATGAGCGTCTTGATGCTGAGCTGTCGCAGCCATTGCAATATTTGGAACAGCAAATGCCAATGCTGCAGCAAAAAGGGATAGTTTGAAACTAGAATTCATAATTAACCTCTTACTTAATATTAAGAAAAATTAATATTATAAAATGATATATACCAATTTATTCTATTGTTGAACAAAAAACGATTGTTACAGATGTAGTTATAACACTAAAAAATTACAAGTAGGTAGCTGAATATTTACCAAATATATTTTTTATGTATTACTGTGCCTTTTTGTAACTGTCAGCATAACAGAAATCAGCTCTTTTGACAAACGCAGTCACCATTTTTTGTACAGCTTCATTGAAAACAAGTCCCATCGCCTTTTGCATGATTTTGGATCTAAATTCAAAGTCCACAAAAAAATCAATCATACATCCCTGTGGATCTGGTAAAAACAGCCATTGATTGCTTAAATATTTTAATGGTCCACGATCATATGTAACAACGATCTTATTTTCTTCTCTGAATAAATCCACACGACTGCCGAATACCTCTTTGAATGGACCAAATCCTACTTTTAGATCAGCTAATAACAATCCTTTATCTTTATAACGAATACTGGCACCTGTACACCAAGGTAGGAATTCGGGATATAAATCAACTGCTGCTACCAAATCAAACATTTGTTCAGGACTATAAGTTATAATACGTTTTTCAGCATGAGTAGGCATATAAATTCTTCTTTAACTTTTTTTAATAATTCTAATTTGATAAATGCGTTGATTGTCGTTTGATTTGTAAAATTTTAAAGTCTTCATCAGCGTGATAAGATGAACGTGTTAACGGCGAAGAGCTTACCATCAAAAATCCTTTTGATTTCGCAATATGACTAAATTCTTCAAATTCATCTGGAGTAATATATTGTTTTACTTCTGCATGTTTCAATGTTGGACGTAAATATTGCCCCAGAGTTAAAAAATCTACCTGTGCACAACGTAAATCATCCATAACTTGCAGAATTTCTTCTTTACTTTCTCCTAATCCCAACATCATCCCCGATTTTGTGAAAACATTTGGTTGGTACTGTTTCATTTCATATAGAATTCGCAATGATTGAAAATACCGCGCACCAGGACGAATGGACGGGTATAATCTAGGAACTGTTTCCATATTGTGATTAAATACATCTGGCTGAGCAGAAGAAATTGTTATTAACGCCCCTTCTTTTCTTAAAAAATCTGGCGTTAAAATTTCGATTGTAATAGATGGTGATAGTTTTCTAATTTCGTTAATCACATTTGCAAAATGCTGTGCGCCACCATCTTTTAAGTCGTCTCTATCAACAGAAGTAATTACAACATGGCGAAGATTTAACTTCTTTACCATTAAGGCGGTACGAATTGGCTCCTCTAAATCGACAGGAGGAGGCTTTCCTGTCGCCACGTTGCAAAACGCGCAAGCTCTGGTACAAATACTGCCCAATATCATGATGGTTGCATGACGTTTAGTCCAACACTCACCAATATTGGGACATGCGGCTTCTGTGCAAACAGTATTAAGTTGATGTTTTTTTACTAAATCATCTGTTTCATTAAAAACAGATGATTGACTTACTTTAACTTTTATCCAGCTTGGTTTGGGTAAAAGAGTTGCCGATTGTTTTCGTTCATGTTGCACAAGAATTCGTCTGAACGTCATGTATAACTTCCTTGTAAACTATTTTTGGAACTAGTTTACAAATAATATAAAGAACAATTTAGACTAAACCAAGCAAATTCCTTACTGCTGCTCCTGCATTTTGTTGTGATAATAGACTTTCCCCTACCAATACGGCACTTGCACCCACGGCTTGAACTCTGCGAATATCATCAAAAGTTTTTAAACCACTTTCTGAAACGATAATGCGATCAGGTGGGACTAATGGGGATAAAGCCTCAGTCACGGCTATATCAGTTTGGAGCGTTCTTAAATTTCGATTATTAATACCAATCAAACATACATCCAAGGCTAATGCTCGGTTTAACTCTTCTTCATTATGAACTTCAACCAAAACATCGAGTTCAAGACATTTTGCTAGCTCAACTAATTCGCTTGCTTCTTGATCCTTTAACGCAGCCAAAATTAACAAAATACAATCCGCATCAATGACACGGCTTTCATAGACTTGCCATGGTTCAAGTATAAAATCTTTGCGTAAAACAGGTAAAGAACAGGCATCCCTGGCGATTTTCAAATCTTCGTTATTACCGTAAAAATAACCAGTTTCTGTTAATACAGATAAACAACTTGCGCCTGCATTTTCATATTGTACAGCAATCATAGCTGGGTCATATTCTTGACGAATAACACCAGCTGAAGGAGAAGCTTTTTTACATTCAGCGATCAGCCCCATTTGTCCTTTTGCCATTTTTTCTTTTAATACGCGGGCAAATCCACGTGTTGGTGTTTTTTTAGACTTAGCTTCTTCTGCAATTTCTTTTAAAGGTTTAATTTTTGCTTTTTGCTCTGTCTCTGCTCTTGTCCTGGCGCAAATTTGAACCAAAACATCTGATAACTCACTTTCAGATTGTAAAATTGCGTTCAGAACGGGATCGGATTTGGATATGTCATTCATAATAATAACTAATGTTTAAATTGAATTTCTTTGCTGAATCTTATGTAATAGCGATAAAGCAGCACCATTATCAATCGTTTCAGCCGCTTTGGAGACTAACCCTTTTAAGATAGTTGGATCGATTTCTCCATGTGAATTGATTAAAGAATAATCTTTTACAATATGTAGTGCAATAGCCGTATTAATCAATACAGTATCACGATAAGCACCCTTTTGACCATTAAATAATGCAAGCATAGAAGCTGCATTTTCTTTTGGTGAACCCCCTGAAATAGCTGATAAAGGTGCAAGTTGTAAACCAGCAGCCTGTATGCTTTGGGTTGATAAAGTTACAGGAGTAATTTTATTATCTTCCAAAGCCATTATTTTAGAAGGTCCGGCTAAGGTGATTTCATCTACGCCTTGTTCTTGTTCTTTTTCGTCCAGAAGACCATGAACAACCCATGCCCTTTCAGATCCTAAATTTTGAAGAACTTGTGCGAAAGGTGTTAACCATTTGGAATCGTAAACGCCAATCATTTGATATTTTACATTTGCTGGGTTTGATAAAGGACCCAACAGGTTAAATATGGTTCGAATACCTAATTCTTTTCGAACGACGTTTATTTTATTTAACGCTGGGTGATGCACAAAAGCCGACAGAAAAGAGAGCTTATATTCGTCAAGATGTTGTTTTAGGATGGTTAAATCTGTTTGAGGCTTAAAATTTAAGGCTCCTAAGACGTCAACTCCACCTGATCTTGAAGATTGAGCACGATTGCCATGTTTTGCGACTGAAATACCCATAGCAGCCAGAACAAAGCTGACTGCTGTGGAAATATTTAATGTGCTTTGACCATCTCCACCTGTTCCACATACATCCATGGTCAATGGGTCTGATGGTATAATAGGCAACATTTGGTGCCGCATAGATCTTACTGCACCTTCAAGCTCTTCTATCGTGACCCCACGCATGCGCAATGCCATCAAAAACGCAGCAATCTGAGTATCAGAAACGGCGCCTGATAAAATAGCATCAAAAATCTCTGTTGTTTCACGAAGAGAAAAACTTTCTCCATGCAGAGATTTCTGTAAAATCGGTGTAAATAAGAAAGGTAAATCCTCTTTCTCAATTAAGGCTTTTTTTTTATTCCATTCTTTTGCAGTATCTATAAAGTTTTGTAAAAGTTCATGTCCTTGTTCGGAAGCAATACTTTCAGGATGAAATTGTACAGCGTGTATCGGCAATTCTTTATGTTGAAAAGCCATTAAAATACGGTCTTCTGTAAATGCTGTTGGTAAAAAGCTATCTGGTAATGTATCCATTTGCACCACCAGAGAATGATAGCGGGTCACTCTCAAAGGATTTTTTAACCCCTTAAAAACACCCTCACCCGTGTGAAATATTGGGAATATTTTACCATGTGCGGGATTTTCTTTCACAACTTTTGCACCAAAAGCCTGACCAATCGCTTGATGTCCAAGGCATACGCCTAGTATAGGAATAGTTGGTGCAGCTGCTTTAATTAAATCACAACAAATTCCTGCTTCTGAAGGGCTACATGGTCCAGGTGAAATAACAATCGCTTCTGGTTTTAATGCAATGGCTTCTTTAACAGTAATCGCATCATTGCGATAAACCTGACACTCATGTCCTAAATCTCCAAAATACTGGACAAGATTATAGGTAAAACTATCATAATTATCGATAAATAAAATCATGTGGCATTGCCAATCAATAAAATCTTCATGTTAAATTATTCATTCTGTTACTATATTGGATTTATTTGCTTTGGGGTCAATATTGGGAACAAATAAATGTGCATCTTCAGCGGCACGGAACAAAGCTCTGGCTTTATGTCTTGTTTCTTCATACTCAGCTTCAGGGTCACTATCTGCAACGACACCACAGCCTGCCTGCACATACATCGTATCATCTTTGATTAAGGCGGTTCGTAGACCGATACAAGTATCCATACTGCCATCAGCTCCAAAATATCCAATACATCCCGCATAAGTTGCGCGTTGTGTATGTTCAATTTCATCCAAGATTTCCATTGCTCTAATTTTCGGAGCTCCTGTTAAAGTGCCAGCAGGAAATCCAGCAATCAAAGCGTCTAATGCAGTCAGATTTTCTTTCAGTTTTCCTTCGACATTCGAGGAAATATGCATCACGTGACTAAATCGTTCAATAACGAATTGTTCTGTTACTTTTACAGAACCAATTTCACTCACTCGACCAACATCGTTACGACCCAAATCAATAAGCATTAAATGTTCGGCCAATTCTTTTTGATCGGCTAATAAATCTTGTTCTAATTGCAAATCTTCTTCTGGAGTTTTCCCTCTTGGACGAGTGCCCGCTAATGGTCTAACGGTAACTGTTCCATCGCGAAGCCGAACGAGGATTTCAGGCGATGATCCTACCAAAGCAAAATTTTCCAATTGTAAACAAAATAGAAATGGTGCCGGATTAATCTTTCTCAAGGAGCGATATAAAGCGATAGGCGGTAATGTAAACGGTATTGAAAAGCGTTGGCTAGGTACAACTTGGAAAGCATCCCCTTCAAAAATATATTCTTTAATTTTGTCAATGGCTTGTTTGAACTCATCTTTGTTAAAAGTCGAAATAGGTGTCTCAGATTGTTTAATGGAGGCTTTATTAATTTTTTTATCTGAAGGCAAAGGCTCGTTTAGTGCATCTTGTGCTTTTTCAAGAAGTTTTTTCGCCCGCTCTTGTTCTTCAGCTGTTTTTTCTCTTAATGGGACTGCCAATGTCAGTTCATCAAGAACGGTGTCAAAGATCGCAAAGATAGAGGGTCTAATCATGATCCCTTCAGGTAAATTCAAATCATTCTTTGGAGGGTTCGGTAAATGCTCCATTTGTCTGACCATATCATACCCCAAATAACCAAATATACCTCCTACCATAGGAGGAATATCTTCAGGAATATTCAGTTGACTGTCTGCAATAAAGCGTTGAAGGGATTGAATAGGATGAATATCTTGCGCTATAAATTGGTCAGGATGATTCAATGGGTCTGTATTGATAGACACCTTCCCTTGCTTACATTTCCAAATAACGTCAGGCAATAATCCAATGATAGAATAACGTGCTCTTGATACGCCCCCTTGTACACTCTCAAGCAAGAAAATATTCTTTGGATCTTCCCCTGCAATAGCAGATAATTGCAAAAAAGCAGAAACAGGCGTAATGAGATCAGCTGATTTTACAGTATAAATTACTGTCTGTTTTTTATTTATAATAAAATCATCGTAAGACACTGAAATATAGTCCTTTTTTAATAATTACCCTGTTTAACAATTGCATCAACGGCTTTTTGATTAACGTCAACTTTGCCTTGTTTATTCACGAAAATAACAAAACTTGAATAAATATCATCCCCATTAGCTTGTATTAAATTATCTTTAAGCTTTTTATAAGCAGAAGAGTCATCTTTGGGGGCTGGTGTTGTAATATTACTTAATGACGCAACATAAAAACTGTCGGGAGATTCTACCATTGTCGTTTGTCCAATCTGCATTGAAAATGCTTGAGATTGCAATTCTGGTGGTAGAGTTTTCAATGGATTAAGGCGTGAAAAAGACTCACTCACTTTGACTGGAAATTGTTGAATTCCTAAATCTTGAATAGGTTTATGATTATCTTGAGCTTGTTTAAAGACCGCTGTTGCAGCAATATTCGCTTGTCTTTTAATATTTTGTTGCTGCCATGAATGTAATACTAAATCTTTGGCTTTATCAAATGTTTCTTGGTGCGCTGGTACAATATCTTCAACAACGAACGCATAGTAAATATTACTCTCACCTAGGATCAAAGATGCTGGAGCATTTTTTGCTTTTGAGAAAATATTAACGAGCATTGTTTTTTTAACCTTTTCATCAGAAGGAAGTGGAGCTGGATTTCCTTGTAATGTTAGGCCTTGTTCATTTAACGTTCCTGTAACAGCAATGATGCCCAAGCCACCTAATTTACTCAATTGATCTTCATCAAGCCCTTGGCTGCCTGCTAATACATCTTGAATTTTTTTGATGTTATTGGGGAAATCTTGTTTAGATTGTGATTGCACAAGCTCTGATTTGAGTTGATCTTTGACTTGGTCCAACGCAATTTCATGAGGCGGGACAATCCCAGTGACCTTAAAAACACTCCAACCCATAGGGGTTTTAACGGGTGTAGATACTGTATTTACAGCAGCTTTTTGTACAGCATTAGCCAACTCTACTGAGGGAGAAGATTGGGGGGTAAATTCAGGTATTGTGGTTGCAAAACCACTATTTTGCTGTGCTTGCTTTTGAATATTTTCCCAAGTTTCTTTGCCCCATGAAGCTGCAATATTTTCAGCAGCTTTTTGATCTTTGACTGTTACAATTTCAAGGTTCTTTGACTCTGGTTTTTGGAATTCTTTTTTTCTAGAATTGTAATATTGTGAAACCTGTTGGTCAGATATTTCCACCCCTTTTTGGACTGTTTCAGGTGAAATAAAAATTAATTTGATCTTTCTATACTCAGGAACAGTAAATTCTGACGAATGATTTTCATAGTATCTTTTTAATACTGCATCTGATGGATTAGCATCAGGTTTATAAGTATTGAACGGCACTTGGATATAATTTAGTTGTCTTGTTTCGTTGCTGAAGGCAAATATATTTTTAGCCATAATATCTGATGCTGAAGCTCCAGAAACGAGAGGAACTGTCAGGCCAGATATGATTAGTTGATTACGCAACATTTCCAGAAATTGGACTTCGGTCTGGTTAGTTTGTCTGATATATTGATTAAACAACTCCCGATCAAATTTGCCATCTTTTTGAAAAGCGGGAAAAGAAAATACTAGATTTCGCAGTGCTTCATCGGAAACAGCTAGTCCTGATTTTTCTGCTGTAACAATTAAATTATCTTCGATAATCAATTTTTGCAAAGCTTGATTAACCAATCTTGCTCTTACGCCGTTAGGAATTTGGGATTTATCAGAAAATCCTTGTTGTGCAGCATATTGTTGCAGTTGCATGTTTGCTGCCGAATCTAATTGTTGCAATGTGATGGTTTTATCACTAACCCAAGCCACAACATTGTTATCTCGATGAGACCAAGTGTCGATAATAGTTTCGGCACCCCAACTGATAAATACAAGAAAGATAAGGCCAACGATGACGCGCCCAAACCATGAATCAATAAGTAAATGTCTTAACCGAGACAACATGTAACGTAACCTAAATAATTTAAAGACGAATTAAATACTCTGTAATTATGTAGCAATAACCTATATATGATTAAGCTGCAAAAAAAATGTTATAGCTTTTGAATTATACCAAAATAATATATTGTATGATAACATCTTTTGATTATAAATCGAACCTTTATAATCCAATATAAAGTAATTATTCATTTAGGGAGCATTTAATATGGCTAAACCAATCATTATTGGCAATTGGAAAATGAATGGCTTATCAGAAGAAGCAGATCATATTGTGTCTGCTTTATTGACTTATGCTGAACAAAATCAAAATTTTGCGCCAACAGTTATCTGCCCTCCCTTTACGCAACTCTATCATATTCGCAAACATGTTAAGAACACTCCTTATGCATTAGGTGCTCAGGATTGTCATATCGCTGAAAAAGGTGCTTATACTGGGGATATTTCTGCTGCCATGTTAAAAGATGTTGGCGCAGAATATGTGATACTGGGTCATTCTGAACGCAGAGCTGAACATAAAGAGAGCAATGAACTCGTTAATAAAAAAGCTGTCGCTGCATATAAATCTGGATTATTACCGATTGTTTGTATTGGTGAAACCAAAGAAGAACGAGACTCTAATCAGTATAAAGATGTCATTGCTAATCAAATCAAAGGATCGTTGCCTGAACATTTTAACGGTCTAGTAGCATACGAGCCCGTATGGGCGATCGGCACAGGTGTATCAGCCAAAAATGAAGATATTGCCGAAGTGATTTTATTTATTCGTGAAAAACTTGTTGCTCAATACGGAGAAAATGGTAAAAAAACACCTATATTATATGGTGGATCAGTTAAACCAAATAATGTAAAAGATATTTTTGCAATTCCCGAGCTGGGTGGTGTATTAGTTGGTGGGGTCAGTTTAATTCCTGAAGACTTCTTGCAACTGGTTACAATTGCTCAAGATTTTATATAATTTAAAAACATCTCTTTCTTGACTGCTAGTGAAAGTATACTAAACACATGATGACTATTCTTCTAATTGTACAATTATTGGTTACTCTTGCATTGATTGGCGTTGTATTAATTCAACGTAGCGAAGGTGGTGGTTTAGGTATCGGAAGCAGTCAAGGAATGGGTTCTTTTATGACTGGGCGTGGTACAACAAATTTGTTAACACGTACCACAGGTATATTGGCAGCGGCTTTTATGGTGTTATGTATCGTTATTGCTATTTTATATAAAAATGAAGCACAAGATAAAAGAAAAAGTCTTTTAGATATCGTTCCACAACAAACAAGTCAATCACAACCAAAACCTGCTGCTCAACCACAACCTCAGCCTCAACAAACTGAGAAAACAACACCAAATAAATAATTTTATTTAACATCTATATAATTAACTCTAGTTAGATCAATATAAAGAAGGCTTCATGACGCGATTTGTGTTTATTACTGGTGGTGTGGTTTCCTCATTAGGGAAAGGCATCGCCTCTGCTGCGTTGGCAAGTTTATTGCAAGCACGTGGTTATTCTGTTCGTTTAAGAAAATTAGATCCTTATTTAAATGTCGATCCAGGCACCATGAGCCCTTATCAGCATGGTGAAGTTTTTGTCACGAATGATGGTGCTGAAACAGATCTAGATTTGGGGCATTATGAACGATTTACTGGGGTTGATGCAACACGTCATGATAACGCAACTTCTGGACGAATTTACTCAGATGTCATGATGCGTGAACGACGTGGGGATTATCTGGGTGCAACTGTACAAGTCATCCCTCATATTACCAATGCGATTAAATCAGTTATTTTACAAGATGCTGATGAAGTTGATTTCATGTTAGTTGAGATCGGTGGAACAGTTGGTGATATCGAAAGTCTACCCTTCCTAGAAGCTATTCGTCAACTTCGAAATGATTTAGGTAATGAGCAAACGCTTTTCATGCATTTGACTTTGGTTCCATGGATTGCTTCTGCTGGCGAATTAAAAACGAAACCAACGCAGCATTCAGTTAAAGAGCTTCAAAATGTTGGGATTCAGCCTCAAATCTTATTATGTCGCTGTGATCGTACTATACCAAAGCACGAACGACAAAAAATAGCTAATTTTTGTAATGTCAGAACTGAGTCTGTAGTCCCTGCACTCGACGTAGATACAATTTATGGTTGTCCAATCGAATATCATAAAGAAGGTTTAGATACAGAAGTTCTTCGTCATTTCAATCTTCCTTATGATAAAGAACCAGATCTGAGTAAATGGTATAAAATTCTAGATGCGCTCAGAAATCCAGAAAGCGAAGTAACCGTTTCAATTGTTGGTAAATATACTGCTTTACTCGATAGTTATAAATCTTTGATCGAGGCTTTACTTCACGGTGGCATAGCCCATAGAGTCAAAGTCAATATTAATTGGATCAAAGCTGAAGATTTAGAAGATTCAGAAGATACAAGCAGTTTTTTTGTAAATTCAAATGCGATTTTGGTCCCTGGTGGATTTGGTGAACGAGGTAGCGAAGGTAAGATCAAAGCTATTCGTTATGCTCGAGAAAACAATATTCCGTTTCTAGGTATTTGTTTTGGTATGCAAATGGCTGTGGTTGAGTGTGCAAGAAATCTTGCTGGTTTACCTAAAGCTTCATCATCGGAATTTGGCCCGACAGATGAACCTCTGGTCGGCTTATTAACAGAATGGATTGATTCTGGACAAGTTAAGCGTCGTTATTCTGGTGATAATATGGGGGGTACCATGCGTCTTGGAGCATATACTGCCGAGCTTACACCTGATTCAAAAGTTGCGGCAATGTACGGTAGTACGACCATTCATGAACGTCACCGCCATCGTTACGAAGTTAATATACATTATCAAGAACAAATTGAACGTGCTGGATTAAAGTTTTCTGGTCTCTCCCCTGATAAAGTGTTGCCAGAGGTGGTCGAATATGAAAATCATCCTTGGTTCATTGCGGTGCAATATCACCCAGAATTAAAATCAAAACCATTCGCCCCTCATCCATTATTTTCGGGCTTCATTGAAGCTGCGATTAAACAGGAAAAATCAAAATGAATTTGAATAAATCAGTTCAAGTTGGCTCTTTAACCATCGCCAATAATCTTCCTTTTACATTGATTGCAGGGCCATGTCAGATTGAATCTCTGGAGCATGCTTTAAAAACTGCACAAAGATTGAAAGAGATTTGCGAAGAGCAACATATTGGATTGATTTATAAAAGTTCTTTTGACAAAGCAAATCGCACCAGCATAAAGACTCAGAGAGGCCTTGGGATGGAACAAGGCCTTGAAATATTAAATGAAGTTAAGGTTAAATTGGGACTGCCGATTCTTACGGACATTCATTTACCTGAGCAATGCGATAAAGTGGCTTTGGTCGCTGATATTTTGCAGATCCCTGCTTTTTTGTGCCGTCAAACTGACTTATTAATCGCTGCTGCACAAACAAATAAAGTAATTAATGTTAAAAAAGGTCAGTTTTTAGCTCCATGGGATATGAGAAATGTTGCTGATAAAATTGCATCTTCAGGAAACGAGAAAATCTTGTTGTGTGATCGAGGAACTTCTTTTGGATATAATACATTAGTCAGCGATATGCGCGGTTTGCCGATTATGGCGCAAACGGGATATCCCGTTGTATTTGATGCGACTCATTCCGTTCAACAACCTGGTGGAATGGGTAATTCCTCTGGTGGCCAACGTGAATTTGTCAGTTACCTTGCCAAAGCTGCTATGGCTGTTGGTGTGGCTGCATTATTTGTGGAAACGCACGAAGATCCGGACAATGCCCCAAGTGATGGTCCTAATATGATTAAATTAGATGACTTACCTGCACTTTTACAGAAATTGGTTCAAATTGATCGGATTACCAAGGAGTTCTAGAAATTACCGCACCGATGAGGCACAGCTGAATAACAAATGTTGTTAGCCATCTCATCGTTCGATAACCGGCGGGCTGCTCTGACGGTAAATAGGAATTTCTTTCCAAAAATAAGGTGGCTGCAAACCCGATAATAAGAAATAATATGGCCATAGACCATTTATGATAAGCAGTTAAGATAATAGCCAATTCACCAAATAAACAAGGCACCACAGCGATCGATAACCGTTTTTTATCAATCGTGTTAACATTATTATCCAACAAAATCACGGGTTTTTGCATCGAAAGAATCCAATTAATTCCTCCAATAAATGACAATATAATTGTCGCATATCCTACGAAAGCTGGTAATAATATAGGTAACATTGTTTGTGGTGAATAAAACATCATTATTAACACCATCATCACTAGTGGAATAGGTGATAATACCCCCAGTAAAAATGGTAAAAGAGGTATTTGTTTCATTATATCATTCCTCAAACTTATAATTATGTTTCTAAAATAAATTATTGACTATCTAGCAAAAAAATAATTTTTTAACTATAGTAATACTCATTTAACAAAGTTCCTTTGCTAATACATATGCTTTAATATTGCTTAATAATCAAGTTTCAGCAATATTAGATTCATGTGATTTTATTTTCGATAATTTTTAACACTTTTATACGTTAGGATAAAAAATGAGTGCAATTATTGACATCGTAGCACGTGAAATTCTCGATAGTCGTGGCACACCAACCATCGAAGTTGATGTTGAATTAGAAAGCGGTGTTGTTGGACGTGCAGCAGTACCTTCTGGTGCATCTACTGGCGTTCATGAAGCCGTTGAACTTCGTGATGATGATAAAAACCGTTATTTTGGTAAAGGTGTTTTAAAAGCTGTTAATAATGTTAATAGCGAAATCCTAGAAGCATTAGTAGGTATTGAATCACTAGATCAAATGCTTGTTGATGAAGTGATGATTGAGCTCGATGGTACACCAAACAAAGGTCGTTTGGGTGCGAATGCGACTTTGGGTGTTTCAATGGCAACTGCGAAGGCATCTGCTGAAGAATTAGGTATTCCTTTATATCGTTATCTTGGCTCTCCTTATTCTCACGTATTACCAGTTCCCATGATGAATATCGTTAATGGCGGTAAACATGCAGACAATCCTATTGATATTCAAGAATTTATGATTGTTCCTCATGGTGCATCTTCTATCGCTGAAGCTGTCAGAATGGGTGCAGAAGTTTTCCAAGCGCTTAAAAAAGATTTACATGCAGCAGGGTTAAATACGAGCGTTGGTGATGAAGGTGGTTTCGCCCCTAACCTTAAGTCTGCACATGAAGCATTAGAACATATTATGAAAGCGATTGAAAAAGCTGGCTATAAACCTGGCGAAGAAATTTCATTAGCTTTAGATCTTGCCTCATCTGAATTTTATAAAGATGGCAAATATAACATGACTGGCGAAGGAAAAATCTTCAGCTCAAGTGAAATGGTCGATTATATCGTTGGTCTTTGTAACAATTTCCCCATTATTTCAGCTGAAGATGGATGTGCTGAAGATGACTGGGAAGGTTGGGCAGAAATGACCCAAAAATTAGGAAACAAAATCCAACTTGTTGGCGATGATTTATTTGTTACCAACCCTACAAGACTTGCAAAGGGCATTAAACAAAATATTGCAAATTCTTTATTAGTTAAAGTTAACCAAATTGGAACATTAACTGAAACATTCAGAGCGATGGAATTGGCTCATCGTCATGGTTATTCAACGGTAGTCAGCCATCGTTCAGGTGAAACAGAAGATGCAACCATTGCAGATTTAGCTGTGGCAACCAATGCAGGTCAGATCAAGACAGGTTCTTTGTCTCGTTCAGATCGTATTGCCAAATATAATCAATTGATTAGAATTGAAGAAGATTTGGGTAATGCAGCAAGATATGCTGGTCGTAACGCATTTAAAGCATTAGAAATTTTGTAATCAAATGCTTGACAAAATCGGAACAATTAGATTATTTCCGATTTTGTCACTATATAGAATCATTTAAGGGAATATCGAATGCGTTTTTTTCATTTTGTTAAAAAACTAGTTAAATCAGTTATTCCCCCTATTTTCTTTTTAAGCCTCACTGGCTTTTTTATGTGGAATACCTTAAATGGCGACCATGGATTAAAAAGCTATTATGTTCAGCAAAAACTATTGGTTGAAGCTGAACAAGCTCAACAAGACGCTATCTCAGAGCAGCAAACTTGGGGTAGAAGAGTTATTGGGTTAAAAGAAGGTCATTTAGACAAAGATCTATTAGATGAACGCACTCGCGTCATGTTAAGTTTTTCACAGGAAAATGAAATTATCATACCTTATAAAGCAAATGATCATCTCTATTAAGATGCGTTATATATCCAAGGCATAAAAAAAGCTGGCGCAAATAAAATTGCCCAGCTTTTTTATTTGTTCAATTTCGTAGAGAAAAATTATTTAATTTTTGCTTCACGGAAAACAACATGTTTACGAACAACTGGATCGTATTTTTTTAATTCCATTTTACCAGTATGTGCTCTTGCATTCTTTCTGGTTACATAGAAAAAACCTGTTTCAGCAGTTGAAAGTAATTTAATTTGAATTGTGTTACTTTTAGCCATTACATCCTCGTTTTGATCAGCTTATCTTTGTATTAAAATATTGCTTTTATACTAAATGCTTATATTTTATAAAAAGATCAAGTTAAATCTTAAAATCCTGTTATTTTCATACAATTTTTTTATCATTTGTCAAATGATATCAAATCATAAATCCCTGTTGATGTTCTTTATACTATAAATTATTCAATAACTCTAATAAAATAATGTGATTTCTTGTTTAAATTGAGCAATAAATTGATCGGTAATCTGATCCATTCGTGGAACCTCTGCAATCACCTTAATATTTCCATGACGTTCTATTGCTTCTTTATTAGCCAGGTTTTGATTACCATTCAAAATTACCCCAGCAATAGGAATATGATGGTTTCTTAAGCTCTCGATTGTCAAAAGGGTATGGTTTAATGTTCCTAATTCGGTTCTTGCAACAATCACAACAGGTAAATTCACTTTTCTCATCATTTGGATCATATATTGAGAGTCTGCGATAGGAACCAAAACTCCCCCTGCTCCTTCAACAATATAAGGTCTATTTTGAGTTGCTAGAAAGAAATCTAGTTTGTTAATATCTAATTGAAACCCTTCGAGTTTAGCTGCTGCTTCTGGAGATAAGGGTTCTTGTAAGGCTACTAGTGGTGGGATTATCTGATTATCACGGGTTTGTGCTAGTATTTGAACTGTTTTGCTATCACCAAAATCGCTCTTCAGCCCTGTTTGCATCGGTTTCCAATAGGTTGCGTTTAATGCTTTAGTTAAACATGCCGACACAAAGGTTTTACCAACATCTGTATCTGTGCCTGTGACAAAAAATCCCTTTGCTGCATATCGTCTAAAACTACCCAAAGCCACTTCATAGGTCGTATATCCATAATTAAGATCAAATTGGGCAATAATCTTGCGCAATTGTCCTGCTGATAATGGTTTGTGCATGTTAGAAGAAGTATGGGCGCCAATGTTACGCAGCCCTTTAATAAAATCAATTCCATTTTCAACTGATTCTATAATGGTTTCGGCCTGCCAAAAACCACCACCAACTTTAGAGGGCCAATAAGATTCTAGGGTTTTTACATCAGGATAGGATTGAAAAGAATAATGACAATGATTCTGAGTATATAGTTGACGCCATTCTTCAAAGCTCTTTTGAGCCAATGTAGAACATACTAAATATCCATTGGGGTTTAATAATGCTGTAATTGATTGTAATGATTGCTCTAAATTCTCAAACCATTGAAATGCAAGGCTGGAAACAATAAGATCAAAAGATTGCTCCAGATCAATCGCTTCTCCATCCATCACTTTGAATTCAATATTTAGATTGTTATTATATTTCTCTTTGACCCGTTCAACCATGTGAACAGAAATATCGGTAATTAAAAATTGAGCCTTCGGAAATAATTTAATTAAATATTGGGTTAAGAAACCTGTTCCGCAGCCGATTTCTAATATCGATATAGGCCGAGAAAAATCGATGTCTATTGTTTTAATAAAGCTGACTAACCGCTTTACAACAATCTTTTGAATATGGGCTGATTGTTCATAGGATTCAGCGTTGTCAAAAGAATGGATAATTTTTTGTTTATAAGAATTCATGATTTCAACGCAATATCTTTAATGATTTTGGCACAAATTTCAGGTTGAAAGATAGGAAGAGCATGGGTATTATCTTCTATCCAAAGAATAGGATGGGATTTAAAAGAACCTCCTGTCATATCAGAAGATACGACAGGGTCATTTTTGGACGATACTATAGTTAGTCTATCCGTAATAGAAGGCAAAACATTTCGAAAATCTTCGGTTTCCAAAATTTCCAACCCTGTTTGTAATGCAGAAGCATTCATTTGATTGGGTACCTTACCAACATATCGACATTGTTGATAAAATTGAGATAGCACTGAATAAACATCATTATCAATCCCTTTTGACATTCGCTGTAAAATACGGGATGGAACACCGGATAAATAATTTTCGGCTTTCGAGAAACGTAGGAAACTATTGATTGCTATATAATGATGAAATGTATGTGGAAACTGTTTTAATAAATATAACAAACCCAAAGAGTGCCCTATCGCTATCGTATTAGGAATTCGTTGAGAAAGTTCGTAAATATCATCACTTGATGTTGATATATTATTTACAAACCCTAGATCAATATATTCTTTTGAGAATCCATTTAATAGGCAACTAACAGGTTCCCAGAAATTTTTGGAAAACCCCCATCCATGCACGAATAGTAAGTGATACTTTTGAATCATATTCTTTTCCATAAGAATGGTTTTTGTTTAATCAACATATGTATCTTCTCAAGTAAATGTTGAATATCTTTAGGCTGATGTGCGGCACTTAAGGTCAATCTTAATCTACTACTATTAATAGGAACGGTTGGTGGACGGATTGGTGTGATCCATATTTTTTTCTCTCTCAACAATTGCGTGATTTCTAATGCATTTTCAGCAGACCCAACGATAAGTGGTATAATCTGAGAAACCGTATCTCCGACATCCACTCCCCATCCTACCAATTGTTGTTTAACCAATAAACATTGTGCTTGAAAGTAGTCACGTTCAGCATTCAACGTTGGGATCAACTCTAAGGCTGCTGCAATACTCCCGCTAACTGCTGGTGGTAAAGCAGTCGTATGAATAAAACCCGAGCAATAATTAATTAGCCAATCACATAATACTTTGGAGCCTGCAATATATGCCCCAAAACTGCCCCAAGCTTTGCTGAATGTGCCCATAGTTAAATCTGCGTAAGAGGATGCTAATCCTTGTCCATGTGTCCCCAGCACTCCTGTAGCATGTGCATCGTCTAGGAATAAAAAGGCTTGATATTCATCAGCTAGCTTCCTTAAACTTTGCAAGTCAGCTTGATCACCATCCATACTAAAAATTGTTTCAGTAATAATTAATTTACTGCCATTTTCATTTTGTATAGAATCCAATCGTTCTTGCAAGTGTTTCATATCATTATGACGGAAACGAATCTGTTTCGTTTGTCCTGCTTTACAGCCATAATGGAGGCTTGCATGATTGAGTTTATCAGTAATTACCCATACAGGCTTTGGCAAATTTTCTAATAAACATGAGATTACGGCAACATTGGCTTGCCATCCAGAGGCAAAAATGAGTGCTGCTTCAGTGCCTAAGAACTTTGCCAAATCAGCTTCTATTGTTTCATGGTATGAAGTATGACCGGTTACCAAACGAGAAGCAGAACAGCCAACCCCATATTGTTCAATCCATTCTTGGCTTTTCTGCTTCAAATATGGATTAAAAGATAGACCGAGATAATCATTGCTCGAAAAATTAAGATATTCTTGATTTCGATAGTTTAACCGAACAGAACTTATCGCATCAATTGGCGTCAGGTTTCTAAGTATTCCCTGTTGTTTTCTTTTAGATAAAGACTCTTGAAAAAGATGGTCGAAATAATTCATGAAAATAATCTGTTTGAGTTCGTGTAAAGATTTCGTTAATTTTAACTTTTAATCTTTCTCTTTTATATGCAAAGAAAATGTCTGGTTCAATGGTTAAAAATATTTGGCTACCTTATACACAAATGAAAACTTGCAATAATCCTGTAATTGCAGAAAAAACAAAAGGCTCTGTCATTACACTACAAGATGGTACAGAACTGATAGACGGTATTGCCTCTTGGTGGACAGCATGTCACGGATATAATCATCCTTATATTGCAAATCATGTACAGCAACAGCTACAAAAAATGCCACATATTATGTTTGGTGGAATGATTCATGAACCCGCAATCAGTTTGTCGACGAAACTAGCAGAATTATTGCCTGGGGATTTAAATAAAGTTTTTTTTACGGAATCGGGCTCTGTTGCTGTTGAAGTCGCGATGAAAATGGCTATTCAATTTTGGTTAAATCAAAATAAAATGGCCAAAACAAAGATTCTGTCCTTTTATGGTGGGTATCATGGGGATACAATGGCAACGATGGCAGTTTGTGACCCAGAAGAAGGAATGCATCATTTATTTAAAGACGTGTTACCTCATCAGCATATTATTGCTTTGCCAACAACAAAGGAACTACAACAGCAATTCAGTCATTTTCTAGAAAATCACCATCAAGAAACTGCTGCAATCTTGATTGAACCATTGGTTCAAGGGGCTGGAGGAATGTTATTTCACGATCAAGAACTTTTGTTATTTTTACGTCAACAAGCCGATCATTATAATATTTTGCTTATTTTTGATGAAATTTTTACAGGTCTAGGACGTACAGGCAGTCTTTTTGCATGTAATCAAGCCGACATCGTTCCTGATATTATAACCTTATCTAAAGCCCTTAGCGGTGGAACTATGGCTTTGGCAACAACAATTGCTAGAGAACATATATTTAATGGTTTTCTATCCGATAAAGAGAGTCATGCCTTAATGCATGGACCAACCTTTATGGCTAATCCTTTAGCGTGTTCTTGTGCTAATGCGTCTTTAAATTTATTCAATCACTATGATTGGAAGAATAATGTCAAAAAAATAGAAGCGCAACTATCAGAAGAATTATCAATTTGCCGTCAATTAGAAGTAGTAAAAGACGTTAGAGTAAAAGGTGCTATCGGTGTTGTAGAGCTCTATAAAATCAAGAATATGAATTTACTCAAAAAACAATTGTTGCAACATAAGGTTTGGATTAGACCTTTCAGAAATATTATCTATTTAACCCCATCTTTTACGATCACAACTGCCGAGTTAAGTCAATTAACTCGTGCAATATATGAGGTCTTGATTCAATTATAATCATTGAAAGAGCTATTTAATAACGGTTTTTTCTTTTTGATCATTTGAATGGACAGAGTTTGCTTTTGAAGTAGACTCTGATTCATCTTTATTTTTTTTG
Organism: Commensalibacter communis; assembly: GCF_947179105.1. Taxonomy (NCBI): domain Bacteria; kingdom Pseudomonadati; phylum Pseudomonadota; class Alphaproteobacteria; order Acetobacterales; family Acetobacteraceae; genus Commensalibacter; species Commensalibacter communis. Next base: position 871,800 of record NZ_CAMXCK010000001.1, read on the forward strand.
CTTTTAGGCGTTTTTGAATCTGGAACAATTGAGACTTTACCCATTGAGTTAATAACCGTATTTGTTCCATCACCATTTGGAATAATAATTGGAGCATCATTCATATTTTTTTCAATATATTTTGGTGCGTGGTCATCAATATGGTCAGGTAAAGCCCCTTCGTCGATTTTAATTGTATTAATTGCGGCACCATTCTTAATTAAATTCTTCTCACCAGCACTTAAGTCGCCATCTTCTGGGAAGTCAGAGGGTAGAGAATGGTTTTGACCTTGTTCATGTTTCACAACATCTTCATCAGCACCAAATGCATGGCTGTAATCTGACAAAGAAAAAGATTGTTCATCATTTGCAACGTCACTTAGTGTTGGTAAAGCCGGAGGACGAGATGGCCAAATATTTTCGCCTTGCGGAAGAATCGGTGTCGAAGCAACAGTTTCACCACGAACTTTCATCATGTTTTCAGAGTTACCTTGAGGAGCTTCAGGATTACTCCCTGGTAATCTTACCGTATCATCTAAAAATCTATCAAATCCAGAGCAACCACTAAGCAGTAACATCGTTGCCATAAGAGCAGCATAACTCCGCATCTATAGCCTCCAACTTATAATAAAATCAAAACAGACTGCAATTTGCCTGTTATGTAAAAAAATCTCAAGAAAAAAATTACTAGATGAATATCGTATCTTATGGTTTACTAACAAATCTTAATCCAGTTTGAATATATTCCCATCCAGTAATCATCGTAAGAATAGCTGAAATCCACAACAAAACAGCCCCTATCATGCTGACGGGAAACCAAGAAATACCAAGCATATTTGCAGAAGTATCCCCTGCTAAAAGAAATCCCAACGCAATCATTTGTAAGGTTGTTTTCCATTTAGATAATTGTGTTACCGGTAAGCCAATTTGAGATGAGGCTAAAAATTCTCTAAGGCCACTTACTAAAATTTCACGTGCTAATATAATCATTGCGGGAATTAACCCACCATAAGGTAAACGGTCATAACCTGCCATTACAATCAGTAATACACCTACCAATAATTTATCTGCTATTGGATCCATCATTCGACCAAGATCAGATAATTGTTGCCATGCACGAGCAAGCTTGCCATCAAGATAATCGGTTATTCCTGCAAAAATAAATAAAATGCAAGCAAGAAAATCGGTCAATGGGCAGTGGATCATTACCAATACAGCCAATATGGGAATGACTATGATACGAGATAAGGTCAAACAATTAGGTAAATTAATATACATAATTTTCGCAATGCAGACTGGTGGTTTAAATGGACGAAGTCAACGAAATATTTTATTTGTTATACGTTATTTATACGAAAAATCCTATATTAAAACTTTATTTTTCCTCTCTGTGCCAATTTGGTCGAAAATGACCATAAATAACCTCGGCCATTGCTTGATTAAACCCAGGAATTGCTTGAATATCGGATAGACTTGCACTCTTAACTGCCTTTGCTGATCCAAAATGATTTAAAAGTAGACGTTTACGATGAGATCCTACACCAGGAATATCGTCTAGTTCAGAACGTTGTATGGCTTTTGAACGCCCACTTCTGTGTGTGGTAATTGCAAAGCGATGCGCTTCATCCCTTAATCTTTGTAAATAATATAAAACAGGATCTTGATTAGGCAATTGAAAAGGTTCTTGATCTTGAGTGAAAAACCATTCACGTCCAGCATTACGATCTTTCCCCTTGGCAATACAAATTAATTTTACATTTGTAATTTCTAATTCTGTCAAAATTGAATCAACAGCTGAAAATTGACCTGCCCCACCATCAATTAATAAAATATCAGGCCAATTTTCAGGATCGGTATGTTTGCCTTTGGCAAATCTTCGAGTAAAAACTTCCCGCATCATACCAAAATCATCCCCTGGAGTGATAGACGATTTGATGCTAAATTTCCGATATGCCGATTTATTAAAACCTTCTGGACCAGCAACGACCATCACACCATAAGCATGAGTACCCATTAAATGACTATTATCATATATTTCAATTCGTTGAGGCGTTTTAGGTAAGCTAAAAAGATCTCTCACTTGCTCAAGTAATTTTTGTTGAGAGCCTGTTTCTGCAAGTTTACGTTCAAGTGCACCTTTGGCATTTTCAATAGCGTGGTCAATAACGGCTTTCTTTTCCCCTTTTTGAGGAATTGATATGTTTACTTTATATCCTGCTTTAAGGCTTAAAGCTTTGCGCATTAATGTCATTTCCGATAAAGGAATATTGAGTAAAATCTGTGATGGTGGTGGTTTATTTTCGTAAAACTGACCCATAAATGCAGAAATAATTTCTTCATCAGATTGTCCTTCTATCTGTGTAGGGAAAAAAGCTCTATTTCCATTATTTCTCCCACCTCTAATAAAAAATACTTGGATGCAGCATTGGTTACCGATTTGGTAAACAGCAATAACATCTGCGTCGCCAATTGATCCTGGATTGATGACGCCATTGCTCTGCACATAAGTAAAAGCGCGAATACGATCTCTTAGCGCGGCTGCACGTTCATATTCCATTTCTGCTGCAGCTTTTTCCATTTGTTGGGCTAAGTCTTGTTGAATTGTTATTGTTTGTCCTGATAAAAAAGCTTTAGCTTGTTCAACCAAATGGGCATATTCTTCTGGCGCTATACGGTCATCACAAGGGCCAGCACAGCGTTTTATCTGATATAACAAACATGGACGTTTACGAGAGTTAAAAACAGCGTCTGTGCATGTTCTAAGTAAAAATATCTTTTGTAATAATTCAACAGTTTGATTAACCGCCCATGCAGAGGCGAATGGACCCCAGTAATTATTTATTTTAGAAGTTTTACCCCTATGTTTATCAATTCTTGGCCATTTATCTTTGCTCATTATTAACCACGGATAGGTTTTATCATCACGCAGTAAAATATTATATCTAGGTTTAAAACTTTTGATTAAGTTAGCTTCCAGTAATAGTGCCTCTGCTTCGGTATATGTGGTAATGATTTCCATAGAAGCTGTTTGTTGCACCATCCGGCGAATACGATCTGATAAACGTGTTAACTGTGTATAGGAATAAACACGTTTTCTGAGATCTTTTGCTTTTCCAACATAAAGAATCTCACCTTCTTTATTCAGCATACGGTAAACACCAGAATCAGAGGGCATGGTTTCTAAAGCTTTTTTAATAGCAACCACACCTATTGTGATATTAGTTGGATCTAATTCTTGATGAGTCATCAAAATGCTCTTTACTAAATATGGTTTTTCTTTGTTTTAAAACAGTTATTTTAGTTCTCCACTGTTTCTGTGGATAACTATAGGGATGAATATTTAATATATCGATTTAATAGGCAGTTTTTCAACCCTTATCATGTATTGCCTAAAAATTAATCACTTTTAATAAGCTATTGAATTTAAAATATTTTTTATTAAGAAACAAAAGGTCTACAATCTGATATTATTTTGAATAATTAATAATGAATGCAAAAAAAAAATTATCGAATATAGTGGACAAAAATTTTAAAAATGTTAAAAGTCTATTAAAAATTTGTAAATTACACGTTGCAATATCATCATTATCACCAATAGTTCCTTTACTCTATCATTGAAAATACAATAATGCGTATCATTAGCTGGAATATTAATTCTTTAAGGTTGAGATTGCCTTTGTTAAAAGAGCTAATTCAACTGGCAGATCCAGATATTATTTGTTTACAAGAAACAAAGGTTCCTGATCCCTTGTTTCCTCAAGATGATATTATTGCACTAGGGTATCCTTATATTGCTTATAAGGGTATGAAAAGTTATAATGGGGTCTGCATTGTTTCGAAACATCCTATAAAACAGAGTAGTTTAACCCGAAATTGGTGTAATCAAGCTGATTGTCGTCACTTAGCTGTTGAGTTTGAATTTGCGGGACGAACAACAATTTTACATAATTTTTATGTTCCAGCTGGCGGTGATGAACCTGATCCTGATATTAATCCAAAATTTTTACATAAATTAAATTTTTTGAATGAAGTTACCGAATGGTTTAAAGCGAATTTAGCACATAATAGTATCTTGGTTGGGGATTTAAATATCGCCCCCTTGGAGCATGACGTATGGAGTCATAAACAGCTTTTAAAAGTTGTTAGTCATACCCCTATTGAAACAATAAACCTTACCCAATGGCTAGAAACAGGATTTGTTGATGCCATGCGTAAAATCACACCACCTGATGCAAAACTCTATACATGGTGGTCATATCGCAACAAAGATTGGGAAAAATCCAATAGAGGACGTAGACTTGACCATTTATGGATTACCCCTACACTGACCCCCTACCTTCAAACAGTAAAAGTTTTTAAAGAGGTTCGAAACTGGGAAAAGCCATCAGATCACGTCCCTATTTTACTAGAGTTAAATGAAAATCCATCTATTTAAAATTAAATTTATGGATTTCCTATATCAAATTAGAAATCATTTTTTTGTTCAGTAACAGAGCTTAAACGATACCCGCCAGCTTCTGTTACTAAAAGAGACACATTTGTTGGATCTGGTTCAATTTTCTGACGCAAACGGTAAATATGTGTTTCAAGTGTATGGGTTGTAACTGCAGAATTATATCCCCACACTTCATTTAACAATACTTGCCGAGGCACAGGTCTTGCACCTGAACGATATAAAAATTTCAGGATTGCTGCTTCTTTTTCTGTTAGTCTAATTCGTTTATTGGTTTTATTTTCTTGTAGCAACTTTGCTGATGGTCTAAAAATATAAGGCCCAATCGTAAAAACGGCGTCTTCACTATTTTCAAAAATACGCATTTGTGCGCGCAGACGAGCTAGTAATTCTGCGATACGAAATGGTTTAGATACATAATCATTCCCGCCCGCATCTAGACCACGAACGACATCGTTTTCTTCATCTGAACCAGTCAATAAAATGATTGGCGTTCTACATCCTTCTCTTCGTAAATAAGCACATAAATCGCATCCATCCCCGTCTGGTAACATAACATCTAAAATAATTGCATCAAAATGTTTGTCAGACTTTAAAATTTTAACTTTTGCGTCCTCAACAGTATTGACAGCATGAACATCAAATTCTCCATCTGTTTCTAACTGCTCTGATAATGTTTCAATTAATTTTAAATCATCATCGACAACAAGAATTGGGTGTAATCCAGCCATTAAACAACATCCTTTTATTTAAAATACACCTATAATAAACGAACTATTCATTAAAAATATATGAAAATCATATCAGCTTTAATATCTTATTAATACTACAATTATCACTTATATTATCATAAAAAAAAAGTTATTATGAAAAAAACAATAAACTGCAAAAGAAGAGGCCAATGGATATCTTAACAATTGTATCTTGCTTATTTTTACTGACAGCGATCAGCAGCACAATAAATCATAAATATTTCCGCCTTCCAATGACGATTGGAATTATGATTATGGCGTTTATATTTTCATTAATTCTTTTTGTATGTGATTATTCGATTACGTTTTTCTCTGGATATCACTTTGCAAAAGATCTTTTGGCAGATATGGATTTTCCTAAACTTCTTTTAAATGGGGCTTTGGCTTTTTTATTATTTGCTGGCAGTTTACATATTAAATTAGATGAGTTGTGGAAAGCTAAATATAATGTCGCCTCTTTGGCAATTTTGGGCACATTAATTTGTATTTTTTCCTTAGGGGTAGTGTTCTGGGGATTGTTTACACTTTTTTCTGTTTCAATTTCTTTTGTTTGGTGTCTTGTTTTGGGGGCTATCTTGGCGCCAACCGATCCAGTTGCAATTATTAATATGTTGGGCAGACTGGGGCTCCCCTACCGATTACAAGCTATTTTCGCAGGCGAAAGTTTATTTAATGATGGGATAGCCTTGATGGCATTTACCACATTAATTGGTATTGCAACCAGTGAACATTCCCCTAGTGCTGCGGGATTGGCTTTGACTTTTATACAAGAAGTTTTTGGTAGTGGCATTTTAGGTGCTATTACTGCATTCATCACACTGGCGATTATTAAGCGGATTAATAACGATGATATTATTATCTTATTTTCCTTGGCCTTGGCTGCAGGGACGTTTTCTTTAGCGGATCATCTACATATGTCTGGACCTATCGCTGTGGTTGTCAGTGGATTATTAATGGGGGATTATCTTCAAAAACGTCCATCAAAAGATGATCATGATACTGTCACTGGGTTTTGGCACGTGATTGACGAGATTTTAAATACATTATTATTCTTATTAATCGGTTTAGAAATAATGGTTATTCCATTTCACTGGCAAACGATCCTAATTGCGTTAACCTGTATTCCATTCCTGATTTTATGTCGTTTCATTGCTGTAGGTCTCAGTGGATCATATTTATTATATAAAGATAGCAATCCAAAAGGGTTAATCTCAATATTAACGTGGGGAGGTTTACGTGGAGGGATCTCGTTAGCAATTGCTCTGTCCCTGCCCAATATTTTTCCAAAAAGTGAAATCCTTGTTGTGACTTATATCTGTGTTATTTTCACAGTCATCGTCCAAGGACTCACTATGGAAAAATTGATCAATTATTTTTATAAATTGAAATAATTATTCAGCATCTTTTTGACGTTCCAGCACAGCACAGAAAAAACCATCTGTTCTATATTGTGCTGGGGTCAATTGAAATGTTGGATTATTTAAAAAATCTGCTGGCAGCAACCCATCTGGCGTATCTGAACAAACCAATTTAAATTCTGGATGCGCTTTTAAAAACATCTCTATCTGATCTTGGTTTTCTTTTTGTAGAATAGAGCATGTGGCATAAATTAAACGACCACCCTCTTTAACCATCTTTGCAGCAGAATCTAGAATCTCAGATTGCTTAGCAACCAATTCATTTAAATCATTTTCTTTGAATTTAAGACGAGCGTCTGGATTACGTCTCCAAGTTCCAGTGCCACTGCAAGGCGCATCGACTAATACACGATCAAATGTTTTTACACGTCTTTTAATCCATTTTGCCCCTTCGGCAAATAGATGGGTTTGCACGTTAAAAACACCTGCACGACGAAAACGTTTTTCAGCAGCACTGACCCGAACGGTGTGGACATCAGACGCTATAATTTGTCCTTTATTTTGCATCATCATAGCCATTGCTAATGTTTTACCACCAGCACCAGCACAGAAATCAAGAACACGCATCTGAGATGTAACGCCAGTCATTAATGCGATGAGTTGGCTTCCCTCGTCTTGGATCTCAATAATACCATCTTTGAACAGATTAGTAGAAGTAACTGATTGGCGACCTTCAACTCGTAATCCCCAAGGAGATAATGGCATATTTTCAGAAGATATGCCCTCTTGTTTTAACATTTCCTTGGCGTTATCACGTTGTTCTTTTAAAAGATTTACGCGTAGATCAAGAGATGCAGGTTCTAGTAATGCAGAAAGTTCACGATCGATATTTTCACCATATTGCTGTTCAAGCATAGGATAGACCCAATCAGGGATCTCATAACGAACCGCTTTGGGCATCTCTTTGAAGAAAATCTCTTGACCTTCAAGAGATTGTAAATACAAGCCCTCATTTTGTGTCAACGGTAAAGGCGCATAACGTTCACCAGAAAAAAGGTGGCTTACTTCTGTTAATGTTTTACCTGTTAACATTAAATAAGCAGCAACCATCATTCTTGGGTTAATTGGACTGCCGATGCGTTTTAACCACCATTGTAATTTACGATAATGGCGCATCATTTCCCAAATCTGAGCGGAAACATATCGACGATCCCCTCCGCCAATATAACGGCGTTGCCTGAAAAAACGATTGGCCGTTGCATCAGCTGGTGCATGCCTTTGGTTTTGAATAGTTAATAGCAGTTCAATAACCGCAGATATTTGAGCGGAAGGAGTCATAATTCGATACTTATTTACTTTTAATTAATTGTGACGATAGTTCGGAGCTTCACGTGTGATCGTCACATCATGAACGTGGCTCTCTCTTAATCCAGCCCCAGTAATTTTACGGAACTGAACATTTTTCTTCATGGCATTAATGGTTTCATTGCCTGTATATCCCATTCCTGCTTTTAATCCACCAACAAGTTGGTGAACAACGGCTTCGGCGGAACCTTTATAAGGCACTTGACCTTCAATTCCTTCTGGAACCAATTTATGGCTGTCTTTGATATCTTGTTGGAAATAACGATCCGCAGAGCCTCTGGCCATCGCCCCAAGGCTGCCCATACCACGATAAGATTTATAGGAACGACCTTGATAAAGAAATACTTCACCAGGGGCTTCATCCGTCCCAGCAAGTAAAGAACCAATCATCACCACATCAGCACCAGCACCAATTGCTTTGACAATATCCCCAGAAGTTCGAATACCACCATCAGCAATCAATGGAATATTTTCACGGTGACACACTTCTGCAACTTCCATCACAGCAGAAAATTGCGGAACGCCAACACCTGCAACGACACGTGTAGTACAAATAGATCCAGGGCCAATACCCACTTTAACAGCATCGGCACCCGCATCAATAAGCGCCTTCGCCCCTTCAGGTGTTGCTATATTTCCTGCAATTAATTGCACATCTGGGTACTCTTTTTTCAAACGTTCAATTGATTTTAATACACCAGAAGAATGACCATGTGCAGTATCTACAACCAATACATCTACCCCAGCTTCAATTAGGGCCACTCCACGTTGATATCCATCTTCACCAACACCAGTTGCCGCAGCACAGCGAAGACGACCAAATTGATCTTTGTTTGCTAAAGGATATACAACTGATTTTTCCATATCCTTGACGGTAATGATACCGACGCAACGTTCCTGAGTATCTACAACTAATAATTTTTCAATACGATGTTGATGCAATAATTTTTTAACATCTTCAGGTTTAACACCTTCTTTGACCGTGATTAAATTTTCTTTAGTCATCAATTCGGCAACGGGTTGATTAGGATTGGTTGCAAAACGCACATCTCTGTGGGTGACAATACCTACTAAACGGCTAGTATTTCGTTCAATAACAGGTAAACCACTAATGTGATTACGCTTCATAATTTCAATCGTCTCGGCCAAAGTATTATCTGGATGAACGGTTACAGGATCAACGACCATTCCTGATTCAAAGCGTTTAACTTGGCGAACTTGATTAGCTTGTTCCTCGATTGTCAGGTTTTTATGAATAACACCAATTCCGCCATTTTGTGCCATAGAAATTGCCATCGCATATTCAGTTACAGTATCCATAGCAGATGAAATCAAAGGAATATTTAAAGAAATAGAACGTGTTAATAACGTTTTTACAATAGTTTGACTGGGCAATACATCAGATTGCGCAGGAATAATTAATACATCATCGAAAGCCAGCGCTTCACGAATCTGTTTGATTTGAAAAGAAGAATTTGCCATCTTGCTGCCCTTTATAGAAATAAAATGATAATACGGAAAAGGGATAACCCAAGTTTTTTTGGGTTCCAACTATTGGCAATTCTTCATACACTTAAAAGTGATTTTCGACAAGCGTTAAAATTATTTTAACGGATTATCCTTCCTGGGTTGATGGTTTTCCTTTAAATCCTGTCGCGATCACATAAAGCTCTTTTGACTCTTTACGGCTGGCTGGAGGTTTTGCATGTTTTACAACTTTGAAGTTTTGTTTTAAAGTATCCAACATCCCTTTTTCAGAGCCACCTTGGAAAACTTTGGCAATAAAAATTCCATGAATATCAAGAATATCTAAGGCAAATGCTAAGGCATCTTCGGTTAGATTAATAATACGAATATGATCTGTCGAAGAATGCCCTGTGGTATTGGGTGCCATATCAGACATAACCAAATCGGCTTTACCACCTAATTTATCAATCAAAATATCCATATTGTCAGGATCGGTAAAATCACCCTGAATAATGTCAGCACCAGGAATAGGATCAACCGCTAGCAAATCAATGCCAACGACTTTTGTTGCCTTACGGTAAACTGCAACCTGAGACCATCCACCAGGAGCCGCACCAAGGTCAATGACTTTCAAACCTGGGCGAAGAAACTTAAATTTTTCATCAAGCTCAATAAGTTTAAAGGCTGCTCTAGATCTCCATCCTTGTTGTTGGGCTGCACGAACATAAGGGTCATTTAACTGACGCGTTAACCATCTTTGTTGAGAGGTTGAACGGCCATTACTTTTTTTTAGCTTTACCGTTAAACTGGCAGTAGAAAAACGAGATTTTTTCTTTTTAGGCGAACTCTCGTTCGCGTTCTTTTCATCCATAATGAATAACTTTATTAGTTTAAAATTTAATTTTTTACAAGAAAATGAGGAAGATTGAAATTATGTTTATTATTTTTAGTCAGTTTATTTTCTTGCATACTAGTAATAATACCATCACGAATACCACGATCCGCAACGACAATATCTTCGACAGGCCATATTGTATGAATGGCTTCAAAGATAGCACATCCAGGTAGCAAATAGTGTAATTTACTGTGATGGACTGTAGCATAGTCATAAATTTTATTGAATTTACTGACTAAAATGTGACGAATCATATCCTTTACTTGTGTAGTATCCAGCAATAATCCATCAATGGCAGCCCTACTATATTTAGGTTGTTTCAAGATCATGCTGGCTAAAGCGGTTACGGTGCCACTTACGCCAATAAACTGCACTTGTTCGCGTAATATCTCCGCTCTGATTTGATGAATACGTTCAAAATGATTAATTTTATTCATGACAAAATCAACCATTTGATAATATTCATTTAACGTTAGCTTTTTGAATTGTTCTTTTAAAGTAATTACGCCAACAGGGATACTGCAACATCCAATCAATGTTTGCTTGCGCTTGACGGGATCAATCCTAACCCAAGCAATTTCAGTTGACCCCCCACCAATATCAAATAATAATGTTTTTGTTCTATTCCGTCGCAAAACTTTGTCATGTAGAAAAGTTCTGCATCCACAAACAGCTAACTCAACTTCTTCTCTGGGTGAAATAACGTTAATGTTCAATCCAGTTTCTTGTTTAACTCGATCTAAAAAAGAAGATGCATTCGAAGCGCGTCGACAAGCTTCTGTTGCCACAGCATACAAATTATATGATTTCCTGCGATGAATGCGGGCTGCACAATGATGTAAAGCTATTAATGTACGATCCATAGCAGCATCACTCAAAAGCCCTGTATCATACAATCCTTCACCCAAACGAACGACGCGATTATAATTATCAATAATTCGCCCCCCCCTTTGACCCGAAGAAACAATCAAAAGGCGACAGTTATTTGTTCCTAAGTCTAATGCTGCGAACATGCCCCTCGTCCAACTTCTATAACAATTTTAAGACTATCTATATTTTCAAGAATATCGTTGAATATTAATGAATTTAAATAATTGTTTGCTTCTTTTATATATTCTATTTTAAATCTATACCATCATATACTTGTCTTATAAATAATTTAATGATAGGTTTTCAACCTAAATTTACGTTATTGGGGGATAGTTTAGCGGTAGAACTATCGGCTCTGACCCGATCAGCCCTGGTTCGAATCCAGGTCCCCCAGATTAAATTCCCAATATATTCAATTAAGGGTCCCTGAAATGCAGTGGGAAACGATCTTTTTAGATTCAGCACTAGCAATAACTATTATTCCAAATCCACAAATTTTATCTATTGAGCTCAAGAATCAAGTGGAAGATATCTGGGAAGAAAAAAGGAAACTATTTCCTTATTTATTTAATGGTAGAATTTTTAATGTTCAAGAATTAACCTCAAATTTAATTACTGGATATTGGACTGAGTATAAATATGTTTTGGCTCAAACAGAAAGACCCGAATTATATTCAGAACTTGCTATTCGATCTCTTGCTGTTATTGGACTTATTCAATGCCCTCAGGGATTTATTATTGGGAAAAGAACAAATAAATCGGTATATCTACCGGGATATTGGCAATCTGCGCCTGCAGGAACTGTTGAATCACGCGATAGAAATGATAATGTTGATTTAACTCAACAACTTTTAGCCGAAGCAAACGAAGAGTTAGGATTAAATACATTCCATCTAACTAATCCTAAAATCATCTCAGCAACGGAACATACAAATACGCACATTATTGATGTTGGAATTTTGTTAAAGACAGAATTATCATTCACAGAAATTTCAGAGTTATGGCAAAATAATAATAATCCAGAATATGACGAGTTATGTTGCTGTGCTTCTTATACTGATTTACCAGAAAACACTTTGCCCACAACTCGTTTTTTAGTTCAACATTGGCCAGATTTAGTTAGGAAGTGATACCAATCCCAATTTGTTTAATATCATGGAATGATAAATCTTTATTGGCATCAATAGTACGCTGCATCATAAAATCTGAAGTGGATAAAAATACTGGATCACCATCAATATCATCAGCAATAGCACTACGATTTGAATTAATAAAACGTTCGATAAGTGCTTTGTCCCCTTGAACCCAGCGTGCTTGAGAAAAAGATATATTATCAAAGGTAATTTCGACGCTATATTCATGTTTTAAACGCGTTTGTAGAACGTCCAACTGCAATACGCCTACCACACCAACAATCGGTGCAGAGCCATCTTGGGGTTTAAATAGTTGCACCACGCCTTCTTCAGCCAATTCTGTTAATGCTTGCTTTAGTTTTTTTGCTTTCATAGCATCCTTTAAATTAACACGACGTAAGATCTCAGGAGCGAAATAAGGTACACCTGTGAACTGTAAATCTTCACCTTCGGTTAACGTATCCCCAATCCTTAATGTGCCATGATTAGGAATACCAACTACATCCCCCGCAAATGCCTCTTCAGCAAGTTGACGATCTCTAGCAAAGAAGAATTGAGGGGTATGTAATGCAAATGTTTTTCCTGTGCGTGTATGTTTGAGCTTCATCCCTCTTTCAAGACGACCTGAACAAATACGTGCAAAAGCAATACGATCACGATGATTAGGATCCATATTCGCCTGAATTTTGAATACTAATGCCGTCATGGATTCTTCAGTGGCTGCAACTTGACGATCTTGACTGTCCTGATTTCTTGGACTGGGACCAAAGTCTGCTAACGCATCCAATAAATCCGTCACCCCAAGTTCTTTGATCGCACTACCAAAGAACACAGGTGTTAAAAACCCTGCGTTAAAGTCATCCAAGTTAAATTCGGGCAACCCGACTTTGGCTAATTCCACTTCATCTTGCATTTGTAGAATGCGTTCATCAGTATCTGCGACTTCTTCTCTCAATCGCATCGAATCTTGACGTAGATCGTAAGTTCCAAGGAATTTTGCAGCCCTGCCAACAGGCCAAGTTAACGGTGTCGTTTCCAAAGCCAATGCTGAAGCAACTTCATGTAATAAATCGAATGGGTCCTGAGATTCCCTATCCATCTTGTTGATAAAAGTCACAATGGGAATATCCCTAAGACGACAAATCTCAAATAATTTACGTGTTCTTGCCTCTATCCCTTTGGCGGCATCAATCACCATTACTGCAGCATCAACGGCGGTCAGCGTTCGGTATGTATCTTCCGAGAAATCTTCATGGCCTGGAGTATCAAGCAAGTTAAATATACATCCACCATATTCAAAGGTCATTACTGAGGTAACAACGGAAATACCACGGTCTTTTTCAATATTCATCCAGTCAGATCTTGTGCGACGCTGTTCACGTTTTGCACGCACATTTCCAGCCATCTGAATGGCACCCCCAGCATGCAAAATACGCTCTGTCAATGTCGTTTTACCTGCATCAGGATGCGAAATAATAGCAAATGTTCGACGACGAGAGATTTCTTTTTGCAAAGATTGAGCTGAATTTGACATGAAAAATACTCAGGTTAAATAGTGGGGTTTAAACACAGAAAAGCCGAGCGTATATACACCGCTCGGCGACCTTGCAATAACAGCAAAGAATAATTAACGAGAATAGAACTCGATAACTAGATTTGGTTCCATTGTTACTGGATATGGCACATCATTTAATTTAGGCGCACGAACAAAGCTGCCTTTCATTTGACGATGATCTACTTGCAAATATTCTGGTGTATCGCGTTCTTTACTTTGAACAGCGTCAAGAACGATTGCAAGTTGTTTAGATTTTTCTTTAACTTCAACAACATCATTATCTTTTAAAGAATATGAAGGAATATTTACTTTTTTACCATTAACCAAAATATGACCATGGTTAATAAATTGACGTGCAGCAAATGGCGTAGCTGCAAATTTCAACCGGTAAACAACTGCGTCGAGACGGCGTTCCAAAATATTGATCAAGTTTTCTGAAGTATCCCCTTTACGGCGTGATGCTTCGTCATAATAACGACGGAATTGCTTTTCGCTGATGTTACCATAGTAACCTTTCAGCTTTTGTTTAGCCATCAACTGAACACTAAAGTCAGATGGTTTTGAACGACGACGTTGACCATGTTGACCTGGACCGTATTCGCGTTTGTTAATTGGAGACTTTGCACGTCCCCATAAATTAACGCCTAAACGACGGTTAATTTTATACTTACTTTGTATACGTTTACTCATAACGGTTTAAAACTTTCTTATACATCTAATATTGCAGAGGCAAACAATACTAACCTTTTATTGTACTGGTAGTTCCCTAAGCCATTAAGGACGGGTCTACAATTTTATTTCCCAAGTTAACCTCTAACTATCTTGGTCAAAACAATAAACCTCTTTCCCAGCAGTAAAAGCTGTATACGAAGATTATTTTAAAAAGTCAAATAGTTAATAAAAATAATCGTTACAAAATATTATTAATTTAAAATTATATGATAACGCTATGTATTAATAAATATTAATGAAAATTAACATATATTAATATTTATTTAATTTTTTAATAATTTTTTAATAATAGATAATAAATAACTAAGTACTAATTGATAAATAAAACAATTAATAAAAAATATACTTATTCTATATTGTAATTAAAGTCATTGATTACTACATATAATACTAACAATATAATAATAATTAAAGTATAGGAATGATCAAATGGCATCGACAAGCAATGTGAGTACAGGAATAGTTAGTGGTACAACAGTTTCCACTAATGATACTTTAAATATTTATAATAATGGCATTGCTTCTGGTACGACTATCAGTGCCAATGGTAATGTTAGTGTATATAGTGGCGGCATAATTAATAATACCACTATGTATGACAATGCAGGATTAACTATTGTTAATGGTGGTAGTGCATTTAATACAGACATTAAAGCTGGTCATTTATATGCTTTAAGTGGATCAACAAATTATATTGAAAATACGACAGCAACCTATGCGACCATTTCTGTTGCTGATGGCCAAATTGTTAGCACAACCCTTTATGAGGGAGGAACTTTATTCGTCAGCGATAAAGGAATAGCCAGAGATACTATTATTAATAACTATACAGATCTTGGTCTTGGGATCTCTAATAATGGTTCGGCTTATGGCACAATTATCAATAGTGGTGGGACAATGGAGGTTGCCTCCGGAGGGCACGCTTATGATACCACTATCTATGGTTCTGCAACTGTATTAAACAATGGCAACATTTATGATAACACTATTGGTAATGGGGGTGTTTTAACAATAAGTACCGGGGGTAATTTAAGTGGTACTACCACAATTGATTATGGTGGATCTGCAGTAATTTGGTACGGTGCTGGTGGTAGCGCTCAGTTACTCAATCATAATAATGGACAACTCGTTATCACTGGTTTAACGGGTGGACAAAACCCAACAACAGTTATCAATATTACAACAACGATTGATAGTTTTTCAGGCGAAAAACCCGGAAATTCAGATGCTATTATTTTAGAAGGTATCAATCAAGAAGATGTTGTCAACGTAGCATATGAAGATGCCACAGGAAAGCCTAGTTCAGATCATGTCACCTTAACTTTAAAAGATGGCTCTAAAATTACTATGAACATCATAGGAGCTGAAAATGCAGGTTATAACCTATCCTCTCGAGATGGACAGTTAGTGTATGAAGTATGCTTTTTAACAGGATCTCTTATTAAAACAATCCATGGCGATATTAAAGTGGAAGAGTTACGCGTAGGCGATGAACTAGTCACCTATGATTGGAAAAATAGTAAAGAAGTCACACAAAAAATCAAATGGATAGGATATAAAAACGCTATTGTAAACCCTAATCTTTCTGACGATATAGCTGGTTATCCTGTGCGCATTTTAAAAGATGCGATTGCAGAGAATGTTCCTTGTAAAGATTTACTTATTACCCCTGAACATTGCTTGTTTTTTGATGGTAAATTTATTCCTGCCCGTATGTTAGTTAATAATTATAATATATTTTATGATTATTCGATTACAGATTATATTTATTATCATGTTGAGACAGAGACTCATTCAGTAATTTGGGCGGATGGAATGTTAACAGAAAGCTATCTAGATACTGGTAATCGCCAAACGTTTCATAACTCAAGAGGTAATGTTATTTTATTTTCTCAAGAAAAAATCATCAAAAATTGGGAAAAAGACAGCTGTGCATCTTTGTTGACAGACCGCAACTCTGTTGAACCGTTATTTAATGATTTAGTTGCTAGGGCACAAAATATTGGTTTATCAAAAAGAATAAATGATCTTGTGTTGGATAATGACTCTCAGCTTTATATTACAACGAAAAACGGTAAAACTATCCATCCTCACGCACAAAACAATGATCGTTTTCTCTTTGCTATTCCTTCTGATACAGACAATATTCGGTTAATTTCTCAAAACAGCCGCCCGAGTGATACAATTGGTGCATTTGTCGATGATCGAAGGGAATTAGGCGTTTTGATTGGCAATATTACTTTATTAAGTCAAAATAGTATGAAAACAATCGATACACATTTAAGCCAAAATGATTTAGATGGCTGGCATGGTATCGAAAGTCACTTATATCGTTGGACAAACGGGAATGCTGATTTGCCCTTGGGACTACGTTGTAATAAAAACTCTCAAGAGGTTCATTATAATATCTTAGTTGTTCATGTAGTCGCAGGTGGACCTTATTTATCATTAACACAAGAAATCAAAAAAGTAGCATGAATACAAAACTAAGAATAGCAGCCATGATAAAAAATTGAAAAACTTTTCTATACTTTAATTATTGTTAAATTCACTTTAAATGCACCTCGTTTCAACGAATTGTGGTGCATTTTTCTTAACTGAATTCATTTCGTTATATAAATGTTTTGCAATATTTATAGAAGGTTGATATTCGATAGTTTTAATATTTTAGCTTGGAAAACTATATTAAAACGCATAGCATAAATAACAAATAACGTTACTTTAGGAGTTTTTAATGGAAGAATTATTTGCACAAAAGTGGAAATGGTTTGTTGGCTTGGGTATTATTACACTTATTTTAGGATGTTTGGCACTCCTTGATACAGTTCTCGTGACAATTGCTGTGGTTATTGCCTTAGGGGTTGTATTAATTCTTACTGGTATTGCTCAAATTTTTCACGCTTGTTACGTCAAAGGTTGGAAAGGTTTTATCTTTTCTGCCTTAGCGGGAATTGTTTATTTAATTGGGGGAATTTTACTTGTTAAAGGACCCGTATTAGGATCACTTATTCTTACAACTTTTCTGGCGGTTTGTTTTTGTTTTGGTGGCATCATGCGAATAATGATTGCATTAAACCACAAATCAACAGGCGGTTGGGGATTTTTAATGTTTAGTGGTGTTATGGGTGTTATCGTAGGGGCTATGCTTTTTATTCAGCCTCTGAGTGGACTATGGTTTATTGGTTTTATGATTGCGTTTGATCTTATTTTTGTCGGGGCTGGTTGGATACAGCTGGGTCTTAATTTAAAAAATAAGATCAAACAATAATATTAATGTTTATTGATTATCTTTCTTGGGTCCTCGAACTAATTCAGAGACAATACCATGTAGGGTTCGTAGTTCTTGATCTGTCACCTCTCCTCTTTGAAAGAAGTGACGAAGGTTACGAACCATTCCTGGACGCTTCTGCTCATTACGTAAAAAACCGCAATGATCGAGTTCTTTTACAAGGTGGGACATAAAATTTTCTAATTCACCTTTATTGGCAATATGCGTGCCGTTCGTTTGTAGTTGACGTTGAGGCGTTTGTTCTGTTGCCATCCACCATTCATAGGCCATAATCATCACGGCTTGAGCCAGATTTAAAGACATAAATCTTGGGTCTAATGGGTATCTGATCCAATAATCTGTATGAGCAAAATCGTCATTTTCTAAACCTGTTCGTTCTGGACCAAACAAGATTCCAACGTTTAAATCTCGATTGGTCATCTCACGCATCTCTAACGCACCACCACGAGCAGTCAGTAAAGGTTTAATAATGTGACGTGGGCGTGGGCAAGTTGCAAAAACATGATGAAGATCAGCGACTGCGTCTTCAACCGTTTCGAAAATTTGGGCATTATCTAATAAGCGATCAGCACCAGAAGAGGCTCTCCATGCAATAGATTGAGGCCATCCGTCACGAGGCGCAACAAGCCTTAGATGAAATAATCCACCATTTGCCATCGCTCTGGCAACAGTTCCAATATTTTCACCAAGTTGTGGTCTTACTAAAATAACGATTGGAGTATTTCCGATAGGCACTAAATCCGCGCCACCATCTTTACCAGTCATATTATATTTGCCTCCATATTGTGCCATTGGGGCTGTCTTCTAGCACAATGCCTTGGTCTTTTAATTCATCGCGTATACGATCAGCTGTTGTGAAATCTCTCGCTTTTTTAGCAGTATTACGTTGTTCAATTAACGCTTCTATTTGCTGTGCTTTATCTGTATTTTGAAACCATTTCGAGGGTATTGTGTTAAATAACCCCAACTGCTGACCAGCAGATTTAAGTTGTGTAGCTGCTTCTTTATTCCCTTTTAGTGCTTGATCTGCCAATTGATGCATCACCATCAATGCTTTCGGTGTATTAAGATCATCTAACATTGCCTCTGTAAAAGCTTCTGGTAAATCATCAGCTTGATCTAAATCATTTTCAAAAGCAGATAATGCACGATAAAAGCGATCCATAATTTGTTTTGCTTCTTTTAATCCTGCTTGAGAAAAGTTTAACACAGAACGATAATGGGCTTGTAATAACGCAAAACGAATAGCTTCGGGATTATGTTGTGCTAATATTTCACGAATAGTAAAGAAATTCCCCAAAGATTTGGACATTTTTTCACCATCGACCAATAACATGGCATTATGAACCCAGATATTGGCAAATTTACTTTCTGGAAAACAACATAGACTTTGCGCACATTCATTTTCATGATGAGGGAATAATAAATCATGCCCACCCCCATGAATATCGAAACTTTCCCCAAGATAACGATAGGACATCGCAGAACATTCAATATGCCAACCAGGACGTCCTTTACCCCATGGACTATCCCATCCTGGTTCATCATCATTTGATGGTTTCCATAAAACGAAGTCGCCTGGGTGCTTTTTATAGGTTGCAACCTCTACCCTTGCCCCTGCAATCAGTTCTTCTGGATTTCTACCTGATAAGTGACCATAATCTTTATAAGAAGGAACAGAAAATAAAACATGTCCCTCGGCTGCATAAGCATGTCCATTCTCTATAAGTTGAGAAATCATTAGTTGAATATCATTAATATGTTCAGTAGCACGCGGTTCAACATCAGGGGGTAATATATACATAGACTGCATATCTTGATGAAAATCTTGGGTGGTTCTTTGTGTCAAAGATTGTATGGATTCATTATTTAATTTTGCACGAGCATTGATTTTGTCATCAACATCTGTGATATTACGAACATATGTAACCTTGGGATATAATGATCTTAGCGTCCTTACTAAAATATCGGCGGTGAGCATTGCCCGTAAATTACCAATATGTAAAAAATCATATACTGTAGGTCCACAAAAATAGAGACGAACATGTAAAGGATCCAAAGCAACAAAAGGAACCACCTTATGTTGACGACTGTCATATAACGATAAATTTAATTTACTCATTTTTTCTTTTCTTTACTGTCTCTATTTCAAAGCTATCTAATGTTTTTTATTTTCTTTACTCAAAATTACAAGTCTTTTTTCTTTGTTCCATAGATCATCAAATGCAAAATAATACACGAAGTTTCTTTAAGAATGAATTAGTCGCCATTGCTTATATTGCAATCCCTATTGCTTTTGCTCAATTATTTCAAATGGCAATGGGGGTCACTGATACCATATTACTCGGTCATGTTAATAAAGAAACCTTAGCAATTGGGGGGTTAACAACCAATATATTCTTTTCAATTTGCATTGTATTTCAATCTGCTCTTAGTGCTGCTGCGATTTTAATTGCTCAAAATATTGGTGCAAAAAAAATCAAAGATATTTCCAAGATTTATTATACGACCTATATCTTCGGATTACTTTTATGTATTCCTTGTTTTTTTATTTTATATCATTCCAGCACACTTTTACAATGGAATGGGGAACATGATCAGGAAATTTTAGTAAAATCTCGTAATTTTATGCTGATTTTATTATGGGGTTTACCCCCTCTTATTGCTGGTGCTGGATTAATCAGGGTCATTTTACCGGCTTTAAATGCCTCAAAAATTCTTTTGCAAATTACCCCAATTACCGCAGTCATTAATGGTGTGTTTAATGCCGCTTTTATCTATGGTCTATGGGGAGCGCCTAAAATGGGACTTTATGGTTCTGCATTAGGAACAACTCTGGCTTTATGGATGTCCAGCTTTATTTTGATTGGAGTAGCTCATTGTAAAAAAGATTTAAAACAATATTTATATCCTTTTGCTATTGATTTATCTTTGTTACGCCCTCTTTTTAAATTAGGTTTTCCGATTTGTATCAGCTCAGCTGCGGAAATACTCCTTTTTTTGTTTGCCAATTTTAATGCGACAAAATTGGGAACAGAATCCCTTGCAGCACATCAAATTGCCCTCAGCTTTGCCACATTTACCTTTATGATTCCTTTGGCAATTTCGCAGGCTGCCAATGTTAGAGTAAGTTATTGGATTGGAGCCGAAAAGCCTTATCGTGCAAAAAGAAGTGGTTTTCTTTCTATTGGATTAAGTGCACTTATTATGAGCTTTGTCTGTGCGATTATTTTTTTCTTCCCCTATTTGGTTGTTCGTCTTTCTCTTGATGCATCTTCTCCGGATAATGCTAATACAGTTGCGATTGCTATTGCGATTATTCAGGTCGTTGGATTATTTCAAGTTGTTGATGGGATACAAACCGTTGCAATGGGGGCTCTAAGAGGACTTAAAGATACCACTATTCCTATGATTTTAGCATTAATTAGCTTTTGGGGAGTTGGATATACCTTAAGTGTATGGTTCGCTTTTCATAAACATTTTGGTGCACCGGGTATTTGGGCAGGTATGGGGGTTGGTCTAGCGGTTATTGCATTCCTAGCAACAGCTAGATTCTACTTACTTACACGCAATCCAAAGAAAATGTTGAGACGTGCGTTAAGATAATCCTATTATTTTATATATTTACTTTTATTTAATAATCAAAGAAATAAATAAGCTAATAAAAAACCCCATTTAAATGGGGTTTCAAATAAATCTTAACTTTTATGTAGTTTGATTAGAATTTAAACGATACAGAAACAGATCCATAGTTAAATAGTCCGCTTCTTTGTCCTTTAAATTCTTGTGTTTGCCAAGTTTGCGTATAGGCAATTTTATAACCTTTGACGATCACAGCAGCACCACCAACAATTTCACCAACACCCCATTTTTTAGATACATGCTGTTGATGAGAGTGCGTTGGATCACCTTGGAGCGTAGAATTATAAGCAACTGCCTGCCCGTCAACCCCACCAAAAACATACCAATTAACAAAATTGGTTCCAACATAAGCATCTGTTCCATCATTGCCTGGACCAATACGAGATGGACCAAAATCACTATCTAACCCTTGACCAAAACGAACAATACCACCTAATTGTGCAAAAGTTTTATAGTTACCCGCAGCACCAGCTGCAGAAGGTAATACATCAAAATCAACATGACCCAATTGTGCAAATTTATAACGCCATGTACGTCCCATTTGCACTTGGAACACAGGCATATTTTTCAACTGATTGTGCCAACCGTTATTTTTATGATCCCCAATAATACTATGGAAACCATTTTGAACTTGACGTCCCAAAGCACCAGGTCCCATTAAACCAGCTTGAATACCAAAAACACTTCGTGTTGTGTCGGTATCGCTGATCAAATTAACCGTTGTTAGTAATACGCCAGCATAAGGGCGATCATGAGGCAATCTCGCATAAGCTCTGGTATCACTTGGTGTGAACATCATTTGTTGCAAACCCCAATGAATACGTTGCATTCCCTTGCCCAATAAAAATGTATTCATATCTGCGATGGGCGTTGGAAGACTATCCGTTGGTGATGTCCAACCGACTCTTAGTCCATTGGTATAGTAACGATCAGATGTGCCACTTTGAGTGGAAACAGCGTCATTTTCCCATTGTAAACTTAATGTATTATAAGGATCTTGTTTTGGGGTCGCGTGTGCTGCAGTAGAAGAAACGACAGCTCCAGAAACGATAGCTGTAGTCAATAAAAATCTGGAAACAGATAAGCGTTTTTGATTGCCCATAATATGCCTGTAATCTAAAAAGATGGAAAATGTTCATTCATATCTACGGCTTTTATTTTTCAAAGAAAAGATGTTTATGAGTTTCAAGAGAAGTGTTCAATCATTTAATCAATGATAGGAACATATTTGCAACGCTCCATTTTCCCTAATTAACAATCAATCTTTTTGATTCCATAGAGAGTTTTTCATCTTCTCTTCTATAAATTTGTCATGAGCCTCCAGTTCTTGCTGGGTTGGCTTTACAAAAATTGGTGTATGGTCGTGTATCTTCTTATAAACTTTTCCTGTTTTTTCAGAATCTTCATTTGAAAAACCTAACCCTCTTTGCCTACCTCCAGTTAATTGAATATAAACCTCTGAAAGTAATTGACAGTCTAATAAGGCGTTATGGGTTGTTCTTGCGGAAAGATCTATTGAAAAACGTCGGCAAAGCGCGTCTAAACTATTTGGCGATAAAGGATATTTTGCTCTCGCTAATTTTAACGTATCAATCATACGATCCAAAGATATCGCTGGGCGTTTGACACGGCTAAGCTCTGCATTTACAAATTTAAAATCGAATGGTGCATTATGAGCAACCAAAGGATCATCTTGAATAAATTCTAAAAAATCATCAGCGATTTCTTTGAATTTAGGTTTTCCTTTTAAATCTTCAATTTTTATTCCATGAACCCGCGTTGCCTCTATGGGAATATCACGTTCAGGGTCAACAAGAACATGATAAAAATTTTCAGTGGGCAAATCGTTAATCAGCTCAATTGCTGCAATTTCAATAATGCGATCTCCCTTATCGGGGTCAACACCTGTTGTTTCTGTATCAAATAGAATTGAACGTTGATTCATAATTGACCTGCCTGCATTAAGCGAATAATTTTTTTTACTTGGAAAAACGTGTGTGCTTTGGATAAGCCTGTTTGAATAACAATATCAGCCATTTTACACTTGGTTCTAGATGGGATTTGAGCATCTATAAACGCTCTGGCTTGTTCCCATGTAATTTTATTACGTTTTAATATTCTAATTTTCTGGATATTGACTGGTGCTGCGACCACCAACGTTTTGGTACAAAGTAAATTAATTTTTTTCTCAAAAAGTAATGGCACATCCAACATACACCATTTAATTCCTCTGGCTTGTGCCAAACGAATAAATTTATCTCTTTCTTGGGCAACCATTGGTAGAATAATTTGTTCAATTTTCTTTAAGTTATTTCGATCTTGAACAATTAGATGACGTAAATAATTCCTATCCAAGGCATTATTCTTAACTGCACCAGGGAAGGTCTGTTCTATCTTTTTTAAGCCCTTGCCATGAGGTGCCTGTAATTGATGAACCACACGATCTGCATCAAAAACTGGAAAACCATAGTTATGGAATAAAGCACATACCGTGCTTTTCCCCATCCCCATACTGCCTGTAACCCCTAATATTTTCATAAGCTGGTTATTTCTTTAAACTATTAGCAACAAACTCTGTTAGTTCATGATCGACAATCGGATCAACACCAAACCATTTTGAAAACCCTAGACGTGCTTGATGCAATAACATTCCAAGACCTTCAACGGTTTTCAACCCCTTTTGTTCAGCAGCTTTTAATAAAGGCGTTATTCTTGGTACATAGACAATATCAGTCACTACCAAATTTTTACTTGCATTTTGCAAATCAAATTGAAAATCTTCTTTACCCTCCATGCCCAAAGACGTTGTGTTGACCAACAGATCAAACCCCCCAAGCTCTTTAGTCCATGACTGCCAATCGATAACTCGTCCAGAACTTAAATCTTGCACAAGCTGTTCTGCACGTTTCAACGTTCGATTGGTTATGGTAATTTGTGCATTTTCTTGCAATAAAGAATAAGCTACGGAACGTGCTGCCCCGCCTGCCCCTAAAATCAAAATCTTTTTGTTGGTTAATACAAGACCTGCATCTCTGAGATTAGCAATAAACCCATCCCCATCCGTAGAAGTGCCACATATTTTTCCGTCTTCTGTAAACCATAATGTGTTCACTGAACCCATCTTTTTAGCCGTTTCATCGACAATGTCACAACATTGATAAGCAGCCTCTTTATGAGGAATGGTGACATTACATCCTTTGAAACCAGCTGCTTTCATAGTTTGAATAACATCTTTAAAATCTTCAGCTTTGACGGCCAAAGGAATATAAGCGCCATCAATCTGATGTCTTTGCAACCAAAAATTATGTAACAAAGGCGAGCGAGAATGTTCAATCGGCCATCCCAATACGGCAGCGATTTTGGCTTTACCTGTTATAATTTGCATTGGGTTTGATACTCCTTTAATGCCATGGGTAATAAAAGCGATAATCGTTCCGCCCATTCAAATTGCTGATCAGTTGATGTGATTAAATCTTGTCGAATTTCTAATTCTAAATAGGGTAAGTTTCTTTGATAAGCATGTGTTGGAACCGTGTAATCATTTTGTTCCGTTAAAGCGTAAGGTTCATTATCACCGATTGGATAATGATAATTTTCTTCAAGTATTTCTTTAAAAATCATTGAAAATTGGTTATTACGACCGTGCAAAATTCCGGCATGCCATGGTCTTTGAAATCCATCGTTCATCACTGGGGTAAAACTATGAAGTGAAATAAAAATTGTTTGTATATTTGTCGCCAAACGCTCATCAATTAATGTTGAGATGGTTTGATGATAAGGGCTATAAATCTCATTGATACGATCGTGTTTTTGCTCTGAACTAAGGTTTTGGTTGCCCTTTATTAGTGAATTATCACTTTTTTCCGCAATTAAGGAGAGATTATTTTCCCCTCGATTACAATCAATCACTAATCTGGAATAAGTTTGCGTAATAAATGTCGCACCTAGTAATTTCGATAGCAGTTCACCAACGTTTTTAATGCCAATATCCCAAGCAATATGGCGATAGCGATCTTTTTCTGGTAATCCGAGATCTTTAAGTTGATCTGGAATAGCATATCCAGCATGATCGCAAACCATAAAAAAAGGAGATAATGACTTTTCATTCATTATAGAGACAGGGTTAGGATCATGTTGACGCAATAACATTAATGACTCCTTTAATAAAAACAAGTTTTCATTATATGCTAAGATTGGTACTTTTTAAAACACTGAAATATTGAGAATCAAAACAAATAATATGATCGCCTAAATTTAAATCAAAATGATGGGCTGAACTCTGTAGAATCATCGAAAATTTCGTTTCATTTTTTCGCATTAAAGGTGTAAATTCATTACCTACACCATAATAAATAGTGATTAAATGGGTTGCGTAAAGATTTAGTGCTTTTTGTATGATTAATGAAATTGATTTTGTATTTTCATGTAAGATATACTCATCACAGATAAGTTTTTGTTGATTGTTCAGGAAAAGTAACCGCAACATATGTTTGTGATTGTCGTTTTTGTCCATTGGATATTCATTTAAATAAACAATCACATCTTTCCAGCGTTTTAAATAAGGACGGTTTTGAAAATCGGGTAAAGTAAACCGTTCTATTAATTGTTTTAATAATGAAATTAACTGTATTAATTCTTGAGATAATTTCTCTTTTTCTAATAATTCAGTCGAAGCAGTAAACACCCCATCCAACGAGCCAAAACTATTAATTAACTGTTTTGCCAATGGCTTTGTATCTCTTCTTGGAATGACTAAATAAAGCAACATTTCGAGAAGTTCATAATCCTCAAAAGCTTGTCCACCTTTTTGCAATAGCTTTGAGCGCATCCTTCCCCGATGCCCAACACCATTCAGAGTGGTAAATTGTTTGCTTCTTTTTGAAACAGGCGGTAAAAAAGAATTATTCATCTTAAATCTTGTTTTATGTTGCTTTATAGTAATTCATCAAAGTTATTTACAAAAATATGACCGAGTATCTTAACCAATTAAATCAAGCGCAACGCGAAGCCGTAGAAACCACAGAAGGACCTGTATTAGTTCTGGCCGGTGCAGGTACTGGCAAGACCAGAGTATTAACAACCCGTTTTGCACATATTTTGTTAACTGGCAAAGCATATCCTAATCAAATATTGGCTGTTACCTTTACCAATAAGGCTTCAAAGGAAATGAGTGAGCGAATTGCTCATTTAATTCAACAACCCGTTGATGGACTATGGTTAGGCAGCTTTCATAAGATCTGTGCTAAAATGCTAAGAATTAATGCACATCTTGTGGGATTAACTTCTAATTTCACAATTTTAGATACTGATGACCAAATCAGATTACTTAAACAAATTATTCCTTCTTATCCAATTGATGTAAAAACGACCCCTCCCCAGCTTATTTTGGGAACAATCCAGTCTTGGAAAGATAAAGGCTACTCCTTTGGGAATTTACCTTCTTCTGAAAAAAATACCCCAGAAAATATTATTATTCAAGAAATATACCACGCCTATCAAGTGCGATTACAGCAATTAAATGCTTGTGATTTTGGGGATTTGATGTTGCATGTTTTTAACATTTTTAATCAACATCCAGAAATCTTACAAAAATATCAGAATTATTTCAGATACATATTAGTGGATGAGTATCAAGATACGAATACGATCCAGTATTTATGGTTACGACTTTTGGCACAACGATCCGATAAAGTTGCGAATATTTGTTGCGTTGGGGATGACGACCAATCGATCTATTCTTGGCGTGGTGCCGAGGTTGCTAATATTTTACGATTCGAAAAAGACTTTCCCAATGCCAAAATTATTCGCTTGGAAGAAAATTACAGATCAACTCAACATATTCTTGGTGCAGCTTCGGAATTAATCGATCATAATTCGCAACGTTTGGGAAAAACACTACAAGCAGCGAATGAAACACTTCAAAATGAAAAAGTGCATATTGCCTCTATATGGGATTCAGACGAAGAATCCCGTTTAATTTGTGATCAAATAATTGCTTTACAAAAAGACGGGCATCGATATGGGGATATGGCGATTTTAATGAGAACTGGCTCTCAAACTCGACCATTCGAAGAACGTATGATTATGTTGGGTTTACCTTATAAAATTATTGGCGGATTACGTTTTTATGAACGTGCAGAAATCCGAGATGCTATTGCTTATATGCGTATCGTTGCCCAGCCAAATGATAATCTGGCTCTTGAAAGAATTATTAATGTGCCCAGAAGAGGTGTCGGCAGCGTCGCATTACAAAAGATACATATGACCGCACGTGAACTTGACGTTCCAATGTTGCAAGCAGTTGATTATTTACTAATTAACAATCAGCTCAAAGGAAAAATATACACAGAGCTGACACAATTAATGAATCAATTGGATCAAACCAGAAAGAAAATCGAAACAGAGGGTCATGTCAGTGCCATTGATGATTTGCTAAACACTTGTGGTTATATTGACATGTGGAAACAAGATAAGTCGCTCGAAGCCGCTGGTAGGCTGGAAAACATTAAAGAACTTTTCCAAGCAACAGCTGAGTTTCCAACCTTGGTCGAGTTTCTAGAGCATATTTCTTTGATAATGGATAATGATGATTTATCAGGTGATGATAAAGTTAACTTAATGACCTTACATGCCGCCAAAGGGTTAGAGTTTAATATTGTTTTCTTGCCTGGTTGGGAAGAAGGGCTTTTTCCTTCTCAGCGCACGATGGATGAAAGTGGCAATTACGGTCTTGAAGAAGAACGCAGGTTGGCTTATGTCGGAATTACCAGAGCCAAACAGCGATTATTTATTTCTCATGCAGCGAACAGACAGATTTATGGACAATGGCAATCATCTATCCCCAGTCGTTTTATAGAAGAGCTTTCGGATAAACATACAAAACGAACTTCTCATCTGAAGCAAAGTCAAAATCGTTCAAAAAGAAATAATGATTATTATGATCGTTATTCATCGCCCAAATTTTCGACTGAATTTTCACAAGGAACCTCTTACTCACAATCTAAACGCTCTTATACCGCACCTCAATCCAAGAATATTCCAGTCGGCAGCCGTGTCTTTCATCAAAAATTCGGACATGGGACTGTTCTCAGCACTGAAAATAATAAACTTGAAGTTGATTTTGATAAATCAGATATTAAACACGTAATTGACAGCTTTGTAACGTTAGAATCATGACATTAAAAACAAAAAGACACGCCTCTGCTCTGGAAACCATTTCTGTTGTTGTTCCAGAAGCACATGTAGAAATCTTTGAAAATGCGTTGGGCATCATTTGCCCAACTGTTGGTATTTTCGAGGAAGATTCCGATAATAATATCTGGCGCTTGGAAGGCATCAAAGATGTTGGTTATGGCGAAGAAGAGCTTGCCAATGCCTTAACCTTAGCCAACAGTATTTCTGGTATTTCCCCTGAGTTACAAAGAAAAACGACCGAGACCGATGGCTGGCTGGCCAGAACCTATGAAGCCTTTCCTGAACAAGCCATCGGAAAAAGATTTATCATTCGTGGAACGCATTTAGATGATACACCATCCCCTTCTCATCTTGTGTTAACCTTGGATGCAGGGGTTGCATTTGGGTCGGGTGAGCATGGATCAACACGGGGTTGTTTGATTGCGCTTGAAAAAATTGCCCATCTGAAACCACAACGCATTTTAGACCTTGGTTGTGGTTCAGGCATTTTGGCAATGGGTGCCGGGGCTTTATTAAATAAAAAAGTGCTGGCTGTTGATATCGAACCTTGGTCAGTTCGTGCAGCCAAGCAAAATGTTATTCGTAATGGGTTAAGAAATTTAATTGTCTGTGAACATGGTAATGGATGGTTATCACCGTCTATTCGTAAAAAAGCCCCCTTTGATCTTGTTTTTGCCAATATTCTTGCACGACCTTTATGCAAAATGGCCAAAGATTTAGCGAAAAATTTGGCTCCTGGTGGGCGAGTTATCCTATCTGGATTACTGGCAACGCAGATCCCTATGGTTTTGATTGCTCATCAACGCCAAGGGCTAAAATTACAAGAAAAAATCATACAAGGCAGCTGGGCTGCATTAATTCTCTATAAACCGACAAAATCATGACCCATATTAGACATGCTATTCCCTCAGACCTCAGAGGTATCCTTGAAATTACAAATCATGAGATTATTCATGGCACTGCTTTTTGGATGACCATTCCAAGAACTTACCAAGAGCAAGTGCAATGGTTCGAAGCCAGAGAAAAAGCTGGCTTTCCCGTTTTTGTTGCGGTTGATGAAACTCAAAAAGTCTTGGGCTTTGCCTCTTATGGTTCATTCAGAGTTTATGACGGATATAAACACACCGTCGAACATTCAGTATATGTATCCCCTCATGCTCAAGGAAAAGGATTAGGTAAAGCTTTACTGAAAGATCTGATTGCTTATGCTCAACACCATAAAGTTCATGCAATGATTGCAGCCATCACTGAGGGTAATACAGCGTCTGTTCGGTTACATGAATGGTTTGGGTTTAAACATGGTGGGATTTTACCTCAAACAGGGATTAAATTTGATCAATGGTTAAACCTTTTATTTATGTATAAAATCTTAACGACTGAAGACTAAACCTTATTGAAAAGTCCAAGAAACGATGAATTCTGCACAAAAGCTTGCTCAAATACGCGCTATTTTCAAAAAACAACAGATCGATGGGTTTGTTATTCAAAGAGGTGATGAATTTCTGAATGAATATGTCGCACCCTACGCAGAACGTTTGGCTTGGTTGACTGGATTTACTGGCAGTGCAGGTATGGCTGTTATATTAGATCAAAAAGCTGCTGTTTTTTCAGATGGTCGTTATATTTTGCAAATGCAGCAAGAACTTAATCAAGACCATTGGGAAAGTTTTCATATTTCCAAACATCCTCCTCTTCAATGGATTATAGAGCAAAATCAACCCTCTATTCAGCTTGGATATGATCCAAAACTGATGAGTGAAAAAGATTTGAAAGCTTTTGAGCATTCTTCTATCACATTAATTCCAATAGAAGCCAATCCGATCGATGCAATATGGCACGATCAGCCTTCCCCACCTCACCATCCAATTGTTCCTCATGACATTCAATTTTCAGGTCAAGATCATCATGAAAAGATCGAAATTCTCCAACAAGCATTAATTGCTAATCAAGAAGATGCGTATATTTTATGCGATCCAGCTTCTATTTGTTGGTTATTAAACATCAGAGGTTCAGATGTGCCTTATACGCCTATTCCACTGGTGTTTGCGATTATTACTCAGAACGAAGTTGCCTTATATGCTGACGCTGCACAATATATAAACAATTTATCCGAATTTTTAGGGAATAATGTTCTTTTAAAATCTCATACAGAGCTAGAGACCGACTTAATCACCTTGGCAAATATGAATATTGCTTTTGATCCAGCGCAAACGCCGATCTGGTTTATACAAACTCTTGAAAAACATGAGGTTACTTTTAGTAAACGGAGCAATCCATGCACGTTGCCCAAATCTCGTAAAAATTTAATTGAACAAGAAGGATCACGTCAAGCCCACCTTAGAGACGCGGTGGCGATGTGTCGCTTTTTATATTGGTTAGAGCATCATGGTGTGGGTCATAGTGAAGTCGAGGTTGCTAAAAAACTTAATGGTTTCAGACAAGAGGCTGGTGGTGATTTCTATAAAGAAGAAAGCTTCCCAGCTATTTCAGGCGTTGGTGCCAATGGTGCAATTATTCACTATCATGCTACCCCTGAAAATTGTTCAATTCTAACAGAAGATAAAGCTTATTTAATTGATAGCGGTGGGCAATATCTTGACGGCACTACGGATATAACACGCACCATTTGGCTAGGAAAAAATATAGCACCTCAAGATTTAAAAGAGGCCGTAACCTCCGTATTACAAGGGCATATTGCGATATCCTCTGCTATTTTTCCAAAAGGCACTACAGGAAGTCGATTAGACGTTTTGGCACGATATTCCTTGTGGCAAAAAGGATTAGATTACGATCACGGAACGGGTCATGGGGTGGGTAGTTATCTTTCAGTTCACGAAGGCCCTTGTCGTATTTCCTCAATTCCTTTCCCAGTTCCTTTACAAGAAGGAATGATTATTTCCAATGAACCAGGATATTATCTTTCTGGTCAATATGGCATTCGTTTGGAAAATTTATTGCTGGTGACCGCCGCCACTCATAATAATTTTTTACAATTTGAACCTTTAACATTGGTGCCTTTTGACAAAAACCTTATTGATACAGAAATGTTATCCAAAAACCAAAAAAATTGGTTAAACCAGTATCATCAACAAGTATTTGATAAAATATCACACCATCTTAATAAGAACGAAAAACAATGGTTACAACAGGTTTGCTCCGATGTAACATAGTTGTTCCTTTTGTATTTATAAAAAAGGATTATAATAGCTTATCAATCGTTGTTTATCGCAATTTAACCTTAAAGGAAATTTTAAATGTCTGATTTAATTCCCGTAACCCTTATCCCTGGTGATGGTATTGGTCCAGAAATTATTGCCTCTACTCTTGAGATTTTAGAAACAATCAAAGCCCCATTTCAATGGGATAAACAATTGGCAGGCATGGCCGCAGTTGAAGCCTCTGGTGATCCTTTGCCTCAACAAACGATTGATAGTATTCATAAAACAGGGTTGGCGTTAAAAGGTCCTTTGACCACTCCAGTAGGTAAAGGATTTCGTTCAATCAACGTAACCCTTCGTAAAGAATTCGGTTTATATGCCAATGTTCGTCCTACACGCACCTTAATTCCAGGCGGACGTTTTGAAAATGTTGATATTGTTTTGGTTCGTGAAAACCTTGAGGGGTTTTATGCTGCGATGGAACATTATATTCCTGTTGGTGATGATCCAAAAGCGATTGCAACTTGCGCTGGATATACTTCCAGAACCGAATGTCGTCGTATTGTAAAATATGCTTTTGATTATGCGGTTAAAAACAATCGTAAAAAAGTGACTTTGGTTCATAAAGCCAATATTCTAAAAGAACTATGCGGTTTATTTTTAGAAGAAGGTCGTAAAGTTGCCAAAGAATATGAAGGTAGAATTGCATGTGAAGAACGTATTGTTGATGCCTGTGCAATGGAATTGGTTTTAAAACCAGAAACCTACGACGTTATTGTAACAACCAATTTATTTGGTGATATTTTGTCTGATTTAACCTCTGGGTTGATCGGTGGTTTGGGAATGCCTCCTGGTGCCAATATTGGTGAGAAAGCAGCCATGTTTGAAGCAGTTCATGGTTCTGCCCCTGATATTGCTGGTAAAAATATGGCTAATCCGTTGGCAGTATTACGTGCATCTGCCATGATGTTGGAATATGTTAATCGTGTTGATTTGGCGAAACGTATTGAATCTGCCATTGAAAAAGTGGTTGTTCATGACAAAGTCCATACCAAGGATTTGGGTGGGAATGCATCAACCAGCGATATGACTGCTGCATTAAAACAAGCAATCGCTTAATAAAAAACAGGAATGTTATTTCTATGTATTGCCCTAGAAATAACATTTTTAATTTTTATATATTTGATATTAACTTTGTTTGTAAAAAATATTATAATCAAGGTATGGCTTTTAAAGGAGTTTAAAATGGCTAAGCATTGTAAAAAAATATGGCGTGCTCTTGTCGGATTGGGATTTGCAGCTTGTGGTATCAGTAAGGTTCTAGGAGTGGACATCCAAGCAAAAAGATTTGCGCAATTAAATTGGTCTGAATCTAATATGAAAACTCTTGGTGGCGCTCAGATTGCGGGTGCTGCAATGCTTGGTTGTAAAAAAACATCTAAGCTAGGTGCACTACTTTTGGCTGGATCTGCATTATGTTTATTGGTAACTGGCTTCAAACATAACAGAAAAGAAGAGCTAGCAATCGACAGCTTTGGTGTTCTTGCTGCTCTATCAATTCTATTTTCTAAAAAATGTAAAAAATAGAAAATATAGCGTATCGTCATGAAGTAAATAGCTCTTTTATAGTTATAAAAGAGCTATTTTTGCATTTACATATTGCCTAGAATATTCGATAAGGCATTGATATCTTGCTGTGAAGGATCAGTTGATACTTTAGCTCGTTTAGCGTTATAATTTGCTAATTGCTTTTCTTTTTGCTTTATCTCTTGTGAACTCATAGAGTGATCCGCTTTTGCTTTTTGAAGATTTTGACGTACAGCCCATGCTTGACTATCAATCTTGCTCAACTCATTTCGGCGCTGAGCAATATCATTTTGCAACTGATTGGCTTGCTGATAAGATTGTTGTGCTTGCTGTTGTTGTTGTGTGGCGCTTTGTTGTTCGCTACCCAACTGATTTTTTAAATCTTGAGTTCTATTTTGATATCCACCACCTACAGAACATCCAATTCCAGAAAAGAAATTCGCTTGATCTGGATTACAATTTTGCGTAGAAGAACATCCTACTAGAAATAAAAAGCCTGTAAATGGTATGAAAAAACGTAAAGATTGAATCATTTTACCCTCTTGTTTGACTGTATCCAGAGGGTTGAGCCCCCATTCCTGTTGCCAACACATTTTCCGCATATTTTAAGCGACTAATTGCATCATCAGTTTGTTGTGCTTCTTGTGTAAAACGAGGATCTTTTGATAAGGTTGCATATTGATGCATTTGACGGCTTTGCTCTGAATAATAATTAATTTTATTATTCAAGTTATTAGATGTTTGCTGAATAGAAGCTAATTTTCGTTGATATTGAGCATTTGTGATTTTCTTAGACGCAATTTGTTGATTTAACGTTGCTAATTGCTTTTGCGCCGCGTCTACTTGCTGTGCTGCTTGTTGTGCATCGGCTTGTGCGGTCACGGTAATTTGATGTGCGGCAGCAATTTGTTTATTTAAATCGTCTTCTGTCATTTGCTGACCTTGGGTTCTATCAGCAACCATGTATCCTGCTCCTGTTCCAACGGCTGCCCCGCTTAATGAGCCAATTAACAGTCCTTTTTTACCACCAACAAGTCCTCCTACCAATGCACCCAGAGCAGTACCTGCCACTGCGCCCGTTCCTAACGTATTATTATACTGCGCATTACGTTGATTTTGTTTATTTTGTTCTGGAGTTAAATTTGGGTTATTTGTTGCACTACATGCTGAGAGCATGATACAAGCTGTACTAACAGCAAGAATTTTTGAAAAATTTAAATTTAACATATATGAATCACCTTAATTTTTTTATTGTAATTTGATTGTTTTACAATAAATACAAAGCTTATCTATTAATAAATGATGCTTGATATTATATACACAAATTAGGTTGTAATTTTGTCACTTTCATTAAAATCACTTTATCTTTACAAGGCTTCTCTGTAAAAGGATTAGCATTTACTAAATTTCCAAAGACTTATAACATGGTTGTACTAGGCTTACTCAGATCAATATTATTTATAGAGATTATATATTTAACCATGCCAGCGTCTTTTGCTGATACTCAGAAAATACAATCTTATAGTACACCTATTATTTCTGTACAGAATGCAGGAAAAATCCAAGGATATTTTAACGATGGTTTAGCCATTTTTAAAGGAATTCCCTATGCAGCTCCTCCGATTAACTCTTATCGATGGCTTCCGCCTCAACCTGTACAAGAATGGCAGAATATAAAGAAAACTACTGATTTTGCTCCAATGTGCAGCCAAAAACCAAATAGTTGGGACAAAGATCCATCTTTTCAAACGACAAGTGAGGATTGTTTATATTTAAATATTTGGGCCCCTCAATCTTATTTTGCTAACTTAAATAACCAACATTTCTATCCTGTTATGATTTGGATACATGGGGGTGGATTTGTTTCTGGGGGAAGTTCTTTACCAGTTTATGATCCTTCCGAACTTGCGAAACAAGGAATAGTTGTCGTGAGTTTTAACTACCGACTTGGTCGATTTGGGTTTTTTACCCATCCCGCCTTGAACAGTGAAAATGAAGAATATAAATCTGTCAATTATGGTTTAATGGATCAGATTGCTGCCTTAAAATGGGCTCAAAACAATATTCCATCTTTTGGTGGTGACAGTAATAACGTGACAATTTTTGGAGAGTCTGCTGGTGGTGCCTCCATTTTATCTTTGATGACTATTCCAGAAGCAAAGGGATTATTTAATAAAGCAATTATTCAATCTGGAACTGGACATACACGTGCCTTCCCTCCTACCCCAAAAGATCAAGCTGAACTCAAAGGCAGCAACTTTACTCAAAAACATCATATTTCAGGGAATGATATCGATATTTTAAAACAATTGAGAGCGCTGCCAACCGATGATATTGTGGGTGATCTCAACATTCAAAATTTAAAATCTGATATGTTCGCTGGATTGATTATCGATCAAACACTTTTAACCCAGTCTCTTGAAGATGCATATGAAAAAGGTGATTTTTATCCTGTTCCGTTATTAATCGGAGATAATGATGGCGATGGCGTTTTGCTTTCTAAAGTTACATTACCTGATTTAAATAAAGATTTAGAGACGACCAACGATGAAATTAATCAGATATATAATCCAAACAGAAATAAATCTGAAATGAATGTTGTTCGTCAAATTATTGCAGATATCCAATTTTTAGAACCTACCCGCAGATTAACACAACAATTCGTTAAGAAAAATGTTCCAGTTTATCGTTATCGATTTTCATATATTGCTGATACTGCTCGTTCTTATAGTTCCTATGGGGCGCCACATTTTTCAGAAGTTCCCTTTGTATTCAATAATTTAAATAGTGTTTATCAATCTGTAAGTAATCAAGACAGGGCAATGGCCAAAGCAATGATGACATCTTGGGTCAATTTTGCCAAGAATGGTAACCCATCAGTTACCGGTTTCCCGAATTTCCTTTCTGTAAATCAAGCCCCTCAACAATTATTGAATTTTTCAATGAGTGGGATTAGGTTCGAAAAAGACCCTTTTGAAAATAGGCTAAATTTTATTGAAAAACTTTTTAATCTTAAAAAATATAAGACTAAAACGCTAGTGCAGGAGATTCCAGCAAAAGTAAATTTACCAGAATATCCTACACGTTAATACATTACAATCTTATGGGAATAAGCCTCTGGCTTGTTTAGCAGCATTGACGCGTCTTAAACCCGCACAAGTTGCAGCCATACGATTGCTTACTTTTAATTCTTTGGCGCTTTTAACCGTATCGTAAAAGCCTTTATCCATGATTTTTTTCATACGACTAATAATTTCTTCTTCTTCCCAGAAGAATTGTTGTAAATCTTGAACCCACTCAAAGTAACTGACAGTAACCCCACCAGAGTTACATAAAATATCAGGAATGATGAACACTTCTGGACGTTTGGCGAATACAGCATCTGCTTCAAGAGTTGTAGGACCATTAGCTGCTTCAGCTAGAATTCTACATTCAATTTTATTAGCGATTTCTTCTGTAATAACACGTTCAACAGCTGCGGGAACTAATACATCACATTTAATAGTTAAAATGGCGTTAGGATCAGTCAAGCATTCTGATGAGTATCCTTTTAATACACCATGTTTTGAGACATAGTCTATAATTTCAGGAATATTCAACCCTTTTGGATCATGGTAAGCAGCAGTATGATCGCTGATCGCTAGGATTTTAACACCCAAAGCATGTAATTCATTCGCTGCAACAGAACCAACATTTCCAAATCCTTGAATCACAGCTGTTGATTGAGCAAGATTTAAATTAGTTTCTTCTGCTGCACGAACAATTGTATGGGTGACGCCACGACCGGTCGCCTCTCTACGCCCAACAGTTCCACCACAACTGACAGGTTTTCCTGTAACAATTTCTGTTACGGTTTGACCAGCATCATTAGAATAGGTATCCATAAACCAAGCCATGACTTGTTCATTTGTACCAATATCAGGAGCCATCACATCAACGTGTGGACCAACAAAAGGAATTAACTCTTGCATAAAGCGTCTTGATAATGCTTCTAATTCTTTTGGAGATAAAGAATAAGGATCAACACGTACGCCACCTTTTGCACCACCATAAGGCAGATTCATTAATGCGCATTTCCAGCTCATCCATAAAGATAGTGCAGCTACTTCACCAATATCAACATGTGGGGAAAAACGAACCCCACCCTTTGCTGGTCCTAAGCTCAGGTGATGTTGCACACGATAGCCTTCATAAACAACTGTTGACCCATCATCACGATGAATGGGGCAAGTCACTGCAATAGCTCTTTTTGGGTACAGCAACCGATCACGTTGATCGGTTGGAATTTCTAAAATATCTGCTGCTTGTAAGAATTGCTGACGTGCCATGCCAAATACAGGGCCACCATAAATATCGAACATAATCCTTTTATATCCTTAATATTAGTGAAATCTAGCTGAATACTAACCTTAATTTTCGTTCGCGGTAAATAAACTTAAAGTGTTCAATAAAACTTATGAAACCCCTTTAAATTATACTTTAACAAATAGATATTTCATGTAATAACCAGCATAATGGTAATTGTGCTCATCTTGCACTTCAACATCGAGGTTCTCTATGTCTGTTTTTTCTCAATTTGATGATATTGTACATTCACAAGCTCCACTAAGAGCCAAAATTACTGAGGCAACTCGTCGATCTGAAATGGATTGTATTCAATCGCTTATTCAAGAAGCAACAGTATCAGATACGATGAATGCACAGATTAAAAATCATGCAAAAGCACTTACTCAATATCTAAGAAAACACCGCAACTTAAAAGGTGTAGAAACCCTTGTCCAAGAATTCTCTCTTTCTTCTGCTGAAGGTGTTGCATTGATGTGCCTTGCAGAAGCATTATTGCGTATTCCAGATGTCGAAACACGTGATGCATTGATTCGTGATAAAATCAGTACTGGGGATTGGACGTCTCATGCTGGTTTTAAAAAACCGATCTTTACGAATGCTGCGGCGTGGGGATTGGCTATTACGGGAAAGTTGGTCACGCCAGTTAAAGAAGGCAATCTTGCTGCGGCACTTACCAAGTTAGCAAAACGCCGCGGTGAAAATGTTATCCGCCTTAGCCTTGATAGGGCAATGCGTATGATGGGTGAACAGTTTGTACTTGGGCAAACAATCGAAGATGCTTTAAAAAATAGTAAAAAATTAGAAAAAATTGGTTTTCGTTACTCATATGATATGCTTGGTGAGGCTGCAATTACAAAAGAAGATGCAGAAAATTATCGTATTGATTATGAAAATGCACTTCATGCCATCGGCAAATCTACTCAAGGGAGCAGCGTATATGAGCGCGCGGGATTATCCATTAAATTATCCGCATTACATCCACGATATTCCCGTGCGCAACATGACAGAGTCATGGCAGAATTATTACCCACTTTAACAAACTTAATTCTTTTGGCGCGACAATATAATGTTGGTATTAATATTGATGCAGAAGAAAGTGAACGTCTCGAACTTTCACTCGATTTAATGGAAGCCATTTGCCAGCATCCAGAACTACAAAATTGGAATGGTATTGGGTTTGTTGTCCAAGCCTATGGTCGTAGATGTCCTTATGTGCTTGATTATTTAATTGATCTCGCCCGCCGTACTAATCGCCGTTTAATGATCCGTTTGGTCAAAGGTGCTTATTGGGACAGTGAAATCAAAAAAGCACAAGTTGAAGGGCAATCGGACTTCCCTGTTTATACCAGAAAAATTTACACTGATATCAGCTATATTGCCTGCGCACGTAAATTATTAGCTCATCGTGATGCCGTTTTCCCGCAATTTGCAACCCATAACGTCAGAACATTGACAACTATTTATGCGCTTGCTGGTAAAAATTACGATCCAGAACAATATGAATTCCAATGCTTACATGGGATGGGTGAACAATTATATAGCAAGGTTGTTCAGGCAGAACATTTATCAAGACCTTGTAGAATTTATGCACCGGTTGGCACACATGAGACTTTATTGGCTTATTTAGTGCGTCGTTTATTAGAAAATGGTGCAAATTCTTCCTTTGTTAATCAAATTGGTAATGAGTCAATTTCCATCGATCAACTTATTGCTGATCCTGTAGCTGAAGCATTAAAAATTAATCCAGTTGGTAGCCCTCATGCTTCAATTAGAGCACCTTTAACTATTTATGGAAAAGATAGACTAAATTCAAAGGGAATTGATTTTAACGATGAATTTACCCTAGAAGCCCTATCTAAAGCGCTCAATTCGTCGCCAACGACTTGGGAATCTTTGCCTATTATCGCAGGAAAAGCAATTAAATCTAAAAACAAAGCTATTGATGTGTTAAACCCAGCCAATCATCAAGATAAAGTTGGAACGGTCGTCGAGGCATCCACTGAAGAAGTTAATCAAGCTTTTCAATCTGCCGTCAAAGCAGCCAAAGATTGGGCTGAAACTTCACCTGAACAAAGAGCGGCTCCGTTATTAAAAGCTGCTGACCTTTTAGAGGAACAACTCTATTCTTTATTAGGGTTGATTGTTCGAGAAGCAGGTAAATCTTTTCTGAATGCATTGGCAGAAGTTAGAGAAGCTGTTGATTTCTTAAGATATTATGCAAAAACCATTGAAAAAGAATATAATAACAAAACACATATTGCTTTGGGTGGTCCAGTCGTTTGTATCAGTCCTTGGAACTTCCCTCTTGCTATTTTCCTTGGACAAGTTTCTGCTGCTTTAGCTGCAGGTAATCCCGTGTTGGCTAAACCTGCCGAAGAAACCCCTTTAATTGCTGCAAAAGCGGTTCAAATTCTTCATGAAGCAGGTATCCCTGCTGAAGTCCTACAATTATTACCTGGTAAAGGGGATATTGGTGCAGCCTTAGTTTCTCATAAAGACGTTCATGGAGTAATGTTTACAGGATCAACAGCCGTAGCCCGTGAGATTTCTAAAAGCCTTGCAAATAGAAGATCCCCTGCTGGTGACATTATTCCTTTTGTTGCAGAAACGGGTGGACAGAATTCTTTAATTGTTGATTCTTCTGCGCTTGCTGAACAAGTCGTGGTTGATATTATTGCTTCTGCTTTTGACAGTGCTGGTCAACGTTGTTCAGCATTACGTGTATTATGCGTTCAAGAAGACTGTGCAGATCGTGTTGTGACCATGTTACGGGGTGCAACCAATGAATTAGTTGTTGGAAACCCCATTACTCTTAAAACAGATATTGGTCCTGTTATCAGTCAAGAGGCTTTGGATCGTTTAAATAAACATGTCGAGTATATGAAGGGTAAAGGATTTAAAGTCTGGTCGTTACCATTACCTGAACAAGCGAAAAATGGCACTTTCATGATGCCAACCATTATCGAAATTAATCAAATTTCGGATATTCCTGACGAAGTCTTCGGTCCTGTTTTGCACGTCATTCGTTATAAACGTAATCAACTCGATCATTTAA
The DNA here is from genome assembly GCF_947179105.1 of Commensalibacter communis. Lineage (NCBI taxonomy): Bacteria > Pseudomonadati > Pseudomonadota > Alphaproteobacteria > Acetobacterales > Acetobacteraceae > Commensalibacter > Commensalibacter communis. Next base: position 912,631 of record NZ_CAMXCK010000001.1, read on the forward strand.
TTGATACCATCAATAATACTGGCTTTGGGCTGACTTTTGGGGTGCATTCTCGTATTGGTGAAATGATCGAAAACACAACCAATAAAATTCACGCAGGAAATATTTATATTAATCGTAATATTATTGGTGCGATTGTTGGTGTTCAACCTTTTGGTGGTAGAGGTCTTTCTGGAACAGGTCCAAAAGCAGGGGCTCCATTCATTATCAGAAGATTATTAAAACAATGTCCTTCTTATACTGACCTTCCGAAACAAACCCCACCAACCGTTGCACAACAATGGCTTAGATGGCTTGAACAATATCAACCTGTCTTTGCTCAAACTGCACATGAGCTTTTATCCTATGGTATTGTTGGCACCAATATAGAGTTGAAAGGTCCTGTAGGTGAAGAAAATATCTACAAGCTTTCTCCTCGTGGAGCCGTATTATGTATCGCGAAAACACAAGAGATTTTATTCCGTCAAATTACATTAGCTTTGAAATGTGGAAATTCTGTTTTATTATTGGCATCAAAAGAAATTACCCAATGGTATAATCAGTTACCACAGTCACTTATGGAACAAATAACCATAGTTCAATCAGCAACTGAAAAACTATGTGTGGTCATATTAGGCGAAAAAGATTTTTCCGATTTTGAACAAGCACGTCAGCAATTATCATTTACTGAGCATGGTATTGTCTCTGCATTTGATGTCAGCGAAATCCAAGATCCAAGCGACTTTTTAATAGAAGAACAATCAGTCAGTATTAATACAACCGCTGCTGGTGGTAACGCGTCTCTGATGACGATTGAATAATATCAAATAAACAAGGAGGATTAAAAAAAACCTCCTTGTTCCTATGATTTATTGTTACGATGATCTCTTTAAAATACCTGTATATTTGCATTTATTACAGTCAGCCATCCCACAAGATAATTTAAAATGTGAAGTCTTAACTGCTTTCTTTTTCTTAATTTTTTTCATATGCTTATCAACATCAAAAATATAACTTATTGAATTATTCAATATATTCATTAAAATAAAAACTAAAATTTTATTAAGACTACTCACATATCTTGATAAAACCACTAAATATCTATATTGGCTTGAGCTTTATAATGCGCTTGATTGGTGTGATGGCGTGTGGGATTTTAATTGATCGCCTTATATTCTAATGGCGATCAAAAAAAGCAAATTAAGATTATTCAACAATGGTTAATCAAACTTCCTCAATACACATATACTTGTATCATTCAGGATAAAATTTCTAAATATCAACATGTAACTAGTTTATTATTAATTTCACTTAAGGACAAAAATGTATATCCCGGAACATTTCAAAGAAAATGATTTACAGTTATTACATACTGCAATCAAAGAAATTCAAATTGCACATATTGTGACCCAACATTCTTATGGTGTAGAAGCCAGTTTCATTCCTCTTTATTTAGATACATATCAAAATGAGAAAGGCATCTTATATGGGCATATTGCAAAAGCAAATACACAATGGAATGAGCCATTGATAAGTCCTGAAGCTCTGGCTATTTTTACAGGCGCAAATCATTATATTACTCCATCATGGTATCCTGCGAAACAAACACACCATAAAGTTGTACCAACATGGAATTATGTCATGGTTCATGTTAGAGGGAAAATAGAATTTATCCAAGACCCTCAAGAGTTATTATCGATTGTGACAAAAATAACAGATATCAATGAAAAGCAATTTAACGAGCCTTGGCATGTCCAAGATGCCCCCAGTGATTATATTCAATCCATATTGAAAGCCATTATTGGAATCAAAATTTCGATTGCTGATATTAAAGGAAAATATAAATTAAGCCAAAATTATAATGAAAACACTCAACAAAGCATTATCAATGGTTTACAAGAAACCAAAGATAATGATGGAATAAAAGTTGCTGAACTTATGCAAGATCATTTAAGTAAACATAAATAACCTTGTATAATATTTGCTTCTATTCTTTATCCCGTGCCTGTGCGGCAGGAATTGCGCTGATTTGTTTAGTTACATAATCAACAGTCCATTGTTTTTTAGGAGTTGAGAGCAGATTTTGTGTTTGATCTGCAAAAAAGGCTAGATTATCAAGTTGTCTAGTTTTAAAAGCAGTGATAACCATTGAAAATTGTTTGGTTTTATCAATGGTAGATGAAGCATCTGCAATTTGTCGAATAAGATCTAGATATCCTTCAACAGAGTTTTTCATGATCTTTTTGTGATTGGTAATATTGGCTGTAATTCCAGATTTTTGCTTTTCATTAAGCATTTTCAATGTAGATAAAGATTGCTCCAGAATTTGAATTGTATGTTGATGTTCCCATATATTCATTGCCAATGCAGCCGAAGCCTCTATTTGCGCACGCATCGTTGCAGTTTGGGCATCATTTCTAGCTCTAGCATCTGAATCGAGTTGGGCTCCTATACGATCCAAGCCTGCTTTGGTAGTAGCATCAGTTGTTTGATTTTTTAAATTATTAATCAATTGATGCGTATCAGAGGAAATATTTTCAGATTTTTGTAACAATTCTGCAAATTGACTCTGTGCTTGATTGGTTTCTTGCAAACTGCCTAAACTTGGGGCTGCAATGACAACTCGAAAACCCATTGTGGCTAGTTTGGTAGGTTGATTACTGTTCGCGTCATATAAAGGGATTTCTTCACGTAAAGCTGTATTAAGGTCAGATGGATTGAAATTATAATTCCCTCCCTTTACAACAATCCCGCCTGTTTGACCATGTAAGCGCCCTACTCTGTTCAAATGATAATAATCTTGCATCATTTGCCCAACTTCACCCAACATATCATATAATCCCAAAGGATTAGGTTTCATCGCCCCAACAGTTTGAACTTGACCATTCGCCAGCTCTGAACCCGCCATAACATATTGTTCGATCCCTTCTGGCATTGGCCAGGTGGGCTCTAAGAATTCTGTATTACTAACTTTATTCCCACCTTGAGCCGCATAATACCATTCAGATTCTGTTGGTAAACGAATGAAGCCATAGCTAGTATCACGTTTAGGCAAATCTTTTTTGGCATTTTGTAAAAGCCAAATAGACCATTTCTTTGAAAAATCTTGAGCATCGAACCAAGACACATTATTCATCGCTTTTTGCCCCGCTTGATCTGCCTTGGGGCAAGTGCCGTTATTCATAATTGCATCATATTGGTTACGCGTAACATCGTACTTGCCAATATAATAGACCTTAACGCCTGTTTTAGAAGATGAAAACGGTGCTGATAAAGGAGATTGATGGATATAATTACTATATCCTTGATCTGCACTCGTTTGTCCCATTTGTACAGGAATATCATCCAATACGCCTCCTTCAGACGGCACTTCAATAGCCCTAAATACCATTGCGCCACCACAAGGCATCGGTAATGTAAAATCATCAGGTAAAGGGTGAGGATCAATGAGATTTTTTGTCCATGAAGGATCTGCTGCAAAAGCAGGTAACGAGGTTAATCCCCCTATAATGGCTAAACCATAAATGATTAATTTCATAATGCAGTGACCCCTTCCCAAGGTTGAATTTTTGCAGCGCGATTTCCTGATAATAAACTGACAATAATACCCCCCATGACCGTTAGTCCTAAGGCACCCAAAATAATCCAGTTATTCAGTAAAAATAAAGCATGATTTGGAGGCAAGACAGAGCTAAATAATATATTAATGAGTTGACCAGCACCATAGGCTGCACCCAATGCAATAATAGCCCCTGATAATGCGAGGATAATGGCTTGCACCAAGGGAAATAAAATCAAATCCAAGGCACTAAATCCATTAAATCGTAATAAAGCCAATGATTTTCTTTTACGTTCTGTATTCGCCCATAAACCAGCGCCAAGGGAAATACATAGTCCACATCCACCCAAAGAAGCAACACAGATAAATAGCAAAGATAAACGTTTATCCAAAGATAATAGCCCTTCGACGTCCCCTGCTTTGGAAATAATATCGATCCCAGTTTTACGTAAATCAGCATCCAACGTGGGCAACTCATTAATATTATGCGTATATAAACGAAAACCCGAATAAATTGTTTGCGCAGGCAAAGGCAAATCTTTTAATTGTGGCGACCAATCCTTGATCCCGTCTTGATAATTTTCTATGCCAACTGCCAAAGGTAAGGTCACATAAGCACTATCCTGATCCGTAATTGAAGGCGGAACAATCCCTATAATCTTAAGAGAAAATTGAACTTGTTGTTTTTGTCCATTCAAAATACGATTTAAATAAGCTGTAATCTCATCCCCTTTTTTAACATGTAAATGGTTGGCTGCTGACTGTGATAAAATAATTTCATGATTATTTTCTATAAAAGGATGAATATCTTTTAATAAAGGATCATTTTTAATTGTAGGTGTTAACATGATATGTCGACCACTACCCAAGTCACCTTGTTTTTCCATAAATAAACTGGCAGCCAGCGTTCTGGTTCTGGGGGCAAGGAACTGAACATCTTTTCTATTGGCAAGTTGCTTTAATGTTTGATCCGTGAAACTACGGTTCGAGATATTAACGATCTCTCTAGCATGAGGATCTTCCAACAATGTTTGTCGGACACTCGTTAAAACACCACTACGCAAGCCAGCAATTACAATCAAAGGCGCTAATACTGCAACAATACCAAGCACTAAACACAAAGACAAAATGGGTTCACTCTTTAAATCTTTCCAAGCAAATTTTGCTGACAAAGCCCCATGAAAACGCTTATATTTCATAAATATAACCTAGTGATTTGATTTTGAGGATCCATCTCGCATGGAAATTCTGTTAACCCATATTGCAATGTTCTTTTGGTATCGTGAGAGGTCATAATCAACGCAGCCCCAGTCTCTTGAATAGTCTCTATCAATAATTCTAGTATTCCATCAGCCAAAGAAGGATGAACCGACGCTGTGGGTTCATCAGCCAAGACAATCAAAGGATGGTTTATTAATGCCCGAGCAACAGCTACTCTTTGCCTTTGCCCCACGGAAACCTGATGAGGTTTATGGGATAGAATGGCGTTAATTTCCAATCTATGAACCAAATAAAGAAACCAATCTTGATCTTTTTTACCAATCAAACCCTGAGGCATCAAAATATTTTCTTGAATAGTCAAAAAAGGAATAAGCCCTGCCGTCTGAGGAATAAAGCCAAATAAAGCAGCTCTTAACATCGCCAAATCGTCACGTTTATTCCGCTTCCATTTCTCTAAAACATCCACTTTGTCACAAAGGAATATTTTGCCACGGTCAGGTTTCAATGCCAAAGATAGCATCCCAAGCATCGTGCTTTTTCCACAACCAGAGGGTCCGGAAATTAAAATCTTATCCCCTAAACAAATACTAGCAGTAGCAATCTCTATGGTAATCCCGCCAGAAAACTGACGGGATATTTTTTCAAGATAAAAAACTTCCTTTGTCTGCTTTTCTGACATTGTTAAGGTAAAGCCTCTAACGGAACTGGAAATACCGCTTCGCCTGGATCATTATTCCCACTTAAATTGACCCATAAATCTGGATGTGCTTGATATTCTTGATAAAGACGTAAGCGACTTTCAACATTATTTAAGATGGTTCTTTGGGCAATAGCACCCATTGCCAACCAATCTTTTTCTGAAATATTCATAATATCAGATTTATAAGGTAAATCTTGGAGATACTCGCCAAGCATTCCGCCAATTTGCTCAGATTGTGCAATTTTAGAAGGGTCTCTGGCAGCAGCTGCAAACGCAGAGCGTAATTGCGTAAAGAAAGTTTGTGGTTCTGTGCGACCAGCTAGTCCAGTTTTAAGAATGATTTGTAAAGCTTGTGCCAAATCAGAAAGCTGGTTTCTGGTCAATAAGACACGAACCTCAACAGATTTCTTCATAGGATTAGATAAATCTCGATCCGTAGTATAGCTGGATACCACATCTGGAACCGATGTTTTTTCCTCTTTTCCAACATAAGCCAACTTCATTGCCTGACTTACGACCTGCAACTGTTTTTGTATGGCTTGTTGTTTGGGATTATTCGCATCAGGATTTAATCCTGCAACTGGACGACCTGTTGTATTGGAAACTTGTTGTAACAAAGATGTTGATAAGGTTTGAATAACCTCTGCAAAAGCCTCGGGCGTTCCACCTTTCACAGGGAAATATAGGGAGCCAGCTGCTCCATATTTACTCAACGCACGATATTGTTTTTCGGCGGTTTTATGATCATTGTTTTTTTGGCCTGCAGGCGTTAATAAATGAACCACAAATACTGCAACGCCTTTAGATTCCGCCAGCTGTCTGATTTCTTCAATACCTAATTTTGTTATACTATTAGGATGATCTGCGCCTCTGGCACCCGCATCTGTCACCAGAATTAAATAACGACCTGCGGATTGATTCCAATCCACCTCATCCAAAGCCGTTTTAATCCCTGCAATTGCATCTTCGTCAAAGGATTTAGAGGATACTTCGGCATCATGAACAATTGAAATCGAATCATTAATAATATCTATTGGCTTATCAAAATCAGGTTTGGCATAAACTTTGGTTTCATATTCCAATTCAGGATTATCTTTTAAACTGTCACGATAAGCAACCAAGCCAAAACGAAAATTATCTTTGACCGCTGTATTTTGAATGCGATCAACAATTGATTTAACTGCTTTTTGCGTTTGTTCAATATAAGGTTCCATACTGATCGTCGTATCCATTACAAATACGAGGCTAGCCTTAAAATTCCTTAGATTTGCAGGCGATGCATTCGTTTGACCAGTGGGTTGTGAAGGGGCAGAAATAACATGCAACAACCGTAACGGTGGACCACTGGGGCGTTCAATTTGTTGTGCATCCAAGATAGGTAATAAATAAAAATTCTTGGTAATATCAACGTAATTGGTTGGTTCCATAGCAATGACTTTATCAGAATTACCCCCCAAAGCCGCTTGCGTTAATTCTTTAGATTTTTGTGAAAGATCAGGATCTGTAATCAGCTCCTTTTCATCTTGTTCTGTTTTTAAGAATAAAGAACGTTCTCTGCCTGCTGGATTTGTGAAAGCTCCCACCAATGTATGTGACCAATTCACAGATTTATCGGCTGGGATCCAGCCTGCTATATGCCCTCTAATATCATGCCCGACTTGAATCCAGTCTTCTTTTCCTTGTGCATCTTTATGCCGTTGATACACATAAAAAACCTTAAATCCCTCTAATGGTTTTGAATTTTCCTGTGAAGGTTCAGGAGAAATTACACCACCAGGTCGTGAAATCACACGTTGATAAAGTGTATGTTTCCCTTCCATCAACAACGGCACTGTCGGGGCAGCATCTTTATTCAATGTGGGAGATATTGGTGCGGTATCAGGGGTTTCTGCATAAACATATAAACTGCCTGCAAAGACGCCAATAATTGCAACACTGGTTTGTAATAGCAAACGAAAATGAGTTAATTTCATTTCCAGAAATCCTTTAAAGTTAAACGTGCCATATCATCTCCACTCTCTGCTTTTTTCATTAGCCATTCTTTTAAAGATGCTCTGGGGGCTTCTGCTTCTTTTGATCCACCCTCTACAGCTTTTTGAAAATATCTTGCAGCTTCCCTCATATCTGGACTTGGAATAGCACCACCCTCTTTAAAATTAACAGGGCTATATAAAAGTCCCAATGTTAACATCGCCGTAACGTCCCCTTTGGAAGCAGCATTTTCCAATAATAAAACGCCATCATCATATTGTTTGGCTTCAAGCCGTCGTTTGCCTTCCTTGGTAATTAACACTGTATTGGGTGCTTTATTAATCACATCAGGAACAGACATCTTTTGTAATGTTTCTGCAAAAGAAGGTTCTGGTTTAGGGGCTGCTGGAGGTTGAGTTTTAGCAATTTCTGGTGCCTTAGGTTGTTCTTTTTTAGGCTCTTCTTTCTTAACAGCTTGCTCTTTCTTTGCTTCGGGCTGCGGTTTTTTATGTTGAATATACCAAAAGGCTCCGCCAGCACCTGCAATAACAAAAATTGCAGCAATAGATGCAATAAACGGCATTGAAGAAGAACTTTTTGTTTCTTCATGAAGCAAGGGTGCTTCGTCCTCAATTACTGACTCGGATTGAACGATAGGCTCTGGCTGAATTTCAGGTTGGGTTTTGATTTCTTCTTTTTCTTCAATAATAGATGTTGTTTTAGAAGAAGCTCCAATCGTATTAATCACCCCTTTACTATTCCCTCTTCTGGCAATAATTTCAGGCCAAATAACCGTGGCGACACATTCAAGCTCTGGGATTTTAATTTGATATGGACTATCTGGCTCTAAAATATCACCCAAACTGTCTGCATCAATCGTTAATAACAGATCATTCCCTTCAACAGCTTGTTGCAAGACTGGTTGTGACGCAATAGAGGAAAATTGAGGAAATGAAATCGTTAATTTATTTCCATAATGCTCTGCTTGTCCAACAACGGCAATAACTGCTTCCCCAGGTGCAGAAGCAAAAACTTTTAATTGAGAACTCATTTGTCTTTATGCTCCAATACTGAAATAATTCTGCCTAATAACTCATTTGCTGCTGGGTCTATACCATTCAGTTCAGAAGCCCCTGCATTTTCTTCAAAAATTTGCACTAATGCAGAAATCCAATCTCTGACAAAACGTTCATTATAAGGTGTTGGTTGCTCTGGCAATATCAATATTCCTTTGAGCTCTTCTTTAGGAGTAAAAACATGCTCACCTTTTAACCCTCGGGTCATTGGACGTTGGTCAAGAGGAACATCGTAATATCCCAACCAATTCACAAAATTACCTATTTCAATTTCTGCTAATAATGCTTGTGTTTCGCCTCTCAAAGACGCGCTGCCTGTTAGCGATGCATTTTTTCGTAATTTATCAGCCAATTGATCGCGCAAGTTGAGTCGTCTAGATAATAATGCAATATCTGCTGTTAAAGCGACCAATTGCTCTGAAGGAACGAGGTAAGTTTCTGTAACATGTTCTTGCCCTGCAAAATGTTCCATAACATTGTTCCATTTTGCCAATGCAAGGTCAGCATATTGCTCATGTCGATCTTTTGCGCTCTCTTGTTCTTCCGTAGTCGATTGTTGGGGTGCATCTTCTTCAGCATTAGGGAACATATCTTGAAACAAGCTATCAACATCACTGGCTCTCCCCATCAAAAACTTCTGATTACTGGATTGAGTCTCTAAATTACGCCATGCTTCTATCATTTGATCGCGTGTCACTTGCAGGCAAGATAATAATGGACCAAACATTTGAACAGCAACGCACTTCATTAAGGAACGAGCAATGGTTTGACCTTCTAATGATGCTTTTTTAATCGCTTCTTCTTTATTACCACTATGATAATATGGGGCTATAAACCGAGATAAATTTGCACAAAATTGCTCTAATTGTGCAGAGATTTGCTCAAACTTTAACCGACCATCACAAACTTTACCTAACGCTTGGGCTAGATAAGAGATACCACCATCATTTGGCATTAAGACCGCTTCCCAAGCATTCTCAGGATTAGCAATATAACGTTGAATAGAGCTATTCGATAAATATGCTTGCTTCATTGTTTCAACTAATGATTGTGATTTTGAAGCGATACCAGACTCCTTTTCAATACCATTGACTTGCTCGTAATCCATTACCGCTGGAAATTTAATTGCAGGGCTTCGTAGCCAATATAGATTATCAAAAGGCTGTTGATTTTTCCAATCTTCGACCCAGCTGCTTGTTTTAAAAAAATCAAGCAAGCTTGCGTTAATCCGAGCCGTCCAACGAAATCCAGAAGAAGGTGCATCCCCATCTTTTTGTTCAAATTCGCGATCAAACTTGGTTAAAACAATGAATAAATTATCCCGTTGTTTGGCTCTGTCAGCTGATGTCGCACCAATACTGCTTTTAATCCACCCATCAATCATACCAGGCAAAGTAGAAACGCTTTGTATAGAATCCCCAATACATAAAAGCATTGCCGAGATTTCTCGTTCTGCTTCATAACGTTGAAATAGATAAGCGACTTTACCTCTTAAAAATAATCGTCCCAAAGCCTCTGGTGCTTGCAAAAAATCTTGAGGGTCATAAATAATTTCCCGAGACCTAGCCCCAGGAAAGTCTAATAAATCCGTTTCCTCTAAAAATGACCAAGGCGCATCTCCTACGGGAACGGTAATCTCTGCTGTTAACGCCGTAACAATTGAGCGATTAATCATTACAGTTTTTCGATCTGGTGTTAATAACGCAACACTATCACCATGATCGGATTGTCCGAGTGTGAAAAGTGTTTCCACATTTAAGATGCTTCTTTCCCTGGGGCGTAACGCATCTGTTGCACAATACACAAAATCTGGTTGACCTAGTTGTTCCAAGGTAACAAATAATGAGCGTGCTAAATTGGTAAATTGAGGCAAGCCATTCCATAAAGGTGAAAATAAACTGACAGACTCACTGGCAGGTAAATGAGGAACAAGCAATTTTAATTTGTCCCAATATCCATCCCCTAATTTTTCCAAGCGTTGACAATCAGAGTATAAAGCCTGCAAATACTCCATTAACCCTTCGATATCATCTAAATCTACAACAGCGTTAGTCGTATTCGCGCTTGCCCCAGCAGCATCAAATAAAGCATCAATCTGTTTATCTTCCATCGATAATTCTTTGACCTTAAAATCCTCCAAGGATGTATTGGTTAAGATCTTAATAATATCCACTGCGGACAATAACCGTAAAGGCACAGGCATATTATCTTGAATGACCTGGGGTGTTCTGGTGGTAAAGCGAGAAACCAACCCTGTAGATTCATTTCCTCCTTGAGGGTTCATATCTTGCAGAAAGTTTAGCTTTTCATTTTGGTAATGAGCCTCCAAAGTTTTCCCTGGTTTAGTAGCTAAACTTGAAACTAAATAAGACTTTCCAGACTGGGAGGCTCCGAACACAGCAATGGCTGGTGGTTGACGACAGGCTCGGTTTAATTGACGTGCTTGACGGCGAAATCGTCGTAACGTTGCTTTGAGACGTTCACCATCCCCTTTGACTGCTTTTGGATTATCATCAAACCAAGACAAAGCTTGGTCAGAGGCGTTTAAAACTTCACTGTTACGCGCTTGTAGTGTTTGGATCATTTCTTGATTATCTTTAACCATCTTAATCATATCTTTCCTTAAGCTAACGTAAAGCGACCTGTATCTCGCCAATATCCTTCGATATTTTGCATGGTTTGCAATCGTAAGGATAAAATTCGAGGCGGATATTGTTCACCCTTTTGGTCTGTTACTTCTGCAATTTTAAATTGCTCTCTGCCTGAATAATCATTTTGTGCTTGTTCTTTGTCAAAATCGATATCTTGTCGAATAATATTCACTGTTAAAGGCAAAGCAACTTTGTTGAACCCAGGGAAATTACCAAACTCTAATGTATATAAAGGGGATGCTGGCCAGCGTTCTATTCCCAACTGTCTGAACCCAATTCGCGTCGTATTTTCAAAATCATGAATGGTAAAGCCAACATCTTCAGAGGCTTGTCCCTCTAAATCAATATTTGATAACCATACATTTTTGTTACGCAACTGGCCATTCTTTTCAAGGCGACCGATAAATCGTGCCGTAGAATACATTTTCAAATCACGTGTTCTTAAGACAAAATTTTGTAACTTTCCTTCTGCTTGTAAACAAAGCGAAGCCCCAACAACAACCGTTGTCTTGGGATCACTAATCCTATTTCTTGCATCACGAAACGCATAATAAGCACCCACGCGATAATGATACATTCCAACAATACGATGTGGAGGCACAGGCATTGCTGCTTTGATCATATCCACAATACGTCTGAATCGTGAGGGTCGTCCTGAAACCAATAATACATCACAATTATAAGCCCAGATGGCTTCACATAAATTAGAAATAACCTCTCCCATGACGTGGGAAATAGAAGCTTCAATATGCTTGACTTTAATCGCAATCTTCACAACAGCAATGTTGAAATTTTGAGCACCAGCAAGCTCTGCTTGGCGATGAATATAACTGGCGGATCGATTGATATTCTCTTTATCTTGCCCAAGAATATCTTTGACATAAAAAGGCGTTAGATCCTCAATACTGCGATCGCTAATGGATTCATATTCTTTTAAAACAGCAATTGCAATCGGTTCCAAAATAGTGCTGACAAACAATTTTCTTAAATGGCGTTCTTGTTCAGATTGACCACCCCAGTCTTGGCCAATCATACGGCTGAATAATGCTTGTGTATCTTGAACTCCAGCTTGTTGTAATGCCTCTGCTAAAGGAGGCAAAACCACATGAGTAATTAAATGTTCTAATATATCATCCCCAGCAACTTTAAAGCTTTCTCTAAATTCTTGCTTAGGGCAAATGGTTTCTCCAGAAGGAACAGTATAAGAGCTAATCATTAAATCAGTCGTGCCACCACCAATATCCAAACTAGCTACTCTGATGGAGGGTTCAAGCTGTTCATTTCGATCTGCATTAGGACGCAACCGCCCATGTAACCGCATAAATTCATCCACATTCCCACCTAAACGTTCTGTGATCTCATTATAAAGCCAGACAATTTGCGTAGCCATTGCCTCGTCCAAACGACATTGTAATTGTGGGCGTGTATTCCATGAAAGACCAAGCATTTTCCAGCATAAATCAATGGCTGCTTTGGTTCTGTTTTGTAATATCTTTTGTTCGGCTACGGGCATCCCAGGGGGCATAGTCAACACAATTGATCGTAACCTGCGCATCAATGTTTTATCTTGGCGCTGTTCTCTATTTTGAGGAGAATTCATTTGCAAACGGGCTTGCATTAAGATTTCGACAAACATAAACGTAAATAAAGAACTGCGAGAGAAATTTGGTTGAGTAGTAATATTCTGCCCTGATGCTCGTTCTTCATCGGATAAGACACGCCCTTCAGGCGAGATCATCGCCATGAAAGCACCATTCACTGGTGGATCAATAATGCGCCCTCCGTCACTGATTGAACGGCTGTTATATCGCCAGCTTTGTAACGATAATCGGCTGTCCCAAATATATCGTTTAGGAGAAGAAAGACCCGTTAGCCCTTCATTTCCAATACGCATTCCTGCTAGATGAGCTGCTTCAAATCCAACTCTGACAGGACTTGGCCAAAAGAACGCTTTTGTTCTGCCAGAACGACGAGAAAGTAAATCATTGCCAAAATTTGCTTTGGCAAACTCGATACAACTTGGAAAAGGTTGGTTATATTCTAAATAAGGACGAGATAAATCTCTGAGTGCTAAGGGATAACTATTGGAAAAATTAACATCTTGTCCCAAATGATCTTCGATCAGAATACCACAACTGCGTGAGTTGCCTAAATCAAGTACCAAATCAACTTCAACGACATTTTGGATGTTTTTTTCTGTATTACCATCCAATAAATGAATCGTCGGCATTTGTTGAACAGCTTGTAAAATTTGTAAAAAAGTTTGATAAACAGCATAATGCCAACAATAATATTGACGATCTGACAAATTCTTATGTTCAGATTTTTCTTGAGCTTCTTGCTGAACTTTTAAAAGCCAATCACCAACCCAAGCTTCATTTAAAAACCAAGCAATATCTTGTAAAGAAGAAACAAATTTGAAATGATCTTGACGTTGGCTATCTTCAAAAGTTGGTGCATTATATACCCCATCCTCATGCAGCTCTTCTAAACTGGTATCAAACACCAAATCAAGACGTATTTCACCCTCTTCAAGCTCTGCAAAGCGACCACGCACCCAGTTTCCAGGCCCTTTACGGAACAATTTATCCCCATCTTGTTCAGCAGAAAGTAATGCGAAAAAAGGTAAAGGAAGCCATTGTTTTTGCAAGAGTTGAACAACAGATTTCCAAGAAACATCATAAATCTGATCTTCTGGAGGAACACGACCTGTCAAGGGATCTTTAATAACTCCAGTTTCTGTATCTTCTTGCAAAGCATGTAATATATAGCGTGGGCTACCATCTTCGTATTCACCGTTTCGTTCTTCCCAAAACCAACATCGAATATTCTTGATCTGTTCAGTTGAAAATAATACGGGCCAAAATTGCAATCCACTCTCGGGTATTAACGTGATGGTACGGTTCATACGCTGTTTACTCTTCTACCATTAATTAACAAATCATTTGTAGGTTACTATGAGCCAAGCGGCAAATAATATCAATTTATAACATGAATTATGCTTCACTTTTAACAACACAAATATCTATTTTGAGCTATAATAGCTTTTTTTCTGCAATAAAATGCATATAAAAGCCATAAATTATATTTATAGACACTTGAATTAATCGTCTGAATTCAAATCAACAAACGAATATTTTTACATACTCATGAACGCTGTTAATCAAGATAAACAAAAGACCTTGTTACCAATTGTTGCCGCCATTGCTTTTTTTATGGCGTCACTAGATACAACTTCTGTTAACACGATTATACCGTATTTATCGACCATCTTTCATTCGCCATTAGCAACAACCAAAAATATTATTATATTTTATATGATTGCAAATTCTTTGTTCATTCCTTTGACGGGCGTTCTGTGTCAAAAATATAGCTGTCGGACGATTTTTTGTATTGCTTTGTTCATCTTTACCCTTGGCTCCTTACTTTGTGGAATATCAAACACCATGAATGAGCTTTTGGCTGCCAGAATTATACAGGGAATGGGTGGAGCATTAATGCTGCCTGTTGGGCGATTGGCGGTTATACAAACTTTTCCCAAAGATCAGTTAATCAAAGCATTAAGTATGGTAACAATCCCTGGATTGATGGGGCCATTAATAGGTCCTATTGTTGGCGGTATTATTGCTTCTTATTTGAATTGGTCGGTCATTTTCTTTATTAATATTCCATTTGGAATTGCTGGTATTTATTTCGCATTGAAACATTTTCCAACTCAAAATGACAAAAATGTCCGTATTGATATATGGGGATATTTTATTTTTGCAGCTGGGATTGCGCTGGTCACTTATGCACTCAGCTTATATAGTGAAACAACAGCCTATACGCTCCCCACGATTATTTTTTGTGTTGGACTAGTATTACTTGGTGCTTATTGGATTAGATCTTTGTATCATGATTATCCTTTATTCAGCCCAAAATTATTTAAAATTAAAAGTTTTTCCATTGGCATTTTAGGAAATTTGGTTGCCCGCCTGGGATGTGGTGCCGTGCCTTTTATGATTCCTTTGATGTTACAAAGATTATTAGGTTTATCACCCGTTGCTTGTGGTGTTGCTATGTTACCCTTAGCAATATCTGCCATGGTTGCGAAACCTTTTGTTTCAAAAGCAATCAAGTTAATGGGTTATCGTAATTTTCTATTTATCAATACTCTTATTTTAAGTGCGTCTTATGTATCTTATTGCTTGGTTAATGAGCATTCTAGATGGATTTTGATTTCTATTTTGATGTTCATCACAGGGTTTGTAAATTCAATGCAATTTACCGCAATGAATACTGTCACTGTATTAGATCTATCCCCTAAAAGACAACCTGCAGGCAGCTGTTTATTATCAACCGTTATGCAAGTTTCAATGGCTTCTGGCGTTGCGATTTCCGCTATTCTTTTAACCTTGGATGAGACAGTTCATCTTCATGCTTTGCCTGCTACTCATTTTCATTTTACTTGGTTATATCTTGGAATCATTACGATTATTAGTGCCTTTATTTTTGTATTATTGCCTAATAAAAGAATTTAGATCGCATCATGCCTTGGACATTTTCCCATCCAGCCGTTGTTTTTCTAATCAAACAATTAAGCTTCTTTAGATTATTGCCTTTTAAATAGTAACTTTTAGATAAATAGGCGACAACGTAAAACTAATATTCATTTTATTTATTAAATGAGCTTATTCGTTTTCTTTCATCAAAGATAGAATGTCGCCAACCATTAAATAAGTATAAATCACATATCTATCTGCTTCATCTTTGCTAGTGATGATATCATGGGTACCTTTGTTCATAGCATTATAAATTGCATCTAGTCGTTCACCCAAATAACTGATATTGGAACCAACGATTTTTTCAAAAGCATCTGAGTCTGTATGTTCTTCGACATAGGCAACCAATCGATTAATATAATTCCCTGAACCCAGTTTGATTGTTTTATCCTTACCATTAGACAATTTAATGATTTTATCTTCTCGAACAGGATAAAGAGCATCAGCAATATTTTGTAAGATACGACGACAACTATGCACTGCATTCGACCAGTCTTCAGTATTTTCCGAAGCTAAATTCTCATAAACTGAGGTAAATTGTTTCATTGCATCAGGAACTAATTTTCCAATATTTTTATCAACCATTAATCTGGTTCTAGAGAATATATCAGTTGAAATTTTTGAGCATTTTAGTTCGTAATACCTATTAGTGACATATTCATGAAGAAAAAACCTTCTTTTCTCCATATTTATTTTTAATATTGAAAAATTATGCATAAATATGTTTAAATCAGCATCTTGTTCAATCATGTGATGTAAAAGATTTTCTGATGCCTTAATTTTCTCCTCTAGTGTCTTGACACTTTGATTATTTGTAAGTAACTCAAAGTTGTTATCTTCCAAAACAACTTCATGAACTCTTCTAGATAATTGTAATAACTTTAAATTTCTTTGATTTAATGATCTTTGTTCATTGTGTTTTGGGTAGCCACTAACTTCATATTGAAATATTTTCTGATAATCAAAATCATTTAATAACCTAGCCAGTCGACTAGCTTTTAACATACAATTTGATAACGAAGTCGTTTCCAACTCTATCGCCGTTAAAATCTCTTCACTTAATTGTAATGCTTCTTCTAATGTTTTCGTATTAACAGGAATATTGTTCATTTTGTTTTCCCGTTACTTATTGCATTATTCATAAAAAACAACTTGTGACGAGAATAAGATACCCAAACATGACGAGATGCGAACCAATCTGATCCAATCAGCATATTCATTGAATCATAAAGCTGGGAAACGGTTAAGATTGGATTATGCTCTATATCTTGCCCCAATTGAAATGTTTTAAATTTATGCCAATAATAGCGAGAGCTGCGCATATCGACACCACTGGCTATCCCACCAGGGTCTTTGGTTAAAACATGATAAGGCACACCGATTTTTATGGCTGTTTCAAACGAAACAATTCGGGAACGCGCGCCACTATCTAATAATGCCACCAACGGTTTACCATCCACTTTAACCGTAACAAAAGGACGATGACCTATCATTTTCAATGCTACTGATTGCATTTCATCGCCCCAAAAAGGAGGCACGTGACACAGCATAGAATTAGATTCGATATGCCAAAAAGACAATATTCCTGATTTGATATTAAAATCCAAATCAAAATGAGACAATATATCCCCACCAATTAACCCTATCACTGGAATATCTAACTTAGGATAAGTTGGTAAGTTTCCTAAAGGTACAGACAAAGGTCCAATCGTTAATTGTCCCAATTTCATTTGCCGAATAAACACATTTTTGACAAGCTCTTGCCCACCTCTTGGACCTTGAACAACCGTTTGACGATTAGGATCAATGGGCAGGTTTAATAATTTTGCCCCTTCTGGAAAGATTAAGCTGCCCTCTGACCCAGTATCCACCACCATATTAAATGGATGGCCATTAATGCTGACGGTAACCAATAAAAAACCGCCAACATCTTTTAAAGATGCTTGTCCCAGTTTTTCATAATCACACGAAGTTTGAGCTTGCACATCATTGGAGGCTGCACTGTGTAACAAAATAAAAAGGCTAAAAAAACAAAATATTAGCGTTTTTTTCATATTATTTATCCTGACGTGCACGGGGATGCGCATTTTCCCATATTTTTAACAAATGTGCTTCGTCCATCAATGTGTATTTCTGTGTTGTTGAAAGGCTTGCATGCCCCAGTAATGTTTGGATAGTCCTTAAATCTCCGCCATTTTGCATAATGTGCGTGGCAAAAGAGTGGCGTAAAGCATGAGGTGTTGCCAGATCAGATAATCCCATCATACGACGATATTCTCGCATTGTTTTTTGTGCAATCGAAGGATTTAATCGTTTGCCACGTAATCCAATAAAAACAGGATTTTTTCCTTCTGCAATGCCAGGATATTGTGCTTTCCATTGCATTAGTGCTTCTGCAACCATCGGTAAAATGGGAATTAGGCGTTCTTTGTTTCCTTTACCGGTAACTCGTAATACGCCCCCTTCTTCATCCAGTCTTGAATGGTGTAAATCTATCCAATCCAATCCCAATGCTTCTGATAACCGCAAACCACAACCATACAGCAACGTAAATAATGCAATGTCTCTGCTTTGAGCAATCGGCGATTGATCGACAATGGCAATATCTTTTGATAGCGCCATTGCTTCTTCTTGCGATAAAGGATGAGGCAAAATCTGTTTCGTTTTTGGCGTGCTAAGTAACGTGGCAGCACTATTTTCAATTTGGTGATAAAGTGTTAGATAACGATAAAACGACTTAAGTGCCGATAAACGGCGACGACGTGTGCGAATAGCGGCGTCTTGCGTATGGCGACCATGTCCTAATCGTGGGTTATTTAACGCTTTATCATTTTCATTGGCTAACCAAGAGCGCAAATCTTTATGGCTTAAGGTCGATAAAGTATTTTTGGTAGGCTCTTCACCTACATGCTGAGTTAAAAAGCTCAAAAATCGTGTTAGATCTTGTTGATATGCTATCAAGCTGTGTTCCGAAGCTCTGCGACTATCTTTCATCCATCCTAAAAATTGTTGTAATAATTCAAAAGCCAGCATTTACTTTACCCTGATCTACAATTGATCTTTTACTTCCATAAATTACAAAAATGATGCAATGGACCATGCCCGTGACCAACAGATAATTGATAACTTGATTGCAACGCCTGTTCTAAAAATGCCTTAGCTTTTTCAACTGCCTTCGGAACAGTCATCGTGGGTAATAAGGCTGTAATTGCTGAAGATAACGTACATCCAGTCCCGTGATCGTTTTTCGTTATAATCCGTTCGCCAACGAATTCATAGGTTTCTTGTGAATTACGTAATACATCACGACAAATATTACCCGTTAAATGACCGCCTTTTAACAAAACCCATTGCGGATTTAGTTGTAATATATTCTTTGCTTCTACTTCCATTTCATCCAAAGAAATCGGTTCTTTTTTATTTAATAAAACGCAAGCCTCTGGAATATTAGGGGTGACTATTGTTACTTGAGGGAGCAAAATATCTCTGATCGCGGCAACAGCGGTTTCATCAATCAAAGGATCACCACTTTTCGCCACCATAACAGGATCCAAAACCACGTTTTTAACATTATATTGTTTTAGCTTCGAGGCCACCACTTTAACAATGTCAGCATTTGCCAACATGCCGATTTTTACAGCATCAACTGTTATATCTTCAAATACAACATCAATTTGTTCCCCGACAAATTCGGCGTCCATTGTTCGATAAGACCTGACCCCTTGAGTATTTTGAGCAACGACGGCTGTAATCACAGACATTGCATAGGTTCCAAGTGCAGAAAAAGTTTTCATATCTGCTTGGATACCCGCCCCACCGCTGGGATCAGTACCTGCAATTGTTAAGATATTTTTAATCATCAACTCTATTCCTCTTAAAATATATCATTCATCTTTATTTAAATATTTGGTATAACTTAGAAACAACTTTTAGACAAAATCCTTATCTTTTCTACATTATAATTATAATCGATTGTTGTCTTGATAATAAAGGGGCTTTGATGACCTATTTTGCATTAGTTTTTCTGAAATTTATACTCGGATTTATAATCGTTATTTGTTATTTTAATCTTTCGGGTAAAACGCAAATCTCTCAAATGTCGCCCATTGATTTAATCGGCAATTTTATCCTCGGTGGTATTATAGGTGGCGTTATTTATAGCGATACAATACCTGTTTACACTTATGTATTAGTATTAATCATTGGCACTTTTTTAATGCATATATTAAATAAAGTCGCCAAAGAGTTTGAAATGTTTCGATCTTTTACATTAGGTGATCCTATTATTATCATCAAAAATGGTCAATTGATGATCGATACAATTAATAACAAACATA
The DNA here is from genome assembly GCF_947179105.1 of Commensalibacter communis. Lineage (NCBI taxonomy): Bacteria > Pseudomonadati > Pseudomonadota > Alphaproteobacteria > Acetobacterales > Acetobacteraceae > Commensalibacter > Commensalibacter communis. The sequence goes on from NZ_CAMXCK010000001.1 coordinate 932,663, forward strand.
ATAAAATTGATATTATTAATCTGTTATCCATTTTACATTCCAGAGGCATCGGCTCTATTCAAGATATCCATTACGCCCAAGTTGAACCTAATGGACAATTGACCATTATTGAAAAGGACCAAAATGAGCCTTCGATTGTTTTGATTTTAAGAGGTGATATACAACGGTTACCCCTTGAATTATTTGATACTGACAATGAGTTTATTGCGCATCTTCTAGAAAATAATAATCTGGAACAAAAAGAAGTTTTTATTGCTGAATATTATAGCCAGACAATTATTATTACACTTAATAGTGGGAAAAAAGTAACCGTTCCAGTTACGTTAAAACCGAAAGAATCATTCTAGGATTTAATTGGGTCAAATTTTTTCTAATTCAAGCCGTTCTCGTCTGAATGCGACTATCCTTCATAGGGATAGACGACGTTTTCCAATATAATTTTTATAACTTATTCTGTTTTAATCAACCACTCTTAGGATATTTAATCGAAACCAATAATAATGAAGTCATTTGTTTTTGGTTAATAATACCATAAAATAACAACAGTGATGCTTTATTACCCTATAGAAATTAAGTAATAATTACACTAATATTCTAATTAAATCGATTATTTGTCATATTCAGTATTTGCCGACCCACCGCTTATCAGAGTATAAATATTATATATATCATATATATCATTGAAACATTCTAAGTATTATGTGCCCTCATATTCTACCTGTATTATTACCTTATCCTTTCAAAGAGCCTTTTTATTATCAAGTTCCGCCTGAACTTGAACATGATTCTTTAAGACCTGGCACAATCGTCATCATTCCATTGAGTAATCGCGAAGAAATCGGTGTTATTTGGGAAAAACATGCTCTACCAAAAGGCATTGCTCTACCTGTGGAAGAATCTAAGAAAATTAAGAAAATAAAATCTATTATTTCTATTATACCCATTCCTCCGTTACCTTCTATCCTACTCCAATTTATAGATTGGGTTGCTGCCTATACATTATCACCACCAGGGCTAGTATTAGCCATTGCTTTACGTGGCATTCAAACCTATGCTTCAACCAACGCCCCTAAAACAGGATGGGTTTTATCTGATCTACCAACAGATAAACTCCGTATAACCCCTGCCCGTGAGAAAATTCTTCAATTTTTAAAGAATAAAGAAAACCCAATTACCACTGGCTTTTTAACAGATGCATTACAAGTCAGTTCTAGTGTCATTCAAGGTCTTGCCAAAGCGGGTATTCTAGAAGAAAAATTACTACCCTATCATTTTCCTTTTTTGGAACCAGATCCCTCTTTTCATATCCCGCAATTATCAGAAGAGCAACAAGAAGCTGCTGATTTTCTAAGCACAAAAGTCAACAACAAAGAATTCTCTGTTACTTTATTACAAGGGGTAACAGGTTCAGGCAAAACCGAAGTTTATATGCAGGCCATCGCGACGTGTATTGAACAAGGGCAACAGGTTTTAATATTACTTCCTGAAATCGCACTCTCTTCACAATGGGTAGAACGATTTGAAAAACGTTTTGGGGTTAAACCTGCACTTTGGCATTCGGACTTAACTAACAAACAACGAAAACTTACTTGGCAAGCCGTTATCAAAAATGAAGTATCTGTTCTCGTCGGTGCAAGATCTGCGTTATTTCTTCCATTTACCCGTTTGGGATTAATAATCATTGATGAGGAACATGAGACATCCTTTAAACAAGAAGAAGGTATTATTTATCATGCCAGAGATATGGCCATTGTTCGAGCCAGACTATCCAATTGCCCCGCTGTGTTGGTCTCAGCAACCCCATCACTTGAAACGCTAACCAATGCCTATCATCATAAATATCATCATTTAACTTTGACCGCACGTCATGGCGGAGCATCCATGCCTGATGTGCAAATTGTTGATTTACGGGCTACTCCACCCCATAGAGGCTTATTTTTATCGCCACCGTTAATCACTGCCACTCAACAACGCTTAGAAAAAGGCGAACAAGTTCTATTCTTTTTAAATCGCCGAGGCTATGCACCATTAACGCTCTGTCGTGCTTGTGGTCATCGCCTTGAGTGTCCTCATTGTTCAGCGTGGTTAGTCGAACATCGCAGCACTCAACGACTGGTTTGCCATCATTGTGAATATTTTATTCCTATTCCCAAAGAATGTCCTCACTGTAATGCTCCAGATAGTATGGTGGCTATTGGTCCTGGGATAGAACGGATTACAGAGGAAGCACGCGCAACTTTCCCTGATGCCAAGATCCTTGTGATGTCCAGTGATAATTTAACCAGCCCCAAAGCCACCGCAGAAGCCATTCGTCAGATTGATAAAAAAGAAGTTAATCTGATTATCGGCACCCAGATTGTCGCCAAAGGCTGGCACTTCCCGTTTTTAACGTTAGTGGGTGTAATTGATGCCGATCTTGGACTAAGTGGTGCTGATTTACGAGCCTCTGAAAAAACATTGCAACTGCTACACCAAGTTGGAGGTCGAGCAGGACGCGCACAATCTGCAGGGGTCGTGATGTTACAAAGTTACCTTGCCGATCACCCCGTTATGGAAACATTGGTCAAAGGCGATTTCAACGAATTTATGTTACAAGAAGCCGCCGAACGCCAAATGGGCTTTTGGCCTCCTTATGGACGATTAGCCGCCATTATCGTCAGTGCAGATACGAATGATGAAGCCATGCAAATTGCTTATGAACTTGGACAAAACGCCCCGCAAATGGAAGGTGTGATTGTTCTTGGTCCTGCTCCTGCACCTTTGGCTTTACTGCGCAATCGTTATCGGCAACGATTGTTACTCAGAACACAAAAACATATCGCTATTCAACCGATTTTACATCAATGGCTATCCAGCGTTAAGGCTAAAAAAAGCGTTAAGATTGATGTGGATATTGATCCTATTTCATTTTTGTAAAGATTACATAAGATGCTATTAAAAAATTCTTTTTTCATTATAACCCTTTTCGGATTTCTATCCTGTGCAAAAACTTCCCTTGCCAGAGAAGCCTGCAACGATGGCAGTCCTGTGACAGCAGACATTATGAATTGTCTTATGATTGATTATGAAAAAAGTAATAAGCAATTAAATACGCTGTATCATACCATAATACAAAATTTATCAATTCCCGAACAGAAACAACTTAAATCGTCACAAATCAAATGAATTAAAAGTAAAGATGAGTGTAATCGATTCTATAATGAGATGGAATATGGACATGAAGGTCGTTTTTCTGTTGTTGTTTGTCAAACTCGGAAAACAGATAGTCGTATCAAATATCTCACTATTTACCAACAATGTTATCAAGTGAGTTCTCAACATTCAAATATAAAAAGCTGTTTATGGGATGAATATCAAAAATTAGATCAACAACTCAACCTAGTTTATAAACAAGTTTTGTCCAAATCTTCCACTGAAAAGCAAAAAGATATTAAAAAAGACGAAAGAGAGTGGATTAAAGAAAAAGATATTGCTTGTAATAAATATAAAAATATTAATGACAAAAATTCGAGTAAAATTGAATGTCTTATTGAAAGAACACAAGAACAAGTATCCATACTTGAATCTCAATTAAAGGAAAATGAATAAGAAATATTTAACCCTTACCAGTCACCTTATTCACATAATCCCTCGGCGTAAACCCAAGCCTCTGTTTAAACACAGTGGTAAACGCGCTGGGGCTATCATATCCGACTTGCAAAGCAACCTGAGTAATCGGTTCGCCAGAGGTTAACAGTTCCAAAGCAACTTGCATCCGTTTCCTGCGGAGCCATTCGACAAAGCTCAACCCTGTTTGTTTATAAAATTGACGCGTAACGGTTCGATCACTTACCTTTAATCGTTTAGAAAAATCAGCCACAGACCAAGGGTAGTCTAGATTTTTAGATATATAGCGACAGATTTCTTGATACTCAGCATCTTTAGGATAAGGCAGTTCAAACGCGTACAAGTCCGATAACGACCTCAACTCGTTTAAAAAGAGCTCAATCGTCCATTCTTCAATAGAATGAGGTAAATAATGACTATCGATCCCAACCAGTTTCGGCATCAACGCATGCATTAACGGTGAAATATTCACGACTTGAGTTTTATAGGGAAAATCAGCACGCGCAAACGGATCAACATAGATACTATATAAAGACGTATCCTTAAGCATTGTCAGCTTATGCATCGCCCCTGCAATGATCCAAATACCATCTTTTTCTGTAATGACCGAGCAACTTGTCTGTGTTTCTACTCGAATCAGCCCTTTTTTAATGACCAATAATTGCACACATTCATGCCGATGCAACTTGTCTTCAAACTGCTCACTCGAAAAATGATATTCTTTAACGGATAAGAGGGTCAAAACAGACAAACCATTCATGCTATATATTATCAAACATACGATAATTTACAGCAATTTTAATGCCAACAACAGAACAAATTGTCCATTTTAAGCAAAAACATGTCTGGGCTTCAAAAGCGAATCAAATTGACCTTGGTTATACTATTCTTAATCGTCATGAATAAAGACATTTAAAAGGTAAAACCAATGTTGACTAATCCAGAAACAAAATATCGTCCGTTTAACGCATTCCCTTTCCCTGAACGCACATGGCCAAATAACACTATTACCAAGGCTCCGATTTGGTGTGCTGTGGATATGCGTGATGGCAATCAATCTTTAATCAACCCTATGGATCATGATCGTAAAATTCGGTTTTTTAAATTATTAGTCGATTGTGGCTTTAAACATATTGAAGTCGGTTTTCCATCCGCCTCTGAAACAGAGTTCAACTTTGTTCGTTACTTAATTGACAACAACATGATTCCTGAAGATGTCACTATTCAGGTATTAACGGCTGCCAGACCAGAATTGATCGAACGCACCTTTGAAGCGTTAAAGGGTGCAAAAAAAGTCGTCATTCACGTCTATAACGCCATTGCGGAAATCTTCAGACGAATTGTGTTCAATAAATCTCAAGACGAAATTATCGATATGGCCACAACAGCCACACAATTAGTGGTCGATCATTGTAATAAAAATCCAGAAACTCATTGGACATTTGAATATTCACCCGAGAATTTCTCGTTGGCTGAAATTGATTACGCAATTCGTATTTGTGAAGCTGTGGCTGATGTATGGAAACCTTCCGAACAAAGACCAATGATTATCAATTTACCCAGCTCTGTAGAAGCCAGCACTCCGAACGTCTTTGCCGATCAGATCGAATATTTTTGCACGCATTTTTCACAAAGGGACAAAGTCTGTATCAGCGTCCATCCTCATAATGACCGCGGCACCGCCATTGCAACCGCGGAATTATCCTTACTAGCCGGTGCTGATCGTATCGAAGGATGCTTATTTGGTAATGGCGAACGTACGGGCAATGCTGATTTGGTTGTATTAGCTTTAAATCTATATTCCCAAGGGATCCATCCTAACCTTGATTTCCATGATATTAAACATATTGGTGAAGTGGTCAAAGAATGTAACGAGCTTCCAATTCATCCAAGGCACCCTTATGTGGGTGATTTAGTATTTAGTGCATTTTCTGGTAGCCACCAAGATGCCATTAAAAAAGGCTTTCAAAATCGTCAAAAACAAAATCATACCTATTGGGAAATGCCTTATTTGCCAATTGACCCTGCTGATTTAGGATGTAGCTATGAAGCCGTCATTCGCGTAAACAGTCAATCTGGAAAAAGTGGCGCTGCTTGGATTTTACAACAAAATCATGGAATTGAATTGCCACCGCATTTACAACGTGAATTTAGTACTATTATTCAACAAAAAACAGATCAATCAGGTCATGAATTAACCCCTGCTGAAATCTGGTCTATTTTCCGTGAACATTATGGCTTAACGGGTCAAAACAAATTGACCTTACAAGAATTTAATGTCGAGCAAAATGCGCCCAACAGCACTAAATTGAAATTAACATTGAATATTGATGGTAAAAAATCAACGATGGAAGGTGAAGGTAATGGTGTATTATCCGCAGGAACAGCAATCTTAAAAGAAAAAACACATCTAGATTTTCGTATTGTAGAATATAATGAACATACTTTAGGGAAAAATAGTGATAGTCGTTCAATAAGCTATATCAAATGTTCTAATAAAACTGGTGAGAGCTTCTGGGGGGTTGCGATCGATAACGATATTCTTAGCTCTTCTTTGAAAGCATTATTAAACGCAGTCAGTAAATTTGTCGGCTAATCTAATTGTAAAAATAAGTTTCTGATATAAATTTGAAATATCAGAAACTTAATAATGATATCAATTAAACGATTTGAAATCCTTTGTGAAAAGGATCTTCTTTATTAATCCAAATTGTATTAAATCCCGTTGAAATGGCACTGCCTTGAATTAATGGAAGAATAGCAGGTTTTCCATTAATATCCGTTTCTGCTGCAATGGTTGCGATGAACTTACTATGAATAAAGCTTTCATGAGTAAAAGCTTCACCGACAGATAATTGTTTTTTATGCCATAAATGCGCTATTCTTGCCGAAGTTCCTGTACCACAAGGGCTGCGATCAATGGCTTTATCCCCATAGAATACTGCGTTACGACCGCGTAGACGATCAGTTTGAGGATCAGCCCATAATACATGGCTGACGCCTTTAATGGTTGAATCCAAAGGATGCACTGGTTGAATAGCGTCTCGCATTAACGCACGGACAATCGGACTGTATTTTAAAATTGCAGCAGCGCCAAGTTGATCGATGCTGTGATAGTTTCCTTGAGGCTCAACGATTGCGTAAAAATTCCCACCGTACGCCACATCAACGGTTAATTGACCAAGCTCTGGAACATCAATCACAATCCCTGTTGCTTCGACAAAAGCAGGAATATTATGAATGGTCACAGCCGTAACTTTGTTAATTTCATATTGATAATCAATTTCGATAATCCCAGCAGGCACTTCTAATCTTAATTTACCAGGTGTTCTGGGTTGTATTAATCCATGTTCCAATCCAAAAGTGACCAATCCAATCGTGCCATGCCCACACATTGGTAAGCAACCACTGGTTTCAATAAATAAAATCCCAGCATCAGTATCTTCTTGTGTAGGAGGATATAAAAATCCACCTGACATCATATCATGCCCACGAGGTTCGAAACATAAGCCTGTTCTAATCCAGTCAAAACGATTTAGAAAATCTTGTCGACGTTCGCTCATATTTTTCCCTTTTAATAAAGGCGCGCCACCCGCAACCAATCGCACAGGATTTCCAGCGGTATGTCCATCTACACAAAAAAAAGTATGCTGCATGTTATTATTTTTCAATTCAAGTAAGGGAACAGAATATAAGCATCATCTGGGGCGAATTTTACCCCAGAGTTATATAGACCTAAGCCGCAGTCGATAACAAAGTTGGACGTGTTTTCGCTGCTTGTTCTACCATATCAATGATTTCTTTACGACGAGCGCCTTCTAATACATAACGTGGTTTACGGACACGTTCATTACCACGACCCATAATTTGTTCAGCAAGCTTAATACATTGAACCAAATCATGTTCTGCATCCAGATGTAATAAAGGCATAAACCAACGATAAATTGCCAATGCAGTTTTTAAATCACCTTTTTCTAAAGCAGCTACCAAAGCAACTGATTCTTGAGGAAATGCACTGGTTAAACCTGAAATCCAGCCTTTTGCGCCTAATAATAACCCTTCGTAAGCCACATCATCCAACCCTGCCATCATTAAATAACGATCGCCAAAGGCATTATATAAATCTGTGTAACGTTTTGTATCAGGAGAGCTCTCTTTAACTGCAACAATATTTTTCACTTCAGTCAATTGTGACAAAACATCCGCACCGATATTCACGCGATATGCGTTGGGATTGTTATAAAGCATTAATGGTAAATCTGTTGCTGCAGCAATGTCTTTGAAATGTGCAACCAATTCGTTTTCTTTAGGCACATATACCATTGCTGGTAAAACCATCAAACAATCTGCACCGATTCGAGTAGCTTCTTTGGCAAATTTAACGCCACGGCCTGTCGTCATTTCAGAGATTCCCACAATAATAGGAACGCGTTTATTCACGACTTCACATGCTGCTTCTAAAACGCGAATCTTTTCTTCTGGTTCCAAAGAGTTATTTTCACCACAAGTACCCATGACGACCAACCCGTGAACGCCGTCTTTGATCAGTGCATCTAATACATCTTGAGTCGCTTTGATATCAATAGAAAGATCAGGAGCAAACTGTGTTGTTGCTGCTGGGAAAACGCCGGTCCATTTCATTGTGTATTTCCTTGTTCGATTTAAATGAAATTCTCTTCAGAATGTTACTTGTATTTTTTCACAAACAGGTTGTAATCTAATACATATTGTATATCGTATACGAAATACGAATATATTTGTATATAAAATTTTTGTGAGAAGCGAAAAAATTATGGCCAATATGCAAAATAACGAAATGGTAATTATTGGCGGCGGTATTATCGGCTTGCTCAGTGCAATTCATTTGCAACGTGCTGGTTTGACCGTCACGATCATCCAAGATCAGCAATTTCCAGCCTCTTATGGGAATGCTGGACATATCGCTATTGAACAAGTTATGCCATTGGCTAATCGTGAAAATGCACTTACTGGATATAGAAGACTTTTTTGTATGGGGGGTGCATTAGATATTGGTTGGCAATATCCACATAAATGGTTTCCTTGGTTTGCAAACTATTTAAAAGCCAGCTTTTCACAAAAACAAGTTAATGAAGGTAAAGAATCGATCAAATCTCTTTTGAATCATTCTGTTGCATCATGGGAAAGATTGGTAAATTCAATTAACCAACCCGATTTGTTGATGATTGATGGCCATTATGTGATTTATCATGACAAGGATAAAGGGGAACATGGCTGTAATGATTGGCAGAACGCTGATATCGGTACAGCCAGCGTTCATTCTATGGACAAACAAACCTTAGAACGAATCAGCCAACAACTCAGCACCCAACCTGTGAATGGTCTTTGTTTTGAAAAAACAGGACAAATCAAAAATGTATCAACATTGTTAGAGGTTTGTAAGAATCATTTCATTGAACATGGTGGGATATTTAAATATGAGCATGTCACCTCCATTCAACCTGATAATGGACAGACCAAAATTATATTCGGTAACAATATTGCTATCTCATATCAAAACGTTTTGATTTGTGCTGGGGCAAGGTCTGGCGAATTATTGAAAAAGATGGGGGAATATTTTCCTGTCATTGCCGAGCGCGGTTATCATATTGAATGGGAGCATGACGGCTCTTATGATTTACCACCACTGGTTTTTGAAGATCTTTCCTTTATTGTCACGCGGTTTGAAAACCGTTTACGTTTAGCATCTTTTGTTGAATTTACTCAATTCAGCGCCAAGCCAGATGAACGTAAATGGGGAAAATTAGAAGAATATGCCAATAAATTCGGGTTTTCAAGAAAATCAGAATTTAAACGGTGGGTTGGATCACGCCCGACTTTACCAGACTATCGACCTGTCATTGGAAAAAGTAAAAAAAATCCTGGTTTATTTTTTGCCTTTGGTCATCAACATCTTGGACTAACTCTGGCTGCCATTACTGGCGAGATCATTACCGATCTAGTCACAGGTAAACAACCATCAGTCTCAATATCCGCTTTTCGACCTGATCGATTTTAATGTTCATCACCCTTTAGGAGAAATTATTTAATGCATATTACTGGAAATCTTTTGATTGCTGGACAAGCTATTCAAACTTCAAAAACATACAAAGCAATTAACCCTGTAACCAATCAAGAATTAAATACTGAATTTTATTGTGCAAATCAGGCAAATATAGATCAAGCATGTAAAGCGGCTTTTGAAGCTTTCGATCATTATCGCTCTTTACCTTTGGAAAAACGTGCACAATTTTTAGATAAAATTGCTGATAATATTGAAGCATTGGGGGATGTGTTAACCAATCAAACACGCCTTGAAACAGGCCTTCCAGAAGCTCGCGTCAAAGGCGAAACGGGTCGTACCATCAATCAATTACGTTTATTTTCCAGTGTCGTCCGTCAAGGGGATTGGATGGATTTACGTTTTGATCCTGCTTTACCAGATCGTGCGCCTTTGCCTCGTCCTGACTTACGTCAAATTCGGATTGCCATTGGCCCCGTTGCTGTATTTGGTGCCAGCAATTTTCCTCTTGCCTTTTCAGTGGCCGGTGGTGATACCGCCTCTGCACTGGCTGCGGGTTGCCCTGTTGTGGTAAAAGCTCACCCTTCTCATCCAGGAACCAGCGAGTTAATTGGTCAAGCTATTGCCAAAGCAATTAAAGATTGTGGCTTGCCAAGTGGAGTTTTCTCATTAATCGGTGGAACAGGCAATGATGTTGGCGAAGCATTAGTAAAAAATCCTTATATTTGTGCCGTTGGGTTCACAGGATCAATGGGTGGTGGCACAGCATTAATGCGCTTTGCTGCTGAACGTCCAGTTCCTATTCCTGTTTTTGCCGAAATGGGAAGTATTAATCCAGTCTACTTGTTTGACCATGCATTACAAAATCGTGCTGAATCTATTGCCAAAGGATTTATTGGTTCTTTGAGCATGAGTGCAGGACAACTTTGCACCAATCCAGGATTAATCATTGCTAAATCAGGTGCGGCGTTGGATAGTTTTTTAACCAATGTTCAAAAAGAGCTTGCTCAAACCCCGACCTCTACAATGCTCAGCCCTTCTATTCATCAAGCATTTTTAAAAGGCATACAACGATTAACAACGACCACAAATGTTAATTTGATTGGCCAAGGTCAAGACAATTCTTCACCTAATCAATGTCAAAGTATCGTTTGTCAAACGGACGCTCAAACCTTTATCAAAACGCCTTGTTTATCAGAGGAGATGTTCGGTGCTGCTGCTTTGATTGTAACGTATGACACGATCGACGAGCTTCATCAAATTACAGAGAATCTACAAGGTCAGCTCACGGTTACTTTACATATTGATCAAGAAGATATTCAAACAGCGCATGCTTTCTTACCCATTATGGAACGTAAAGCAGGCCGTATCTTGGTTGATGGATGGCCAACGGGTGTAGAAGTCTCCTCAACAATGGTTCATGGTGGACCTTTCCCAGCAACCAGCGACAGCCGTATGACCTCTGTCGGCACCGCTGCAATTGAACGCTTTTTGCGCCCTGTTTGTTACCAAAACTTCCCCTCCTCCTTATTACCTACGCCACTACAAGATTCTTCGATTTCTGAATTTAATCATCGTATTGATGGCAAATACGTCAAGAAATAATCGCAAAAGGCTAAGGACATTACGAAAATATAGGAAAATCTATGATATAAGCTAAAGGAAATGCCATATGAATAAGCATTCTAAACATTTTAAAAAATCACTATCGCTACTTGACCTTATGATGATTGGGTTGGGATCTATTTTCGGCTCTGGATGGTTATTAGCCGCATCCCATGTCTCCACGATTGCTGGCCCTGCTGGCATCTTATCTTGGGTCATTGGAGGGTTTGCGGTTTTGCTACTTGGGTTTATTTTTTGTGAACTTGGTGCAGCTCTACCCCATGCTGGCGGTGTTGTAAGCTATCCTGCTTATTCACATGGATCCGTTGTTGGATTTTTAACGGGATTAATTACGATCATTGCATATTCCAGCTTAATTTCAATCGAAGCGATTGCTGCGCGACAATATGCGTCTGCATGGTTTCCATTTTTAAGTGCTAATAGTGCTGGCGATGCCACGTTGATTGGCTGGATCATTCAAGCTGTATTACTGGCAGGCATGTTTTATTTGAATTTGGTGGGCGTAAAAACTTTTGCCAAAGTAAATAATGTCCTCAGTGTATTTAAATTCATCGTTCCCACTTTGATTATTGTTTGCTTGCTCTATTTCTCTAGCTCTGCCAATTTTACCAGCGCTGGATTTGCACCTTTTGGCAGCAAAGGAATAGAAGAGGCAATTTCAACGGGTGGTGTTATTTTTGCTTATCTTGGATTAACGCCCATTGTCGCTGCTGCTGCTGAAGTGAAAAATCCACAACGTAGCATTCCCTATGCTTTAGTAGGCTGTATCGTTTTATCTACGATTATTTATGTTTTGCTTCAAGCGTCTTTCATCGGCAGTATCCCAAGCAGTTATATTAATCATGGATGGGGATCAATTAGCAGTTCTTTTGTATTACCATTCCACGATATTGCTTTGATCTTAGGGATCGGCTGGTTGGCTAAATTGGTAGTTGTTGACGCGATTATCTCACCAAGCGGCACTGGCAATATTTATATGAATACAACCTCCAGAGTTATTTTTGCATGGGCAAAAGATGGGTCTTTTTTCAGTAAATTCGCTCATGTTGATGAAAAATCTGGGGTTCCAACACCAGCATTATGGTTAACATTTGCTTTATCTATATTTTGGACTTTGCCCTTTCCATCTTGGAAAGCGCTGATTGGGGTTGTGTCTTCTGCATTAATGCTCAGCTATGCGCTTGCTCCCATTTCCGCTGCATCATTGCGTAAAACTTCTGCACAAATCGAACGTCCTTTTTACCTAAAAGGAATGGGAATTTTATCCCCAATTGCTTTTGTGATTGCATCATTAATTGTATATTGGTCAGGTTGGCAAACCGTTTCTTGGTTGTTGGGTTCTCAGATCCTATTAGGATGTGTTTATGTCATTTCTAAAATGATTGCAAAAGATCGAACAATCTATACGAATTTGAAATCAGGTGCTTGGTTGATGATCTATTACTCGGGGATTATAATGGTTTCTGCCATGGGAGATTTTGGTGGATGGGAATTATTGCCTCATGCCGAAGGATTGATCGCGGTCACAATTGTGGCATTAATTTCATACTTTATCGGGGTGAATACTGGCTTGAGCCCCGTCACTCATCAATTAGAGGATCATTCGTTAATCATAAATAAGTACCCAGAAAAAGAGTTGGTTGAAGCACGAGTTTAAATTTATTTTATAATGAGTATAAAGTGAAGATTTGTAAGGATTCACTTTATACAATACATTCTCTATCTCATTGTACAATTTGCTTTAGGAACGGACTTAATGTATATTGTATACAATATATTATTTTAAATTGGATTTTACTGTTTAAATGCAAGTCCCTCGCGCGGATATTTCATCACATAAACCAACCATAATCGTGCAATCTATTGCAGATCAAGTTTATAATTTTGTCAGAAGAAATATCCTTATTGGAGAATTAGCACCTCTATCCCCAATTCGTCAAGATATCATTGCCGCCCAATTAGGGGTCAGCAAAATTCCCCTACGCGAAGCTTTGGCAAAACTAGAACATGATGGGTTGGTACAATCTAGCCCTAATAAGGGTTTTTTTGTTCGTCCGATTAGTGCCGCTGAGGCAAGAGAAGTTTTCCTATTACGATTGAAACTTGAACCTGATGCCACTGTTGAAGGTTCTCTCGCAGCGACCAAAAAAGACCAAGAAGATGCCAAGCAGGCTTTGCTGGAATTAGAAGCGGTGCAAAGCCAAGTGGGCAATCCAGAACATGTTCGATATAATCGCAAATTCCATATTGCCTTGATGTCCCCCAGTATGGGACAAATCACCTATCACATTATTAACCAGATCAGTATTTTGGCTGAACGATATGTACGATTGCATATTGAACCCTATGGACGAGAAAAACACGCTATTCAAGCGCATCGGGAATTATTTGAAGCGTGGTTGGAAAAAGATACTAAATTATTAAGAAAACTCACCAAAGAACATTTGCAAAGCACTTTGCATGATTTGGAAGAAGAACTAAAGCATCAATAAAAAATCAATTTAGTCTCGCATCCCTTTTCTTTTTTCTTTATGATGCCTATTTATATCTTACTAATACTATAATCTCAAACAGGAGCAACTATGCCTGACGCAATGATAACCCTTTCTGATTCGTTAACAGAAGGACTGATGGATCGTAACAAAGAACTTTTAATTGTTACCCATAACGGTCGTTTCCATATTGATGACGTATTTGCCTTTACGACCTTAGCCATCGCGTTAGACCTTGATAATCGGCCTTTTAAAGTCGAAAGAACTCGGGATACCGACATCATTGAAAAAGCCGATATTGTTTTTGATGTGGGTGGTATTTTCGATGGTAAACGCCGTTTTGATCATCATCAAATTGGCGCACCAGAACGAGATATTAAACAAACACCGAAAGGGATCGAAGGCACCATTCCTTACAGCTCTGCTGGATTAATATGGCGTGCATTTGGATTGGATGTGATACAAAAGCTTGCTCCTGACCTTGATGATAAATCACGCAAAATAGCACATAACGTTATCGAAAAAGCGCTTGTTATTCCGATTGATGCTATCGATAATGGAAAAATGCACCCTGAAAATGGATTGAATTTCTCTTCTATTATTAATGTCTTTAACCCACCATGGGACACAGATGATTCATCAACTCAGTTAGAACGCTTTTTTGAAGCATCAAAAATTGTTCGCACAGTATTGATCTATCAATTAAATATTGAGTTTGCTCGCCTCAGAGCGATTGGATGTACTGAAGAGGCTTATAAAGAAAGTCCCGATAAACGTATTTTAATGCTTCCTCGTTGGATGCCTCATATTTATCCAATTTTTGCGAACGCATGGGGAACTCAATTAGTCATCTATCCTGCTGAAAATGAATGGCGGATCGGAACAGTGCCTATTCGTATGCATGGAAATGATCGCCGCAAACTATTTCCAGCCAGCTGGGGTGGACTTGAAGGTGAAGCATTAACCGCAGAAACAGGTATACCTGGATCTAAATTCGTTCACAAAGGCTTATTCATAGCCGTTGCAGAAACAAAAGAAGCAGCCATTGCGATGGCTGAAAAAACATTAGGCGGTTAAACTATTAACACTCTGAAAGGCTATTTAGAAAAAATCTAAATAGCCTTTTTCTTTAATTTATTGATTAATGCTTACACACAAATATTTAATTTCAAGATAATCATCCATCCCGTATTTAGAGCCTTCGCGACCTAAACCAGAAGCTTTAACGCCACCAAAAGGTGCCATTTCATTTGAAATCAAGCCGGTGTTAATACCAACCATTCCATACTCTAGTTCTTCTGAAACTTTGATAATTCGAGACATATCATTTGCATAAAGATATGAGGCTAAACCAAATTCAGTATCGTTTGCTAAACGGACCACTTCTTCATCTGTTTCAAAACAGAACACAGGTGCCAAAGGTCCAAATGTTTCTTCTTTTGATACAGCTGCACTTGCTGGAACATTCGCAAGAATAGTAGGTTCAAAGAAATTACCGCCCAAAGCTTTACCACCAGCAGCAATTTTTGCACCTTTTGAAACAGCGTCTTCAATATGTTCTTGAACTTTTGCCACCGCTTTGGCATCAATCATTGGCCCGATTGTAACGCCTGCTTCGGTTCCGTTACCAATTTTTAATTTACCCACAGCAACTTTTAATTTTTCAACAAAGGCATCATAAACCCCTTTTTGAACATAGAGACGATTAGCACAAACGCATGTTTGTCCAGCATTTCTATATTTAGAAATCATTGCGCCTTCGACAGCAGCATCCAGATCAGCATCATCAAACACAATAAAAGGTGCATTGCCACCCAATTCCATTGATGTTTTCTTTACCGTTGAAGCACAGTTTCTCATCAGCTCTGCACCAATTTCAGTAGAACCTGTGAAGGTCAATTTACGGACAATTGGATTTTCACAAAGCTCATCACCAATCGCTTTGGCGGCACCTGTGATAATATTCAAAACCCCTGCTGGCACACCAGCTTCTTCAGCCAAAACAGCTAATGCAAAAGCGGAATATGGGGTTGCGGTTGCGGGTTTTAATACCATTGTACAACCTACTGCCAATGCAGCACCTGCTTTGCGGGTAATCATCGCATTGGGGAAGTTCCACGGCGTAATTGCAGCAGTCACACCAATAGGTTGTTTTAAAACGATCACTCGTTTATCACCCATATGACCAGGAAGTACATCACCATAAACACGTTTGGCTTCTTCAGCAAACCATTCAAGATAAGACGCACCGTAAGCAATCTCTCCTTTAGCTTCTGCCAAAGGCTTACCTTGTTCCAATGTCAATAGCAAAGCAAGGTCTTCTTGGTTTTTCATCACCAGATCATACCAACCACGCAAAATGACAGAACGTTCCTTGGCTGTCTTTTTACGCCATTGAATTTGTGCTTTTTCTGCCGCTTCGATTGCTCTACGAGTTTCATCTGTACCCATTTTAGGCACAGTACCAATCACATCATTTGTCGCAGGATTTGTTACATTAATCGTTTGACCACTATCTGCATCTAGCCATTGTCCATTAATATAACATTGTTGACGAAATAAGGATGGTTTTTTTAAATTCATAATAATTTCTTTCGCGTTTTATCTAGTATTTATCGTGATTTATTAGGGTTATAATTCAGAAAATTGAATGATATATTTATTTTCTTTTGATGAACGGTAACCTTTTAAATTGCTCACTATATAAATTAACCTATTCTAGCCGTTAATCCTATATACAATAAAATCACATTCAAGTGCGTTATATTTTTATATATAAAATTGCTATTTTGAATAAAATATGTTTGTCTAGTGACCATAGTAACAAATAAAATTTTTAAAAGCTATTGCATGTAAAAGAATTTTGTTATTCTATATTTTGTAATAAAATTACATAAACCAGTTACTTAAAGAAAGATAAGAAAATGAGCTCTGAAAAAAGCCTTTCTATTATAGTTGAAAAAAATCCATCTCCTGCATCAGAAGCACAAAGACAATCTATTTTACAAGATCCTGGTTTCGGAAAAGTCTTTACAGACCACATGCTGCTTATTCGTTATAGCGAAGAAAAAGGCTGGCATGATGCACATATCAAGCCCTATGGAAATATTAGCCTAGACCCCGCTGTTTGTGTTTTTCATTATGCACAAGAAATTTTCGAAGGGTTAAAAGCTTATAAAGCAAAAGATGGACGTATTTTATTGTTTCGTCCAGAAGCCAATGCACAACGCTTTATTAATTCAGCTAAACGTATGGCGATGGCCCCTTTACCAGAAGCGTATTTTTTACAAGCCATTCATGAATTTGTTAAAATGGAACAAAATTGGATCCCAGATCAGTCTGTGGGTACTTTATATTTACGCCCCTTTATGATCGCCAGCACACCGTATCTTGGCGTAAAAGCTTCCCCTGATTATTTATTTATGTTAATTGCCTCCCCTGCAGGTTCTTATTTCTCCAAAGGTGCAAAACCTGTAACCGTATGGATTTCAGAATTTTATACACGTGCTGCATCTGGCGGAACAGGTGAAGCAAAATGCGGTGGGAACTATGCGGCAAGCTTACTTGCACAACAAGAAGCGACTAAGAATGGCTGCGATCAACTTGTTTTCTTAGATGCTGCCGAGCATAAATGGATCGAAGAAATGGGCGGAATGAACATTTTCTTTGTTATGGATGACGGTTCATTATTGACCCCTCCTTTAAGTGGCACGATTTTACCTGGTGTAACACGTAATTCCATTATCACGCTTGCAAAAGAAAAAGGTTTAACGGTTCGTGAAGATCGTTATTCTGCTGAACAATGGATCAAAGATATTCAAAGTGGCAAAATCCGTGAAGTATTTGCCTGTGGGACTGCAGCAGTTGTTACCCCAATTGGGTTCGTTAAAAACAAAGACGGTGAATACCAAATTCACGATGGAAATCCTGGCAAATTAACCCAAGAAATCCACAAAATGCTTGTTGATATTCAATATGGCAATGCACCAGATACACATAACTGGGTTAAAGAAGTAAAATAAAATTAATTATTTTAACACCTTCTGTCTCTGATTATTTCAAATCAGAAGGTGGATTTTGAACTTACATTTCTAACAAGATGCATTAATACACTATAAAAACTTGCATAATTATTTGGATAATATATTCTCGAAGTGTCAAATTTATTTATGGAGACACAAAATATTATGAAAATGATCACTAGAAAATTGATTCTATCATTAGGTGTATGCGCTGGTTTGTTAACTGCTGGTATGTCTGCATCACACGTGCATGCCCAACCAGTTGGTGGAAACATGGCCAGTGCAATGGCTGCTTTTGATAAATTAACACCAGAACAACAAAAAGAACAGCTTATTCAATCTAAAAAAATGATCGAAGCTCGCATGGATCAAATGATTAAACAAGCATCTACTCCTGAACAAAAACAACAACTTGAGGCTGCCAAAACCAAAGCTTTAGAACAAGTCGATGCAATGGCCAAAATGACCCCTGAAGAACGCAAAGCATTAGTTGCAAAAGCCCAAGAAAATGTTAACCAACAAATTAACAAACTAACACCCGAACAATTAAAACAATTAACACCTGAACAAAGAGCTGCTTTGGAAAAATACAAAGCAACGCAAGGTTCAAAATAATCTTTAACTTAAAAGGCTTTATTATTTATAAGGCCTTTTTCCACATAAACCATTATTAAATTCTGCCCTTAATCTTATTGGGGATACAATAATAATGAATCTAGTTTTCAAAAAAATCTTACTATGCTTTGGCGCATGTGTTGGCTTATTAATCGCCAGCACGTCTATATCCTTTGTATATGCACAGCAGCCTTCGCGTGAAGAGATAGCCAAAAAGATGGCTGCGTTTGAAAAATTGACAAAAATTGAACAACAAAAAGAATTTGCCAATATCAAAAAAATAATTGCTGCAAGAGCAGATCAAGAGATTAAACAAGCATCTACTCCAAAATGGAAAAAAATACTTGAAGAAAACAAGCAGGAAAATCTAGCAAGAATTGATGCGATGGCGAAAATGACACCAAAAGAGCTGCACGCATATCATAAAAAAATGCTAACAGAGTTCGACGCGTCGATGAAAAAACAAAGAACACCTCTAACTCCTGAAAAATTAACCCCAGAAAAAAAAGCCGATATCATTGCCAGAGCTAAAGCTGCTTTAGAAAAAGCTAAGGCAACACAAGGTCAAGAGTAATCGCCAAATATTAAATAAGCTCTTTAAAAATTAAGTACTTTATATGAACCCATATAATTTCATTGATAATCTTTAAATTGAGCTTTCTCTACACATTGATGAAACTTTGCCAGCATGTTGGGTAATCCTGATAAATCAACCATTGAAACGGGTGCTTTTTGATATTCTAAAAATGCAATTTGACCATAAGATAAGGTCTGCAACAAACGTTTAAAATCAGTTTCACTTAATCTATTCATGGACATATTTTTATCCATGGCTTGCATGGTAAAAATAAAATGTTGCTTACCCACTGTAATCGCTGCTTTAGATTTTGTTTTGGGGACTAAGGTTCCTTGTTTATTCCAAAGTAACAACCCTACGCCTTCATGATTACTTTTAAATCCCAATACCAAATCATTCGAAAGTGCAAAACACGCCGTGCTTTTTTTAGTTTGTTCGTCAGCATAGTGAAACGCAGACCAATTTCCTTCTTTTCCATCTAATTGATATACAGGCTCTGTTGCATGAACAGTGACTGATCCCATAAAAATACCCGTCGCCAATATTATTTTTTTTAACATCATCCAAATACCATTTAATTTATCGTTTGAAAATTCCAATGACACCTTTACCATCACGCACATCATTATCTTTATACAGACATGTTGCCTCTTTATCGTTTGATCTTGTACAAATCTGTGTTCCTCGAACCAAATTAAAACCGCCCTTACAATTTTCTGGCTGTTTGATAACCAACTTATCACCTTGAAAAGATGCAGAAAGAGGACCTTGGCATGTTATATCATCCATTGTTGTAATGATTTGATTGCCCCCACCTGAATTATCAAAACATACTTGCCAAATCTTTATGGGTGTCCATTTATCTGTGCCTCTAGCAACTAATTTCAATGGTGTTGTTAAATGCCAACACCCATTTAACATTGACTTATCTTTTTTCTCCCAAGCCTCTTTGGGCAAAGGGGTTGATTTTGGCGTTTGTTGTGGTTCCAAAGGGCGAACAGGCGGAATTCTACATTGTTTTTTTAACAGTACCAAAGATTTTGATAACTCATCTTGTTTTTTATTTAATGTTTGATTTTTGTCTTGCCCATTCAAAGCCTCTTTTACTTCTTGAATCTTTGGATAGGTCGCATAACAAACTTTATCTGAATGGTGATATATGCTCAATAATAAAGAAGTTAAAACGCCTGTAAATAACGCCAGTAAAGCGGTTACCCACGGGAATTTAGACCAAAGTAACAGTCGTATTTCCCGCGATATATTTGATTGTTCATTTATCAAAGGATTATAAAATCCATTGCCCCCTGAATATCCCCAAGCTGTTATTACAGGATGACCATCGACGAGATAAATATATTCTGATGAAGGGAAATATCCATAATGTGGGAAAAAACGATATAACAACAAATTCGGATAAAGATGCGCAACTTTAGAAATATCAATCAACATAGATTGAATAACTTGAATAACTTCTTTTTGTTTAGCTTCAGATAATGCTCTCCAAGGGACGACTTCCTCACCCTCTGCATACCAATAAAGCATTTCGTTTATCATTTTAGGTTCAGCAAAAAGTAGTGCATGTTGAGGACTAATAAATTGAGAAATCTCAGCTATCATTGTTTTATATAATCCAGCCATTTCTGGATTTAAAAGCGTGAATTGATCCGAAGGGTGATGTGTTAAAATTAATGTCATCTTTAGTTCTTTTAGACCTTCACCCTTTTTGTATTTTTAATTGGAAATCAATTAACGCTTAAATGTACCTGTTGATCGATGACCTTCTGCATCAATATAAGTGCAGTTTGCTTCTTTATCATTTATCCGTGTGCAAACATTTCGCCCTGGAATCAAATGAAATGCACCTTGACAATCTGTCGGTTGATTTAACACCAACTGAGTACCTTGGAATTGAACATTTAACGGCCCTGTGCAAGTGCCACCATCTTTGCGAGTAAGAACTTGTCGACCAGCGCCACCACTTGAGTTGAAACATAACGTCCAATTTGTGACGGGTTGATGGGACATTCTGAATAATCGTTGCTCATATAGCTCTAAATGAGTTGTCAAATGCCAACATCCATTCAACATTGATTTATCTTTTTTATCCCAAGCATCTTTCGGTAAATCTGCCTTTTTCTCAGGTTTTGGCTGAGGGATATCTTGTTTTTTAGGTGTATTTTGATCGGGCAACGGCTCTGTTTCTGGAACAGGTGGTAAATCTGGAACTTTTGGATCTTCTGGCAAAGGATTTAACTTTGGGACTTCTTGGGGCTCCAAAGGCTGCACAGGAGGAATTTTGCATTGTTTTTTTAATAATTCTAGCGACTTTAATAACTGGTCATTTTTTTTATTCAGAGCTTGATTATTATCTTGTTCTTTAAGCGCATCTTCAACATCTTTAGCTAATGGGTAGGTCGCATAACAGACTTTATCTGAATGATAATACATATTCCATAATAAGGACGTTAAAATTCCTGCTGATAAAGCAGTCAAAGCTGTAACCCAAGGAAAAACTAACCATCTATTTTTTTGGTTTGGTTGAACAGAAGAAAGCACTGATGCCAAAGGATCGTAACTGCCTTTTTCCCCTGAATATCCCCAAGCTGTCAAAACTGGCTTTCCATCCACCGCATATAGATAATCTAGAGATGGAATTTGTCGATATTGGTCAAAATGTTGAGCAATCATCATATTAGGATGATCTTGGATCTCACTACGGATATCCAATAAAATTGACTGCGTCGCTTGTAATAGTTTTTCTTGTTGAGTTGAATTTAACTTATTCCACGGCGTAAATTCCTGCCCTTTGGCACTCCAACGAACCGCATCATGGCTATGTTCTGGACGAGCAAAGAGCGCAGCATGTTCAGGGCTAGTAACTCTTGAAATTTCTTGAACCAAACGATCATATAGCCCTACTTCTCTGTCACATAAGGGCGTTAATTGATCGTTAGTTTGCCTGCTTAAGACGACAACCATATTATTATCTTCCTCTAACAGACAAAGAACGATTTCTAAGCATCATTGCTATTAAAGGGACTAACAACAACAGCAAAATCAATGGTCCAAGCCAATAATAACGACAATATTGCATGGGAATTAACCCTTCCCACCATGGTAAAAACGTCAATATTAACAGCAATAAAACCGCAAACAACCAAGGCCAATAAGAAATAATCCCTCGATTATGATTGGCTAAATTTGGAGCGGGTAAAATCGACATAGATTTATACCCTTGCTGATCGCCTTTTGCTGTTACGAATGCCGCTTTCTTATCGGTTTCATTGGATTGATGCCCCCATGCAACCAGTGCTGGACCATAAGGTGTCTCTATAATATACTCATCCGTAGGGTAACTAAGCGCTTGTTCTAATATAGCACCTTTTTGTCGTTGCACAACGTCAGATGATTGAACCATTCTTTGTGCCAATTGCTTTGCTTGAGCAATTAAACGATGAGCATTTTGTAGTAGAGCATCCCTTGAACCAGCAGAATATGCCAAAGAATTTAAATCAGCTGGTAAATACCAATCCACTTCCCCTCTTTGTCGATCAATCACGGGTTCTAATAATAATCCTGCACATTGAAGGCTAATTTCATGTTTCAGAATTTGAAACAATACTTCCCATTGTTCTAAAACAAGTTGCCCACCAACCCCTAGAGGTTGAACAGCGTTAAAATTCGTCGTAGTAACAGGTTTCCCTGTAATAAATTGTAAGTTCATGGCTTATCTCCATGAGGTGTAGAGGGCTTGTCGGATTTATTTTCTGGCGTTGTAGAGGACTTTACTTCCTCTTTAGGTTTAGAAGGCTCTGCTTTTGAAGGTGTCGAAGGCGTATTTTCCTGCTTATCCTGTTTATTTGGGGTTTCAGGTTGTTTTTCGGAGTTATTCTTTCCAGAAACAACACCGTCTTTACAAGCCCCTGACTGTACTTGAATGGGAATATTAGCAGCTTGTAATGCCCTGATAATC
The DNA here is from genome assembly GCF_947179105.1 of Commensalibacter communis. Taxonomy (NCBI): domain Bacteria; kingdom Pseudomonadati; phylum Pseudomonadota; class Alphaproteobacteria; order Acetobacterales; family Acetobacteraceae; genus Commensalibacter; species Commensalibacter communis. Next base: position 955,614 of record NZ_CAMXCK010000001.1, read on the forward strand.
GAATCAGATTTTTGGGCATAATTACTGTGAGAAGATGTTTTACTATCCATCGTTACAAACGTATTGACCCCAACCACACGTCCACATAGATCAACTAACTCGCCTCCTGAATTTCCAGGAGAAACCATAGCACTATGAGGAATGACTTTCTCGCCTTTGGCATTTTCTTGAATGGCGTTAACTTCCCCTTTGGTCAACACAACCCCAGGAATAGCATTTACATCCCCCTGAGCCAGTTTTTTCAAAGCACCATCTTGTCGAATAATAATCCCAGGATATCCAGCAGCGACAACCGTTTGTAAAGGCTGTGCCTCTAATGAAAAAACCAAAGGTTGTTGAGGTGGGGCATCTTCTATTTTCAAAACAGCAAGATCAAATGAATTCACATCTTCAGAATGATCACTCGTCGAAACAATATGTGCCGCCTTTAATTGCCCCAAGGCTTTGTTGGTGACTAAAACCGTATTATTTTCAGCATTTTCAACAACATGTCGATTGGTCACGATTAAATCAGGCGTTATGAAAAAACCACTTCCCGAAGAAATAGTTTGATCTCCATCTTCATCTTGACCTTTCACTAAAATAAAGACTGTGCTTTTTTCCAGTAATTCTGGCAAACTACCTTGGAAATTTTGACCATTAGATTTCATCGGTGCGGATGAATGATCTAGGCTTTTGTTCAATTCAGGTGCAGCCCTGCTTTTATCCAAATCACAAGGAGGCGTTTTTAACTGTTCCTCTAACTTTTTGATTTCATCCTCTAAGGCTTTATTTTTCTGTTCTATTTCGGGTTTTTTACGAACAAGTTCTTGCGCTTCAATCACAGGGACTTTGGCAATTTTTGTAGGACGCTCTGCATATAAGATGCGCCATCCAAGCAGAAACCCAATGATAAAAAATAAAATCGCTGCTACTAATCGAGTTATAAATAATGGAAGTCCCCCTTTAAGTCCAACAAACTTCTTTGAATTATTCAAGTTATGTTTGATATCCGAAGCAGCTTCTTTTGGCACAATAGAATCATCAGGAACATCGTTCAAAGATGATGTAGATTCTGTATCAGCATTCTTGTCTTGAAATGGAGTTAAAGGAAATAAAGATAAACCTGACCCCTGAGTATTGGCTAAGGATTGTATTCCCCAATTTTTTAAAATAATTTTATCATCTGCAATCAAAATATCTTGTTTATCTTGTAGATGAAGAGCAGCTTTTAATAATTTACTTTCTTTACTATCTTGGGAATAGGCCTGGGATAAGCTGGACACAGCTTCTGATATTTGTTGATTTATATAATCTTGTTCAGCCTCGGAAGGGAGTTGAGGCTCGGTTTTAGTATCGATATACCAACTTATAAAAGATTGTTTAGGATCTTTGCTAACAGTAACTGTTGGCTCAGCCAAACAAATTTTTGGACAATTTGTTCGTAAAATCTGTGAAATTTGTTCATAATACTCATAAATGGAACGATCATTAAAACCTATTTCCTCTGACGAATTAAAAACTGTTTTTCCAAGAAGGTAAAGCGCCATTATATTCCCAATATGAATAATACAAAATTGTTATCACTTTAATTCATTCTCTATTCCTTGCCAAGCAACTCTTGTTCACAGTTACTTTTTTAAAAAACACTATAACGATAATTTTAGACATTATCTATTTTATCAAATATTTAATCTAGTTTTGATGCTGTCAATTTTATTTATTAATCAAAATTATAATAAATTATGAATAAATGACTATATTTTCTAAGAAAACAAGGTAAGAAACGATTTAATTTATCAATTGGAATTATATCATGAAAATTAATTTCTATCTCTTTTGTGTTTCATCTTTTCCTTTTCTCTTTATTCAAAACAGCTTTGGTGAAACAACTAATCCCAAAAGTGGTTTTTATATTACTGGTAAAGTTGGTGCATCAGTACTACAACAAAAACAACAAAAATATTTAGAACGTTATCAAAATTATAATTATGATACAGATACGATCTATTATCAAAATAATTATGGCTACCTTGGTGGTACACACACAAATGCTAGACTGGGTGGGGGTATTGCCGTTGGTTATAATTTTGATAATCATTTTAACATTCCTATTAGAGCTGAAATTGATGTAATGGCTCGTATGAGCGATAGCTCGAATTACCTACGAGATCGTCAGTTGCTTCATTATCCTTGGTTAGAAGGAAAAACAGATTATGAAAATAGAATCAACAATAAGGTGCAGTTAAACACTTTTATGGTTAATACTTTTTATGATTTTAAAAACAAATCAGCTTTTACACCATATATTATGGCCGGTGTTGGCTTGGCATCACTTGAACATACTTCGAAACCAAGTGTTTTATATACAGATTATGATTCTGCAAATCGAATTACAGGATATTATAAAAACAATATCAAAGCATCTCATAGAACTAATAATTTTGCTTGGAATGCCGGAGCTGGTGTTCGATATAAAATCAACAACAATTTTGATTTAGATATCAGTTATCGATATTTAGGAGCTGGTAAGTCATCTCTTACAACTTGGAAACAAGCCCCATCCGTATATTTTTTTAGAGGTTATGAAAAGTCAAAAATAAAAGTTGTTACACAGGATATTATGCTTGGATTAACTTATAATTTCTAAGACTCATTTATTCAACAATATCAACTCTTATTTGAAATACATTACTATTTCTAGGTAAATGTTCGATAACGTCATTTACCTATGTTTTAAAGAGATTTTTTATCGTTCAATATCAATATCAATAGCAATGCCAGCACCTATATATCTTAACCAATATAATTTAGTAAACTAGCTAAACCAACTGATTAATTTATTAAAATTGATATTTTACCTTTATTTCTATTTTAAATTTTAATAGGTTATATTTTTTCTCCAACTAATTTATATAAATTTACAATGGCAACAGTTTCCTCTTCTTTTTCTTTTGATATACGTGCAGGAACGATTATCCAAGCGGTCATCGTTTCTTCACCTGGACATTATATATTAAAGGTTAATTTTGGTTCAATCATAGGTATTCGTAATTGTATACTACATACTGCACCACATATTCATGCAGAATCACTTTTGGAACAGCATGTGTGTGCCATCATTAATTTTCCAGAATTTAAGAAAAATATCAAAACGCTAAAGACGATATTGCTTTGTATGCCTGATATCCACGGATATTACATCCCTATTCAACCCGATCATTGCATCCCTAACGGAGGTTCTTTATTTTTATGACAACACATTACATGACCATTTCATGGGATCAACTGCACCGAGATGCTCGCACGCTTTGTGAACGCCTCAGCCATAAAAAATTCAAAGGAATTGTCGCCGTTACCAGAGGTGGAATGGTTCCCGCTGCAATCATTGCCAGAGAACTGGAATGTCGATTAATTGAAACTGTTTCGATCATAAGTTATGACGAAGAAGAACAAGGTGAGCTTAAAATTATCAAACAACCAACTGTTGCAGGTGATGGTGAGGGATTCTTGATCGTCGATGATTTAGTTGATTCGGGCATCACTGCAAAAGCCATTCGTAAATTACTACCCAAAGCTTATTTTGTTTGTTTATACGCAAAACCAGCAGGAAAACCCTGTGCCGATGATTTTATTATGGAAGTTCAACAGGATACTTGGATTTTATTTCCTTGGGATTCAGCCCCAGCTTTTGCCCCGCCGTTGATTAAGAATAAAAATTAATAAAAAATGAATTTTTTTTATAAAAAAGACTTGCGTTCTTTATCAGAACCGTCTAATTAAATGTTCATTCGGGGTGTGGCGCAGCCTGGCTAGCGCGCTTGTTTTGGGTACAAGAGGCCCCCGGTTCGAATCCGGGCTCCCCGACCATCAATAAACTCTAACTTTAAAAAGTTAGAGATTCCTAAGAACAAAGAGGATCATATGGCAAAGGCTCGTATTTACAAACGCGCCAAAAAGGCAACACAATCAGGGCATGCTCATCATTTATGGGTTCTTGATTATGGACAATCCTCTTCTCGCTCTCACGATCCTGTTACAGGATGGGTTGGAAGTAACGATACTCAAGTTCAAGTTAGTATTTCTTTCCAAACTAAAGAGCAAGCAATTGCTTACGCTGAACGTAAGTCTATAGACTATAATATAGAAGAACCAGGATCAACACGTTACGTAGTTAAAAATTATGAAGACAATTTTCATAATAATCGCAAAATGAACTGGACACATTAGTTTTAAGCGCCCTTAGCTCAGCAGGATAGAGCAACAGCCTTCTAAGCTGTGGGCCGCTGGTTCGAATCCAGCAGGGCGCACCATAACTTATGCAATTAGTTTAAAATTGATATATTTACTCTTAACTGAGTTAAATATCCTAAATCTTAGTTTTCCAACACATCGTTAATTAATTCAAAATAAAAAATTAATTTAGAATATTTTAATATATAGTTTATGTTCTTAAAAAATCTATATTTGCTAAGAAGAATCAAAATATTCTTCAAAATGAATATCTACATTACATTTATACACCATGTCAGCCTGAAAAATTATTGTACATAGTAATATTTATAATTATGATACTAACTACCAGTAAAGATACGTTAGCAATAATCTTTTTTGACACTCTCATTATTGATACAAAGAAAACGACTTTATCCGTAAATAACAAAAATATTAGCCTGAGCAAAATTACTTTTGTTTGTTACAGCGCCTCCGCCTCACTATTTAAATATAGATATTCATCTGTAATGAGATTGAATATCCTATTCATATTTTGCTATTTTCGGTAAATCCCATTTATAAATATTTCGTTTATATATATCGTGTGGCAATAGAATAAAAACAGGATCGTTATGCTTATCCAACCAACTTAGTAATTCCTCCATATTCTGTTCATCCATAGCAGTACAACCCGCAGTTGTTGAGGTCTTTGCTTGTCGAAGATGCACAAAGATACAGCTACCTGATTTAGGCACATTCTGAGGATTATATTTTAAAACAAATCCCAATTTATATAATTGATCTCCATTCAAATGAATGTCGCGTCGCATTGGTTCAGTGGAATCTTTAACAGGATCAAAAGTGATTTGTTGTTGATTTATAATACGATTGTAATAAGTCGACTGGCTATTATCAATACAATAATCATCTTTTGTTAATGCCTGGTATGGATAAGATGAATTAGATTTGGGAGCATACCCAAAACTTTGTCCAATTTGATAAATACCAGCTGGACTGCGCATATCCCCTTCTGTTTTTATTGTTTTTTTATTGTGCAGCTTGAGCATCCCCGCCCCCCATGCTACTCCATTTTTTCCTAAGGACACGGTGAAAGGATTTCCAACAGAAATCCAATGATGGTGTTGATATTGAAATCTGAACAACATACCATGATTAACATTCCAACCATCCGATAAAACCAAAATTAATTGTTGTTTTCTTTTCCACCTAATCTCTGATTGATTATTTCCTTGCGTCGCACAAGAACATAAAAAGATCAAACCAAAAACGTTTGTCGATATACGAATAAGAAGATTCATATTGATACTATCATGCTAAGGATTACTCTTGAGAATCATATACTATTTTATCTTAAAAAGAAGATGTTTCATTAATTTAGATTTAATTATATAATTTCGAGTACTATTTAATAATCATTTCTTTTATAAAAGGTTTCTTAAAATGAAAATCTTAGTGACTGGTGGTTGCGGCTATATTGGCAGCCATACTTGCGTTCAATTAATCAACCAAGGCTATACGCCAATTATCATCGATAATCTTTGTAACAGTAAGGAAATGGTTTTAGATCGTATCGAAGAAATCACAGGGCAAAAGCCTAAATTTTATCAAGGTGACATTCGCGATAAAGCGCTATTAAAAACAATTTTTGCAGAAAACCAAATTGATAGTGTTATTCACTTTGCGGGATTAAAAGCAGTTGGTGAATCTGTCCACAAACCTTTAGAATATTATAATTGTAATGTTTATGGTTCTTTAATTTTATTCGAAGCAATGCGTGAAGCAAATGTAAAGAAAATTATCTTTAGTTCTTCTGCCACGGTTTATGGGACACAACCAATTGTCCCTTATGTTGAAACGATGGAAACTGGTGAACCAACGCAACCTTATGGACGTAGCAAACTATTTATTGAAAAAATATTACAAGATTTAATTATTGCAGAACCTGATTGGTCCATTACGTTACTGAGATATTTTAATCCTGTCGGCGCCCACGCTTCTGGATTGATGGGTGAAGATCCACAAGGTATTCCCAATAATTTAATGCCTTACATGACCCAAGTGGCTATTGGAAAAAGAGAGTCATTGGCTGTTTTTGGTGATGATTATGAGACGGCAGACGGCACTTGCGTACGTGACTATATTCATGTGATGGATCTTGCCGATGGGCATTTGGCAGCATTGAAATATAACCAAGATCATCAAGGTGTGCATATTTTCAACCTTGGCTCTGGCCATGGAAATAGTGTGTTAGAGGTTATTGCTGCATTTGAAGATGTCTTTGGTAAAAAATTAGCTTGGCATTTTGCCCCTCGCCGTGCTGGTGATCTCCCTGCTTATTGGGCGGATGCTGATAAAGCTAAAGAATTATTACATTGGGAAACGAAACTAACTCTTCATGACATGGTGAAAGATTCGTGGAATTGGCAAAGTAAAAATCCTAAAGGGTTTATGTAATAGTATCTGTATTAGGAGATTCCAAATGTCTGACTTCAACCCCGTCGATCATCCACATCAACGCTATAATCCATTGACTGATGAATGGGTGTTGGTATCTCCTCATCGTGCGAAACGACCTTGGCAAGGACAAACAGAAGTTCCCGTTCAAAAAGAGACTGTTCACCACGACCCTAATTGCTACTTATGTGCAGGAAATAAACGCATAACAGGCGATATAAATCCTCAGTATAGATCCACTTATATATTTAATAATGATTTTGCTGCCCTACTGCCTGATACCCCTTTTTACCAAAAAAATGATGATCCTTTATTTAAAATAGAATCTGTTCAAGGAACCTGTAAGGTCATTTGTTTTTCACCAGACCACAGCAAAACTTTGCCTGAGCTTTCTGTTTCTTCTATTCAAGACATCATTCAAACATGGATTGAACAGTTAAACGAATTGGGTCAACAATATAAATGGGTGCAGCTGTTTGAAAATAAAGGTGCTATGATGGGATGTTCCAACCCGCATCCTCATGGTCAAATATGGAGCAGTAATTTTATTCCAAACGAAATCCATCAAGAGGATTTATGCCAAGAGCGTTATTTTCAAGAGCATCACGGTGTACTATTAATGGATTATGTGCAAAGAGAGTTGCAGCAAAAAGAACGTATTGTTGTTGAAACTGAATATTGGGTAGCTCTCGTTCCTTATTGGGCAGTTTGGCCCTTTGAAATAATTTTATTACCGAAACAAATTGTTCATCGCTTAAACGAATTGTCTTCAGAACAACAAACCGATTTAGCAATTATTTTAAAAAGCTTAACCATAAAATATGATAATTTATTCAATTGTTCTTTCCCTTATTCGATGGGATGGCATGGCGCACCGTTTACAGAAAAAACGACAGAACATTGGCAACTTCATGCACATTTTTATCCTCCACTCCTCCGTTCTGCAACAACCAAAAAATTTCTTGTCGGTTATGAAATGCTTGCTCAAGCACAACGTGATATTACCCCAGAACAAGCCGCAGAACGCCTGCGTATATTAAGTAATACTCATTATAAAGAAGTCTAATTATGCAAAAAATGATTAAAGAAATACAACTTCTATTTGGAAAAAAATACGGATATTCAGCTGAACTTGTTGTTCAAGCACCTGGTCGAGTTAATTTAATTGGTGAGCATACGGATTACAATGATGGGTTTGTTTTGCCTTGTGCAATTAACTATAATACATTGATTGCCAGTAGACCAAGAACCGATTATCAAGTCAATATGATTGCCGCTGATTTCGATGGTAAAGACAGTTTTGAACTGAATAAACCTATTACACATTCTGAAAATAGCTGGGCTAATTATGTCCGAGGCGTATTTAAATATATCCAAGAAATACATCCTAACTTCACAGGAGCGGATTTAGTCATTCATGGTAATGTTCCTTTGGGGGCTGGGTTAAGCTCTTCAGCAGCATTAGAAGTATCAATCGGGACAACAATTAAAATCCTTCATAACCTCGATATTGATCCAAAAGAACTGGCAAAAATTTGTCAAAAGGCTGAAAACCAGTTCGTTGGCATGAATTGTGGCATTATGGATCAGTTCATTGCTACACTTGGTGAGCAAGATCACGCTTTATTAATTGATTGTCGTAATCTTGAGACTCAATCAATTGCGATACCAACCGACTTAGCCGTCGTTATTATTAATAGTAATGTCAAACATGGTTTGGTTGACAGCGAATATAACTTACGCCGTCAGCAATGTGAAGAAGCTGCTAGCATTTTGAATGTATCAAAATTACGGGATGCGACAATAGAATTACTTGAACAGCATCAAACGCAATTAAGTGACATTTTATATCGCCGGGCTAGACATATCATCACTGAAAATGCTCGCACATTAGAGGCTGCAACGGCATTAAGTGAAAATAACATTACAAGAATGGCAGAACTGATGCAGGAGAGCCACCTTTCTATGAAAGATGATTTTGAAATTACTGCCCCTGCTGTTGATGCTTTAGTTGATATTGTTAAAGCGGTTTTAGGTGACAAAGGTGGCGTTCGAATGACTGGTGGTGGCTTTGGTGGCTGTGTTGTTGCCCTTGCCCCAACTGAAATGGTTGATGATATTCGTCAAGCGGTTGAAAAAGAATACCAAGCCCAAACAGGTTTAAAAGAAAGTTTTTATCTTTGTCATGCTACTAATGGCGCTGGTTCTGTTAATCAATAATGGGAATGAATAATTTATCCTGCAATATAGATTCGCAAGCAGTTTATCTTACTATTTAGTAATTTTTGCTGATTATTTCTGGTTGTGTGGCACCTGATATATTACATTAATAAAGTAATTTAACGCACTTTACAGATTAAATCACTGAAAGATTATATTGGAATTTTAGTTCTATAAATTCCAATATAATCATTTAGATATTTTTATTTCACTTTGCAAAACTGAGAAATTAATCCTTCAATTTCTCTTGTTGATCTAATTCATTTGCTACATTTTTATGAGTAAATAAAGGGTCGCTTTTTAATGCGGTGGCAAGACCGTAGATATAAAGCAGCAGAATAGCCGAGAACGGTAAACCACATAAAACAACACCATTTTGCATAGCACCAAAGCTGCCTGCTAACAAAAGACTGATACTGACAATCGTAATCACAATTGACCAAAAGATTCTTAGCCAAATAGGAGAATCTTCGTCATTTGTTTTTCCTTTGGTAGACAAGCTTGCAACCATCATCGTCCCAGAACCGACTGGGCTAAGGAATAGAATAAAACACATGATAATAACAATAAATGCAACATAAGGATTCAAAGGCAAGAATTCCAAGAATTTAAATAAAGATAAAGCTTGGTCAGTCAATGCTAGTTGCCCCAACCCTGTTTGACCTTGTTGAAATACAAGTTCTATTGCAGAATTACCAAAGATGGATAGCCACGCTAATGTGAATCCTAAAGGTATCAAACAAACACCCAAGGTTACTTCTCGAATTGTTCTGCCTTTTGAAATACGTGCAATAAATAGCCCTACGAATGGTGCCCACGCAATCCACCAAGCCCAATAAAATATTGTCCAGTCAGCCAGCCAATCTGATGCTTTATTGTTATAAGTATATAAATTAAAACTTTGTTTAACAAATTGACTTAAATAATCTCCTACATTCTGTACGAGTGCATTAATTAAATGAGTCGTTGGTCCAGTAAAAAATACAAATAATAACAATAAACATAACATACGAATATTGACGTTGGATAAAATGGCTAATCCTTTGTCAATTCTGACAACTGCCGTAATCGTTGCAACCATCATCATTGCAATAACGACAACGACAAGGTTGAAGTGATTATTCGCAATTTCAGGAAATACGAAATTTACGCCTGACAAGATTACCAATGCACCAATACCCAAATTGGTCACAAGTGAAGTAACTGTTGCCAATATTCCGAATCCGTCAACAAGATCACCAATGATTCCGTATATTTTATTACCAAAAATTGGATATAACGCAGACCTCAACGCCAAAGGAAAATTCAATCGGAATCCGAAATATCCAATGGTAATTCCAACAAGCGCGTATAAAGCCCAGCCATGAACGCCCCAATGCAGAAAAGTATAAACCATTGCCTGACGAGCGGCATCACGTGTCCCTGGCACCCCTTCAGGAGGTCGTAGGAAATGATCCAAAGGTTCAGCAGTGCCATAATATAACAAAGCAATACCGATACCTGCGGAAAATAACATTGAAGTCCATGCTAAGTACCCAAACTCAGGTCGATCATCGTCTTTTCCCAAAGGCACGCTGCCGTATTTGGAAAATCCCAACCAAATGACAAAACCTAGGCAGGATATCACCACCAAGATGTAATACCATCCGAAAAAATGGTTAGCTTGTCTTTGTGACCATTGTAAAATATTGGCACATATATCTGGAAACAAAACAAAAGCTATTCCAAACAGTGTAATGGAAACAGCTGACCCTAAAAATACAAGCAAATTTAGACCTGTTTTATCTCTACTTACTACGTCATGAGGCATTATAGACTCCGAAAAGATCTGAAAATAGCAAAGCCCATATGATTAACGGGTCTTAGATGTATTTTGCAGAAAAGATTTTATCTGTGGAAATAATATACATAATTTTATTTTTCATTCAAGCGATTGATTGATCGTTCAATCAATGTTACTGTATTTTACATAACATCGATACATATTCTTTGACACAGGCATTAATTATAAGAATGAACGATCATGAAAAAAAATAGATATGAACCAGAAAGTATCAGAACTAAACAAATCTTAGATGCCACGGTTGATGTTATTCATGAAGTTGGTCTCGCAAATACAACTCTTGCTAAAATAGCGCAAAAGGCTGATTTATCCACAGGTATCTTAAGCCATTATTTTGGTAACAAACAAGGACTTCTTAATGCCTGTATGCGGGATATGTTACGTAATTTACATTCAATAGGCGAGACAAAAAGAAAAACCGTAACAGATCCTGTAGAGATTATTAAAACGATCATTGATTCGAATTTTGATATTAGCCAAGTCAATAATAAAGCGATTCGTGTCTGGTTGGAATTTTGGAATTCCAGTATGCACGAACCTGAACTTCATCGCCTACAGCGTGTGAATGAAAAGCGTCTCTATTCAAATCTTAAATATCAATTTCAACGAATCATTCCAGTTGAACAAGCCATCATTGCTGCCCGAGGAATGGCTTCGTTGATTGATGGTTTATGGCTTAGAGGCAGTTTGATGAGTATCCATGTTCAATTCGATATTTTACAAGCTCGTGAAATTGCTTATCAATATTTAGACATGCAAATAAAACTATATAAAATAAAAAAAGAGGATCCTAATGAGTAACAACAAAACATATCAACTTTATATTCATGGTAAATATGTTAACGCAACCAGCGGCACAACATTCGAAACTGTAAACCCTGCAAATGGTGAGACGATTGGGATTGTTCAATCTGCGTCACAAGAGGATATTAATCAAGCAGTAAAAAGTGCAGAAAAAGGACAAGCGGTCTGGGGCGCGATGACAGCAATGGAAAGATCGCGTATCCTAAGGAAAGCGGTTGATATTCTTCGTACACGTAATGATGAGTTGGCCGAGCTTGAAACATTGGATACAGGTAAAGCTTATTCTGAAACATCAACGGTTGATATCGTCACAGGTGCAGATGTCTTGGAATATTACGCAGGGTTAGCAACCGCGATCCAAGGTGAACAAGTTCCTTTACGTGAAACCAGTTTCTTTTATACACGCCGCGAACCTTTGGGCGTTGTTGCGGGTATTGGTGCGTGGAACTATCCAATTCAAATCGCTCTTTGGAAATCAGCCCCTGCTTTAGCTGCTGGAAATGCTATGATTTTTAAACCAAGTGAAGTCACACCGTTAACGGCTCTTAAACTTGCAGAAATATATACAGAAGCAGGCGTTCCTGATGGTGTATTTAACGTTGTTCAAGGTCTGGGTGACGTTGGTGCAATGTTATCTGCCCATCCTGTTATCGAGAAGATTTCATTCACAGGCTCTGTTCCAACTGGCAAAAAAGTGATGTCTTTGGCTGCCAGCTCTTCTTTAAAAGAAGTCACGATGGAATTAGGCGGCAAATCGCCGTTAATTATTTGTGATGATGCAGATGTGAACGATGCTGTTAATATCGCAATGATGGCGAACTTCTTTAGCACAGGTCAAGTTTGTACCAACGGTACTCGTGTTTTCGTGCCTGCTTCTATGAAAAAAGCTTTCGAAGCAAAACTACTAGAACGTGTTCAACATATTCATCTTGGTCACCCAATGGATGAAAAAACAAATATGGGACCCCTTGTTAGTTTCCAACATATGGAAAAAGTATTGTCTTATATGGAAAAAGGGAAACAAGAAGGCGCAAATTTACTTTGTGGTGGTTCACGCGAAACATCAAAAGATTTTGGCAAAGGTGCTTATGTTCAACCAACAATCTTTACCGACTGCCAAGACGATATGAGCATCGTTACAGATGAAATCTTTGGCCCAGTTATGAGCGTTCTGTATTATAATACCGAAGAGGAAGCAATTGCGCGTGCTAACAATACGCCTTTTGGTTTGGCTGCTGGTGTGGTTAGCAAAGATATTAGTCGCGCACATCGTATTATTCATCAGATCAAAGCAGGGATTTGTTGGATTAATACATGGGGAGAGTCCCCTGCTGAAATGCCCGTTGGTGGCTATAAACAATCTGGCGTAGGCAGAGAAAACGGTATCTCAACTTTGGAACATTATACACGTGTAAAATCTATTCAAGTAGAGATGGATAAATATAGCTCAATTTTCTAATTCATTCGTAATGTTACTTAATTAAGATAAGGATAAAAACAATGACCATTAAAGAATATGATTATATCATCATTGGTGCTGGTTCTGCGGGAAATACAATCGCAACTCGCTTAACAGAAGATCGTGATACAACTGTTCTGCTTTTAGAAGCGGGTGGACCTGATTATCGCTTCGACTTTAGAACCCAAATGCCTGCTGCATTGGCATATCCTCTTCAAGGACGTCGTTATAACTGGGCTTATTTAACTGATCCAGAACCGCATATGAATAACCGTCGTATGGAGTGTGGTCGTGGTAAAGGGTTGGGTGGATCGTCCCTTATTAACGGAATGTGTTACATTCGTGGTAATGCCATGGATTTAGATAACTGGGCTGAACAAGACAAAAGCCTGTCTGATTGGACTTATGCTGATTGTCTGCCTTATTATCGTAAGGCTGAGACAAGAGATATTGGTGCTAATAACTTTCATGGTGGAGACGGTCCCGTCAGCGTAACCACACCGAAAGAAGGAAATAACGAATTATTCCATGCGATGGTCGAGGCTGGTGTACAAGCTGGATATCCACGCACAGATGATTTAAATGGGTATCAACAAGAGGGCTTTGGTCCGATGGATCGTACAGTTACCCCAAATGGTCGTCGTTCAAGTACTGCTCGTGGATATCTAGATAAAGCAAAAAAACGTAAAAATATTAAAATTATTACCCATGCTGTGACCGACAAAATTTTATTTTCTGGTAAGCGTGCCATTGGTGTTCAATATATCCATGGTAATGAAACAGAAATGAATGTTGTTTACGCTAAAAAAGAAGTAATTTTAAGTGCGGGTGCCATTGCATCACCACAAATTTTACAACGTTCTGGCGTTGGACCAAAAGATGTTCTTGACGAATTCGGTATTACTCCTGTGCATGTTTTGCCTGGCGTTGGTCAGAATTTGCAAGATCATTTAGAAATGTATTTACAATATGAATGTACAAAACCAATTTCTTTATATCCTGCTTTAATTTGGTATAATCAGCCTCCAATTGGTGCAGAATGGCTATTATTTGGAAAAGGTGTTGGAGCCTCTAATCAATTTGAAGCGGGTGGCTTTATTAGATCAAGTGATAAGTTTGAATGGCCAAATATTCAATACCACTTCTTACCTGTAGCTATTAATTATAACGGAAGTAATGGGATTAAAAAACATGGTTTCCAAGCCCATGTTGGTTCTATGCGCTCCCCTTCAAGAGGCAGAATTCGTCTTACCTCATTGAACCCTCATGACCATCCAAGCATTCTGTTTAATTATATGTCTGCAGAACAAGATTGGGAAGAATTCCGTGCTGGTATTCGTATTACTCGTGAAATCATGCATCAACCAGCCTTGGATGAATATCGCGGTAAAGAAATCAGCCCTGGTAAAATAGCCAAGACCGATGCAGAGCTAGACGAATTTGTTAAAAACCATGCTGAAACAGCTTACCATCCGTGCGGTAGTAACAAAATGGGATCTGATGATATGTCGGTCGTGGATTACGAAGGACGTGTTTATGGTGTAGAAGGTCTGCGTGTCGCAGATGCATCTATCATGCCGATCATTATTACTGGAAATCTTAATGCAACTACAATTATGATTGGTGAAAAAATAGCGGATGCAATTCGTGGTAAAAAATTGCCACGGTCAACCGTTGAATATCATAAAGCTAACGGCTCACCCGTTCGTAAAACACCAATGAGAGCGTTTACAGAAGATATGTTAAAATAGTCTAACTTATTTTAAACATTATTTATGATTAAGGGCATAAAGAATTTCCTTTATGCCTTTTTTTTACCTAGCTTATTTTTCGGTTCCAAAAACACAAGTCAATTGCGCCGATCCTAAAGAATGGAAATGCGTATTGAACCCGATATAGGCTGGGGACACATCTTGGGTAATATCCAGTTTTTCAACATCCAGAGCGTGAATTGTTATAATATAACGATGTTTAACCCCAGGAGGCGGTGCTGCTCCACCATATTCATAAAAACTGAAATCATTACGAACTTGAATAGACCCTTCTGGCATTCCTTTGGAGGATGCACCCTCGTCTAAATGCGTAACAGTTGTGGGGATATTTGCAACCACCCAATGCCACCATCCACATCCTGTCGGTGCATCAGGATCAAACATGGTAATTACAAAACTTTTCGTGCCTGTTGGTGCATTTTCCCAAAATAAAGAAGGTGACAAATTATCCCCATCTTGTCCCATTCCATTAAAGCGTTGTGCCTTTGGCATTATATCGCCGTCTTTATAAGAGTTGCTCCATAATTTAAACATTCTTAAATCCCTTCACAAAAATAATTGTTGATAAAATATATTACCTGTTATTATTTAGTTGCTTCTAGCACATAAAAATTTATATCATACTCTTAATAATCAATCCATTTTAAATGGGATACCTCTCACAATCACACTATCGATTAATATTTTAGAGGATTGTTATGCGCTCACTTTTAGCTTTATTAAGCTCATTCCTGCTTTTTGGATGCAGTGTTAAACCGCCTAAAGATATTCATCCAATAACAAATTTTGATTTATCACGTTACTTGGGAACATGGTATGAAGTCGCAAGAATTGATAATCGTTTTGAAAAAGGATTAACACAAGCTTCTGCCAACTATACATCTCGTACAGATGGCGGTATCAGAGTTCTGAATAAAGGATGGGATCCTAATAAAAAAAAATGGAAAGAGGCCGTTGGTAAAGGTTACTTTGTTGAAAATCCTAGCATAGGTGCTTTAAAAGTTTCATTTTTTGGACCCTTTTACGGCGGATATAATATTATAAAACTTGATGAAGACTATCATTATGCTCTGGTTGTTGGCTCTAATAAAAATTATTTATGGATATTATCACGGACACCAACAATGCCATCTGACAAGTTAAAAGAATATGTCCAACTTGCGAAACAAGCAGGGTTCGATACTCAAAGAATAATATTCTTTCAATGATCTAATATGACGTAGATATAAATAAGAAATATCCTAAACCATTATACCTATGTCAAACATGATTGCTAACCCAAAAAACTATAACACTACAGAAAAACGATAAATCGTTTTCTCATCGAAAACTTCTGTTGGTTGTAAAGTCGTGGATGGAAAATTAGCCTGATTAGGACTATCTGGATAGTATTGTGGTTCAAAGGCAATACCTTCACATTGACGATAGGCTTTACCAGAATATCCTTTCAAATTACCACGCAAGGCATTGCCTGTATAAACTTGCATACCTGGCAAGGTCGTGAATAATTCTAATTTCCTACCACTTTGTTCGTGATGTAATATCGCTGCGGGGCGCATGGTTTCTTTTGAATATCCATCGATCACGAAATTATGATCGTAACCAATCGCTTTGTAAAGTTGATCAAAATTATCACGAATATGATCCCCAATATATCTATTTTCTCTGAAATCCATAGGTGTATTTGCGACAGAAGCAATCTCTCCAGTTGGAATCATATACTGATCGACAGGCGTGTAACCACTACAGAAAAGTTGCAATTTGTGGTTTTCGATTGAACCATTCCCCTCACCTGCTAAGTTAATATAACTATGAT
The DNA here is from genome assembly GCF_947179105.1 of Commensalibacter communis. Classification (NCBI taxonomy): domain Bacteria; kingdom Pseudomonadati; phylum Pseudomonadota; class Alphaproteobacteria; order Acetobacterales; family Acetobacteraceae; genus Commensalibacter; species Commensalibacter communis. The sequence goes on from NZ_CAMXCK010000001.1 coordinate 972,197, forward strand.
TAGTTAAGTTAATGACTGTTGTTTGATCCGTTTTTGCCTGATAACGAATAGAAAATTCATTGTCATTATTAAGGCTATAAATCACTTGAACAGACAAATTTCCTGGGAAACCTTGATCTCCGTCTTGACTATGTAATGATAATCCTACAGATAGTTGATGATCTGATTGCTCCAATACTTCTGCTTGCCATACTTGTTTGTCAAAACCAACTTTACCCCCGTGCAAGCAATTGGAATTTTCATTTAAAGAAGGACTATATTCTTTCCCCTCAAGGCAAAATTTCCTTGCAATACGGTTAGCATAACGCCCGATTAATGCACCAAAATAAGGCCTAGCTCCTGGATCATTTTCATATTGTTGAAGACTTAAAAAACCAAGGATTACATTTTCAAAATTACCGTTTTTATCAGGCACTTTGACAGAGGTAATTGACCCACCATAGGTAATAAATTTCACCTCTACGCCATGAATATTTTGTAATGTAAATTCTTTTACAGTTTCACCATGTGCAGTCGTGCCATAATCTTTTTCTTTGACGAGTAATGTTTTGGTATCTTGAACAGCAACCATCATCTTTTCCTAATTTAATATTATTGTATAATAACGATAGCTTTATTACAAAAGAAAAGGAATGGATGAATACGTTCAATTTATGAATAGCTGTTGTATTTCCAAGTTATAAGTTTGCTGATCGATATTATCAATAGTCATATTGTCGAAACGAAAATAACATTTAGTTAAAATGTCCTCATTATCTGCTTACCGAGTTTCTAAATGTAAAAACAATTGTTTGTCTATCATTACAGAGTTCATTCAATGTGATAATTTATTCAAAATAAATAAGCATTATATGCGAAAAAAAATGATTGAATATGGTCTTTATCCATGGGCAAAATGCATTAATTAATAAAAATTATGCTATTGAATTACAGCCCCTTTCAATATTAAGCTCAAAACAAGGTTATCAATAACTTTGTGCAGAGCAACACCAAGAATATTTAATTGGACTAGAATCTGTCGAAGTCATACTTCATTTAAATAGCAAAAACAATTATACATAATGATTTATTCTAGTAACTGATGATCATGTTTTTGAGGTTACTAGATAATATCGTCTTACTTACTCAGAGTAATTGATTAATTTTCTCTGTAAGTAATCGTCTAGCATTGGGTAGAGGTTTATTTTTCAGATAAAACACGTGTTTCTCTAAAAAATAACCAGTCAAAAGCAACCCATCATACCAATCTTGAAGATTGCCTTCGTCAGTGTCATCAATAAATAACAAAGGAAGACGGAGTAAACGAGGTTTCCATTCGCCAGCCATTTCTTCTGTTACAACTTTCCCTGTTTTAGGAGATACCCAATAAGCCTTGTCTGCTCCATATTCTTTACAAACAGAAAAATCTAAACCATAACCAAGCTCAGCCAACAATAAAACTTCCCAACGAAGAAGTTGTGGCATCGCTTTTTGTTCTGCTTCTTGAGGATCTAAACTTAAAAAGGTCAGTATTTTGAATAATAATCGTGCGATATCTGGGACGGGTTGTCTTTCAATCAAGCTACTTTCTGCGACCGAGCAGATTGAAGATAAAATTGAATATGCAAATGGAAAGGGTGAGATAGAAGCAAAATTGGCTCTGACCAACTCCCCTTTAAAATGTCCCAACTGATCTGACAATCTTGCTGACCATTCAGCCGCAACAAAATTGCCCATTTGCCAAATAGAGGTATTTTTTCGAGCCCCCATAGCTCGTACTAAACCACGACATAATCCTTGATCCAAAGATAAGAGACTGACAATTCCGTCAGTTTCACCATAATGTCGTGTGCTTAGGATAATAGAAGGAGAAGACCATTCAAGCATGAATCTCCTCTCCTTTCTTTAAAAACAGATTAACCTTTAGCGGCTTGCGCAACTTCAGCAGCAAAATCTGATTCTTCTTTTTCAATGCCTTCACCAAGGTGGAAGCGTTCAAAAGCAACAAGTTTAGAACCACTTTTGTCGATTACAGCTTTAACTCTGCTTTCGCCGTCATGGATCCATAGTTGTTCAAGCAACACAACTTCTTCATAGAATTTGCGGATACGACCATCGATCATTTTTTCAATGATATTGTCTGGTTTACCAGAAGCACGAGCTTGCTCTACAAAGATCGCTTTTTCACGTTCTAATTCTTCAGAAGAAACTTCTTCAATTTTTAACGCAATTGGGCGAACTGCTGCAACTTGCATACCGATTTTACGACCTAAATCTTCAAGATCAGCTGATGCTGCTGGAGCTTCTAATGCAGCCAATACGGCAATTTTACCAACAGTTGGACGTAATGCACCGTGAATATAGCTGCCCACGACACCATTACCAACTTCTAATACACGCACACGACGGATGGTCATGTTTTCACCAATGGTTGCGATCAAAGTGGTTAAGTTTTCAGCAACTGTTTTACCATTTTCCATTGTCGCATTTTTCAATGCTTCAACATCGTCACCTGTTGTTAATGCAACTTTTGCTGCATCTTCAACAAATTGTTGGAATTGTTCATTACGTGCAACAAAATCTGTTTCAGCATTGATTTCAACAACCGCAGCTTTATTACCAGCTGTTGCAACACCAACAAGACCTTCAGCAGCAACACGACCCGATTTTTTAGCAGCTGTTGCAAGACCTTTTGTACGCAACCAATCGATTGCTTCTTCGACATTCCCAGCGGTTTCGTTCAGTGCTTTTTTACAATCCATCATACCAGCACCGGTTTTTTCGCGTAATTCTTTTACTAACGCGGCTGTAATTTGTGCCATAATCGTCCTCTTTTTTAAATGCAGAAGCGTCCCGATCAATTCGAGACGCCCACTTATCACTATTCAGACAAAGCCGATGGCTTTGCCTATATCAAATCAAAATTCTGATAACTTATGATAATTAAGCAGGAATTTCTGATGTTTCTTCGATAGAAACAGTTTCCATCATGACTTCAGGAGGTAACTCTTCTGAAGCGCCTAGATCTTCACCAGAAGCACCAAGTTCAGCAGAAATACCGTCAAGAACTGCACCAGAAATCAACTCACAATAAAGATTGATAGAGCGTAATGCATCATCATTACCAGGAACAGGATAAGTAATTCCTGCTGGATCAGAGTTACTATCCAAAATCGCAACTACTGGAATACCAAGTTTATTTGCTTCTTGAACAGCTAATTTTTCTTTGTTGGTGTCGATAATGAAAAGAATGTCTGGAAGACCACCCATTTCTTTAATACCGCCCAAAGAACGTTCCAATTTTTCACGTTCACGTGTTAATTGCAGAACTTCTTTCTTTGTCAAACCTGCTGTGTCGCCATCAAGGGTTTCTTCAACTTGACGTAAACGTTTAATTGAATTGGTAATTGTTTTCCAGTTGGTCAGCATTCCGCCCAACCAACGATGGTTTACATAATATTGACCACAACGTTTTGCAGTTTCAGCAACGCTTTCTGCTGCTGTACGTTTTGTTCCAACAAAAAGAACACGTCCACCATTAGCAACGGTATCACGAACTGCATTTAATGCGCGATCCAACATAGGAACGGTTTGTTGCAAATCGATGATATGAACCTGATTACGAACCCCAAACAAAAATGGAGCCATTTTTGGGTTCCAACGACGGGTATGATGTCCGAAATGAACACCAGCTTCTAATAATTGACGTAAGGTAAAATGTGGCATCGCCATTTGACGTGCTTCCTTTCTTTCTGGTTAAACCTCCGTAAAGCGCCGATCCATATTGCAGGCACCAGTGGCAAAAACTTTACGTGTGAATTTATCGAGCAATCTCGATAGAGTTTATATGAAAGAATTTTTCCAAAAAATCAAGTGATTATTTGTATAATTATCTGATTGAAAATGCATATTTTAAATATAATGATATATTAATAAAATACGGGATATAAAGGCAGAAAATGACATGGATAAATTTGACATTGAATCATTACAAGAAAATATTCATTTTAAAGAAACAAAATTATATTTCCAAGAAGTCATGATGACCTATCAAATCGGGGCATATCGATCTGCTGTAGTGACTTTGTGGTCGGTTACAGTCTGCGATATCGTTTTACGCTTACAACATTTAATTGATTTATATAATGATCCAAATGCGGCTCAAATATTGCAAAAAATCAAAGTTGAGCAAGATAAAAATAATAAATCCTCTGCTTGGGAGCTTCAAATCCTTGAGGAAGTTTTAAAACATACGAAGCTTATTAATCATGCAAACTTTGAAAACTTAAAATATTTACAAAAACAACGTCATTTATGCGCTCATCCAATCCTGAGTGATGGGTTACAACTTTATAAACCCAATAAAGAAACCACCAGAGCGCTTATTCGCAATACACTTGAAAGCGTATTATCAAAACCACCTTTTTATACTGATAAAATTATTCCTACAATCTTAGAAGAGTTATCTGAAGCACAAAATATTTTAATAACACAAAGCAACATTAAACGTTATATAGAAGATCGATACCTTAATAAATTACCTCTAGAAGTTGAATTAAAATTATATCGCTCATTATGGAAATTAACATTTAAACTTGAAAATGAAGAATGTCATAGAAACCGTTTCCTTAATCGGCAAATATTGATTATATTGATACAACGTTATCCTTCTGAAATTTACAAACTTGTTTCTGAAGAAACAGATTATTTTAGCAACGTCTCAAACTCAAAACTAATTATTCAATACTTGATAATTTACTTATCTCAACTCAAAAAGAGCTTTTTTCTTTTGTTATCTCAAAGTACCCAAACATTAATTAGACAAGCATGCCCACAAGATCATTTATGTTTATTATTTGGCTGGTTTGTTCACGAAAATCTAACAGATTATTACAAGGTTATTTGTAAACATATAATTTATAGTCGCTCATTTATTATAGACTCATACAGTTGGAGAAAAATTTTTACTTTCTCCGATAACACAGAATGGGAAACACAAGTCAATCAGTTAATGACATTTTATTACTCTCGCTCTCCATCTAATGATGTTGCCTTTGAACGTTGTAATTCAACGATTTTACCTTTTTTTGATAAATTCAATAATCAAGAAAGAATAGAGTTCTTATTAGAAAATATAGAATTGAGTTATAAGCTTTGTAACAAAGAAAATCTCAAAAACAATCATCAAGCACTACGCAAGCATTTTGAAAAAATCTTACCCAAAGAATTTGACTTTACGGTCTATCCACAATTTAATGCCCAGACTCTTCAGGACATACCCCCTGATATTTCTCAGCTCAATAAGTTAGATTGATATATAAACAATGTCTGCAAAGCTACAAGGTATTATTCTAGTCCTCCTCGGCACCATCAGCTATGGGTTGCCAGCTTCTTTGATTAAACTGTCTAAACAAGATGGGATCACCGAAGCAAATATACTCTTTTTCCAATTCTTCTTTGGTTGCCTTGCTTTGGGCATACTCTATTTCATTAGCACAAAGAAAATAAAAACCAATGGAACACCATTAAACTCCAGCGCAAAGAGAAGTCTTATTCTGTCTGGTACTGCCTTGGCATTAACAAACTCTTTTTATTTTACATCATTAGAATATGTATCCGTAGCCATTGCAGCGGTCATGCTGATGCAATCTGTATGGATTACATCTGTTCTCGATTTTATTTTTAAAAAAGTTGTCCCAAACCCGATACAAATCATCTCTATCATCGTAGTTCTGGTGGGAACGGTTTTTACAGCCAATCTTATCAATACAACGATTGTCATTTCTCCTTTTGGATTGTTCCTCAGCTTTATGTCAGGGGTTTGTTATGCAGTCACGATTATGGTTACCAATAATTTAGCCCCCCAAGCCTCTGCTGTGGGCAGGTCATTTTATATTTCTTTGGGTGCATTTATCGTTATCAGTCTTCTTTGGGGATGGTCAATTAATTTCACTATCATTCCACTCTCTTTAAAATGGGGAATGATGATTGCTTGTTTTGCGATTGTTTTACCTTTGTTACTCTTTGCCAAAGGTATGCCAAAAATCACAGCGGGTATTGGGGGCGTTTTATCCGCGTTGGAGTTGCCCGCAGCAATTGCTTTTGCTTATTTTATTCTTGATGAACACATAACGCTTTTACAATTTATTGGCGTTATATTAATTTTCATAGCCATTAGCAGTGTTAATTTAGTCCGAAAAAAATCTATTGAAATATAAAATTCAAAAAATAATCACAATACCGTCATAAATCATACATAACGGTATCGGATTATTTTTTTATTTAGTTAAAAATTTAATGTTGTTCCAAGCATTCCATTGACACCATGACTGTTTAGTCCAGCACCATAGTAATCTGCACTAATATTAAAAGACCACTGACCTCTTTGAGCCGTCAAATGTGCGCCCGCCTTGTAGATATTTGGACTATTAAACGCTGAATATTGTTTAACACCAACTCCGTAAATACTGCCATATTGATTGACACTGGCATTGCTTAGAATACGTTCATAACCCAAAGTCATCCCTGGTGTGAAACTCCATTGTCCCGAATGTAATGGATTAAAGTTGAGATCAACATTCGCAACCAAGCTGGGTTGGATTTTGTCAAACCTAGACATATTTAATGCCAGCTCACTGCCTTTTTCGCGAACACGACCTAAATGCAGGCTGGTCACTTGTATTCCAACCGATGGATCAATGGTGAATGCATTGGCTTTGAACAACCACCCTGCCATCGCACGACCGCTGTAATACGCACCACTAGTATTGCCTTTCGTTGAGCTGAAACCATTCCCTAATTGGCGTTCACTTTGATAATTGACGTAACCAATATTCGCTTGCGCTCTTATCCATGCGCCAGAGTTATCAAGCCCTTTAAACGCATAGTTGCCACCTAAAGTAACAAAGCCACTATTGGTTGTAACCCGTCCACCATTACTGTTGACATTACCATAATTATAACCCAACCCACCGTTAACAGATAGTTTCTGATTAAAACGATGCGTTAATCCAAAAACTGTCCCACCTGTATATTCATTACTGGAATTAAACCCATTTCTTGAATCTGTGCTGAGATAATTACTGAGCCCCTGCATCCAAAAAGCAGTTTCACCGTTTTTCATTCCTCTGCCTGTTGTTAAAGGCATTAACATATCATTCATTTTAGAAGGCTGGCGCAATAAATAGCTTGCTGCATCAGCGTAAACTTGTCCACCGACACGCATTTCCAAACCGTTCAACGTACCTTGATCGATTGCGGATTGAAGATAATAATTGTAATTTGTGTAAGCCCCTGACAAAGCAGTACCTTGTAATGCATTTAATAGATTAGCACCAGAAGCAGCATTGCCTTTAAAATTTTCTTGACCAGGCAAGGATAAATAACGCACCATCTTTCCACGCAATACATAGATAGTGGCTTGATCTAAACCAAGTCCTTGTTTAAGATAATTCTCCATACTGCCATAAGTTTGGGAAACTTGATCAAACCCTGCTTCTAACCACGTTTTATCAACCGATAAAATTGTGCGATATGCACCTTGCACTGCGGTTGGCATCTTCGCTACAGTTGCATTAATACGCTCGCCACTATACTCATTGGTTGCTAAATAATTAGACATAATGTCCTTGCTGTCAACGCCAGCAATAGATTGTAATACAGCCGCAGTCCAACCCGTGCGATCCTTACCTGCTGTACAGTGAAAAACAGCAGCAGACTCAGCATTTGCTAATATTCTCAGTTCATCACCAAAACCCAATCTTGCACGTGGATCTGTAACAAAACTACGTTCTGTATTTTGCATACCCCTATTCACTTGATCAGCCGTCAAATTTTGAAGATCAAGTGTCACAAGACTTTGCTTGCCTCCGATAATATCAATATGATGATAAGAACTACCAGACGGAATAGTATCTGGTGTGCCAGCAATTTCAGCGTCAGTTCTAAGATCAATAACTGTGCCTATATTTAATTTTTCCATTATACTTAAATCGTTACCAACAGGCGTGATTGCATTAGAACGATAGAAAACTCCAGATTTCATTACCCCGTTATGAGCAGTTGTATAAGCTGTATCAGTTCCTGCAAGATCACGAAAATTATCCATTCCCTGTAATCTTGGAGTATTTAATGCCGTTGTTTGCGCCAAAGAAGCATCCGTAAAACACAGTAACGGTGTAATAAATAATAAGCTAGCAATGCAAGAAGACGGAAAAGAAAACTTTAAATTCATGATAAACTCATCGTTATAAGTAAAAATTATATCAATTATTTTAAAGAACAATCATCACGAATAACAATGAATGTCTCATTAAGATAAGATTACAGTTTTATTATATTACGATTTCAATATTAACAATGAGATTTATCGATAATTTCTTAAATATTAAAAAAAGGCAACGAAGGTGTGTTATTTATGACAATATAGATTATTACTATAATGAATATTATTGAAGAATTTTTATTAACAATCATTATTTTCATATTGATAAAATAAGATATCATCGCAAATTATTTACTGTCTTCGAAATAAAAACACACAATTTAAAAATCAAATAATGCTTGTGAAAAGCAATTGCGATGATAGGAAAAAATTATATCGGTGTCTTTATAAATTTGAAATAATACTTACTCAACTTTGGATAATAATGCCTTATCACAACCAGAGTTTTTACATTCTCTTTCAATTGATTTCAACAATTCAATGCGTGCTATCATTTTATCATTTACACAATTTACAGCCACAGTACCACCATTAGAGCATTCTTTATCACGAGCTCTGATCCATTGGATTTGCGTCTTTTTGACTTCTTGTTTTTGATCTGCTTTTAAAACTTTGATTGTTTTTCCATATTGCTCATTGATTTCTTTATCCAGTTGAGTCATTTTTAATGATGCACAATAGGTTTTATCATATGCAGTAATAGGGTTACTACAACTCATAGCGAAAACAGTTGGTGCCAATGAAAATTGTGCCAATAATCCTGTAACTAAAAGAGTCTTTTTTAACATTATAGGTTCCTTGTGAAGATATAGCTTTATTTATTTCATATTTAACAAAGCACGCTCTTTTTTAACCTGTTCGACCGTAACATGTCCATTTCTATTTCCAAAATGTGCAATCACGTAATTGGCAATATCCGCAATATCTTGATCACTATAACCATCTTTAAAACCTGGCATGGAAAAAGACCCAAGTTTCGAATCTTTTAATTCTGAACCTTCCAAAATAACTTTGATCAGATTGGTTCCTTGAGTCAATGTCGCCGTCTTTGATCCCCATAGACTTTCATATTCACCTTGCCTTCCCGCACCATTATCCAAATGGCAACTGGCACACAAAGCAGCAAAAAGATGGCTGCCATGACTGTGACTTGGCTCCGTATTTTTCAACTCTTCAACTGGAATATTTGCTGGTGCTTCTCCTTTTTCCTGAGGAGATAGGGAGCGTAGATAGATAACCATTGCACGAATATCCTCTTGGCTTAAATGTGATAACCCATCATTGATCACTTTCGCCATTGGACCAACAGCAGCACCATGCCCTTCAACATATCCTTTGGATAAATATTGTTGCAGATCTTTGTCACTCCAAGATCCTATGCCCGTATCCCCATCAGAAGATATATTATAAGCAACCCATCCATTATATGTTGATCCTGAATAATTGGTGGTTTTACCCTGTGCCCCATTAACTGATGAATGACAAGAAGCACAATGTCCTGGACCTTCTACTAAAAATTTACCTCTATTCCACTTGGCTGATTTTTGTGGGTCTTCTTCGAAACTATCATCATTGACATTATTATTCTGATTTCCTGCAGAAACAGTCATATTTCCTTTTGTTACTTTATTACGAACAGCAGGTTGCTGATCTAAATAACCTTTTATCGCCAATATTTGATCCCTATCCATTAAACGATAAGCAGAATATGGCATCACAGGATTTAAAGACCTTCCTTTATATCCAACACCATCGCGTACGGCACTGACGAATTCATCATCTGTATACCGACCAATACCTGTTTCTGGGTCAGGTGTAATATTGGACGCATAAACAGTTCCTTGATTTTTAATTTTAAACCCCCTGCCTCCAGCTAGAAACTTTCCATTATCTGCAGTATGACAGGTCTGACACCCAGAGGCATAAAATAAATACTCACCCATTTTGATTTGGACTTGTTTAGGATCAGACTGTTTAGGATCAGACTGTTTAGGATCAGACTGTTTAGGATCAGACTGTTTAGGATCAGACTGTTTAGGATCAGACTGTTTAGGATCAGACT